>NZ_JBICUB010000001.1:430593-1252964 GCF_043197935.1 Micromonospora sp. NPDC048930
CGGTGGGGGTACCGGCCGGGCGGGGGCCCCCCCCCCCCCCCCGCCAATTTTTCTTTCTCGCGGCGGCGCGGGCGGGGGGGGGGGGGGGGGGCGGGGGGGGCCCCCCCCCCCCCCACCCCGGTCGGCTACTGGGCGAACGCCTGGAACTCGGCGATCCGTACGTTGTTCGCCTGCCGGCTGGCGGTGGCGCAGTCCGTCGCCGCGCGCGGGTCGGCGTCCTGCTCACCGGCGTAGTCGGGCGCGCCGGTGCACTGGTTGGTGACCACCTCGACCCGCAGGTGGGTCGCCTTCGTACGGGGGATGTCGAAGGACCGGATGATCAGCTCCGGCGCCCGGGGCCGGGGCGCCACCGACGGGAAGGCGTCCGCCGGGCTGGTGTAGACCAGCCGGAAGTTCGCCGGGTCGGTGCAGTCCACCCCGTCCGTCGCCGCGCAGGCGAGGACCCGGAACTGGCGCAGCGCGGAGAACCGGCTCTGCGTCCCGGCGTCCGGGTCGCCGGTGACCGGCGGCCGGAGCATCGCGCTGACCTGCACCCGGCGGACCTGCTGGGCGCCGCCGGCCAGGTCGACGGTGACCTGCCGGCCGGCGACCGGGCTGCCCACCGAGGCCCAGTTGGTGGCCTCGTCGTCGTCGGCGATCCGGGCCAGGTTGATCCCGTCCCCGCTGACCGTCGCGCCGGCGGCGGTGGAGGCGAGGTTGGGGCGTACCTGGACCGGCAGGTCGCGGACCTGGCCGGCCGTGACGGTGACCGGGCCGACCCGGACGTGCCCGTGGCCCGGGGCGCGGACCACGAACTCGTACGTGCCGGGGACCAGGCGGACCTGGTCGGTGAGCGGGGTGGCCGGATCGCTGTCGGCCACCGGCACGGCCCGGGCCTGGTAGCGGCCCACGAACAGCTGCGCCCCCGGCACGGCCACGCCGTCGTCGACCGGCCGGAAGGTCACCGTCGCCTCGTCCGCGTACGGGGAGGCGAAGCTCGGCGTCGGGTTGACGTCGGCGTTGCCGGCGCTGGCCGCGCTCTCGCCCAGGCCGCGAGCGGCGAAGGCGTTCCAGAGCAGGTCCTGGTTGGCCCCGTCGAACCGGAGCCGGTCGGCGGCGAGCATCGCGTCCCGGGCGTCGACCATGCTGACCTGGCTGACCGCCGTCAGCAGGAACGAGTCGAAGACCAGCTGGATCCAGCGCCGGTTGCCCGGGCAGGCGGTCACCGGCGTGGTCCCCGCGGCGCAGGACTTCTGCAGGGCCGCGTCGCCCGCGCCGTAGCGGCGCATCATGGCGGCCCGGATGTCGGCGTTGGTGGCGCTCCACACCTCACCGGAGGCGTGCACCTGGAGGCCGACGAAGTCGTAGTCGATCGCGCTGTAGTTGAGCGGGCTGTCGCTCATGTTGTAGTTGCGGATGCCCGCGTCCGGGTCGCCGGTGGTGTACTCGCCGATGGTGAAGCCGCGCCGGCCCGGCGCCGCGTACCCGTGCTCGTAGAGGTACTCCATGGCGAGCTGGTCCGACCAGCTCTCGCTCATCCCCTGCGGGGAGCTGACCCCGGCGTTCGGGCCGGCGATCATGCGGTTGCTGATCGCGTGGCCGTACTCGTGGGCGATGACCGACATGTCGAAGTCACCGTCGACGCAGGGCGCGTAGAAGGAGCCGGCGATCGGCTGCCACAGGTACATGTTGGTGGTCGGGGCGACGCCGTCCGGCGGGGTGATCTGGTTGGCGTTGTCCCGGGCGGCGAAGTTCGGCGGGCCGCCGCTGACCCCGCCGGCCTGGGCGTTGCCCTGCTCGGCGTCGTTCCCGAGCCCACCGCGGCCGAGGTTGTCCCGCTGCAGGTTCCAGGTCGCCTCGGTGAAGCCCAGGTGGTACGACCAGTCGTGCATCCGATTGTGCATCGCGAACAGGTTCGCCCGGGCCGCATCGATGTCGTTGGCCTGCGGCGAGGTGAAGGTGTCCGGGCTGCACTTCTGCTCGTACCACTGGTTCGTCCACGGGTACGCGTAATTCCGGTCGGGACGCGGCGTGGCGGTCTCGGTGCCCACGCTGCGCGAGTCGTTGCTGAACCAGTTCTGCACGGCGATCGCGTTGTTGCCGTTCGTCGTGGCGGTGGACGCCCCGGTGACCGGGTCCACGTCCCAGGCCGGCGAGCCGGGCACGCCGACCACCTCGGCGCAGCCGGCGGCCGGCGTGGCGCACCAGCGCACCCGGGTGTCGGTGGAGGACTTGTCCACCAACGGCGAGTTCGGGAAGACCTCCCAGGACGGGTTGTCGGAGTCGTGGTCGACCAGGTCCTCGCGGACCAGCACGGTGCCGTCCCGGGCGTCCACGTAGCTGGCGTAGGCCGCCGGGTCGCCGGCGACGTCCGCGCCGAGGACCACCTCGTACGCGGCCCGCGGCCCCCGGTCGGCGGTCGGCACCGCGACCAGCGAGGTACGCAGGACCACCGGGTCGGTCAGGCCGGCGTCGGCCGCCGCGGCCCGCCGCGCCTGCTCGGCGGTGACCGTGGCCGGCGCCGGGGTGCCGCCGTCCCGGGCCAGGGACGAGCTGACGTGCCAGACCGCGCCGTCGCGTACGCCGACCGCGAGGACGCCGTCCACCGCGGCCGGCAGGCCACCGAAGCGCTGCCGGAACAGCACGGTCGCGCCCTCGCCCATCGGCGCGACGGTCAACTGCTCCAGGGCGGCGGCACCATCGGCGGTCAACCCGAGCAGGTCCCGGTTGGCGGCCACGTACGCCCGCGCCGCGGCGGCCGGGTCGGTGGGCAGGCCGCCGGCCAGCGGCCGGCCGGTCGAGGTCAGCGCGGCGGGGGTGCCGAAGTCGGTCCAGCGGACGCGGGCGCCGAGCGCGGCGGCGCGGTCCCGCTGCCGACCGGTGGGGGCGATCCGCCCGTGCCGGTTGTCCCTAGTCTTGCTGTCGTGGATGTCGCCCGGCAGGTGCGCGGGCGCCGCCTGGGTGGGGTTCTCGTCCCGGGGTGCCGCCTGGCCGCCAGCTCCTGCGGTCAGGACCAGCGCGGCCGCGAGTAGCAGCGCGGTGGTCCCCGTCAACGCACGGGATGGTGTGCGCACGGTCCCTCCTGTCGTCGAACGGCGTTGTCCGTTCCCGCCATCCGACCAGGCCACAGTGGTGCTCGGCACCATCCGAACATCCATAAATGACGTTGCGTCGATGGCTCGCGCCCTGGCGACGACAGCTGGCGCGCCGGATATTCGCGACGCTATGCCAGGTACGTGAGCCGTACCGACTCGGCGAGCACCGCCTCCGCCGCCGGCAGGTCGGCAAGTCGGGAGGCCAGGGTCGCGACGGCGAGCCGATGCGGCAGCGCGGCGCTGAACTTGAGGCCATCCAGGGCCTTGTCGTTGACATCCGGCAGGCACATCCGACCAGCCGCGTCAGCGAGCCCGGCCCGGAGCATCTCGCGGCTCAGGTCGGGCCGAAGGCGGATCGAGGCGTCGTCGTACCGCTGGGTCGGATCGGCCAACTCGCTGAACGTGGAGATCAAGGTGGCGTTCGCGCGGAACCCGGCCCAGGTCCACCAGCGCACCTCGCCGTCACTCTCCCGGACCACCAGCGTCCCGCCCGGGTGCACCAGCGAAGCGAATTCCTCGCGCAGACCTGCCATGCGGTTGGTGGCGCGGGCGGTGAGCGCGACCGGCGGGTCAGCACCGAGCAGCACGTCCCGCATGGCCCGGAGCATCCGGTACGACCGCCCCTGCGGCACGCCGCCGGTCATCCAGAGCGCCTTGCCCCCGCTCTCCACCGGCTCCACGAAGCACCGGTGGCGCTTCCAGTCGATGTAGGTGACCCGCCAACTGCGTCCGCCGAGCAACAGCAGCCGCGGCCCCTGCACCTTCGCGGTCAGCAGCGCCGGGTCGGTACGACCGATCTCGGTACGACCGGACAGCACGGTGAACTGGGGCGGCGCGGTGAACACCGCCAACATGTCCATGAAGTGCCGTCGGCCGAAGCGCGCCTCCGCTTCCGGGCCGATGAAGAGCATGCCGGAGTCCGAGTCGAGGTAACCCTGGTCCACGAGGTGACGCACGATGACCTCGGCGGACCTGTCGAAGGGCGGCAAGTTGTTCCACTCGTGCCGCCAGAGCTGGTCTCCCAGCCGGTGCTGTTGCAGCGAGAGCGCGAGCATCTGCTGGGCGACGATGTGCCGGGGCTCCGGCGGCGGCAGGACCTCCTCCACCCAGCCCTGAGCCCAGAGGTGAAGCAGTCCGGCCGCCTGAAGGAGTCCGTCACCATCCAGTGCGAGAAAGAGACAGTTCCGGGATGAGCCGGGACGGCGGCCGGTCCGGCCGATCCGCTGCAGGAAGGCCGCGACGCTGCGCGGAGCGTCGAGTTGGATCACCCGATCGAGATCTCCGACGTCGATACCGAGTTCGAGAGTGCTGGTGGCGACGATGACGCAGTCGCGTTCCTGCGCGAACGCCTCCTCCGCGCGGCGCCGTTCCTCCATCGACAGCGAAGCGTGCGACAGGAAGGTCGTGACGTCGAGCGCCCGGAGCCGTTGACCAAGCTCCTCGACCAGTGCCCGGGATTCGCAGAACACGAGGCGCTTCTCACCTCGGTGCAGTGCGGCGATCACCTTCGCCGCATTGTGCACCGAGCCCACATAGTCCAACTCGACCTCGCCAGCCGGTCGAGAGGCAGTAACGGCCGAGGCCGACGCCACCTCGGGCGCGACGACGCGGGCGGGCCGTCGCTCGCGACCAGATCCCTGAAGCCAGGCCAACAGCGCATCGGGATTACCGACGGTCGCGGAGAGCCCGACCCGCTGGATCGGCTGACCGGCGACCCGGCTGAGCCGTTCCAGCACGGCCAGGAGGTGCCAGCCCCGGTCGTCGCCGGCGAAGGCGTGCACCTCGTCCACGACGACCGCCCGCACGCCACGGAAGAACTCGTCGTGGTCGACGGCGCTGCTGACCAGCATCGACTCCAGGGATTCGGGTGTCGTCAGCAGGACGTCCGGCCGCTCACGGAGGATCTTCCGGCGCCGGCCCATCGTCACGTCGCCGTGCCAGAGGGCCGCCCGTCTTCCCAGCCAGCCGGTGTAGGTCTCCAGCCGAGGCAGGAGATTGTTCAGCAGGGCCTTGAGCGGGCAGACGTAGAGCACGGAGGTGCCGGACCAGTTCTCGTGCGCCATCCGCGACAGCAACGGAAACATGGCCGCCTCCGTCTTGCCGCCGGCGGTGGGCGCGAGGAGCAGGGCGTCCTCCCCGTCGAGGAGCGGCCGCACCGCCGCCAGTTGCAGCGGCCGGAGTCCCGGCCACTGCAGCGAGTTCACCACATGGTGCAGGACGACTGGATGCAACAGCTCGGCGCCCGTCAGCATCTGACTCTCCTACAGGTCCAAGGCAATCTCGTCTGCCCTGGTCGCGTTGCGCTCCACGTCGGTCATCTCGGTGGCGGACAAGGTCAGCGCGTAGTGCTGCCGCGGGTCGAACTCGGCGAACTGGTCCACCCGGTCGAGCACATCCCCCACCAGCTTCTTGAGGAACAGCCGCGGCGCCACCCCCACCTTGCCGCCCAGACCACCGGCGACGGCCCGGGCCAACTCCCCCAGGTACGCGTCGTCGACCAGAGCCTTCACCCGCTCGGGCGCCGCCGACCCGTCCGCGTACAGGTCCCGCACCCGGCCGCCCAGCTCGACCAACGAGTCGACGGTGAAGCCGGGCAGCCGGACCTGCACCGCACGCGGGTTGTCGAAGCGCGGATCCGTGGTGAAGTCGACCGCGAGCCGCTGCGCGAGCGGCGCGAGCCGCTGGACGCCCTGAGGGCCCTCGTAGAAGGCCGGGGTGCCGGTGATGACGAGGTACAGGCCCGGGAACCGGCCGGAGTGCACCTCATCAATCAACTGACGCAGCGCGTTCAACGCCTTGTCCCGGGCGTCCGACCGGACTCGCTGCAGCGTCTCCACCTCGTCCAACACCAGCAGCAGTCCGGGATGACCGCTGTCACGCAGCACCGCAAGCAACCCCTGCAGGAAGCTGAGCGCCGCGAAGTGGTCGAGATCGCCTCGCACACCGGCGACGCGGCGGGCGGACGCTGCGACGTGCGGCTGACCGCCGAGCCAGGCGAGCACGGCGTCCGCCGTGGCCGCCTCGCCCGCGAGACTCGCGATCCGGTAACCGCGAAGGGCGGCCGCGAAGGCAGGCGCGCTGCGGCTGACAGTGGCAAGCCGCTGCTCGAGCAGGACTCCCACAGCCCGGTCGAGCGCCTCGGCGTCGTCGGGCGGCACCTCCCCGGCGGCGAGGACGTCTTCCTCAAGCGCGTAGAACCAGCTGTCGACCACCGGCCGCAGCGCGCTCGGCGGGAACGTGGCGGTGGTCAGGCGCTCGGTCAGCCGCCGGTAGACGGTCTCCAGCCTGTGCAGCGGTGTCTCGTTCTCCGAGATCTGCACCTCCGCAGTGGCGAGGTTGGCCCGCTTGGCCCGTTCGGCGATCCAGCGAGTGAAGAACGTCTTGCCGGAGCCGTACTCGCCACGGATCGCCTTGAACACCGAGCCGCCGGCAGCGACCCTCTCCAGATCCTCGCCGATCGAGGTCACGAACCGATCCAGCCCGACGGCGAGGAGGTCCAGCCCGGCCGACGGCACGGCACCGCGCCGCAGGGCATCGACGACCTCGCGGCGCCGCGCCGGACTGACCGCGCTCACGCGGCACCCTGCCGCAGGCCGAACTGGGTCCGCAGCAGCGACACGTCGAGCCGGACGGTGCGTCCGTCATCGATCAAGGACAGCACCGGGTAGTTGTCGACGTTGAAGATCCGCTGCAGGGTCGCGACGAAGCCACCCGCCCGCGCGGGCAATTCGCCGGCCTGCTGGGCCAACACGGCGAGCGAAAGCACCCCTTTGGCGTCGACGAGCGCCTGCAGTGCCGCCTCCACCTTGCCGAGATCCAGCTTGCGCGGGGTCAAACTGTGCTGCGCCTTGAAGATGTCGGAGGCAAGCAGCGCCTTCACCAGATCATCGCCGGCCGCCGGCGCCGCGACGGGAGCCGACGTCACCTCTGGTACGTCGAACAGCGCCGTCTCGCCCGCGACGACCGGTGCCTTACGCCGAGGCTTCGGGGTGGGGACCGGCGCAGGCGCGGCGTCGGCCACCGGCTCGGCCGCCTGCCACCACCGGGGTCGGCGCACCTCCACCGGTGCCCAGCCGTCTGGCACGTCAGCGGCGTTGGGCAGCAGGTAGGCCAGCAGCGGGATGGTCACCTCGGCGAGCGACGCTCCCCCGTGGTAGCCGGCCTTCGTGGGACGGTAGCGCCGCAGCGGGTCCCAGAGCGCGATGATCCGGTTCTCCTCGGCCACGACGCGGGGGCCGCTGAGCTCGACCTCGCCCGGACCCGCCGGGCCGGGACCGGTCCGGTGCCGGGCGGAGGCGGCATCGCTGGCCTTGACCAGCTCTCCGCCCCGCTCGAGAACATGACCGTGGTCACTGGTGATGATGACGGCCCGCCCCGACGACCGGGCGAGGTCCAGCAGGCTACGCAGGAAGCCGAGATCGCTCAGCTGCCAGCCGGCCTCGTCACCTTCCCTGCCGTGGGCCAGCGAGTCATCGACGGTGTTGATCACTACGGCGACCAGGCGTGCCCCGCTCGCCATCGCGTCGGTGAGTTCGCCGGCAAGCACCTCACCGGCGCCGCCCCGAGCCGGCCCCTTGTGGAAGATCCGGGCGTCGCCGCCCCACCGTCCCTTCTCGAAGATCTGCTTCTCCGTGGCTTGGGTGCCGGCGCGCAGGGCACCGGCGAAGAGCGAGGTCCGGGAGACAGCCGTTAGGGTGGGCAACGCCGCCGCAATTCCGCGGCGTCGGGCGGTGCCGCCACCGGCCAACGGGTCGTACTCCACCCAGTGCTGGGACAGCTCGTCGGCCAGATCGACGGCGACTGCCGCGCTCATGCCGTCGAGCACGACCAGCAGCACCGGCCGGTTTTCCTGGAGCAGCGGGTCCACGACCCGGGGCAACAGGTTCTCGACCGTGAGGAGACCACCGTCGTTACCCGGTCCGGCGGTGGCCCAGGCCGCGAGCCGGTTCGCGAAGGCGCCGTCGAGCTCCCGGCGCCGCTGCTGCGCCCGCTCGTAAACCTCACGGAAGGCGTGCTGCAGCTCGGGCTGGACGTCCTCGCCGGCCCAGACATGGCTGAGCGCCAGATCGACCCAGCCCCACTCGGCCATCTGCCGTTGCACTCCGTCGGCGACGCTGGCGGGCGGCTCGACCGTGGTACCGAGCCACCGGACGACCCGCTGGGCCATCCGCACCCGCCGTACCCGGTCCGCCTCCTCCTCGGCCAGCAGGTGTCCGGCAAGCCGGTCGACCGCCGCGTCCAGAGCCGGGTCGCTGGGGTTTGCCAGACCGGCGACAAGCGCAGCAGCCGCCTCGCCGATCCGGCGGGTGAAACCCGTACGCAGGACACGACTGTGACCGGCGCTGTCGGCCGCGTTGAACTGGATCAGCAGCTGCTCGGCCCGGTCCAGGACGGCCCGCCCCTGCCGCCGGACGCCCGCGTCCCGGTCGCTCACCATCGCGCCGATCACCTGAACGGCGGCGGTCGCGAGCCCCCGTACGGTGGCGTCGTCGTTCAGGCCGCCGAAGTACTGGTCGACGCGCCCCTGGGCCCGTACGGCGTCGGGGGTGTCGATGGCCCAGAGCGCGTCGCACAGCAGGCCCAACGGCAGCGCATCCGTGCCGCGCCCGACGTCGACGAGGGCGAACAGCGCCCGGGCCGGCCGACCGAACTGCTCGACCAGCCAGCGGGCGAGGCCGTCCCGCTCGTCCTGCCCGAGGAGGGTGAATGCCTCGACGGAAGCCGGTTCGACGCTCCATCGCAGCAGAGTCGGCACGTCCAGGTCGTCCGGATCGTTCCCCCGGCGGGTCAAGCCGAGCCGGACAGCGGCGAGGTGACGGAGGGCGACGTCCCGGCTGAGCACCTTGGTGGTGAGCCGGGGCCAACCGCCGGGCGGCATGGCGTCGAGCAGCGCCTGCCCGGCCCACCGCTCCCGCTCCAGGGCGATGTCCGACACCTGCGCACCAAATGCACCGACGACAAGATCCCATGGCTCGACGGTGATCACCTGTTGCCGGAAGATCCGGCTGCGTACCCCAGGCCCGAGGCGGGACTCGGGGATGTCGGTGAGCAGCACCAGCACCTCGTCCCCACGGTCGGCGACGAGGTGGTCCCATACGGCGAGCGGCGAGACGCACGGTACGACGCGGACCTGGCGCCCGCCGGGCAACGGCAACACCGGGTCGTGCGGCCACGCCGGCTCCGCACGGACCACCATGACCGGGTACGCCTCACCGTTGCGGTGCCGGTCGAGCTGCTGCGCCACCTTCTGAGCCAGGGCCGCCGGGCTGATCCGCAGCGCCTGCGTAGCAGTTGCTACCTCCGTCACTGCACGATTCTCCAGCTCACCTCGATGGTGGCGTCGCCGTGCGCTTCCGCGAACTTGCGAAGGTCTGCCAGGGCTTCGTCCAGTCCACTGGCCCGCACCTGTCGGGTGCCTCCCGCCGTCGTGTCGTCACCGCCGGAACGGGAGCCGGAGCCACCGTACGATCCGCCGCCGCTGCGAGAGCCCTCACCGGCACCACCGCCGGACCCGCCACCCGAGCCACCGCCAGCAACCACCCGAAGCAGCGCAGTCGCATCGCTCTGCGCGCGACGAAGGGCCGGAGCGAGCGGAGCCGTCAGCTCGTCCGCCTGAGCGGCACGACGAACCGCGTCCAGGATCGCCGCCGCCCTGGCGGCGTGGGGTTCCGCCAGACCGGCGACGATCTCGAAGTTGTCCCAGGGCGCGGCAGCCAACGCGCTCGACACCTCGCCCGCGCTGCTGATGCTCTTGCCCATCCGATCCGCCGGACCAGTCAGTTCGGCATGCGCGAGCCGTTCGACCGTCTCTTTCGCCGAACCGGCATTCGCCAGCGCGTCGAGAAGATCAGCCGCCGCACGAGCTGTGGGCAACCGTCCGGTCTCCTGGCTGAGCTGAAGCCACGCTGCCCGATCTTCGAGCCGGCTCAGCAGCGTGTGCGCAACATCCTTGTACCGGGCCGCCGCCGTCTTCAGGTCCCGGCTGAAAAGGGCTACCAGTCGGCCACGGCGCAGACCGAGCTGGTGAACTCCGAAGATGGACGCGGCCCGTGCCCGCGCCTTCTCCCAGTCCTCCTCGCTGGGCAGGCTCTCCTCGCGCAGCGTGTGGTCGGCCGTGAGCTTGCCGATCTCGGGGGCCGGCGTGACCGGGCTGCCGTGCAGGTAGAACGCCCGGTCGGTCTGCTCGGCGAAGGTCGCCACCACGAGCTGGGCGACGATCGGGTCGAGGCCGCGCGGCTTCGGCTCGTCGATCCACCGCAGCAGGTCGGCGACCCGCAGCTCGCCGGTGATGCCCTCGCTGGCCGCCTTCTGCTGGAAGTGCTGCGCCCACTCCCCCTCGATGACGAACGCAGCCTCGTGCATCGTGCCGAGTTTCAGCGGGTTCGCGATCCGTCGCATGATCTGCCGGTGGGCCCGTTCCACCTCGACCCGGCCCTCCGGCGACTCGACCGCCTGCTGGACGTACCCGAAGACGGTCTTGACCTCCTGGAGTCGAACCGGGTCGCCCTTGCGGTCCGGGTCGAAGTCCGGGTGGGCCGGGTACTGCTGGCTCAGCATCTGGTCACCGATGCTGCGCAGCGCGTCGTTGAAGGTGGCCCCCATCGGGAGCTTCGGCTCCAGCGCTCGGGTCAGTGACTGGAGGTGGTCGTCGAAGCCGAGCTGCACGTCGGTGGGCTGCTTCTGCGCCAGCCCGTAGGCCTGGCGCAGCACGCCCTGCATCTTCGCCAGCAGCGCGCTGCGCTGGTTGGTGAGCGCGGCCTGCGCGCGTCGCCGGTCGTCGGGGTTGAGGTGCTCGGCGTGGCTGTCGAAGCGCTGCCCCTCGAGCAGCTTGTCGATGATGACGAGCTTGCCCAGCTCGTTGCGGCGTTCCACGGTGAGGGCGGCCGGGATCCAGCAGACGGTACGGGCGTTGGTCCGGGTGAGCAGGTCCTGGACGCGCTGCCGGTCGTCGGCCGGCCCGTGGCTGCCGTCGTCGAACGGGTAGTCGACGATCAACCGCCAGCCATCCGGGTCGTCGGGATGGAACGCCTCGTCCCGGATGTCGTTCGGGTCGCGGACATTCCCGTACACCAGCTCGATGACGCGGCGGCTGCCGCGCCAGCTCAGCGGGGCCTCGGCGAAGAACGAGTCGCTCCACGGCACGCCGAGCTGCTGCCAGAGCAGACGCTGGACGATGTGTTTGCGCGCACCCTCGTTGTCGTAGTGCTTCGCGGTGGCGAGCACGCTGTCGACGTCGACGCCGACCAGCTCCAGCGACACCACCGGATCGTCGCCTTCCCCGATGCGGATCTCGGGGAACTGGCCGGCCCAGTCGGCGAGCTTGCGGTTGACCTGGGCAACCTCACCACCCGGAATCGGGCTCGTGATGCTGCCGTGGTTGAGCGCGGAGAGCCGCCGGCCGGTGAGGTTCCGCAGCGCCGGCACGCTGGGCGCCAGGGCGGCGAGCAGCAGCGTCTTGATCAGGCGGTCGTCGCCGGTGAAGGCCCGGATCCGGCCCGCGACCTCCGGGCTCAGCTGGCCGCCACGGCGGGCCGCGTCGAGGTCCTCCTCGGCGAGCCCGTGCTGGCCGAGCAGGTGCGGCCGCAGCTTCAGGTCGTACAGCTTCTGGGCCATCTCGAACTCGGCCTTCAGCTTTTCGGTGAAGGGCTGGTCACCGCCGCTGCTGATCACGTCGTAGAGATCGCCGAGCGGGACGAGCTGCCCCAGGCGCAGGGTCTCCCGCCGGTCGACGAGGAGCTGCCGCATCAGCTTGAGGGCTGTGCGGGAGCGCTGCAGAGCGCTGGAGACGTGCACCAGCGTGGAGATGAAGGCCGGGCTGAAGGGGTACGTCGAGCGGAACGCGTCGATGTCGGCGCCGCTGCCGGAGTCGGTGCCGAGCAGGGTGTCGAACACCTCCCGGCGTACCTTCGTGGTGCTCTCGAAGGCGCGCGAGATCGCCTCGCCGGCCTCGGGGTTGAGGGGCTTGAGCAGACGGCGGCGGGCGATCTCCGGGAGGTTGCGGTCCTCCAGCTTGATCACGTCGAACCGACCGCTGGCCAGGTTGAGGGTGTCCTGGTAGCTCAGCTCGTTCGCGCCGACGACCTCCTCGCCGACCAGCTCCCGCAGGTCACGCTGGCGGGCGATGAAGCTGATCACGGGGATCGGCCGGCGGGTGTCGCCACCCTCGACGAAATTGGTGATCTTCTGGATCTCGCGGGAGACGAACTGCTGGTCGCCGATGGAGTTGGCCAGCCAGAGGATCAGCTCGTCGAGGAAGAGAATCAGGCCGTGGTAGCCGAGTTCCTTCGCGTGCCGGCTGATCTCGGTCAGGCCCCGGTCGAGCGAGATGAACGCCTCGGCGTCCTCCCGGGCGTTGCTGAAGAAGCCCTTGTTCCAGCTGGTCAGCAGGTCGTTGACGAGCTTGCGCCGCAGCTCGTCGCTGTACGCGCCAGCGAACGCCTGGTCCAGCCGCTCCGGTGTCCAGAACGCCTCGGTCTCGCCCCACTCGTCCTCGACGTCGCCGCCGGGGAGCCCGGCGATGAACTGGGCGTCGCCGATCTTCTCCCGCAACGAGGCGGCCTGCTCCAGCAGCGCGTCGGTGCGGTGCACCGCCGGGATCGGCGCCTCCGGGTGCAGCGCCCGCACCCGGTCGACGTAGCCGCCGAGCACCCGCTGCTCAAGCGAGCGGGCGTCGAGCAGGTGGTACGGGATGAGCAGGAACTTCCGCCCGTCCAGCCAGACGCTGTGCTTGGCGACCAGCGGCGCCAGCTCGTCCCGCCCGCGCGCCGCCGGCTCGCCGCGCAGCAGCGCGTGCAGTACCGCCATGAAGTGCGACTTACCCGAGCCGAAGGAGCCGTGCAGGTAGGCGGCCTTCGAGGCGTGCCCCTCGACCGCGGAGCGGATCAGCCCGAGCGCCTCGTCGAAGTTCGCCAGCAACCGCTCCGTGACGACGTAGTCGCGGAGGGTGGCGTCGGCGTCGGCGACACTGTCGGCGAGCTTGAGCACGAAGTCGCTCGTGCTCGTGCGCTCCGGGATGTCGATGAACTCCCGGAGCAGCGGCGCAGGGGCGGGCGAAGACATGGTCCTTACCGTATCGGTAACACCGCGGAGTCATGAGCCGCCACCCGGTGGTGACGACATCGTACGACCGGCGTCGGCGGCACCCTCACCGCGATGACGAGCAGGGTACTCGTTCGAGTCCAGGGCGCGCCTCGACGGCGCCCCTCAGCGGATGCCGCGTTCGTAGCGCCAGATTTCGTGATCCAGCGACGTTGGCGACACTCCCATCAGGTTGGAGCTCTCCACGACCAGGCACGCGGCAGTGTCCGGAACGATCGTCGCCCGCCCCAGCGCACGCGCGACGAATCGGCAGATCCACCGGTCCGGCTTGACGCCAGGCAGGCCGACCAGCATGAGCAGGTAACGCCAGGAGATGCCCGAGCCCTGGCCCGGCACATCCACCCAGGCGTTCTTCACCTGCGCCTGATGCGGTCCGGTCGCCGCGACCCGCAATTCCTCGCACGTCCCCACCTGCGCCTCTGTCAGCCCCAGGGCCGCCTGGTACACCGCCTCGGCCTTCAGCACCGCGCCGGAATGCGTCGACACCCTCTGCCGGTTGTTCACCTCTGCCGCGAACGTCTCGGGCCCACCGATCCGCTCGAAGTGCTCCAGCAACTCTGGGAGGCCGTCCCGATCAGGATCACCTCCCGCCCTCTGGCGAGAGGTCCGATAGCGTTCGACGACGTTCTCGACACCCGCATACCGAACGCCGATGGACCAGATGGCGTCGATGACGCACAACGCCAGGCTGTCGGGGTAGCCCGGCGGCGCCGGCCGCCAGGTGGTGGGAGGGCCCAGCACCTCATCCGCATATCCGGCCAGTCGCTCAGCGTCGGCCACCGCACAGTCCACTCTGATCACATTTCCTCCTTCTGCCCTCTGGGTCATCCGTCTCCACGGACGGACCGACTAGCTCACGTCCAAATGAAGCGCACAGGTACGACAACCGGGCAGTTGGACTCGTCGTCATCGGGGTTGGCGCTGCCCACTCGGCCGGAATTTGCCGGGCAAGCCCGAAGACTGTCGGTCGGCGGCCCTATGGTGAGAGAGATCCGAGCCCGGCTCACTTCCGACTGTGCCCGGCCTCCTGCTCTCGTCGACCCACCAGGCAAGGACGCTCATGCCTCGCGCTCTGACAGTCGGTCCTGCGGCTGCTGCCATCACCGTCCTCCTTGCCCTCACTGGCTGCGGCGCCGAATCGCCACCGGCGCAGCCCGCCGGATCGGGGGCACCAGCACCAAGCACCGCGCCCGCCCCGGCCGCGTCACCAACTGCCCCGGCATACCGGGTTCTGGACAGGGCCGGTCTGGCGAAGGCCCTGCTGCCACTCAACGCCATGCCGACCGGATACAGCGAGGACGAGTCCGACAACTCCGAGACCGACAAGACGTTCTGCAACTACCGGCAGCCCTACACCGCCAAGATCAGAGTGTCCAAGTCATACCAGAAGGGCGGCGGACTGAGCGCCCAGCTGATCCTGGTCAGCCTGCGGCAGTACGCGAGCCCCGAGCAGGCCAAGGCGTCGTTCGACAAGATGGCGAAGACGCTGGAGACCTGTCGCAAGGACACGTCCGATGGCCAGAAGGTCACGTATGCCCTGATGAACCTTCCCGAGATCGGCGACAGGAGCCTCGGCGTACGCATCGCACTGCAGGGCGCTACCGCGCTGCAAGGCTTCGCCCTCGTCGGACCTACTCTCGTCTCCACCGGCACAGCCGGCGTCGTGAGCGCCGACGCCGACGTGGTGGCTGACCTCCTCGGCAAGCAGGTGGACAGGTACTCCGCGGCGGCCACCGAGTAGACCGCCTCCGCCGATCGACATCCAGTAATCTGCGCAAACACCCTACTCAGCGCTTCGCGGTCCCATTGCCAGCCATGGGACGGCGTCGATACCGTCGAGGGATGACGGCCCCGGACCTGTCGTCGCTCCCCGACGACGAGTGCGCCCTGTTCAACGCGTTACCCACGGACGGGTCGGCGGTCAGCAACCCGTCCCTCCGTCAGTATCTGAAGTGGAACCGGAACCGTTACTTCGTGGCACGCGACGGGCTCGTCGACCGGGGCCTGGTCGCCCGGGGCCGAGGGCGAGGCGGTGTGGTCCGCCGGGCCCAACCAGAGCAGTCGGCCGACGCTGACCGGCTCGCCGTGGTCGTCCAGCATGGGGCGCCGGACACCGAGACGATCGAGGCGGCCATCACCAACGAACTGAGCCTGTACGAGCCGATGCGGGCGGTGATCGAGCGTGACTGGGCGCAGGAGCACCGCCAGGACCTGCTCGCGGTGGAGATCACGGCGCTCGGCGGCAGCCGACCGGACGGCATCTGGACGCGGTCGGACATCACCACGGTCGAGGTGCGGACGTTCGAGTACGTGCCGGGAAAACACCTCGACGTGAACACTTTTGAGATCAAGTCCCCAAGCGCCGTCAACGTGCAGGCGGTCTACGAGGCGCTGGCGCATCGCCGGGCGGCCACCCGCTCGTACGTCCTGTTCTACATCCCTCCAGACAAGGCGGCCGCGCTGAAACACGATGTCGACGAGGTCGCGACGGCGGCCCGCATGCACGGCATCGGGGTCGTGACGGCGGGCAATCCATGCGACTACGACACCTGGGAGGAACTCGAGGAGGCGCAGCGGTTCGCGCCGGACCCGGAGAAGCTGAACGACTTCATCGGCGCTCAGCTCAGCCCGGCCACCCGCAGCCTGATTTCCCGACGGCTGCGGTAATTCCTCACCGATGCCGGTCCACTAGGCAGAGGTATCGGTTGGCCAGCCTGACGAGCGCGCCGACGATTCCTCCGACGCCGGCAACGGCTGCGGTTGCCGCCGCCTCCCCGCCAACCAGCGCTATCACGACCATTGCGATAACAGCGACCGCACCGACAGCACAAACGCGGCTGATGATCGCTTCCGGTCGTCGGGTGCTGCTCACCTTCCCCACCCGGCCCATGAACGCCTCCCCGTTCCTCCTGCCTCGGATTCAGGACAGCAAGCGAGGGCCGCTCACGGCTCGCGCCGATGCGCCGGATGAAAGAAGTTTGCGTGACACGAGATTCACGGCGCAGATTGAGAGTGAGGGTGCTGCGGGGAGGCTGCCATGGGCGTCGAGCGCCGGTGGTCTGAGTTGCCGGAGGCCAGGCAGGCGGCTGCCATCGGCGATTTCGGCACACTCCTGCGTGTCGCACGGACGGCGGCGCGGCTGACCCTGATCGAGGCCGGCCAGCGGTGCGGCTACTCGGCGGCGACTTTGTCCCGGATCGAGCGGGGCCGGCAACGGCTGACGGATGTCACCGTCCTGCGACGGCTGTCGGCGATCTTCGACATCCCACCCGACCTTTTCGGGCTCATGGAAATTGACGGCCCGGCATACCACCAATCGGGCCCGCCGATCGATAGGGTGCGCGGTGAAGCAACACGGCGCGAGGGTGGGGACGATCCGGTGCGACGGCGTGACGTACTCGGCGGGCTGGCCGGCCTGGTCGGCTCGGCGCTCGCCGGAAGCCCGCCTGCGCGGGCCACGCCTCCGCGTCGCGTCGTCACCAGCCTCGAAGACGTCCTCCTCGATGGTTGCCCGACGCCAGCCGGCCCCGTCGACCCATCCCGCCTAAGGACCGCGCTCGCCAGCGCCTGGTCCGATTTCCGCGCATGCCGATACGCCGGGCTGTCTGCCCGGCTGCCACAGTTGGTCGCCACGGCAACGGCCGGCCATGCCGCGGCGGCCGGCAACGAACGAGCGATGGCAGCTGCCACGCTGACCCGGACGTATCACCTGACCATCGAGGTGCTGCTGAAACTGCATGAGGACGGAATGGCGTGGTCGGCGATGGACCGCGCCACGCAGGCAGCCCGCGACGCGGACGATCCCTTGCTACGTGCCGAATCCGCGCGCATGTCGGCAATCGTGCTGCGGCGCACCCGGCACGTCGAACGCGCCCAGCAGACGCTGATCGGCGCCGCGCAGGCCCTCGACGAATCGACCGGCCTCACATCGGGCCCACAGGTCGCCACCTACGGACGGCTCTTGGCGACGGCCGCGTACACGGAGGCGCTCGCGGACCGCCGGGACACCGCGTTGGAGTTGCTCCACGAGGCCGGCGAGGCGGGGCGTCGTAGTAGCGCCGGCGACGGGTTTGCCAGCGTCGATGTCGCGCTCTACCGCGTCAGCGTCGCTCGAGTGCTCGGCGACTTTGGGGCGGCGGTGCAGTACGCCCGTGCCCTGCGACCCGACCAATTGGGGAGCGTCGAGCGCCGCGCCCGCTACTGGGAGGACTACGCTCTCGCGCTGCACGGCCGCGGCGCGTACGCGGAGTCGTTCCGAGCGCTGCAGGCCGCCGAGCGCACCGCGCCGCAGGAGGTCCGGTATCGGCCGTGGGCGCAGCAGCTCAGCGTAGCGCTGCTCGACGCGGACCGTCGCCAGACGCTGCCTGGGCTACGCAGCTTCGCCACCCGCATCGGCGTATGCCCTTGATCCTCCGCTGCGGGCCGGGCGGACGTTGCGGCAGGACGTGGCCCGCCATTCCAGATCGCCGCAGCGGTGGCGCTATGTTGACCGGCCGTTCTGGTAGACGATACGGAACCCGAGATGTTGCGCCAACGGCGCCCATCGCGAGGACTTGACGAGCCGCTCAACGCTGTCGACTCTGCCACCGTTGACCATGTTGTTGAGGACCACCGTTTCGAATGCCGCAGACTCGATCCAATCGATGTCCTTCGTAAAGCCGCACAACATCGCCGCTTTGGTCTCACGGAGGAACTCCCCGAGCGTTGTGTCGGATGCCCGTAGGGCCGAGCAGCTGCCGAAGTAGAGACGCTTGCCCTCACACTGGCCCGACACCCAGCTGGCCATTTCGGAAAGCCCGACGGTGTGCGAGTCGGAGAGCTGCAAACGTGTGGGCGCCCCGTGTAGCGCGAAGAAGCCGACCTGGTAGGCGGAGTACTTGCGGGACAGCCAGCGCTCCAGGAAGTAGCGCAGTTCCTGAGGAGTGGCCGTGTCGCGGTGGATGAACCGGATGCTGCCCAGTCGGTCAAGCAGTTCGAGGGTCGGCAGCACCGAGCCCCGCTCCGCGAGGTCGTCGGCCCACTGGCCCTCGAAACAGAAGACACCCCCCGGCTTCGCCACGTCAGCTCCCCTCATCTGGTCCCAGGCGGTGACCATAGCGAAGCCGATCAACGTTCGCACACCGCTGACGATTCCATCCTTTGGCACTGGCCGTGGCGCTGGTCTAGCCGATCGGACGAAGCCTGAACCATCTGCTAGCAATACGCTCCAGCTCTCTTCTGCGGAGCAAGGATCTGTTGATCAGTCGATGGAGGACGATGTGTCCAAGTACGACGCCCTACGTGATCACCTCCGCCGGCGGAAGGGCGAGATCAGGTATACGCTCGAAGAACTCTCGGAGCTGGTGCCGGGTGGGCTGCCGCCGTCGGCGTATCGCTACGAGGCGTGGTGGGCCAACGGCGATCGATCCCACCCGCACAGCCGATCGTGGGGTGACGCCGGCTTCACAGCTCATCCCGATCTCGCCCACGGAGCCGTCAGGTTCGTCCCACTGGAGAGGGCGTCCTGGTGACGAGGGCAGCCGGGTACCCACCGTATGGGGAGACACCTCCGCCGCGCGATACCTACATCCTCGGTCACGGGTTCCGGTTCAATCCGGCGGCCTGGCGACGGCGGTTGCCGGACTCGATCGACCTGCCGCCGTGGCTCGATGGCCTTCCCCGCGCCGGACGGTGGCCCCGGATAACGCGAGGAGACCTGTTGCGTGCAGGCGCCGACGCTGACACCGGCCGCACGGCCATCGACATTCTGATCGGTGCATACGTGTGGGGCAGCGGACTGCCCAGCGGGCGAGGGCCGGCACGCCTGCGCAAGGTGTTCGACCTCAACAACGGCCGCACTGAGTGGCACCTCGGTGAGGCGCTCCGCGTTCTGCCGATCAGTACGGCGAATATCTCGCCTGGGCACAGGAGATGGCGAGCAAGTGGGCGCCGGTATGGAGGCTGACGTCGTGGAGCGGGCCGTCTGGGAGCACGGCAAGTGTCTTGCGAGAGCGGATGACGACTGACCTCTGGCAAGGACTCCCCACGTGACGGCGCGCCCGGCAGCGGTCACGCGGCAACCGGCTCGTAGTCATATCCGGGGAACTGCGCGAGGGCGAGCAGGGCGTCAAGGCCCTCCGCCGTGTCAGCGCCCCACATCTTCGACAACACCCACGTCCTGCCGTCGCGGTGGAAGGGGCTCTCGAAGAACCATCGCTCAAGCTGATGGGCGTATTTGGGGTAGGTACGGGCGAATGCTTGCTCGTGCGCATCGCCGGTAAGCGTGCCGTCCACTGGCAGAAGCCGCGGCCACCTGGGAAGTACCTTCGTCATCTCGGCGACGTCGACGCCCGCTTTGTGCAGCGCGGTGACGAGCGCCAGCATCGCTCTGCGCTTGGGCAGCGGATCCGTCGTCCCCGACGGAGTGGCGATCACGTACCGGGTCAGGTCACGACCGCTGCTCGCCTGTGCAGCCCGTGCGGCGGTCTCTCGGCGGCGCAACTGCACCGTCAGTTCCGCTGCCTCGGGCAACGGAATGACCTGCTGCACGTCGAGAAGCCTCTTCTCGCCGATGCGATAGGGAGTCAGCCGAACACAAGTGATGTCCAGGCCGTAGATGTCGTTCAGCCAGAGCACGGTCGTGGTGATCTGGGGATCGAAGCCGGCGGAGGCCAAGATGATCCTCACCTGACGCTGGATGACCGCGGCGTCTCCGCCCGCCTCGTCGAGCCACTCAGCGACACGCTCCCGCGCGCTGTCCGCGTTCTCTGGGTCGGTCTGCGTGAGATGCCGTTCGTACGTGTCCACGAGTTGCTCGAACGTCATCGCCGAGACCATCGCGGCATAACGAAGCGCCTGCAGCTCAATATGGCCACCGTCCTCGGTGCGCTTGAGCTCCACGACCACCAACCGACCGGCGCGGTCGATGCAGAGCAGGTCGATACGGCGACGTACTTCAAAATCACCGAACTCCTCTGCGACGACGAGTAGATCTTCCCCGAGGGCGGCGATGTGCTCACGGAGCGCGCGTTGAAGGTCAGCCCGCTCGAGGATCTGCTCGGCGGCGAACGTGGAGGACGGCACCGGAACCAGTTCCCCGCCTGCGGTCATCTCGAACAATCCCACCCGTCGAGTGTGCCGCCAAACAGGCGATCGCGCTTCCCCACACTTCTCCCCCGATCTCCGGCGCGGTGCCGTGCCCCTGCACGACCTCCTTGGCAGGCGGATAGGTGATATTGGACAGGATGCCGGCGTTGTGGCCCTGGTCGACCAGGTGATGCGACGCGGAGTACGTCCAGACGACCGGGTGACAAGTCGTGCGCGCCGCTGGCCACCGGTCTCGCCAGATGCGGCGGCAGCCTGTCGGGCCCTGGGCGGAGATCTCCTCCAAACCCACGAGGAGTTCGAGGATGTCGCCAGCCAGCCACTTCGCCTCGAAACAGTCCACGAGATCGCGCACGGCGGTCGAGGCGGCCCAGTTGCCGATGTCGGTGGCCACAGCGCCGAGATCGGTTTCCTCGCGTCCGCGCCAACGCGGCAGCGTGGCCCTCGCGTAGCAGACCATGAAATCCTCGCCCCTGATCTCCATATCGCGGTCGTGGCGATCCACATTGGCCTGAGGACAGCTGATCAATCAGCAGTTGGCGTTCCTTCTCTCAACATGTCGGTCGCGGCACCATAGAGGCAGCACCGGCCCGCAGGTTTCCGACGGTCAAGCGGGGTCCGGCACCACACGGACCGGGGCTGCCCTCCTCCGTCTGGTCGGATCAGCCGAAGATAGGCGGACGCCGAATGACCCGTCGAGGAGACGTCAAGAGGACCTCTGGGCAATTTTCCCAAGGGCTCCTCACTGAGTCGGTGGCGGGCCGAGACGCAGAAACTGACAGATCTTGTACACCGGATGAGTGAGGGCCTTGCGGTTCTTCCCTAAGCCGGGTGAACTGTTTTCTATCCGCCTTGCGGATGCGGTTCCCACTTCTGTCCCTGTCCGAGCATCGGTGCCATTTTCTGCGCGAACGGAAAAGGAGAATCACATGGCGACCTGGGCGGATCTTATGTCCTACGTTCGATCGAACTACAGGATCGCGGAGGAACGACCGAATCTGATAAAGCTCGTGTTCGAGACCGGAAACCTGCGCTCGCAGGCGGTGCTGCTCTGGCACCTGACCCTCGCCGATGGGGAGGAGGAATGGGTTCAGATCGAGTCGTCCTTCGGCGAGTTGGGCTCGGTGAATCTGGCCCGCGCGTTGGAGGAGGTCGGCAACACGGTCTGCGGTGGAATGGCGGTCGTGGGCGACCTTCTGACATTCCGCCACGCGGTGCCCCTGCTCAATCTGAACATCAACGAGTTCGAGAGGCCACTGGCGCTCGTGACCTCAACCGCGGACAACCTTGAACGTGTCCTCACGGGTGCCGACAGGTACTGAACCCGTCATCACAGATCCGCGCCGGCCACCGCCGATGGGCGGCGGCCGGCGCCCGTTCGCCGCCCACGAGGCATGACGCTGTCCGAGCCCGCTCTGACGGTTGCCGGATAGGGCCTACGAAGAAGCTTGTGCATCGTCTGGATCTCGTTCCAGCGCCGGCGCACCTGCCTGTTCCGCCATCCGTCCCCTCGGCAGCGCATCTGGCCGATCGGCGCCCGGCGCGCTGTCGTCCTCATTCGCCTCGCCGACCTCTAGGAGTTCGGAGTCGTCGGCAACACCGATATCGGATGGGCCGGGTTCGCCCTCACGCCGAAGTCGGTCAGACAGTGCGGCGGCGAAGTTGACCATCGCGACCGCGTGCTTCTCATACCGCGACGAGGCGACCGTCGTGATCTTGACATGATGCTGGCGGGCCAGCGCCGCGATTGTCTCGGGCGTGTTCGGGACCAGCGCCGCGACCAGGGTTACAAAGGCCCCCGGGGTCAGCTTCTTCCGACGTCCAAGCCTGCGGTAAACGACCTCCATCGGGACGCCGAGCGGCACCTCGACCCCGTCGGCTCCGCGGCGCTTCGCGCTGTCCTCACCGACGGTGCCGACAGCATGGCACAGTGCTACCAGCACCTCAACCGCCTGCCGCACCAGCCAACTTCTGCCTGGCACGGGTGGCAGCCGGTCCGTCAGGCGCTCGATCTCGTGCTCGATGGCGTGGGACACGAGCAACGCCGAGGCGCTGCCGAACTTGATCTCTTCGACCTTCGTCCAGGGCACATCGGTTCCGTCGAAGCTGATCGAATCGGAAGAAATCTGCAAGCGGCCGAGGCGGTCGAGATTGAGGACGGCGCTGCGGAGCATGCCGGGCAGGGTCGCCTGTTCGCTCAAAATCCGTCCCAGACCGATGCTCCAGGCCTCCGCCAAGGGAAGTGCCGGCCCGTCCATGCCGGCGATGCGTTCCGTGGCAGAAGCCGCCGCTGCCCGAGCTGCTCCGCTCATGTCCCGCGCCCACGCTGCGGTACTTTCGGACGCTTTGGCGACCGCCCCGTCGGCGCCGCGCAGCCAACTTCTCTTGTCCATGCCAGTCCAATCACGACCGCTCGGTACGGCGACTCGGTCACTCTGACGCTACGGAGTTGTCCCGCTGCTGCTGCGCGTAGATTCGGCAGCCGAGTTGTGCTTCAGACGCCTGGGCCAGGCCAAGGCTCGGGCTCGCCATGGTCGCGTGCGTAGGCGCGAGCCCATACTTTGGAGCGTGGTGGTACGAAGTCCGCATGGCTGCGGACGATCGCCTCGAAGACGGTCTGCTCGTATCGCTCGCGCACGTCGGGGCGGGCCGCGCGATCTGCGGCTTCCAGGAGTTCGTTTCCAGCCCAGCAGCGCATGCCGTAGTGGCATGCAATCGGGTCGATCAACTCTCGTGGCACCGCGTAGATGTTGGGTGGTAGGGCCGGGCTCTTCCTGTTGAGTCGTTCAAAGAGCTCGGTCAGAAATTCTATTGCCAGGCTCGGCTGGCAGTCGGGACTCTGCGACCAGGACCGATAACCGTCCCGGAGGAATTCCGCAGCCTGGTGGGAGTGCAAGCCGGCCTGTCGGTAGATTGCCCAACCGCTCCTCATCATGCCCACCCCGTCCTCCCGGCCTGCGCAACTCAGGGCGTACTGATAGAGCTGGCCAAGATCGTTCGATCGAAACGGGGGCTCCTGCCAGAAAGCGGTGACTCTGGTTTTACGGCTGAAGACTGACACGTGTGCTCCTCACGAGCAGATCTTGTAGATCTATCCGCCAGCGTCGCCCACCGACGCTCAGATCTTCGTAACCGTCACGCTCGAGTCGAGCTCGGCGAGCTTGCTGGCTACGTCCTTCATGGAGGCACGAAGGAAGCCTGCCTGCGCGGTGAAGTCCACCATACGGACGCCTCTGCGGCTCAGCCACATCGCGCATTTTGTTCGACCGGTACTCCGGTCATGTGCTCGGACCTCGAAGCTAATTTCGGAGCCTATGGCGGCCTGGTCATCCTCGGCGATGCTTCGCCCTGCGAACGTCATCAAGAGCGCGGCCGCACCATCCCGACCAGCGTACGTCCCCACCGCAGCCGGCAAGCCGGCACCAGACGTCGTCCGCCTGACGTCCCACCTGGCCTTGCGCATGCTGAACGCGCTCCGGCCATTGAGCGCCACGTCGAAGGCCGTCAGGCATCTGTCCGGCGCTGCCTTCAACTCAAATTGCCACGTCTTCCGATGATCCATCAAACCCATGTCATCTCCCGGTTGAGGATAACGGGTCCCTGCCCGGTGCCGGATGCCAGTGAAGCCCATCTAACCAAGCCGACCTACAAATGGCCAGGTCTGCTTAATCGGCTTATCGGATGGCCTTGACCAACGAACGGAACAGCCATATCCGTCGATCATTCTTTCTGTCGGATCCCGGACAATTGCGATGGAGCCGCGCGGTGACGGATGACCGGTGCGCGACGCCCCCGTCCATTTAGCGATAAGCACATGATCGGCGGCGGATCTTCGGCCGGCTACCGGCCACGTTGCACAGGTCCGGGCCAGCCGCGGTTATGAGTCGGCCGGTTGCCCGCAATCGTCGACGCCGTAGCGCGTGAGGTAGGAGCGCAAATGGGCCGCCCAGCGCCTCCGAACGACGTTGTACGGCTCGATCCATTGCGTCGGCGCCGGCCGGACCGGCAGGCCTACTGACTCAAGGAAGCATTCGACCGCAACCCACGGGCGGGTGCGAACCTGTATCCGGTCGACCTCTTGCTGCAGCACCGCCAGCCTTTCCCAGTCGCCGGCGAGTCGGGCGTCGCAGAACTCGGCAAACGCGTACCGGAACCCGATCTCGCCGGCGGGTCCGGACACCAGGTCCAGGCTCTTGAGCCGGTCGAGCACGAATGAAACCTCTGCGGGATCCGATCGGTGCACGAGAACTGTGGCCAGCAGAGCGCAGCGGGTAGCGACGGTATGGCCGGCCAGCTCGGCGTGATCGCGGAGGTTGTTGATCTCGTCGATGCCGAGGTCGTCATGCAGGAAGGCCCGACGTTGGAGGTAGACCCCGACCTCCTCGAGGTACTCCCGCTGGCGTCCGGCGCCCCGCAGCGCCGCGAGCTTCGCTTCAATCTCAGCGAAGTACCGCTCCGGGCGGCCGTGCGCGTACTCCTGGGCGCGAGTGATCAGTGCCTGGACGGGAAGGCCCTCGGCGGCCTCTCGGGCATCCATGAACCGGCGCGCCGTGCTCAAAATCTGCGGCCGCTGCCCGAGGTGCAACGGCGTAGGTGCCTGCGCCGCAAGCTCGTCGAAGATTGCCAGCGCCTCGTCCCAGCGGTGCTGCGCCCTGAGGGTGTAGCCGAGATGCCGGCGGGCGACTCGACGCAACGGGTGCTCCGCGCCGGAGATCTCGCGCAGAAGCCGTAGGCGTTCCTCGCCGGGCGTCTCCAGGGATTTGGCGGCGATGAAGTTCAGCACGTGCTGGCCGTACGCGGTTCTGCTCACCGCCGGCACCCGGGAGCGTAGGCCCTGCACGGAAGGGCTGAACACTATGGCCCGCGACAGCCAATCCGCGTAGGAGGCGCTCGGCGAGGGCTCCAACGTGGTGTTCTGCTCGCACACGAGCCCAATGGCGATGCCGATGGCATCCAGTACTTCACTGTTGTCCTCGCGCTGCTTGGCGTCGTCGTGCATTTGCCGTACCGCCACGGCGGCACGGCTGGCGGCCAGCTCCCAGTCGCGCTCGGACCAACCGCCGGCGACCTGGTGATCGGTGCGACGGATGGCTTCCCGCACGGCGTCGTGCATACGGTATGGGAAGCGTTCGCCCTCGTGCCGATCGATCATGGGACGAGCGACCGCCCGCTCGGCGCACCCGTGGTCGACATCGGCGGCCGCGGCGATGAGAGCCGTGTCGAAGACGCGGAACAGACAGGCCGCGCGGATCGCCCGCTGCTCGTCGGCCGGGATACCGTCCAGGACGCGCATCACCAACGAGCCGAGCCCTCCGGTCACGTCGGTGACCTGGACCAAGCGGCCCTGGCCGGCGGTCTTGATCGAGATCGCCACCTGGCGGGCGAGTTCGAGGTACTGCGGCAGCCCGGCCGACGACCGGGCAAGTTCCTCCGCTACCTCGTCGCTCATGGGCAGGTCGAGCTGACGGCGCCCCCGCTGGATCAGCTCCCGGGTGTCGGACGGTGAGAGATTACCGACAAGATACTGTCGCGGCGCGTCCTGCGCATCTGGCACCAAACCGGGCCAGATCCACCGGCCGCGATAGGGCAGGTCGACCCGGTTTTCGCGGTACCAGTCGAGCATGGCCCGCCCGGTCAGCACGAACAGGACATTGGGCATGTCATGGATCAGCCTATTCAGGTGTCCTTCGGATATTCTTCTCGGGTCGAGGGCGAGGCGCTCGGCGGTGTCGATGAAGACCGCCACGAGCGGGGACGGCGTCATCGTCGCCAGTTCCCAGGACAGCGTCGCTGCGATTTCGCAGGCGAGTTCGGGCCGCGATTCCGTGGGGCTCGGTTCGTCTGCGCAGCGCAGAAGAAAGCTCTCGAAGCCAGCGAACGAGTCCACGCCGAGCCGTACGTCGCGTCGCCTGCGCAGGACGCCGATGATCTTGCGGATACCCCACACGCCGAAGCCGACAGGAGTGCCGACGACGTAATCGGCCACGGATCCGAGATCCTTGAGGACCTCACCGGTCGTGTCGGCGACGACGTCGGCGTACTCGCTGCGGCTGTGCATGTTCGGCAGCGGCTCACCGGGGCGCACAGCGGACCAGTAGGCCGCGAACGCGAGATCGAAGAGCGGCCACCGGCGGCGAATGCCGGCGACGCCGGTGCGCAGCGCGAGCAACACCGCCGTCATGTCGATCCGTCCGGCAGAGCCGTGCAGATCCATTCGAACGCTCGCGTCGACCTTCGTGGCCGGCGACGGTCCCCAGCCGTTGACGAGCGGCAGATCGTGCTTGACCCACGCCTCCAGCCGCTCCGACAGTGCTGTCTTACCTATGCCACCCAGCCCATGGAAGGTGACGATATTGCGCCGTTCGGTGCCGACCTCGTCGTCCTGGTCGATCAGCCGCCGGAAACTCGCCAACGCTGATTTGAACGCCTGCGACTCGATCTCGCGATCCGTGAAAAGTTCACCGGCGTGCGGCGACCAGTCACCGTTTGCATCAACAGGGGGAGGAACCCTCATACAAAGACGTTCTATGGGCTGAGGTGACGCGGGGGCAAGGCCGCGAACGGCAATAGGTGCGCGCAGTGGCCCATCAGCATCCGTTTTCCCCAACCGACCCGACGAAACGGCCACATCCGGCTCCGGTCGACCGGCGAAGGCTGGCCGGCCAGAGGAGAGCATCGATAGAAACGTGCCCCGCCAGACGCGACTGACCTCCTGGGGAGGTGCTCTGTTCTGCCCTCCCCGCGCAGCGACGTCCACTTGCCCTACCCCGGAATGGCAGACTCCGGCCGTCTCATGGCCGGAATATGCGGGCCACGCCCATTCCGGTATTCAGTCGGAATCCAAGGTGCTGCGCAAGCGGCGCCCACCGGGCAGACCGCACCAACTGCTCGACGCTGTTGGCCTTACGGTTGTTGGCGAGCCGGTCGACGAGAACGGAGGCACTCACCCCTACCGAGGACATCGACGCCGAACCATCCCGAGGATTGTCGGATGTTGTGTCCGACGATCACTCGTCCTCGAGGAGCGGGCGGAGCTGAGCGAGAAGCTGGGCCTTACTGACGTTGCGGGCCAGGTCCACCTTCAGGTCGATGCCGGGCCCCTTTACCGTCAGCGTCACCGATGGCCGTGGGTCGCGCAGCCGCCAGTTGCGGATCGCCGCGACCAGCGCACCCAGCTGCGGTTGCAGGGTGGCCAGCGTGGCGAGGTTGGCCATGACGCTCACCGCGTCGACCGCGACGGTGATGGCTGAGACGTCACGGACGCCCTCGTACGGCAGATCCAGTTCCTCGAAGACGTCCGCCGGCAGCAGGAGTTTGACGCTCGTCATTCCTCACCTCTCACTCTCGCGGCAATGCGGTCCCGCACCGGCTGGTTCAGCGGGCGCAGCGACGTGGTCGCCACCTCCCCGCAGAAGTAGCCCTGGACGTGGTGGATGCCAAGGTCGTAGATCTGCTTGAGGCTGACCGGCGCCTCGTCGTCGTAGCCCTCGACGGTGACGACCCGGGCCTGGGGCGCATGCCCGCGGTCGAGCGCGTGGCGGGCCACCCGAGCCACGAGCGCGAGCTCCTCCAGGGCCAGCGGATGATGGAGCACGGCCCGATCGACCTTGATCTGGGTCAACGGCAACTCCGCCATGCGAGCCAGAGACGCGTAGCCGACCCCGAAGTCATCCACGGCGAAGTTGATCCGCAGCTCTCGGGCGAGGTCGGTGAGCCGCCGGTGGAAGTAGGCGAGCGGCTCCTGCGGCCACCGTTCGCCCGGCCCGGGCTGGATCGGATCCTGTTCGGAGATCTCGAGGGTGAGGGTGCGCGGATGGAGGTCTGCGTCGGCGAGGGCCTTGCTCACCTGGGAGAGGTAGGAGTCAGTGAGCAACGAGCGGACCGCGACGTTCACCGACAGTGGCTTGGTGCCCTCCCAGGGCGTCTTGGCATCGGCTTCGGCGTACGACCGGACCGCCTTTTCGAGCAGGAGTGCGTCGCGCTCGATGATGAAGCGGTCGCCCCAGGCGTACGCCATCTGAAGCGCGAACAGCGGCGCGCGAAGCTCGTGATCCGCCCGGCGGGCCAGGGCTTCGTAGCTGTGCACGCTCACCCCGGCCGCCCGCTGGTCGAGCTCCACCACCGGCTGGAACACCATGGTCATGGAGCGGATCAGCTTCTGGTAAAGGCTGAAGGCGTACTGGTAGAGGTTGAGCGGCAACCGCCCGAAGTTGGTCCGCAGGGCGGTCATCACCCGCATCTCCGCTTCGGTCGGGTCGTCGAGCGGGTTCGAATCCCAGATCGTCCGCAGCATGACGGCCAGCGGCTCGCCCATGTCGAGCAGGGCGAGCGCGGGGTCCACCACGATCAGTGCCAGGGTCCGGTCGTCCTCGTACGACACGGGTACGCAGAGCAGCCGCCGGTCGGCGTCGTTCGAGACGATGTGCCCGGGCATCGAGGTGCGGTACTGCATCGCGTCGGCGGCACTCAGCTCAAGCAGGGGCCACAGCTCCTCCTTGTCGAACCGGGCCGTGTAGTTGACCACGCCGATCCCCCGGCCCGAGAACTCCACCACGGCGACCGAGTCGGCGTCCAGGGCGTACCGGATGATTTCCACGCGCTCGGCCTGGCCCTGCTGGCGGGACAGCGGCAGCGGATGCGCCTCGGAGCGGAACACCCGGCCGAGCAGCTGCATGATCGAGCTGGCGCGGTCGTCGAGCGGGCTCTTGCACGGCCGAGTGGTGCCGGGGTTGGCGGGCGCGCTCAGGGCCTGCCGGTCGTGTCGCGAGACGGGCGGCTGGGTGAGGACGGTGGTCGGCCCGTACATCTGCACGAGTTGCACCGGGGGCGGGTCGAGCCCCTGCTCGGCCACATAGTCGGCCATCTGCGCGAAGGACACCCGGCCGCTGTCGTTCGCCTGTCCGCGCAGCCCACGCAGCAGGTGGTAGGTCAACAACCCGTGCTGGTGCTCGTCACTCTCCCGGGCGGCCGAGCGGTTGGGGCAGGCGAGCAGCGCGCTGTGCCGGTCGACCTGGGTACGGTAGGTCTGCATCGCCTCGGCGTACCGCCGGCTGGCATCGAGGTAGATCCCGGCGTGGCAGCAGTCGAGGATGAGGAACGAGGTGCCGGCGAACGTCTCGAACACGTCCCGCTTGAGGAACGCCATCCGCAGCCCGTTGTCCGGCTCCCGGCGCAGCTTGTCCGGTTCCAGATCGGTGGTGACGAGGTACGCGTCGAGCTGGGTGCTCCATTCGGGCACCAGCGCGTGCCCGGCGAAGTAGACCAGCAGGACGTCGGACGGGCGCGAGTCGAGGGCGATCTCCCGCAGCCTTGCCTTGATGTCCTGCCAGGTGGCGTGGGGGCCGATGTACAGGTCGACATCACCGTCGTCGAAGGTGCCGATCCGCTCGTCCAGCAGGACGCTCCGCATCGCCTTCGCATCGCTCTCGGCATAGCGCAGGGCCGGCAACTGCACGTCGTACCCGCAGTGATTGACCCCGATGAGAACGGCCCGCCGCCTGCTCGGTGCCATCAGAACCCCCAAAGGCGATCCGCCCCGAAAACTACATTCAGGAGTCAGGGCAATGCCTTGAGTAACACTATCGAATCTTGGGCAACCATTGATCTGAGCCGAGAGTCAGATACCCGTCACGTCCAAGACAGATCATCCAGACGTGCGGTGCCGACGGCCGACGGCTGCGCCGGCAGGTCGCGCGATATCGGTGTCCTCGCGCGCCGTGATGTCCCAGAAAGTCGCGTCATGGCCGCCTACAGGTCATAGGTGGAGTGGCACCGTTCAAGCCGGCGGCGTCGGCTGCCCACGACCTTCACTGAGCCCACGCCGACGCGCCAGTGCCGCCGGCTCCGCCCTGCCCGGTCTCGGCAATGGGTGCCGGACCTGGTCCACCGAGCCCCCACGGACGCCCAGACTGCCGCGAGCGGCGCGGTAGAACCGATCACGGCTCTCGTCGGCACGATGTATCAACTCTGGCAGATGGGTGGGCGGAGTCGGTAGTTCCCGTGCGGTCCGTTCGATGTCCCGGACGGCGTCCCGCCAGCCAGCGGCGGCGCGAACGGTCACCTCGTCGCCGAGCAGTAGAACCGCCTCCCAGGCCAAGGTGTGCCGGACATCGGCCTCGGCAAGCCGGGCCAGCCCGACGTCCCGGTCCAATGGCGGCCGGCGCGACCCGGGACGGTGGTCGCCGAGCATCTGAGTCGCCACGGCATGGATTTCCTTGACCGCTCGGGTGAAGTCGACGTATGCATCGAGACGCCGCTCGTCCCACCGGACGGTCTGGCTCCTGCGCCAGCGGGCGCGCTCGTTCACGCTTGTGGCGATCATCGTGCCCGCTGTGCCGATCAGGACACCGAGCAACGCGGGCAACTGCGTCAACAGGTCCAGCACGCTCACCAACTCCAAGTCCCCGCATGATCACACCACTCGCGTGAGCCCGGAGCCGCTCCCACTCCCGCACCCGCGATCGTTCGACTATTCGAGGAAGCGCTCACGCCGACCGCGACCCATGCCGCCACGGCCAGCATTGATCCTCTCAAGGCGCCACAACAGGGCGAAGTAGGCGCGCGTCACCTCGGTTGCCGTCGCGCGAAGGTACCCTCGCCTTAGGGTTCAAATAGCGCCGTCCCGAACACTTCGGCCCATGTGGCTAGCGAGTCATCACCGGACAGCAGACGGACCTTGTTCTCGGCGCAGATGTCTCGCCATATCGGATCCACCCCGCCGGAAACCACCAGCACGGCGATCGCCGGCACCTCGCAGACGGCCAGGCGATGCCGGTATTCGAGCACCTGGCCGAGGCCGAGGCGTAGCTGCTCCACGTCATTGCCACCGACCACGCTCTTCACCTCGGCGATGAACTGCCGCCCCTCGGCGTCCCGCCACGCGAGATCCACCGGCACACCGTGCAGTCCGGCTCCGCCTCGCAGGCCATTCGCGGCGAGGTGGTCAATCACCAGTCGGCAAAGCCGGTCATGCTCGTCGACCCCGGCGCGGTACGCCTCCGCGTCGAACGATCGCTGCAGCGGCAGGTCGGCAGGCACGGTCACCCCGTTGTACGGGCGGTCGAAGCCTTGCACCGCGGCTGGCTCACTGCCAGTCTCGGCCTCCGTCAGGGACTCGGCCGCCTGCCACGCCCGACCCACCACCTCGGGTCGGTAGCGGCCCTCGAACGAGAACGGCCCGGCGGCCACCCAACAGCTCAGCAACCGCAGTCCGGCGATCACCGGTGGCTGCCGCAGTAGCCAGAGCGCGGTGTCCAGATCAGGGCAGCGGACGAGAAGCTTCTCCTCGGCGAGGGTTTTCGTGCCATCCTCCAACACCTCGATCCCGTGCCGCTCCCACTCCTCCAGGTCGAGGATCCCGGCATCCATGGCGAGGCCGACCGGTGCGGCGTGCAACCGCAGCCACACCGCCTCACCCGACTCGTACAGCCCGAGGATCTCCAGCACACCGACCGTCAGCCGCAGCATCGGTGCGCTGTCGTCCAGGCAGGACAGGATCCAGTACCTTCCGGCTGTGCTGGCCGCCTCGGGCACCACAGTACGAGCGACCCAGCCGGCCAGCGCCCAGGATCGGCGGCGGGTCTCGTCCAGCCCAGCCGACCAGTCACCATCGACGTCGACCGGCGACGGATCGACCGGTGCCGCGGCGGGCTCAGCGAAGACCCACGCGGCAACCTCGGCAGGATCGAGGAGTTGCCAGAGCCGAGACCGCCGGGACGCCAGCATCTCGGCCACCTCGTCCACGTCGGCAGCATTCCACCAGCTTTCGACGTCTGGTGTCTCCGTCGATTCGATCACCGTTCCCACCCCTCGAAGTCGTCGGGTCAGCGTGCCCGCCGGTGCCGGCGCACGTAGGTGAAGCCGTCGCGAAGTGGCCGGTCGACGACCTCGGCGGCGCGGATCGCTTCGCGGTGCGCCTCGATCTGCTCCGCCGAGGCGTGCGCACCCGCCGGCAGCCGCCGTACAAAGCCGTCCACCCAGTGGTCACGGCGCGGCGATCGGGCCTCCTGCCGGTGGTCCGAGTGCGGGGCGATGCTCACCACTTTCGGGACGTAGCGCAGGAGCTCGACGCGGGACTCACCGGCTCGCGGCGGATAGCTGGGCAAGCCGTTTCGGTCCAGGCTTCCTCGTACCCTTCCGATTCGCCGCTCACGAATCAGGTCTTCCACAGCGGGATGGATGCGACCCACACGGCTTTGCGGCAAGCCCAGCTCACGGCAGTTACGTACGAGCGCCTTCTCCGCCAGGATGGCGCTCCCGTCAGGGCTGAGATGGCCGAGCTTACGCAGCGTCCGCATGACCCATCCCGCGTCGGAGAGGTCGGGCACACGTGCCTCCTGCTCCGCTCCCGGCGCAGTTTCCCGGACGACGACGCGGATGTCGTAACGGTGCCGGTAGGTCAGTTCGTCGACCCGCTCGGGGCGAGGCAGTAGGTCGGTACCGGCCAGAATCGCATCGTCACCCGGACGCCAGCTGAAGCTGACCAGGGTCCCCGGAAGCAGACCCGGCGGCCACACCACGCCATGCAGCTCCCAACTTCCGGCAACATGCCGGATTAACACGTCGCTCTCAGCCCGTCCGTCCCGCTCGGCGTGACCCGGATGATGGACAGCAAGCCGGAGGCGGCTGTCAGCGGCGGGCGGTGTCGTCATTCCAGCGGGAATGGCGCCCCAGCCCCCGTTGATCTGCGCCCGCCCTACCGCCGCCGTCCACCGAAGTTCCCCGGCCTTCGAACCCGCGGGACTCCACTCCCCGGCCTCGGCCAGTCGTAGCAGCTGAGCCCGCGACTCCGCCGTCTCACGCAGGTCCTCGGAGATCTCATCCGCCAGTGACTTCACCGCCTGCGCGCCACCGGCCTCACGCCCGGTTTCAAGAACGACCGCTGCCAGGCGCTGAGCCGCAGTCGAACCCCGATGTGGTCCGGGGCAGCGGTCAGCGTCGACGAAGGTCTTGCCAGATCGCGCGACCAGCGCAGCGAGCAGGTCACGTGTGCGTTGCGACACCGAAAATCCCAAGGCCTCGGGTACGAGCCCGGCATCAACCACATACCTCGCGACGGAAGCCGCCCGCTCGTCACGACAGGCAATGTGTACGTTCGACAGTTCGCCACCCAGGTCCAAGACACCACGGCACGTCGCGTGAAGCCAGGCGTCGTGCTCGTTGATCGCGTGGTCGGCCCCGGTGCCCAGTTCCCCGTACTCCGTCACCCAGGCGAACGCGAATCGCCCCTCGCCGCGGTACGCGAGGTCCACCACACCGACGACCCGCGCCAGGTCGGTCGACACCTGCTTGAGCAGGTCGGGACAGATGAAGGCGGCTCGCTCGTGCCCGCACCGCGCCAATTCCGTCGAGGACACTCCTTCGACTGGGCGCGCGTTCGGTGCGGGCGGCTCATTGTCAGGCAGTTCCACCGCCGCCAGCCGGAACCGCACCGCTTCCCCGATCGACGACACACAACCGGCCTGGCGCTCGCAGTCACGCCGTTGCGGGCATCCTCTCCGGTGCTCCTCGATCGCTCGGTCGACCTGTCGTGCCAGGTCGGAATCGCTCTTGCGGACCGCCCGGGTCGCCTCGGCCAGGCAGTCGGATCGAAGCTTCGGCATTCCCCGTGCCCGATGGATTCGGGTGGCCTGAACTTGCAGGTCCTCCACCATCAGTTGGGCCTCGAGGCAGCGCGCGCTGGCCCGCGCATGTGCCTCGCCAGCCCGTCGCAGACGTGTCGCGACCTCCTTGCCGCGCCCGCCGCTCGGGTCGGCCTGAAGTGACCGGTACACGCGCTCAGTCTCCGCCAAGATTTCGTCCGCGCAGGCTGCCCACTGTTCCGCCGCGGCCGGGTGCGCCAGCGCTTCGTCGTACTGCCAGCGATTGACGTCAGCCACAGCTTCACGAGTGAAGTCCGCCTGGCTCAGTTTTCGTAGGCGCTTCACCTCAGCAGGCACTTCCGGCGCGACCTGCTTCTCATGCAGGCACAGCCACGCCCAGATGTCGGTGGCCGGCGGGTCAAGATCGACGAGACGTAGCCCCCGACGGCGAAGCACCTGGGCGAGCGCCGCGTCGAAGGTGCTGCCGGCAACATCGCGGACTACCTGCATCGCCAAGGGCTCAGGCCGCGCAGCAGCGGAGGCATGCTCGCCCCGGACATGCCGGCGAGAGGCACGGAAGCGCTCGGACGCCTCAACCCGCCGGAGCGCCAACTCATCGCGGGTGCGGCTCAGCGTCTCGGCGGCCCGGCCGCCGGTCAGTTCGGCGATCCGGACCTCGACCTCGAGCAGCCCCTCCGCGTATCTGATGGCGGCGATGGAGGCGGGCTCACCGGCACGCCGGCGGTAGAGCTCCTGCTCGGACGGGGACAGCTCCTTCCTCTCGGCGACGGAACGGTGCAGCGCGGCGAGCCACACCATGTCCCGGGGCAGCGGGCTGGCCGGCCGGTGCGTCTCAGGCTGCGCTCTCGCTGAGGTCCCGGCGGCCTTCGCCTTCGGGGCCACGCTCTTACCGGATCCCACCGACCCGCCGTAGCAATGACCGCAGAGCAGACGGGACCAGTCCCCGCCGATGGTGACCACCGAGCTGGACATGTTGGTGCGCTGGCACCTCGAACAGCGGAAGGTCAGCGGCTTGTTGAGGGTGTACCGCTGCAGTTCCCCCAGCATGGGGTGCACTTTCCTGATCTGGTACCCGGAGGGGGGCCGCGACGCCATGCTGCCTTCCACGACAACGACGCTTCTCACGTACGGGGGTCCCTGACCCGCCCTCAAGAGCAGGGCGGGTCAGAGGCCAGGAGCCGGTGGTTGAGTTGTCAGGCCACCGCGATTGAGCTTTCAGTCCTTCTCGTCGCGTTTCTCGTCGTCCCCGCGCCAGCGGAGCCCTCGCTCGGCGATCCGGCTGGAGAGCTTGCCCGTCGCCCATTTGGCGCGGCCGAGGGTGTCGTTGCCGAGGCGCACGGCGGCACCGACGCCGTCTGCTCCTGTCTCGAGCGCCTTGTCCCGCACCTCCATGGCCGCGTCCGTCCATCGTCTCGCCTCCGATGACTGCCGATCGCCCTCGATCCCGAGCCGCCCGTGGAAGTCGACGATGGCGATCGAGACATGGTTGCTCGACTTCACCACAGCCGGGGAGTCCATCGGATTCAGCAGTACCTTGGCGTTGGCCCTACCCGCGGCCGCTTCCATGCGGGCCAGCAGGCGCAAGGTGCACCGGGAGATGAGTTCGAGCCGGTTCTGCCGGGCAGCCCTCAGCCCGAGGCGATGCCCGTCCAACTCCCCCGGCGACGCGTCCAGCACCCGGTCGAGTTCGAGCACGGCGATCGCGTCCTGCAGCTGGAAGCAGCGAGCCAGGACAGCGAGCCACTCCTGTCCCTTGGACTCTGCTTCCTTGGCCGCCTTGGCGAGATCACCGATCGTGGTCTTGCGCTCCAGCTTCTCCGCGAGTGCGTCGAGTTGACGCAACGCGTACGCCTGGGTTTCTGCGATCGTCGCCGGCGCGCCCTGCACCTTCGACCACGTGACTTCGTCGACCCGGCCCCGCTGCTCGCGGATGGTCATGGACTCCTCGATGACGAAGCCCACGCCGATCATGCGGGCCAACACGGCGTCCTTCTGGGCGCGGAGCACATCGTCGACCTTCTCGTCGATCGTGGCGAGATAGTCGGTGATCTCCTTCATGCTCTGTTGCATCGCAAGCTGCGCCATGATCCCCGCAGCACCGGCCAGCAGCGCCGGGTTGCCCGCGATCGCCCCGGGCCCCTTCGAGATCTGGAGCCATTTCTTGATCGAGCCCGGCTGCCCCACCATCGCATGGCTGACGCCCGGAGTCTTGCTCTGCATCAGCCCGTATTTATGGACAACCTGCGCGGACTCCTTGGTCAGCTGCACCCAGCGACCTGAGTGGGCGGCGATCTCGGAACCCGTCTGTGCCGCTGCCGCCCCAGCACTGAGGACAGACCCGAGCCGAGGCAGGCCGAGGTCCTTCGACGGCAGTCCCTCAGCGACGAGGAAGCGTTCGACGGCCGTCGGATCTCCGATGACCGCCAGCCCATCACCGTCACTGATCAGCTGAATCTCGTTATCCATTGTCGGCTCCTGACGTGCGGGAAGGGTAGGCGGCGACCTGTCTGCTTTGTTCACTGCTTCGCTCTGCGGCCACGGGTGGCCTTGGCCGGCCGCCAGGAGGTCAGCGCCTCGTCGGTGAGGTGGAGGCGGTTGGTGGTCTCGGCGAGGAAGCCGGCGTAGATGTCCGCCGGCGAGGCAGCCCACTGCGGGTCGAACTCGCCGTGCCACTGGCGTACCCAGGGCAGGATCTCGCGCAACCCCGCGACCAGCGGAAGCAGCCGGTCGGCGGCCCAGCCGTCCTCCTGCTCACGGGCGACGATCAGGGTGGCCAGGGCCTGGGCCTGCTCGCGGTGGTCCCAGCCGGCCCAGCCGACCAGCAGCGACGGGTCACCGTCGCGGCTGGCACCCGGGTACGAGACGAACCGCTCCTTGGGCACGTCGAGCTTGCCCCGGTGCCGCCAGTAGCTGCCCTTGAGGAAGTCCGCCGAGGTGTACTTCGGCGGCACCGGGATCTGCTTGCGGAACTCCCGCTTCGCCGCCTCGTCGGGCAGCGCGTCCTCCTGCCGCTGCAGGTCCCACACCTGCTCCCAGTCGGCCCGCTTGGACAGGCCGGAGTCCTTGTAGCGCAGCGCGGCCAGGTGGGGCACGTGCTCGTCGGCGACCAGGTCGGCGATCACCTTGCCGAGATCCTGACCGGGCGCGTAGATGCCGGCGACGGTCAGCACGTCGGCGTCGCGGCGCAGCTCGTCGGCGAGCTGGGCGGTGGTCAGCGGACGCGGCTGCTCCAGCCCATCGACGTGGTGATACCACAGCTCCCGCGCCTCGCACCGGTCCAGCAGCCAGTCGCGCAGCGCCTTCGCCTGCATCGCGTCCCAGCCCTCGGTGGCCCAGCGCCGCTTGCACTCCGGCCGCTCGATCAACCCGATGTTGCGGTTGCCCTCGATGACCGCGATCCGCCGCTCCACGATCGTCTTGTACTCGTCCGACCAGTGCGCCGGCAGCTCGTTGATCGGCGTCGACCCGTGTCGAACGAACCACTGCGTCTCCACGCCCTCGTCCCGCATCTTCCGGGCGAGCACGATCTCGAACGCCCGCTCCCCCAGCTTCAACTCCGGCACCGAGCCGGCCGGGGCGGTCAACTCCTCGTCCAGCAGCCCGTAGAGCGAATAGACCTGCCAGTCCAACTCTTCCTGCAAGGCGATCATGCGCGCCCGGATCGAGTGCCACTCCCGCTCGGCGGCGTAGAGCCGCTCGCGGGTAGGCACAACAGAGGCCGCGACCGCCGCCGGGGTCACCGTGGCGAGCCGCTGCGCCAAGCCGTCGATCTCCCGGCTCAGTTCGAGGGGGTACGCCGACGGCAGCGGAAACTCCTGCAGCTTGGTACCGGTGAATTCGTAGAACTCCTCCCACTCATCACCTCGGTAGCCCTCGTTGACGCCTCCGTTGCCCTTGCCGTGGCTCACCTGCTTCAGCCAAAAGCAGCCAGTCGAACTGTTGAGCACCCCGAGCAGTCGCAGGTGATCGTCCTCCGACGCTCCCTCCGCCAACTTGATCACCGGCGCAGTCTGCTTGAACACCTTTCCGCCGCGGTCCAGGGCAAAGTGATTGTGCGTGGAGACGAATGGCATCCCGATCCCGAGCGGTATATTGAACCGCTCGGGGTGCCACCTGCTCCACTCGAACCAGGTGAGCCCGATCTCCTCGTGAGTTCCGCCCGGCTCACGCCTTAGCACCAACTGACTCCGCGTGCGCCACAGGGTTTGGCCAACAGCAAAGTCTTGAAGGGACGCACGCAGCTGATCGTCATAAGGAAAGAGTGACTCGGTGAAGGGTGCGACGTGCCAATCTCGAATGGCGTCGCCTTCAACGAGGCCGACGATGGATTCTGGGCGCTTTATCCACCGTCTCCACGTGCCCCGGGGAGCAAAGTAGCTCTCGTCGGAGCCAGTATGGGCATATCTTCCTATACACCGAGTCAGGTCGCCCACGACTGTCGCACCTCGGTCCGTTATTGCGTTCATCAATTCTGCGGCACCACCGCCCGACAAACTGACGGGAAATCGCTGAAGGGTGGACCTCGGCAGGTCGACGACGCTCACCCACTGCGTTTCGGAGCCCGGCCGGTCCAACTGGTCCACAATCGAGCGCCAAACGAGACCCTGAGCCGGGTCAACCGGGGCCTCGGGCTCGCCGCGGATCCCGAGGACAGCACGGATTGTTTCACTGCGCCCATACATTCGAGCGCGGCCGACGAGGACAACAGTCGGAGTGCCATGTCCCGGAATGTAGGCTCCCGACGTGTCAATGACATGGGTCAGGTCCACCTGATTCGCGAAGTAGCCCTCGACCAACCTCTTGCCGAATTCACGTTTCAACAAGGAGTTTGCCGTGATCTGGCCCACATAACCTGCATTCCGACCATCTTCGGTGCCTTGCTGCGACAACTCGAAGAACCGCTCCGCAAACGGCACCGACAGCGCATATTGCAAGTGACACGATCTATAAATTTCTCGATACAGGCGGTTGAGACTCTTGTCCTTGACTGTAATGTATGGGGGGTTACCAACGACAACATGGTACTGGCCGTCGCGCAAAATACCTGGATGGTCCTGAAGGTCGTCCGTAGAGTATTGGAAGTCGGAAACGCTGTCGAAAGCACCGAAAATGTCGAGCTGACGCGCCTTGATCAAGGAGTCGCCCACTGCCAAGTGCATGGGAAAGGAGTAATTTGCCGAGTCGGCTAGTGTCTTGAGATCAGAGGACTTGATCGCTGCGACTAGGAGACGGAAGCGGGCGATGGCTACCGCGAAGGGGTTGATGTCGACGCCGTGGACGGCGTCGAGGGCGAGGCGTACCCGCTCGTGGGGATCGCGGTTGGGCGCGTGCTGCTCCCACTCCTTCAGGAGGCGGTGGAAGGCGCCGAGGACGAAGTGGCCCGAGCCGCAGGTCGGGTCGATCATCTTGACCACGTCGTGACCGAACTCGGCGATCGCCGGGGTCAGCGTGAGGTCGAGGATGAACTCCTCGACGAACTCCGGCGTCTGAAGCAAGGCGTAGGTCTTGCGGGCCGCCTCGGAGAGATCCTGGTAGAGGTCGCCGAGGAAACGGGTGTCCCACTCCGGGTCGGTGAAGTCATGTACCAGGCCGCCGGTCTCGCCGCGCCGGCGCCAGAAACCGATCAGCCCTTTGGCCGCGTCGTGCGACAGCGGGACCTGGTAGAGCGGGTTGTGCCGCTTGTCGAAGAGCGACTTGCCGGCCTGGGTGCTGGCGATCGCGTCGAAGCCCTGGTGCAGCCAGTCACGCAGGGTCTTGTCGGGGTGGTCCCGGAAGAACTGCGCCTCGGCTTCCTCGGCCAGCACCAGCCGGTCCCCCGACCCGGCCAGGTAGGGATCAGGCAGCAGGCCGTTGTCCTCGCAGAAGCGTACGAAGACGGTGCCGAGCACCCAGGCGACGGCGACCTGAGTGACCCGCTCGTCCCGCCAGGCCGCCCAGGTGGCGGCGGTACGCCCGACCTTGAAGGCGTGGTCGTACTCGCCGCGTAGCTTGAGGCGCACCTCCTCGACCGACTCGGCCTGCTCCCGCAGGTCCTTCTCCAGGTTCTTGACCTGCTTCTGCAGGTCGGACAAGAGCAGCTTCCGGTCGATCACGCGAAGACTCTAGCCGTCCCACTCACGGGACGGAGGTACCCGTAGGGCCTGTTCTGGCCGACGGGTCGCTACCTACGGCTCCCGCATCCAGGTTTTTGGGTCGGTCACGAAGACGCCCTTGCCCTGCTGGCGCCGGATCACCCGCAGTGCTTCGAGACGGGCATAGGCCATCTGCACGGTCCCGTGACTGACGTCGTAGCGGTCGCGCAGCTCGGCAATCGAGGGCAGCTTGTCCCCCGGCTTTAGCTTCTTGGTCCTGACATCGGCGATCACATCGTCGGCGATGCGCCAGTAATCCGGCACTTCTCGCATGGCACTCCTCGCGTGGCAATCCGATTCGATCACACCGCGACGCGCCTAACAAGCAGCGTTGACTCATCTGACATGTCTAGATATGTTGAAGCGGAGCCGGTCCTCGCGTGGCACCGAGTTCGGCTCATCCCCCTGGTCGGGGCGGGTGCGCGTGCCCGTCCCGACCCACCGGACTGCTCCGTCGTCGTACCGCTGATCTCAAGCTGCGGCGGCGGAGCGGGCGGGTCGCCCGCGGCCGGCGTGCGGACGGCCCGCCCTTCCAGACCCACCGCATCGACCCTCCGCGCTCCCACCTGCCCCGGAAAGGACCGACGTGGCCCAGGTGTATCGATCCGGCCAGCTCTACGGGACCGGCCTGCCGGCCCGGTTGACCGCGCACGAGGCGCGGACCCGCACGTTCGACCCGCGCCGCCGGGGCCTCGACCCCGATCAGGTACGCGAGTTCCAGGCTCTGGTCGCCGACGAGCTGACCGACCTCCACCGGCAGCTACGCCTGCTCACCGAGGAGAACGAGCGGCTCAAGCGTGCGCTGCGCGACTGGCAGACCATGCACGCCCGCGAGTGCCGGCCACCGAACGAAGGTCCCTGGTAGCGGTGCGACCGCAACCGGGTGACCTGCTGCGGATCGACGGCCGCGCCTCGGTGCAGTTCGCCGGCGACCGCGCCCTGACCTTCCGCGTCGCGTCGGTCTGTCCCAAGCCGACGTACACCGGTTGGGTCTGGCTGACCGGCTACGTCATCGACCGGCGCGGCCAGGCGATCGACCGGCGCGAGATCTTCGTCCAGCTCGCCGGCCTCCGCCCCGCTCCGCAGCCGGCGCCGGCCGTGCCCCGCCGGCGGGCGACGTACCGGTGATGGCCGTGGTCGTCAGTCCGCCGCCACGATCCGGCCGATGGTGGTGAGCCAGCGCTCGCGGTGCGGGGTCATGTCGATGTCCGGGATCGGCTCGGAGGCGAACGTGACGGGCCCCAGGTCCGCGTACTCGAACAGGAGGTTGACCAGCGCGACGTTGGTCGACCAGTGCCGCTCCTGCGCCACCCAACGGTCCCGCTCGGCCACGAGGGCGTCGGCGTCGCCGCGGCGTAGCGCGTCCAGGACGACTGGGACCACCTCGCGGTGCCCCGTCTTGCCGAGAGTCGCCTCGGTGACCGAGTGCAGTTCCGCGATGGCGGCAGCGAAGCCGGAGGTGCCCGCCAGGCAGACGGCTTTGGCGCCCATGGCGGTCCTCATGTTGCTGGGCTGGCCGTACCGGTCCGTGGTGCGGATCAGGTCCTCGCACGAGGCGACGCTGGTCCTGCCGGCGAGCGCCTCTCGCCACCGCAGGGCGGCTTCGTTGTCGAGTGCGAGGCGTTCGTCGCCGACCGACCGCAGATAGGCAACCCGCTCCCGTACGCCGTCGATCGATTCATCCAGGTAGCCCTGGTCGAAGAGAATGTCGCACTCCATGCGGGTGTGCGTCGGCGGCGCCAACGGATATTGGCGAAGGTGGGTTTCCAGCTCTCGATACCGGCGCAGCTCCCGCAAGGTACGGGCGAGCTGGTAGCGGTAGAGGTCGGACTCGGGGTGCCGGGCGAGCAGGGCCTGGAACACCGCCAGGGCCGGCTCGGGCTGATGGATGCCACGATAGCCGTACGCGACGAAGCGCTGGATCAGCTCTCGGATGTCCGGGTCGAACGGCTGCTCCAGGAGCGACTGGAAGTAACTGATCCGTTCCCGGATGGTCCTGTCTCGCCATCCGTCGAAGAACATGGATATCTGTCCCATCCACGTCTCGATGGCCGGCTGTGGCAGACGTGCGGCGGTCTGCGCCATGCCGGGCATGGCGGTCAGGGCGGTGAGCAGCCACGGCGCCCGCAGATCAAAGGTGGCGGACAAGCAGGCGGCCACCTCCAGCACGTCCATCCGGTGATCGACATGTGTCAGCGCGTCGTACCGGGCGCGGAGCGCGACGAGCAGCCGTTCCGCACAGGCCCGCCGGTCCTCTGCCGCCCACCCGTCGGCGTCGTCCGCGGTCTCCCCGGAGACGGCAGTACGCACCGCGTCGTGCATCCGGTACGGCAGGACGGGGTGGCTGTCGCGGCTGATGAGGGGGCGGGCGCACAGGCGCTGCGCGTCGGCCAGCCGGTGACCGGCGGCCTGCGCCACGATTTCCGGATCGAAGCGGGGAATCAGGCTGGCCGTCCGGGCGATGTCGCGTTCGCTGGGGGGCAGGTCGGCGAAGACCGTGGTGACCAACTCCGGGAGGGATCCGCCGAAGTCGGCCGGGTTGAGCGGTCCGTGGGCCGCGCCCGCTCTGGCGATCGCCAGCGAGAGGTCGAGGTAGAGCGGAAGACCATGGGCGCCCTCGCGGATCCGGCGCCGGATGTCCTCGCTCAGCACCGGGTTGCCGGACGACCCGGAGGCGGCGGCGAGGTAGCGGTCCACGTCGACGTCGGAGAGGTCCCCAACCCGGTGCTGCCGCGGTTCGGCTTCCGCTTCGAGTCGCAGGCCGGGCCAGACCTGCGGCCCGACGGCGGGCAGACCCCCACCCGGTTTCAACGCGGGCCATCGGAGACTGTCTCGGGTGGAGACGACCCAGAGCACTCCCGGGGTCAGGTGGACGATGCGGTTGACCAGGCGCTCCTGTACGCGGCTGCCGCCCTGGACGTACTCGCAGGCGTCGGCGAACGCGATCAGCAGCGGCACTTCACCCACCACGAGCCGTTCGAGATCCCACGAGAACAACCCCGCAAGGGTCGCGGCCACATAGGGCGACGGGTTCAGCCGGATCTCCTCGATGATCCTGGCCAGTGGGATACAGTCCCGCAACGCCGCCGACTGGATCCGGCGCAGGCGCACCGCCTCGATGAGCTGCGTCCCCATCCGCACCGTGAGCGGGCCGGCCCCGAGCCGCATGCCGGCCTCGCTGAGCAGCTCGTTGAGCGTGTCCGTGATCTGCGCACGGACGTCGAAGGTTCCGGTGGCCAGGTTCGGCAGCGGCGTACCGGGACGGGCCATCGCCCACCATGCCGCCAGGCCCAGGTCGAAGGCGGGGAACCGCCTGCCCACCCCGGCCACCGCTGCCCGCAACGAGAGCAGAATATCGATCGGGCTCACCACCGAGGACCCGTGAAAATCCACCCGCACGGTCCGTACCTGCTGGTCGAAACTCGGGGCAGGTCCCCAGTGTTCGTCGGGCGCCAACTCCCCGCGGATCCACCGCTCCAGCCGGCGGGAGAGGGCGGTCTTGCCAATTCCGCCCTGGCCGTAGTAGACGAGGACGTTGTTCCGGACCGGGTTGCCGAGCACCGCTGTGCGGTCCAGCAGTCGCTCCAGATGGCGCAGCACCGCCCGGTCGAAGGCCACGTTCTCCGCCACCCGGTCCGTGAACAGATCGGTGGCGGGACCGACCTCCTCGTTGTCGAAGACCCAGTCAAAGTCATCCATCAGCATCGCCCGTCCTCTGAGCGGCTCATTCCGGGTCGCAGTTGGGCATCGTTCCGCCGGTTGTCAGATCGTGGGCCGGGGAAGCGGGATGTAGGGCGCCAACTCGGCGCTGACCCAGTGGGGCGGCGACTGCAGCGCCAGGCCGACGCTGAGGAAGATCTCGTAGAGAGAGTTGGCCCGTTTCCACTCGGACCGGGACCGGGTCGGGTCCTCGTCGCTGTAGCGGGCGTCGATCAGGGCAAGGTATGCGCCCGAGGGGTCGCGGCAGATGTGAATCGTGTTCGAGTCGCGATCCCCGGTCATCGTCGCGACGTGGCGTACCTCGCCCGGCCTCAGGTCACGCAGCCCGGACCGCTCCTGCGGCGGCGGGGGAATCAGCGGGAGCCAGGTGGTGACGCTTCCGCCGGTGTCCACCCAGCGATTCCACTCGTAGGGGCGTACCCGCAACGGCGGAATCCCGTTCTGCCGCAGGAAGCGGATGCCGCCGTCCAGCACCGCCTTGGCGTCGTCGCTCGCGAAGCTGGGGCCGAGCAGTTCGGCAACCACCCGGCTCGCCCCGTAGGCCGACCAGCCGCCGACCGGGGTGACGTCCCTGGCCAGCGCAGCGGTCAGGCCCGCCGGGTCGGACTGGCTCAGCGGCAGCAGCGTCACGAGGATGCGCCAACCCTCCTCGGGAGCCATTCCGCTGCGCTCGCCATACCACTCGTAGCGGGCGAAATTGGCCACCATCCCGGCGATGCCCCGCGGCAGTTTCGCCGGCCGTACGTGTCCGTTCGTCGACATGACCTACGTCCCTTTCGTGAGCGACCTGCCGCCGCCGGGGTCACCTCCCGGTGGCCCGCCGGCGCCGTTCCTCCGCCTTGTGGTTGAAGACGATCCGCGGCTCCGGCCGCCCCCTGGCGAGCCAGATGACGAGCGTGATCGGCCAGAACGTCACCGCCGCGACGTGCGGGACGAACCAGTCCAGACCGAAGCCCTCGCGACCCAGGATTTGCAGGCGGCCCTGCCCGACACCGGCACGATGACGCAGGACGGCCATCGCGACGAGAAACCCAATGAAGTAGAGAACTGCTGCTGCGCACTCCATCTGCGTCCTCCGCTGACTGAGAAACGACTGTCACCGGGTCTGGACAAAAGCCTTTTCGATGTTGCGGCAGCGACCGTTTCCGCACTTCGGACAGCGGATTGTCTTGCACTCGAAAACCGCCCAGTAGCCGTACGGCTCCTGACGCTCCCGGGAGCGCTCGTACATCGGCACACCACAATGGCAGGTCGGTCGGCTCATTCTGGCCTCCAGAAATCGGGCATCCGACGGGGACGGCGAACTGTCGCGCTCGCGACAGTTGAGAAATGAAGTGCTGCGAACCGAGTGAGACGTCCACCGTAAAGAGGAATGCGGCCCGCCATCAAGGCCCTCGATTGCAATATCGGCGCGAATGGGCAGAGCGGTCCCGCCCATCGGACCGGTTGGGCTTGGTCAACGAACATCGTCCATCGTGGAATGGATGATCGGCTGTGGGCGGAACCCGCTCGCACAGTACGCCATGGCCGATCCGGACCGCTTGGTCCACCGGGACGACCTGCGGTGGGCGTTGTTGACAGGCACCCGGCAGTGCGACCGACTCGCTGTCGCCCGTACTGGTGGAGCGGTTACCCCAGCGGCTGGCGGTTCGTGACCGTCGGCGTTCGCTGCCGGTGCACCACAGCACCATCGGCCGAAGCGGGACCGCTCGTCATTATCCGGTGTGCGGTCCGGAGCGCCGGCGCGACGGCCTCGTGGAGGTACGGGTACGTGAGGCCGCCCCAGCGGTGGGCACCTCGCGCGGAGGGGTGAGTGAATGCCGCGACGAGCGTGTCGACGCCCGCCAGTCGCGCTTGTTCCAGGTGCGGCGCCAGCTGGCGGCGGGAACTCATGAGTGCCGTGAGTGCCTTGTAGACCTCGACTCCCTGCACGATGCACAAGGTCGGCTGGAGGATCTTGATCGTCGCTGACAGGTGAGGGAGGCAGTTGCGGCTCATGGTCGGATTGCTCAACGACTTCATCGTCTCTCCGACCGTGGCTGAGCAGAGCCGCAGGTTCGCCATGGCGTAAGCGTCGAAGAGGTGTACGGGTGACGGTAGGCCGTCGAGGTTGAGCTGCTCCCCTTCGCGGTCGGAGTCCGGCTCGCGGCCCACGGCGAGCCGGAGGGCGCTGGCGACACCCTTCATGTGGGGATTCCGGCGGGTGAACGGCAGCCTCGCGGATTCCATCACCTCCGCATACCGCTGTTCTAGCGTCACGCCCTCCCGTAGTCGCGCGGTTTCCATGGCGATGACCAGGATCCGGCTCGGTACCCCGCCCAGCTCGAGGTCGTAGTGCCGGCCGACATGCGAAAGCTGACCCGCGGCGTAGCCCACGCCGGGCCGGGGTGCGCCAAGACCGTCGAGCAGGACGGCCCGTCGACAGCTGCCCAGCTTCCGGCAGACGCAGGCGCCGGAGGGCCCGAGAACGTGTTCGGTCATGTACTGGCGCAACTGGTCGACGCGCCTGGTGGTGGCGACAGTGTCGCTGGCGGCGTTCACGGCGACGGCTCCTCGGTCGGGCTGACTATGGCTGCGGGCTCGACTGAAGCTGCAGACCTGGGCCGAGGAGCCGGTGGTCCGCTGCCGGCGGTTCCCTGTTCAGTAACAACCTTGCGGAGGAGGGCGGTCTCCTTCGCGCTCGGCGGCCCGGCCGCACCGGCATGCCACTCAACGACGAGACGCTGGCCAGACGGCAGCGAATAGATGCGCACCGCCCGGCTGGCAATCGCCGAGCCGTAGTCAGCACCGCCGTATCCCAACGTGCCCGTTTCCTTCAGCCCGAGGGCCTGGGCGAGATCATGCCAGGGCCGGCCGAAGGCGAACACGTCCTGCACTGGCAGCTCAGCGATCGGCTCCCACACGAACTCCTCGATCACCTCTGGTGGCGGCCTCAGCGGTGCCGTGATGGCCTTCGAGTGCCACGGGTAGCACTCGAAGATCAGCAGATCGCGATGATCGGCGCTCGGGTCCTGGAGCCACCGACGGGTGAACTCCAGGCGCTGCTGGTAGTACCGGTTCTTGCCCATCTCCTGCGGCAGCGTCCAGGGCGGCCGGTTGTACGGGCAGGTCGTCGCCCACCTGCTGTACGAGCCATGCTGACGGATCTCCTTGGCGAAGATGCCGTCCCGCGCCTGGTAGCGGGGACGGAACTCGCCTGGGTTCAGGCCGAGCACCACCATCCGCGGCATGTGCTCCAGGCCGAGGAGGTCGCCGTGGTACGGCTCCGGGAAGCCGTCGCGGGTAACTTCGCCGGGACCTACGCCCACATAGGATTCGAACCAGTCCTCCAACCGTTGCGGTAAGTGATCTTCGCCGTCGAGCCACGCTGCGACGTGGACATCCCAGAAGGCCGCAACACGCTGCCGTGCGGAGGTCGTCATGACGAAAAGTTAGCGATGTGTCACTGGTGAGGCCAGTGCCCAGCGCCGAGAATCAACCTCATGACCGAGGCGTTGCACCAGTTGGCCGCCCTGCTGCGGGCTCGCGACGACCTGGATGCCAGGATCGCGGCCCTCACCGGACGATCGGCCCGGCCGGGCGACATCGGCGAGTTCATCGCCGCGCAGGTCTTCGACATCGAGCTGGCCGGTACGGCCGTCCAGGCCGGCTACGACGGCATCTTCCGATCCGGTCCGCTCGCCGGTCGGACCGTGAACGTGAAGATCTACGGCGATGCGTTCGCCGGGCTGGACATCAGCCCGCACCCCTGCGACTTCTACCTGGTGTTCAGTGGCCCGCCGCGGCCCCTGGGCGCTGTGCGGCACCACCAGTGGCAACTGTCGGCGGCCTACCTCTTCGACGCCCACCGTCTGCTCGAAACCCTGATCGGTCGGGGCGTCAAGATTGGCATTGCGACGAGCATCCGACGGGCCGATCTGGACGCTGCTCGGATCTTCCCCAACCCCACCGCAGCATCCCCACTGCGCCTGACGCCCGAACAGATCGCGTTGCTCTCCCTCTTCGGCGCACCAATCAGGTAGTCACGCCGCCCCGGCCGCGATCAGCCCCAGAAGACTCCGATGGGATCACCGCCAACCTCTCCACTCGCACCTGGTCGCGGACGCTTTCCGGCACGCGCTGGTCGCACCAGCGGCGTACGCGTGCCACATCGGCTGGCGGCAAGCTCATGAGGCGATCACGGCGCTGCGGTGGGCGTTGACGACCCAGGCGTCCGGGAGGGCGATCCACTCGTTGTCGCCGACCCGCACCACGGCACCGTCCAGCTTGGGCAGTGTCCCCGGGTCCTCCATCGGGCAGAGCAGCCAGACGTCCCCCGCCCCGGCGCGTGCCGCGTCGGCCAGCTCGTGGAGCCGCTCCATCGCCCGGTACCGCGCCAGCACCGCCGCGTCGTGCAGCAGCACCGGCCCCGCGTCGGCGCTCAACTCCGCCCGCAGCGCCGGCACGGCGAGCTGCCACGCCTGCTCGACGTACTCCCCCAGCTTGATGGCGCCGCGGGAGCCCGGCTCGGCGATGTCCGCGCCGACCACGGTCTCCCAGGTGGGCTTGGGCTTCGCGTCGACCAGGCCGCGCAGCTCGCGCAGGAACACCGCCGCCACGCTGACCGGCCGGGCGTCGAAGCGCCGGGCCAGCTCCTCGCGGGCCAGCGCGTAGCGGCTGAGGCGTACCGTCAGCGCCCGGAACCCGCCTGCAGACCTCGCCCCGGTCAGCCGCTCCTCGGCCCGCATCGCCGCCGCCAGTTCCGGCGACTCGGCCGCCCACCGGCTCGGCGCGTTGGTGGCCGAGGGGCGTCGCTGGATGATCGACATCGAGGACGAGCCGGCGCGGGGCGGCGGCGGGAGGTAGTGGCCGCGGTCCCAGCGCAGCTCGAAGCCCGCCTCGGCGAGAAGGTGGCCCAGCTTCGGGTGCGGCGGCAGGGGTGCCAGCTCGGGGAAGCGCGCCGAGACCCGCTGCTGCACGTGTTCCGGGCTCAGGGCGCGCTGGTTGTCGGACGCCGGGGGCACGACGCCGGCCTGGGCGAGCCGCAGCGCCCGTACCGGGTCGAGGTCGCGCGGGTAGAGCTCCAGCCGGGCGGTGGCGGCGGCCCGCTCGGACGCCACCGCGGCGAGCAGGACCCGCCGCCGCTCGTCGATCACGTCGGCCGCGCCGCCGGGCGCGGTCACCGTCGCGAGGGTACGCATGACCGTGGCCGCGCTGGGCAGCACCTCGGCGGCGGCGAGCCGGTCGGCGGCCTTGCCGAGCGCGTCGGCGTAGTCGAGCAGCGCGGGAGCGGCCGGGGTGTCCGGGGCGTCGTCCTCGCCCGCTTCGAGGGCGAGGAGGAGGCGGTCGCCGCGCGGGTGCGGCTTGCCGTCGATGTCGGCGCGGGCGTGCCGGCGCAGCAACAGGCGCGGCTCCTCCTCGAGGGCGTCGATCTCGACGGCGGCCCGCACGGCGGCGACCGCGACCGCGAGCCGCAGGTCGTCGCCGGTGCGCACCGACCCGCGGCTGGTCAGCAGCGCGGTGGCCAGCTCGGCGGCGCCCATCACCTGCCCGCCGTCGCGGAGCAGCTCGATGATCTGGGTACGCACGCTGCCCACCACGGGCAGGTCGTGCCAGCGCTTGCGCTGCTTGCCGAGGATCTGGGCGATCCGGCCGGGGGTCACCCCGACTGCGGCGGCGACCAGCGGCTGCTGCGGCCACAGTGGCAGCGCCGGCAGCGTGCCGGACTCGTCGGGCAGGTTCAGCAGCAGCCGGGTCGCTTCGACCTCGGCGGTGTTGCGGCCATTCTTCGCCGGCACGAGCAGGGTGGCGATCGCGTCCAGGCCGACGCGTACCAGGTCGGCGGCGCCGGTCCCGGCGGTGGTCTCGGTGGCCACCTCGGCGGTGGCCGCCTTGCGGGCGGCGGGCGAGGTGGGGATGGTTTCCCGCTCCCCCAGCCGGTTGCGCCACTCCTTGACCCGGCGTTGCAGTTCCTTGCGCGTCTTTGCGCCGAGGCCGGGGAGCGTGGCGAACGTGTTGTTGCCGACGGCGAGCAGCTCGCCGACGGTGGTGGCGTCCACCCGGTGCGCGGCGGAGACGGCGCGCGGGGTGAGCCCGGCGGCCTCCAGGGCGGTGGCGCGGGTGGCCTTGGCGGCGGCCTCCTCGCGGGCCTGCTCGGCGGCCTTCTCGTCCGGCTCCTCGGCCTCGATCTCCGGGTGTTCGGAGCCGACCGGGGCGCTGGCGTCGGAGCGGCGGAACACCTGCTGCCAGGCATCGCGCATGTCCTTGAGCGAGGCGAAGCGGCGCCGGTGGTCGCGGTGCAGTGCCCGGTGGAAGAAGTCGACCAGCTCGTCGCGGACGGCCGGGTCGAACGCCTCGGCGGCCAGCACGGGTGGGCCCTCGGTGAGCTGCGGCTCGGTGCCGCCGTCGCCCCAGACCGGCAGCTCGCCGGAGGCCATCTCGTGCAGCGTGACGGCGAGGGCGTACCACTCGGCGTGCTTGTCGTAGACCTGCCGGCTGGCGGTGCCGAGGAACGGGTCGAGGTAGCGGGGGGTGCCGGCGGCGAGTTCCTTGACCGAGACCCCGGCCAGGGAGAAGTCGAAGAGCACGAGCTGCCGGGTGCGGTTGGGGCGTACCCGGACGGCGATGTTGTCCGGCTTGATGTCCCGGTGGTAGACGCCCTCGCCCTCCAGGTAGTCGAGGGCGCCGAACAGGTAGTCGCTGTAGGTCTCCAGCTCGTCGACGGTGAGCCGGCCGTCGTCGCGCAGCTTCCGGGCAAGGGTCAGCTCGCCGGCGTGTTCGAGGACGATCACCGTACGGTTGGCGATCTGCAGCGGTTCCGGCCGGGCCAGCCGGATCACCCGGGAATCGGTGAGCGGCCGGAGCACCCGGGCCTCGTGGGCGAGCCGGGCGGCCTTCTCGTCGGAGAGGCCGACCTTGAGCACCTCGTCCCGGCCGGTGCGCTCGTTGTGGGCGAGGAAGGCGCGGCAGGTCGACCCGGTGCCCAGCCGCTTCTTGATCTTCCACTCGGCGACCCGGTCCCCGCCGCGGGCTTCGAGGGGGTCGGGCTCCTCCGGCTCGGGCTCCTCCGGATGTACGGAGGCCGGCGGCGGTGCGGTCAGCTCGTTCTCGACCTCTTCGAGCATCTCGACGAAGTCGGCGACCGTGGTGAGGCGCTGGGCGGGCACCGGGGCGGTGGCCGCCTGGATCAGCTCGTCGGCGAACTCGCTGATCCCGTCGGTCACCGACGAGGGCCGCAGGCCGTTGTCCCGGGCGATCCGGGACAGCAGCTCCTGCCGCTTCGCGGCCGGCGGTTGACCGGTGAGGATCAGGTACGCCAGGGCGCCCAGCCCGAACACGTCCATGGCGACCGGGTCCGGCCGGGGCGTGGTCAGCTCCGGCGCGAGGTACGCCTCAGCGGAGAGCTCGATGTGCGAGGCGGCGTGGGAGGAGAGGGTGACGGGGTCACCGCTGCTCCCGCCGGCCGAGTCGGCGGCCCGGGTGGCGGCCTGCCAGTCGCTGATCTGCACCTGGGGAACCAGCCACGCCTCCTCCTCGCTGCCCCCGCGCCGCTTCGGTCCGGGCGTGACCAGCACGCTGCGGGCGGAGAGGGCGCGGTGGTGCAGGCGACGCCGGTGGGCGTACGCGACCGCCTCCGCGAGCTGCCGGATCATCGCCAGCCGGCCCAGCGGGTCGAGCCGCTCGCCGTACTGGGCGATGTAGTGGTCCAGCCGCAGGGCGCGCGGGTCGTGGCGGAAGATCAGTGCCGGCCCGGCCTCGTGGGACTCCATCGAGTCGACCCGCACGATGCCGGGGTGGTTGATGCCGTGCAGCACCATCATCTCGCGCTTGGCGGCCCGCTCGATGCTCGCCCGCTCCGCCTGCACGGCGTTCCGCTCGACCAGGTAGATGCGGATCCGGCGGTGCTCGCGTTCCAGATCACGGTGGCGGGCGTGGTGGTCCTGCCAGGTGGGGCCGAGGTCGAACGGACGCGGTTCCAGCTGCCACGACCCGATCTCGTAGTGCTTGCGGCTCCGCGCGATACCGATGGCGTGGAGGAGGTCGGGCAGCGCGGCCGACATCTCCTTGGTGACCCGGTGTTTCTCGTCCTGGGGTGGCCGCTGCAGCAGCGAGGTGATGGTGGGCAGCGGTCCGGGCTGGTGCCCGGGTGCCGGCTCCGGGCCGTAGACGGCGTGCAGGTGATGGTCGGAGAGCCCGACGTGCAGGCCCGGCTTGGACAGGAACACCGCCGCCTGCACGAACGGCACCTTGACCGGCGCGCCTTTGCGCTGGTTGGCGGCGACCTGGAGCAGGGACTTGAGCTTCTTGGCCTTCATGTCGGCCAGGTGCAGCGGGTTGTCGAAGGTCCGCGTGCCGTGCGGACTGGAGAGGATCCAGTTGGAGCCGCTGGACACCAGCTGGCCAGTCAGGCTCTTGATCTCGATCAGGTAGAGCCCGCCCGGGCCCGCCACCAGCAGGTCGACCTCGTAGGGGTGGCCGGTCTGGGCGGTGAAGGTGAAGTTCGACCAGGCCCGGTAAGGCTCGCTGTCCGGCAGCAGCGCCTGGACGTGCGCGAGCGCCTCCCGCTCATGCGTGAACTGCGACGGGGTGATCGTCGTCCACCGGCCTTCCTGCATGACGGAGATCCTAGGCCCACTCCGCCCGCGCCCCGGTGCCCGCCAGGCTGGGCAGCCCCGCCCGCGCGGCTGTCGACCGCCGCCGGTTGGCCTTGTTAGCGTGGAACGACGATCCGTCGTCGGCGGTTCGGCAACACCCCTCACCCGACCGCCCGGGTCGCGCGGCGCACCGCCACGCCCCGGGCCGGATGGCCGCTGCCACGGGAAGGGGTGTGATGACCGGGACGTCCGACGACGGCACCGGCGCCGGCGGGACGGACGACACCCGCGAGCCGGCCGGCCCCGGCGGGCCCGGGGCCGCCGAACCCGTACCGCAGGGGGTCCGGCCGGCCGACGGCTGGCGCGGGCGCTGGCAGGAGCGGGCGGCGAAGCTGCGGGACCAGGCACGGGACCGGGCGAAGGAGTGGTGGCCGAGGCTCCGGCCGGTGCTGACGCAGTTCCGCTGGTCGGACGAGCCGCAGCCGAGCGTGACGATCGTCGACCGGCGGGTTCCGCCGGCCCTGCTGGTGCCGGCGCAGGGCCAGGTGTACGGCTTCGTGGTGCGGGCCACGTTCACCTGGACCTCCGACTCGGCGCGCCCGGAGTTGTTCGGCTGGTACGTCGACTACTTCCAGCAGCAGGCGAACCAGCGGCTGCGGCGGATCGCCGCCCGGTGCGCCCGGGAAACGCCGCCACACCGCCCGCGGGAGGTGGAGATCGCCCTGTACGAGGCGCTGACCGGGGACGACGCGCTCCCGTGGCGCTACGAACGCGGTGACGTCAGCTTCACCTGCGAGCCGGACGTGTCCGTGCACCTGGACGAGCGGGTCCGCCGACTGCTCCAGCCGTACTGGGACCAGCGCATCGCGCTGGAGTGCGAGCGCGACCTGGACCGGCGGCGCGCCGAGTACGCCGAGGAACGGCGTGCACGGGAAACGGCGGAGTCCACGGAGCCGGACGGGCCGCCGGCGGCTGGCATGCCGGAGGCCCTCCGGGAGGATCATCAGCCGCACAAGCGCGCGGGTGAGGCGCCACCCCGGGCCGCGGAGCAGCGCCGGCGGCAGTCCGCGCCGGACTCCCCGGTGGAGCAGTTCACTCCGCTCGAACCATTGCTGCCGCCGCCCGTCCCGCAGTCCCCACGCTCCGCCACCGGCCCGCGCCCGGCACCGGCCCAACCGGGCGAGAGGGCCCCAGCCCCGCCGGGCGAGAGGACGCCGGCTCAGCCGGGCGAGACAGCGTCGGGCGACCCGGAACAGCCCGGGCCGGCCGGCGCCTGAGCCGGCGGCTCAGCAGTTGTTGGTGCTGGTCTGGTTGCGCTTGAGGTAGTCGTACCAGGTGACGCCCTGGACGACCGCGACGACGACGCTGCCGTCGTGGATCTGCTCGTAGTGCAGGTGCGGGCTGAGGTCGTACTTCGCCGAGGAGGCGCCGACCTTGCCGATGACGGTGCCCAGCTTCACGGTGTCGCCCTTGGCGACGAGGCGTTCGCTGAGGTGGGCGTACCGGGTGCGCCAGCCGTCGCCGTGCCCGATGACGATGGTGTTGCCGTAGCCGGTGGTCGTCGAGTAGTACGACTCGAGCACCGTACCGCCGGCGCTGGCGAGGACCCGGCGACCGTAGTCGTCGGGGTTGCCGTTGGCGTCGTAGTGGTTCCAGTCGATGGAGTGGGCCGGGCTGTGCCCGTTCCAGTTGTTGCCCTGCCAGGTCTGGCCACACAGGAACGGCATCTTGAAGGCCGGACGGGCAGCCTGCGCGGGTTGCGCCCCGAGCAGCGTCCCGGCGGCCACGACCGCCGTGGTGAGCAGCGCGAGCAAGCGCCACCGAGCCCCGGTGAGCGTCACGGTCATCGGTCCCCCTCCCTAGCGAGCGATGCATATCGATGCTATGGGTGGCCGCGGGGGAAGGTAAAGACCTTCGTGCATGGTTGGCTGACCGAAGCTTTCCTACATCCGGGCGCCGGTCAGCGCTGCGGCACCTGCTCCGGCTGCGAGCGGCGGTTACGCAGGAAGGCGGCCAGCCCCGACCCGTCCTCGGTGGCCAGGAACGCCCCGCGGGCGTTGAGCAGCGCCTCGTCCGCGTGGGCCATGCAGCCCCACACGGTGTCGCCCCAGGAGTCGGCGAGCTTCACCTCGGCCGGCTCGGGGCAGGCGTCGCCGCGCGGGCCGCCGATCTGGCAGCGGGCGGGCGCGCCGTCGGACCGCCGGACCACCTTGGCCGCCTCGCGGATCAGCGAGAACCGGGCCTCCTTGCCGGCGTCCGCGTCCCGGGCCTGCTCGGGCACCGCCCGGCGCTGCCCGAAGACGACCACGTTGCCGTCGGGGTCGGTGGTGCGGCACTCGCCACCGGGGGCGTGCTCGGGGCGGCCGGCCCGCTCGACGGCGTACCCGGCGGCGGTCAGCCGCTTCATGGTGGCGGCGAGGTCGTCGACGTAGAGGTAGATGTGCAGGGGCAACTCGACGGTGATCAGGCGGGGCTTCACCTCCGCCAGCAGCATGGTCAGCTCGCCGCACCGTAGATGTGACCAGCGGGAGGCGCCATCGCCCCCGGTGCGCACCTCGGAGTAGCCGAACGTCTCGTAGAAGCGCCGGGTGCTGTCGACGTCCGCGACGTACAGCACCGGCACCTGCGCCTGCACTCCGTTATGCACCGCGCAACTGTACCCATGGTGGACCTGTAAATCATGTCTTGGAGATCGGGTGTTTTTCCGGTAGAAGCCCCGCCGCACCCCGAGGACCAGCGGCACCCACGGTCAGGCGGCGAGCGACGCGTACCGGCCGGCGCGGTCGAGCAGGCTCTGGTGGGTGCCGGACTCGACGATCCGGCCGTGGTCCAGTACGGCGATCTGGTCGGCGTCGCGGACGGTGGAGAGCCGGTGCGCGATGGTCACCACGGTCCGGCCGTGGGCCAGCTCGTCGAAGGCGCGCTGCACCGCGCGTTCGGTCTCGGTGTCCAGCGCGCTGGTCGCCTCGTCCAGCACCAGGATCCGCGGGTCGCGCAGCAGCGTCCGGGCGATGGCCAGGCGCTGTTTCTCGCCACCGGAGAAGCGGTGGCCGCGGGAGCCGACCATCGTGTCGTACCCGTCGGGGAGCGCGGCGATCAGGTGGTGGATCTGCGCGGCGCGCGCGGCGGCCTCGATCTCGGCGTCGGTGGCGTCCCGCCGCGCGTACCGGAGGTTCTCCCGCACGGTGGCGTGCAGCAGGTAGGTCTCCTGGCCGACCACGCCCACGACGGCGGCCAGGTCGGTCAGGCGCAGGTCGCGCAGGTCGACGCCGTCGATGGTGATCCGGCCGGCGTCGGGATCGTGCAGCCGGCTGATCAGCGCCGCCAGGGTGCTCTTGCCGGAGCCCGTCTCCCCCACCAGGGCCAGGCTGGTGCCGGCCGGGACGTCCAGGTTGATCCCGGCCACCGTGGCGGTGTCACTGCCCGGGTGGCTGAAGGTGACGTCCTCGAAGCGCAGGTGGCCGCGGACCCGCGCCGGGTCGAGCGGCACCGGCCGGGGCGGGTCGGCCACCTCGACGGGCAGGTCCAGGTATTCGAAGATCCGGGCGAACAGCGCCAGCGAGGCGGTCAGCGAGACGCCCACGTTGAGCAGGCCCATGAGCGGCCGGAACAGGTTGCCCTGCAGAGCGGTGAAGGCGACCAGGGTGCCGATGGTGAGGGTGCCGGCGGTGCCGGGTAGGCCGGCGCCGAGGTAGATGACGGCGGGAATCGCGGCGAAGATCACCGTCATGGCGGCCATCCGCCAGCGGCCGGCCAGTTCGGAGCGCAGCTCCAGGTCGACCAGGCGGGACGAGGAGGCGGTGAACCGGTCGACCAGCGCCGCCCCGGCGCCGAGGGTCTTGGCGAGCTGCACTCCGCTGATCGACAGCCCCTCCTCGATGACCACGTTGAGGTCGGCCAGCTCCCGCTGGCGCTGCGCGGTGATCTCCCGGCGCAGCCGGGCGACCCGGCGGGTCAGCCAGATGGCCGGCGGCAGCACGACCACCGACACGAGGGAGAGCCGCCAGCTCAGCGCCACCATGGCGATCGCCGTAGCGACCACGGTGGTGAGGTTGGCCGCGATCGAGGTGGCGGTGGAGGTGACCACCGCTTGCATGCCGCCGATGTCGTTGGTGATGCGCGACTGCACCTCACCGGTGCGGGTGCGGACGAAGAAGCCGATCGACTGCCGCTGGAGGTGGGTGAAGACGTCGGTGCGCAGCCGGTGCATCACCTCCTGACCGACCCGGGTGGAGATCCAGGTCTGGGCCACGCCGAGCACGGCGGTCACCGCGGCCACCCCCACCATGCCGGCGACCAGCCAGGCCAGCAGGGTCAGGTCGCGCTCCGGCAGGGCCCGGTCGATCACGGTACGCAGCAGGAACGGCGACGCCATTCCCAGCACCGACGACGCCACGATGATCGCCACGACGGCGGTCAACCGGCCGCGGTGGGCGGCGAAGAGCCCGCCGACCCGGCGCAGCGGAACCGTGCGGGCCTGCGCCTTCTCGGCGGGGGTGAGGGGGCGGTGGCCGCCGCCGCGGCCGTCTCGGAATCCGTCCAAGGGATGCCTCTTTCGTCGGGAACATTGCTGAGGTTACCTCATCATGAGGTAGCAACAGGAATGGCTGCTACCGTATTCCGGTGACCGACAGCGACGAGGAGAGCCTGGCCGAGACCTTCTGGGCGGTCGCCCGGCGGCTGCGCCACCAGGCCAAGCGCACCCTCGAACCGTGGGAGATCAACCCGGGGCACGCCCGGGCGCTCGCCGTGCTGCTGCGGCACGGCCCGCTGCGGCTCAGCGCGCTCGCCGATCACCTGCACATCGCGCCCCGCTCGGCCACCGAGGTGGTCGACGGGCTGGAGGAGCGGGGGCTGATCGAGCGACGGCCGGATCCCGCCGACCGGCGGGCGACCCTGGTCGCGCTCACCGGCGAGGGCTCCCGGGTCGGCGAGGCCATCCGCGTCGCGCGGGCCGCCGAGGCGGACCGCTTCTTCGGTGACCTCGACCCGGACGACCGGGCCGAGCTGGGCCGGATCCTGCGCCGCCTGCGCGACGACTGAGCGCCAGCGCTACGGACCACCCGGCGTGCGGCGCAGGCCCGAGGGGTGAGTACCGGCCGGCGGATCAGCGCAGGCCGGCGGCGATGGCGTCGACGAGCAGCGCGCCGAGGGTGCGCGCCAGGGTGGCCCGGGCGGCCTCGACGTCGAGGCCCATCGCGTCGCGCATCATCGCCCAGGCCGCCCAGGTGCAGGCCACCGTCAGCGCGTCCAGCAGCTGTTCGCGCCCCTCCCCCGCGTGGGCCAGCTCCGGGTCGAACGCCAGCTCGATCTCCCGCCGGACCCGGGCGATCGCCGCCTCCCGGTTGCGCCGCAGCTGCGGCGAGAAGGGCTCCCGCAGCGCCGAGGCGCGCGCCGAGGGCGCCAGCACCTCGAGCATCCGGGCCCGCTGGTCGCAGAACTCGCTGATCCGCCGGGTGAGCGGCAGCTCCGGCGGGATCGGCCGCCAGAGCGCGTCAAGTCGCTCGCCGACCAGCTGGCCGGTCGCGGCGAACAGGGTCTCCATGTCCTTGAAGTTGGTCCACAGGGTGCGCAGGGACACCCCGGCCCGTTCGGCGATGCGCTCGCCGGTGGGCCGGAGGTCACCCTCGTCGATCAGCGCCAGGTGCGCCTCGACGATCGCGCCCCGGGTGCGCTCGGCCCGCGCCGCCCGACCGTCCACCCGGGCCGGCGTGTCGGTGTCCACTTCGATCATCGAACGGCCCCCTGTGCGTCGGTCCGGCCGGCGCCGGCCCCGCTCGGCGAAGGCAGGTCGCGCCGGAGACATGAACTCTACGTACGCGGCACCGGCGTCCACGCGCCCGGGCGGCCGTCACCGTCGTGACGGCCGCCCGGCGGACCCGCGGCGGGTCAGGTCGTCGGGATCGCGTCCGCCGGCGGGGCGGCCGGCGGCTCGGTGAACTCGGTGACCGCGCCGTCACCGTCGTCGGTGGTCCACGTCGGCCCGAAGTACGTCTGCGCGCCGTTCTGGACCTTGTTCAGCCGCACCCCGCTGTATCCGGCGTGCACGTCGGCGCGGTACCGGAACGGGGTGAGGCCCGGCCCCCGGAAGCCGCCCTTCTCCACCGCGTCGACCAGCTTCTCCCGGGTCAGGTCCTTGCCGGCGGCGAGCAGCGCCTGCACGAACGTGTACGCCATGGAGTAGGCGTAGATGGCGTTGCCGTCGAGCGGGTTGGCCGCGTTCCACTTCTGGTGGATCTTGGTGAACTCCTGGATCCAGGGGTTGGCCGTGTCGCCCGCCATCGGCAGGTAGTTGTCGGCGATCATGCCTTCGAGGATCACCTTCTTGTCCCCGAGCTGGTTGGCGAGGGTGGTGTAGTCGGCGCCCACGTTGGACACCACCCACTGCGCCCGGAACCCCTGCCCGGCCGCCTGGCCCATGGCCAGCGCGGTGAAGCCGGGAATGCTCGCGGAGATCACCACCTGGCACCCGGCCGCCTTCAGCGCCCCGATCGCCGGCCCGACCTGCGGGTTGGTGGTGGTGTACGTCTGCTTCGCGGCCACCGGTCCGAGGATCTTCTCGACCCCGGCCAGCGAGTCCCGGCCGAAGTCGTCGTTCTGCCCGAAGTGGCACACCTTGCTGCCGGGGAACTGCTGCTTCACGAAGCTGGCCAGGATCTTTCCCTCGACCGTGTAGTCGGGCTGCCAGCCGAACGTGGTCGGGTACTTGTCCGGCTGGTTCCAGTTCCGGCTGCCGGAGGAGACGAACAGGTCGGGCACCTTCTGGGCCTTCACGAACTCCAGCACGTTGGTGTGGGTCGGGGTGCCCAGCCCGCCGAGGAGCGCGAAGACCTTGTCGTCGAGCACCAGCTTGCGGACCACGTTCTCGGTGTTGGCGGGGTTGTAGCCGTCGTCCATGACCTTGTAGACGATCTTCCGGCCGTTCACCCCGCCCTTGCTGTTGACGTGCTCGAAGTACGCCTTGGCGGCGGCGGAGATCTTCGAGTAGCCGGGCGCGGCGGGGCCGGTGAGCGGTTGGTGGGTGCCGATGACGATCTCGGTGTCGGTGACGCCGGGGACGTTCTCGGCCGCCTGCTGTTCGTCGTCGGCGCAGGCCGAGGCGCCGATCAGCAGGGTGAGGCCGGCGGCGGCCGCGAGGACGCGACGGGCGGTGGGATGCATGGTTCTCCAATCCGGTACGGCGGGGCGATCGGGTGGGTGGAACCGGGGTGGGTCAGGGGCTCGACGCCCGGCGGCGGGGCCGCAGCCGGCCGGCGAGGGTGCGGACGGCGCCCTGGAGGCCGCCCGGGGCGACGAGCATGACGACGATGAGGATCAGGCCGAACACGGCCAGGGCGAGGTTGCCCTCCAGCCGCTGGGCCAGGCCCGGCGGCAGGCTGAAGGTCTCGGTGAGCAGGCTGGGCAGGTCCTGGAGCGCCACCAGCAGGACCGCTCCCCAGACCGCGCCGGCGAGGCTGCCCAGGCCGCCGATGACGATCGCCATCAGCAGGAACAGCGACAGGTCGAGGGCGAACTTGCCCGGGGCGACGGTGGCGGTGAGCACCGCGTACACGCCGCCGCCCAGGCCGGCGCAGCCGGCGCTGACCACGAAGGCGAGCACCCGGATGCCGGCGACGTGGATGCCGGCGAGCCGGGCGGCCACCTCGTCGTCCCGGACCGCGCGCAGCGACCGGCCGAACCGGCTGCGCACCAGGTTGGCCATCAGCAGCACGGTCACCAGCGCGGCGAGCAGCGCGATCCAGGCCAGCCACCGTTCCGGCTGGAAGTACGCCCCGAGGAACGCCGGCGGCGTCTCGGCGGGGAAACGCAACCCCTGCTCGCCGTTGAACACCCCGGTGAAGATCGTGGTGATCGCCGGCACCAGCGTCGCCACGGTCAGGGTCACGCCGGCCAGGTACGGGCCGCGCAGCCGGGCCGCGGCCAGCCCGATCACCAGCCCGGCCAGTGCGGTCACCGCGACGGCGGCCAGCAGCGCCAGCGGCAGGATCCAGCGGCCCTGCACCCCCCGCTCGTCGAAGCCCTGCTGCACCAGGGCCACGGTGTAGGCGCCGGTCGCCATCAGCGCCCCGTGCCCGAGGGAGAGCTGGCCGTTGAGCCCGACCAGGACCGTGTAGCCGGCGGTGACGCAGAGGAACGCACAGGCCCGGGCCACCTGGAGGTTCTGGTACGGCGCGAGCTGGTTGGTGACCAGCACGACCAGGGTGCCGGCGAGCACCGCGACGGCCAGGTGGCGCAGCAGGGTGGAGCCGGCCGCCCCGGTGGCGCCGGGCGGTCCGGGCAGCAACCGGCGCAGCGCCGCGGCACCGGCGGGCCGCCCGTCCACGGCGGACGTCTCGGACCGGGTGGCGGTCATACGTGCCTCGCTCTCGCGCTGGAGAAGAGCCCGCCGGGGCGGACCAGGAGGACCGCCAGCAGCAGGGCGAGGATGGCCAGCGGCGTGGTGTCCGGGCCGAGGTAGCCGGTGACGTACGACAGGATCAGGCCGACCAGCAGGCCGCCGACCACCGCCCCGGCGGGACTGTCCAGGCCGCCGACCACGGCGGCGGTGAACGCGACGACGAAGACCAGGTCCATCGCGTGCGGGTGCAGTCCGAGCCCGGTGGGGATCACCAGCATGCCGGCGAGGGCGCCGACCGCGGCGGCCAGCGCCCAGCCCAGCGTGAGCATCCGGCCGACCTCGACGCCGAGCAGCCGGGACACCTCGGGCGCGAACGCGGACGCCCGCATCCGCAGCCCGACCGGCGTCCGGGTGAACAGCAGCGCCAGCAGCACCACCACCGCCAGCACCGCGCCGAGCACCCAGAGGTCGTACGGGGACAGCGCGGCGATCCCGCCGACGGTGAGCGCGTCGGTGTCGAAGGGCGCGGCCGCCGGCCGGTAGCCGTTGCCGAAGACCATGCCGAGCACCGCCTGGATCAGCAGCACCAGGCCGAGCGCGACGATCACGTCGTTGAGCGGGTTGGCGTGCCCGACGAACCGCATCAGCACCCGTTCCACCAGCGCGCCCAGGGCCAGGCCGGCCAGGACGGCGGCGCCCAGGCCCAGCCAGTACGACCCGGTGGCGGAGACGACCGCGTAACCGACGTACGCGGTGGCCACGGCCATCGCCCCCTGGGCGAAGTTGACCAGCCGGGCCGCCCGCCAGATGAGCACCAGGGCGAGGGCGAACGCGGCGTAGACGGCGCCGGTGGACAGCCCGTCGAAGGTGAGGAACAAGAACCGGTCCAACCGCGGATCCTTCCTGCGTGGGGGCTGTCAGAACCCGAGGTACGCGTGCCGGAGCTGGTCGTCGTCGCGCAGCTGGGCCGCCGGAGTGTCGGCGACCACCCGGCCGAGCGACATCACCACCCCCTGGTCGGCGACCGAGAGGGCGCTGCGGACGTTCTGCTCGACCAGCAGCACGGTCAGCCCGCGGCCGTCGCAGAGCTGCCGCAGCAGGGCCATGATCTGCGCGGTCACCCGGGGGGCGAGGCCGAGCGACGGCTCGTCGAGCAGCAGCAGCCGGGGGCGGGCGATCAGCGCCCGGCCGAGGGCGAGCATCTGCCGCTCCCCGCCGGAGAGCTGGTGCCCGGCGTGCCGACGGCGCCGGGCCAGGGCCGGGAAGAGCTGGTAGACCTCGTCCTGGGCCCGCCGGGCGTCGGCCCGGTCGCGCCGCCAGAGCCCGCCGAGGCGCAGGTTCTCCTCCACGGTCAGCTCGGCCACCACGCCGCGCCCCTCGGGCACGTGGGCGAGGCCCCGCCGGACCAGGCGTTCCACCCGGACGCCGCGCAGGTCGGCGCCGTCGAAGCGGATGCGGCCGCCGGTGGGCCGGAGCAGCCCGGACAGGGTACGCAGCAGGGTGGTCTTCCCGGCGCCGTTGGCGCCCAGCACGGCGGCGATGGTCCCGGCCGGCACCTGGAACGTCACGTCCCGCAGCACCGGCACCGGGCCGTAGCCGGCGCTGACCGCGTCCACCTCCAGGATGGCGGTCACGACCCGGCCCCCGTCGGCTGGGCCGGCACGTCGGCGCCCAGGTACGCCTCGGTCACCCGGGGGTCGTCGCGCACCTGGTCGGGGGTGCCGGCGGCGATGACCCGGCCGAAGTCGAGCACCACGATCTCGTGGCAGACGGACATGACCAGATCCATGTGGTGCTCGACGAGCATGACCGAGCAGGGATCGCCGGCCCGCCCGGGCAGCGTCCTGACCAGCTCGCCCAGCTCGGCGACGTCGTCCGCGCCCAACCCGCCGGCCGGCTCGTCGAGCAGGAGCAGGCGGGGCCGGGCGATCAGGGCCCGGGCCAGGGCGACCCGCTTGCGCACGGCGTACGGCAGGGTGAGCGGGGCCGCGGCGGCGTGCTGTCCGACGCCCAGCTCGGCGAGGAGGTCGAGGGCCTGCCCGCGGAGCCGCCGCTCGTCGCGGTCGCTGCGGGGCAGGCCGAACAGGGCGGACGCGAAGCCGGCCCGGGCGGCGTGGCTCGCGCCGGCCAGCACGTTCTCCAGCACGGTGAGGCCGGGGAACAGGCCGACGCCCTGGAGCGTACGGGCGATGCCGAGGTGGGTCAGCCGGTGCGGGCGCGGCCGGAACGGCCGGCCGTCCAGCGTGAGCGCACCCCCGGCCGGGGCGACGAAGCCGCAGACCACGTTGAACAGGGTGGTCTTCCCGGAGCCGTTGGGACCGATCACCCCGACGATCCGGCCGGGCGGCACACGCAGCGAGACGTCGTCGAGGGCGACCAGCCCGCCGAACCGCACCCCGACGTGGTGCAGCGCCAGGTCGATGCCGTCCTCGGGGACGGGTGGTGGGCTCATCTTCACCTCGCGGAAGGACGCGGCGTCGGGGGTGCGCGGTGCGACTCGGGCGAAGCATGGGACGGTTATTACACCGGGAGTGTACTTTTCAAGAAGAGTTCGTCAATGCCTTCGTTGCGGCACCGCAACACCGCAGGTCCGGCGAGAACGGTTGCGCCCGCGCCGACGTCCCGGCGGCTCACCGGCGGCGACTATTGCACTCGCTGTGCAGGGATGAGGGGCCCTGCCGCCCGGGTCAGGCGGCGGCCGGGGCGGGCGCGGGCACCGTCAGCACCTGACCGGTACGCGGGCCGCCCGCCAGCGCGGTCGGGCTCCATTCCATGGCGACGAGGAACAGGGTGTGGCCGTCCCGGCCGCCGAGGGCGCAGGCGAAGCAGCCCCGGTCCAGGGCGATCCGGTCGCGTACCCGGCCGCCCTCGGCGACCCGGACGGCGCACCGGTTCGGCACGTCGCCGTACCAGACGGCGCCTTCGGCGTCGAGGCAGATGCCGTCGGGCGCGGAGTCCGGCACCGCCGCCCAGACCCGCCGGCCGGTGAGCGAGCCGTCGGCGGTGACGTCGTACGCGGTGAGCCGGGCGGCGTAGGACTCGGCGACGATCAGCGTGCGCCCGTCGGGGGTGAGCACCATCCCGTTGGGAAAGGCGAGGTCGTCGGCGACGATCCGGGCGGTCCCGTCCGGCGCGACCAGGGCGATGCCGCCGGGGGCGTACGCGCCGGCGGGGAAGTCGAAGCCGATGGTGTTGACGTACGCGTTGCCCCGGGCGTCGGTGACCACCTCGTTCCACGGGTGCGGGACGAGCGCCGCCAGGTCGGCGTACGGGCGCAGGCTGCCGTCGGGCTCCCGGCGCAGCAACCGTCCGGCGCGCCCGGCGACCACCAGCAGCCGCCCGTCGGGCAACCAGTCGAAGCAGATCGGCAGCCCGTCCACCCGCGCCGCCACCTCGGTCCGGCCGGCGTCGTCGACGGTCAGCACCTCGCCGGCGCCCCAGTCGGCGAGCCAGAGCCGCCCGTCGTGCCACCGGGGCGACTCGCCGAAGGCCAGCCCGTCCAGCAGGATCCGTGGACCGTTCATGTGCCGCTCCCCAGCCGGTCCCGCGCGTGGCGCAGGTACGCCCGCTCGGCCGCGTTGTCGGTGTGGTCGATCGCCGCCTGGTACGCCCGGACGGCCTCGGCGGGTCGGCCGAGCCGGCGCAGCAGGTCGGCGCGGACCGCGTGGAAGACGTGGTAGCCGGCGAGGTCGAGCCGGTCGACCTCGGCCAGCGCGGGGCCCGGCCCGTGCACCTCGGCCAGCGCGACCGCGCGGTTCAGCACCACCACCGGCCCGGGGGCGCACGCGGCGAGTTGGTCGTACAGGGCGAGGACCTGGCCCCAGTCGGTGTCGGCGGCGGTGGCCGCGTCGCTGTGCACCGCGTTGATCGCGGCCTGGATCTGGTACGGGCCGGGCCGGTCGCGCCGCAGGCAGCGGCGGACCAGCGCCTGCCCCTCGCCGATCAGCGCGCGGTCCCAGCGATCGCGGTCCTGCTCCGCCAGCGGCACCAGCGTGCCGTCGGGCCCGGTGCGCGCCGGCCGCCGCGCCTCGGTGAGCAGCATGAGCGCGAGCAGGCCGAGCACCTCCGGCTCGTCCGGCATCAGCTGGGCGAGCAGCTGGCCCAACCGGATCGCCTCGGCGCACAGCTCGTCACGGGCCAGCCGCTCCCCCGAGCTCGCGGTGTGCCCCTCGGTGAAGATCAGGTAGACCACGGCCAGCACGGCCCGGAGCCGGTCGGGCAGGTCGGCGTCCCGCGGCACCCGGTACGGGATCCGCGCGTCACGGATCTTGGCCTTGGCCCGGACCAGGCGCTGTGCCATGGTCGGCTCCGGCACCAGGAAGGCCCGGGCGATCTCGGCGGTGCTCAGGCCGCCGAGCAGCCGCAGGGTCAGCGCGACCCGGGCCGCGCTGCCCAGCGCCGGGTGGCAGCAGGTGAAGATCAGCCGGAGCCGGTCGTCGCGCACGGGGCCCTCCTCGGCCGGCGGGTCGGGGGCGTACAGCAGGGCGGCCTGGGCGTGCCGGTCGGCCCGGGACGCCTCGCGGCGCAGCCGGTCGACGGCCCGGTTCCGCGCGGTGGTGATGATCCAGCCGGCGGGGCTGGGCGGCGGGCCGTCGGCGGCCCACCGGTCGACCGCCGTGGCGAAGGCCTCCTGGACCGCGTCCTCGGCGAGGTCGATGTCGCCGAGGACGCGGACCAGGACGGCGACCGCCCGGCCGTACTCCGCCCGGAAGGCCCGCTCGACGTCGGTCGGGTCCGTCATACCTCGCCCTGGAACGGGCGCACCTCGATGGGCAGGGTGGTGGCCAGGGCGTACCGGCGGCCCCACTCCAGGGCGGCGTCGAGGTCGGGCGCGGTGATGATCGTGAAGCCGCCCAGGTACTCCTTCCCCTCCACGTACGGTCCGTCGGTGACCAGGACCTCGTCGCCCTTGGGGCGCAGCACGGTCGCGGTCTCCGGCGCGTGCAGGCCGTTGCCGAAGACCCAGTTGCCGGACTCCTTCAACTCCCGGCCGATGGCGTCGACCTCGCGCATCACCCCGGCCAGGAACTCCGGGTCCGGCAGCTCCGCGCCGGCCGGCTGGTACATGCTGATCAGGTACTGCTTCACGCGGTCCTCCTCGTCCGGCGGTCCGGCCCGTCGCCGTCCCCTCCACCCTCCACACGAACGGATGGGCGCGGAATCGACACGCCGGCCGGAGAAGATTCCGCCGACCACTCGCATGCAGCGAAAAACTTCCATGCATCTATTGCAAGATTTCTCCGTCGTGTGACGTAATACTGGCAGTTCCTTTCGTCAGACTCCCGCCGCCGGAAGGCGGCAACCCCCAGGGAGGAAACATGCCCCGTCCCCTGCGATCGGCACTGCGTACGGCCGCCACGGCCGCGCTCGCCACCGTCACCCTGGCCGCCTCGGCCCTCGTCGGCGCGACCCCCGCCAGCGCCGCCCCGGCCGGCCTCCCCGGCATGGACGTCTCCAGCTACCAGGGCAACGTGAACTGGTCCGCCGCCTGGAACAACGGCGCCCGGTTCGCGTACGTCAAGGCCACCGAGGGCACCTACTACACCAACCCGTACTTCGCCCAGCAGTACAACGGCTCCTACAACGTCGGCATGATCCGCGGGTCGTACCACTTCGCCCGGCCGGACACCACCAGCGGCGCCACCCAGGCCAACTACTTCGTGGACCACGGCGGCGGCTGGTCCAAGGACGGCAAGACCCTGCCGGGCGCGCTCGACATCGAGTACAACCCGTACGGCTCGACCTGCTACGGCCTGAGCCAGAGCGCGATGCGCAGCTGGATCGCCTCGTTCGTCAACCAGTACTACGCGCGGACCGGCCGGTGGGCCACCATCTACACCACCACCGACTGGTGGACCACCTGCACCGGCAACACCTCGCAGTTCGCCTCCACCAACCCGCTCTGGATCGCGCGCTACTCCAGCACCGTCGGCACCCTGCCGGCCGGCTGGTCGGTGTACTCGTTCTGGCAGTGGGCCTCCTCCGGCACCTTCCCCGGCGACCAGGACGTCTGGAACGGCACCTGGGACCGGCTCAAGGTGCTGGCCTGCAACGGACCCTGCTGACCCGCTTCCCGGTGGCGGGCCGGCCACTCCGGCTCGGCGTGCCCGACGCCATGCCCCGACCGGAGCAGCCGCCCGCCACCGGCGGCGTCCGTCCTGAGAAGGAGGCCCCGATGTCCGTTCCCCTCCCCCGGCGGGCCGTGCTGCGCGGCGCGGTCCTGCTCGGCGCCGCCGCCGGCGTCACGGCGTTGACCCAGTTCGGCGGCGACCGGGACGCCCGGGCCGTCGCCGGCGCGGTCGACCAGCCGACGATCGCCAACTGCGCGACCTGGGGCGCCCGCCCGCCCTCGTCCGCGGTGAGCATCGTGCAGAGCCGGCCCAACAAGATCATCATTCATCACACGGCGTTCCCGAACACCACCGACTACAGCCTCGCCTACGCCTACCAGAACTCCCGGGACATCCAGAACCTGCACATGGACACCAACGGCTGGATCGACTCCGGGCAGCACTTCACCAACAGCCGCGGCGGCTACCTGACGGAGGGCCGGCACGGCAGCCTGTACGCCCTGCTGCACGGACAGACCATGGTGCAGGGCGCGCACTGCGTCGGGCAGAACAGCCAGGCCATCGGCATCGAGAACGATGGCACCTACCTCTCCGTGCAGCCGCCCCAGGCGCAATGGGACAGCCTGATCTGGTTCTGCGCGTTCACCTGCCAGCAGTACGGCATCCCGTCCAGCGAGATCTACGGGCACAAGGATTTCAACAACACCCAGTGCCCCGGCCTCCTCCACGACCGGCTGCCGGAATTGCGCAGCGCCGTCGCCGCCCGGCTCGGCGGCTGACCGGCCGGCGGGGCGCCCACCCTTCCGGGCGCCCCGCCGCCACCGACAGCTCTCGCTTATATAAGCTTGGTCTGATACAAAGGGTTGGTGCACGCCTTCGACGTCCTCGGGGACCCGGTCCGCCGCCGGATCCTGGAGCTGCTGGCGGAGGGCGAGCAGACCGCCGGCGCGCTCGGCGCAACCGTCCAGCGGGAGTTCGGGATCAGCCAGCCGGCCGTCTCGCAGCACCTCAAGGTGCTGCGCGACAACGGCTTCACCACCGTGCGACCCGAGGGCACCCGCCGCCTCTACGCGGTGGACCCGGGCCCGCTGCGGCAGGTCGACGAGTGGCTGGCCGGCTTCCGCCGGTTCTGGACGCCGCCGCTGGAGGCGCTCGCCACGGAACTGGCCCGCGGCCGGCGGGAGCGGCGGCTGCGCGAGGGCAAACCCGACGAGAGGACCACACCATGATCGACGTGACCGGGCAGATCAGCGCCGTCGAGCGCCGGATCGGCAACCGTACGCTGCCCGCCGGCGAGGCACGCGTGCAGACCATCAGCCGGACGTACGACGCGCCGGTGGAGGACGTCTGGGACGCCTGCACCAACGCCGAGCGGATCCCCCGCTGGTTCATGCCCGTCTCCGGTGAGTTGAAGCTCGGCGGGCGCTACCAGCTGGAGGGCAACGCCGGCGGCACGATCGAACGCTGCGACCCGCCGCACAGCTTCGCCGCCACCTGGGAGTACGGCGGCGAGGTGAGCTGGATCGAGGTGCGGCTCACCGAGGCCGGCGCCGGGCGTACCCGGTTCGAACTGGAGCACGTCGCGCACGTCGACGACCAGCGCTGGGCCGAGTTCGGCCCGGGCGCCACCGGCGTGGGCTGGGAGCTGGGCCTGCTCGGCCTGGCCTCGCACCTGGCGGCCGACGGCAGCGGGGTCAGCCCCGACCAGGCCGCCGCCTGGATGGGATCGGAGGAGGGCCGCCGGTTCGTCGCGCTGAGCAGCGAAGGCTGGGCCGAGGCGAGCGTGGCCGCCGGCACCCCCGCCGACGAGGCCCGTGCCGCCGGTGACCGGGTCACCGCCTTCTACACCGGCACCCCGACCCCCTGAGCCCGGCCGCGCCGCCGGCCTCGCCGGGCCGGCGGCGCGCCGGTGGGTCAGGCCGCCGCCGTGCCCTCCGAGCCCGCCGGTACGGCGGGCGGGAAACCCGGCGGCGGAGTGTCGGTCACGTCCGGCAGACTGACGATCATGCCGATCCGATCCGTCGCCGACCTCGTCGCCGCCGTCCACTCCGGACAGCGCGTGCGGTACCTGCACTTCTGGGGGCACCGCCCGCAGCGTGACGGCAGCGTCGGCGCGGGCTGCCTGAGCCAGTGGTGGCCGGCGCCGTTCACCGTGGACGGCCGGACGTACCCCACCGCCGAGCACTGGATGATGTGGCACAAGGCCATCCTCTTCGGCGACACCGAGATCGCCGGGCGGGTCCTCACCGCCGCGCACCCGCACCGGGCCAAGTCCCTCGGCCGACGGGTACGCGGCTTCGACGAGGCGACCTGGGTGGCCCGCCGCTACGAGATCGTGGTCGCCGGCAGCGTGGCCAAGTTCGGCCAGCACGAGGAGCTGTCGCGGTTCCTGCTGGGCACCGGCGACCGGGTGCTCGTGGAGGCGAGCCCGGTGGACCGGGTCTGGGGCATCGGCCTGGCCGCCGACGACCCGCGCGCCGCCGATCCGGCCCGGTGGCGGGGGGACAACCTGCTCGGCTTCGCCCTCATGGACGCCCGCGCCACCCTGCGCGCGGCCTGATCCGCCGGCATCGGCCTGACTCTGGCCGAGGTCCGGCCGATCGCGCCGTGACTGCCGCATCCGGAGCGGCACGCCGCTTCGGCCGGGTCACCGCACGCGGCGCAGGCCGGGCGGGTGACGCTCCGGCCGGGTGACCGCGACGCGCCGCCCGCCGGACAGGTGACGCTCCGGCGGGGTGACCGCGACGCGCCGCCCGCCGGACAGGTGACGCTTCGGCCGGGTGACCGGGACGCGCCGCCCGCCGGGCGGGTAACGTGCAGCGGCGTGACCAGCGCACCGTACTCGCACTGCTCGTACTGCGGCGTGGCCTACCCGGCGACCGCCGGCTGGCCGCGGGTCTGCGCGGCCTGCGGCGAGACCGTGTGGCGCAACCCCCTGCCGGTCGCGGTGGCGGTGCTGCCGGTCCGGACGCCGACCGGCCTCGGCGTGGTGGCGGTCCGCCGGGACATCGAGCCGGCCCGGGGCGAGCTCGCCCTCCCCGGCGGCTTCGTCGAGTACGGCGAGGAGTGGTCCGAGGCGCTGGTCCGGGAGCTGCGCGAGGAGACCGGCCTGCTGGCGGAGGCCGACGAGGCGCGGCTGTTCGCGGTGCACGGCGCGCCGGCCGGCGGCACCATGATGATCTTCGGGGTCCTGCCCGAACGGCCGCTGGGTGACCTGCCCCCGTCCGCGCCGACCGAGGAGGCCACCGAGTGGCTCGTCCTCACCGAGCCGGTCGAGCTGGCCTTCTCCACGCACACCCGGGTGCTGGCCGACTTCCTCGCCGGCCAGCGCCCGGTCTGAGCCGCCGCCGGTACTGCCGCCGGACCCTGCCGTGACCTGGGCCGACTCGGCGAAAACTCCCACTGGTTAGATGGGATCGGCAACGTCGCCGAGCCGGAGGTCAGCCATGCCCCGCCCCCTGTCGCCCGAAGAGGCCGACCACGACGCCCGCCGGAGTCGGCAGTGGCTGGCCGGGCAGGCCCGCTGCGTCGGCGTCGACCGGGGCGACCTGCTGGAGCTGGGGTCCGCCATGGCCGCGCTGACCGCCGCCGCGGCGGAACGGGAGCCGGTCGCGGTCGCCCCCGCACCGGTCGGCGTCGACCCGGGCTCGCCGATCGCGAAGCCGCTGCGGCCGGAGCTGCTGCGGCCGCTGGAGACCAACGCCGAGATGCACTGGGAGGCGATGGCCGGGCAGGGGTACGTGGTCCCGAACGACCGGTTCTTCGTCCGCAACCACAGCGTGACGCCCCGGCTGGACGCCCGCGCCTGGCGGCTGCGCCTGTTCGGGACCGGGCTGCGCGACGCCCCCACCCGCGACGCCCCGGTCGAGTTCACCCTCGACGACCTGCGCCGGCTGCCAGCCGCGGAGCGCACCGCGCTGGTCGAGTGCGCCGGCAACGGCCGGTACTTCTTCGCCAGCCAGCAGGGCCACCCGACGCCCGGGGTGGCCTGGGGGCTCGGCGGCGTCGGCGTGGCCCGTTGGCGCGGCGTACGGCTGGGGACGGTGCTCCGGCTCGCCGGGCTCACCGACGACGCCGTCGACGTGATGCCGGAGGGGCTGGACCCGGACTACGTGACCGGTGGGGTCAACCTCGGCCGGGTCCGCCGTCCCCTGCCGATCGCCAAGGCCCTGGACGACGTGCTGCTGGCGTACGAGATGAACGGCGAGTCGCTCCCCGCCGACCACGGTTTCCCGGTACGCGTCGTGGTGCCCGGCTGGATCGGCATCTCCTCGATCAAGTGGGTCGGTCCGGTCGAGGTCTCCGCCACTCCCCTGTTCTCCCCGTGGAACACCCACTTCTACCGGATGTTCGGCCCCGGCCACCCGGGCGAGGGCGGCACGCTCGGTGTCCAGTCGGTGAAGAGCGCGTTCGAGCTCGCCTGGGACGCCCGCCTACCGGCCGGCGCGGAGGTGCTGCTGCGCGGCAGGTCCTGGTCCGGTGCCGGCCCGATCGAGCGGGTCGAGGTGGACACCGGCGACGGTTGGCGCGCGGCCGAGCTGGTCGCCGCCGACCGGGGCGGCGCCTGGCAGCGCTGGACCGCCACCTGGCGGCCCCCGGCGCCGGGCCGCTTCACCCTCCGCGCCCGCGCCACCGACGTCACCGGCGCCAGCCAGCCCGACCGGGCCGCCCCCAACGACCTCGGCTACCTCTTCGACGGCGTCGTCCACCACCCGGTCACCGCCGCCTGACCCCGCTTCACCTCGTCGATCATGAAGTGGTGACCGCCGACCCCGGCGGGTCGTGGCAACAACGTCATGATCGACCGGGGCAGGCGGCGTCAGGGGTGGAGGTAACCCGGTGGGACGGTGTCGGTGAGCCAGACGCCGTTGTCGCTGCGGTAGAAGACATAGCCGTTCTCGGCCATCGCCCCGGCCTCGACGGTCAGCACCACCACCGTGCCGGCCCGGCGGGCCGCGACCCGCCGGGCGGTCGCCACGTCCGGCGACAGGTGTACGTGGTGCCGCCGGCCCCGGCGCAGGCCCTCGACCCGGATGGCGGGCAGCACGCTGTCGCTGGTGCCGTGGAAGAGCAGCTGGGGCGGGCTGGCCGGGGCCAGGCCGAGGTCGACCGGCACGGAGTGCCCCTGGCTGGCCCGGATCCGGTCCACACCGTCGGCCCCACGCGCCACGGCGAAGCGCTGCTTGTCGTTCCCGGCGACCACGGCGTCGAGATCGGCCCGGCCGATCCGCAGCGCGGCGAGCAGGTCGGCGACCGGCACCCAGCCGGCGCGGTCGAGCGTCAGGCCGAACCGGTCCGGCCGGTGCCGCAGCGCCAACGACATCCGCTTGCTCACCCGGACCAGGTCACGATGATCCACACCGCCAGTGTGCGGCACCGCCGGGTCGTCGGCGACCCATATCAGCGGGCGGCGGCGGAGCAGCGCGACCGGTCAGAGGGAGCGGACGAAGACGGCCGGGGCGTCCGCGCCGGCGCCGAAGACGACCTGGCTTCCGCCGGCCCGGTCGACCGCCTCGTCCCACCCGGCGGGCGCGACGTCGCCCTGCGGGCCGAGGCGCGGGGTGAGGTAGCCGGCCTCGCCCGGGCCGTCGACCACGCAGAGCGTCAGCCGGCTGATCAGGGACCACTGCTCCGGGCGGAGGTCCGCCGGCGGGTCGACGGCCAGACGGAGCACGGGGTCGGCACCGTGCAGCTCGAACCGGACGAACTCGGGAGGCAGCATCGCGGGCATCCGGTGATGATGCCAGCCGCCGGACTCAGGCGGCGGCCCGGTCGGCGAGCGGCCGCCGTCGGCGGGCCGGGTCGGTGAGCACCGGTGGGGCCCAGGCGCCGTCGGGCTGGTAGAGGTTGACGCCCGGCGGGACGATCTCGTCGATCCGGTCGAGCACCGCGTCGTCCAGGGTGAGCGACGCGCCGCCGAGCAGGCCGTCCAGCTGCGCCATGGTGCGCGGGCCGATGATCGCCGAGGTGACCGCCGGGTGCGCCACGGTGAACGCCACGGCCAGCTCGGACAGGGTGCAACCCACCTCCTCGGCGAGCGCGACCAGTTCCTCGACGGCGGCGTACTTGGCGGCGTTGCCGGGCAGCGCCGGGTCGAACCGGGCCGGGGTGAGCGCCGGCCGCCCGGCGGTGAGGTCGACCGCCCGACCCTGCCGGTAGCGGCCGGAGAGGAACCCGGAGGCCAGCGGGCTCCACACCAGGACGCCCATGCCGTACCGCTGGCAGACCGGGAGCACCGAGGTCTCGACGCCCCGGGCCAGGATCGAGTACGGCGGCTGTTCGGTACGGAACCGGCCGAGCGCCCGCCGCTCGGCGACGTGGTGCGACTCGACGATCTCCTCGGCGGGGAAGGTGGAGCAGCCGAACGCGCGGATCTTCCCGGCCCGGACGAGGTCGGTCAGCGCGCCCAGGGTCTCCTCGACGTCGGTGGTGTGGTCGGGGCGGTGCACCTGGTAGAGGTCGATCCAGTCGGTGCCGAGCCGGCGCAGGCTCTCCTCGACCTCTCGGACGATCCAGCGCCGCGAGTTGCCACCCCGGTTGGGCCCCTCCCCCATCGGGAAGTGCACCTTCGTGGCGAGGACCACGTCGTCGCGCCGGCCCTTCAGCGCCTTGCCGACGATGACCTCGGACTCGCCGGCGGAGTACATGTCGGCGGTGTCCACGAAGTTCACGCCGCGGTCGAGGGCGGCGTGCACGATGCGGACGCAGTCGTCGTGGTCGGGGTTGCCGACCGCGCCGAACATCATCGTGCCGAGACAGTGGACGCTCACCTCGATGCCGGTGCGGCCGAGGACGCGGTAACGCATACGGATGCTCCCTGGGGTTGATGCCGCGCTGACCGGGCGGCGGCCGGTCCCGTCACGCTAGGAATTCGAGTGGACTCGAAGTCAAGCCGGCACCGACCGGCGTGTCGGCCAGGCGCCCGACGGCGTGTCGTGGCGCGGCGGCCGCGCCCAAGGAGTGGGCGATGTCGGGTCGCGTCGCGCGCACCCGTCCCGGGTGGCAGGCTGGTGGGGTCGCCGGCAGCGGGGCGACGACGGCCCGCTGGCAGACCCGTCGTGAAGGAGAAGATCGACCCGATGGCTGTGGACGTCACCAGCACCGACGAATGGCAGGCGCTGCGCAAGCACGCCGAGGCGATGCGCGGCACACACCTGCGGGAGCTGTTCGCCGCCGACGGGCAGCGGGGTGAGCGGCTCACCGGCGAGGTCGCCGACCTGCACGTGGACTACAGCAAGAACCTGGTCACCGACGAGACGCTCGCCCTGCTCACCGTGCTCGCCGAGCGGGTCCGGCTGAGCGACCGGATCGCCGCCATGTTCGCCGGGGAGCACATCAACTCCACCGAGGACCGGGCGGTCCTGCACACCGCGCTGCGCCTACCGCGCGACGCCTCGCTGGTGGTCGACGGGCAGGACGTGGTCGCCGACGTGCACCGGGTGCTCGACCGGATGGCGGCCTTCGCCGAGCGGGTGCGCTCGGGCACCTGGCGGGGCCACACCGGCGAGCGGATCACCACCGTGGTCAACATCGGCATCGGCGGCTCGGACCTGGGGCCGGTGATGGCGTACGAGGCGCTCAAGGCGTACCGGGACGCGGGGATCAGCTGCCGGTTCGTGTCCAACATCGACCCGACCGACATCCACGACAAGACCACCGACCTGGACCCGGCCAGCACCCTGTTCATCGTGGTCTCCAAGACGTTCTCCACGCAGGAGACCCTGGCCAACGCCAACCAGGCGCGGCGCTGGCTGCTCGCCGGCCTGGACGCCGACGAGTCGGCCGTGGCCCGGCACTTCGTCGCGGTCAGCACCAACGAGCAGCGGGTCCGCGACTTCGGCATCGACCCGGAGAACATGTTCGGCTTCTGGGACTGGGTGGGTGGCCGGTACTCGCTGCCCTCGGCGGTCGGGCTGTCGGTGATGCTGGCGATCGGTCCGGACCGGTTCCGGGAGATGCTCGCCGGCTACCACGCGGTGGACGAGCACTTCGGCACCACGCCGGTCGAGCGGAACGTGCCGGCGCTGCTGGGCCTGCTCAACGTCTGGTACACGGACTTCCTCGACGCGGAGACGCACGCGGTGCTGCCGTACTCGCAGTACCTGCACCGGTTCCCGGCGTACCTGCAGCAGCTGACGATGGAGAGCAACGGCAAGTCGGTACGGGTCGACGGCCGCCCGGTGACGTGTCCGACCGGGGAGATCTTCTGGGGTGAGCCGGGCACCAACGGCCAGCACGCCTTCTACCAGCTGATCCACCAGGGGACGCGGCTGATCCCGACCGACTTCATCGCGTTCAGCCAGCCCAACCACGATCTCGGTGACATGCACGACCTGTTCATGTCGAACTTTTTCGCGCAGACCGCCGCGCTGGCGTTCGGGCGGACGAAGGAGCAGGTCGAGGCGGAGGGCACGGCGGCGCAGGTGGTCCCGCACCGGGTGATGCCGGGCAACCACCCGAGCACCTCGATCATCGCCCCGAAGCTCACCCCGGCGACGCTCGGCCAGCTGATCGCCCTCTACGAGCACATCGTCTTCACCGAGGCCGCGGTCTGGGACATCAACGCGTTCGACCAATGGGGCGTGGAGCTGGGCAAGGTGATGGCCAATCAGCTCGCGCCGAAGCTGACCGGGGGCGCGCCGGACCTCGGCGACGTGGACTCGTCCACCGCCGCGCTGATCCGCCGCTACCGCGCCCAGCGCGGCCGGGACTGACCCCGTCGCCGGCGGCCCTTGCGGCGGATGGACACCGCCGCAGGGGTGGGCCGGTGGCCGGCCGACCGGTGTCAGCCGCGCAGCAGGTCGGCGTGGGCGGCCCGGAGCCGGGCCAGCCCGGGGTCACCGGCCGGGGCGCGGCGGTCGAGCTCGGCCCAGACCTCGGCGAGGGCGTCGGTGAGGGCGCGCCGCTCGGCCGCGTGCCGCCGGCTGCTCTGCCGGTGCAGCTCCTCGAGCCGCCGGGACCAGCCGGCGGTGATCGCGGCGATCCGGTCGGCGTCGGCCCGCGCCTGCGCGGCCGTCCGCGCGGCGGGCGCGGGCACGATCGCGGCGATCGGGCGGGGGTCGCCGTCGCGGGTGACGACGGTGATGGTGTCGGTCAGCTCGGCGAGGGCGACGAGCTGGGTGAGCCGGGTGCGGACCTCGCGCAGCGGCAGGGCGCGCGGCTGGGGGGACCGGTCGGCCAGTGCGGGGGCAGCCATGGACAGATGTTGACGTCCGGGTACGACAAAACTCCGCCGCGTGTCCACCCGGCGCCCGTCCCGCCGTCCGGCGCCGCTACCCCGCCGGCTTCCACTCCGGGGCGAGCACCGACCAGACCTCCATGTCGGCGCGGCCGCCGTCCGGCGTCGGGGCGGCCTCGCGCAGGACGCCGTCGCGGCTCATGCCCAACCGCCGGGCGACGGCGATGCTGCGCTCGTTGCCGGCCTTGGTCACCCACTCCACCCGGTGGATGCCCCGGTCCCGGATCGCCCAGTCGATGATCACCCGCGCGGCGCGGGTGACCAGGCCCTGCCCCTCGGCCGCCGGCTCCAGCCAGCAGCCGGCCTCGCAGACCCCGCTGGTGGTGTTCAGGGAGACGAAGAGCACCCCGCCGACCAGGGTGCCGCGCTGCCAGATGCCCCAGATGCCACCGTCGTCGCGGGCCCACCGGTCGGCGTAGTTCTGCAGCACCCTCCGGGCGGAGGCGGCGTCGGTGGCCACGAAGGACGCGCCCACCCACGGGGCGATGTGCTCCCGGCACCGGTCGAGGTTGGCGAGGAACTCGTCGGCGTGCCACGGCTCCAGCGGGCGCAGCTCGGCGTCGTCGGTCAGCGGAAGGGCGAACACGCAAGGAACCTAGCAGCCGGGCACGGGACGCCGGTCGCCCTCCGTGTCTGCCCGGCCCGCCGTCGCAGCGGCGGGGACAGGCACTCGTCGAGATCGGTCAGGGGTGCATCTCGTACGCGCCGGCGAGGGCGGCGACCCGTGCCCAGACGCGGGCGGTACGGTCGGCGTCCCGGACCGGGCGGCGGACGTGGGCGAGCGCCCAGGCGGCCTGCTCCTCGCTGGTGGCGGCCTTGCCGTGCAGCTCGGTGGCGTACCCGGAGAAGTCCCGGACCAGCAGGTCGAAGATCTCGTCGAGCAGGTCGGCGTCGAGGCCGGTCAGCTCGGCCTGTTCCAGGATCAGCTGGCCGTAGACGACCAGCGCGAAGAGCTGGCCGAGGGTGAGCAGGAAGTCCAGGTCCCGCTGCTGGGTCTCGTCCGGGGCGTGCGTGGCGAGCAGCGCGCAGAGGCCGTCGGCCTGCTCCCGGAACCGGGCGACGTTGGGCACGTGGGCGTGCGCGTCGTACGGGGTGCGCCAGTCGTGGAAGCGGATCGCGCCGAGGCCGCGCGCCGGGCCCTGCCGGAACAGGAACTCGTCGTCGGCCGGGTCGTGCCGGGTCGGCACCGGCGGGTGCGCGGCCGGCCGGAACAGGTAGTTGGGCAGGAACTTGAGGATCAGCGCCAGGTTGACGTGCACCGTCCCCTCCAGCTTCGGCAGGCCCCGGATGTCCTTGGCGGCCTTGTCGAAGTAGGTGTCGGCCTCGAAGCCCTTGGCCGCGATGACGTCCCACAGCAGGTCGATGACCTTCTCGCCCTCGGTGGTGACCTTCATCTTGGTCATCGGGTTGAACAGCAGGTAGCGCCGGTCGTCCGGGCCGGCCGAGCGGAAGTAGTCGACGGCCCGGTCGCTGAACGCCTTCATCGCCACCAGCCGGGCGTACGCGTCGGTGAGCTCGCGGCGGACGTGCGGGAAGTCGGTGACCCGGCGACCGTAGAGGACGCGCTGGTGGGCGTGGGTGACCGCCTCGTACATGGCGTGTTCGCAGATGCCGATGGAGGCGGTGCACAGGTTGAACTTGCCGACGTTGACGGTGTTCAGCGCGGCGTCGAAGGCGGCCTGCCCGGTGTGCAGCACGTCCTCGGCGCGCACCGGGTAGTCCTCCAGCCGGAACTCGCTGACGTACATCTGCGCGTTGACCACGTTGCGCACCAGCCGGTACGCGGGGTGCCGGCTGTCGGCGGCGAAGAAGACGTACCCCTCGGGGCCCTTGACGTCGGCGTGGCGGCCGAAGACGGAGACCAGCCCGGCGACGTTGCCGTTGCCGATGTAGTACTTGCCGCCGGTGGCCCGGAAGCCGCCCGCGCCGTCGGGGGTGAGCAGCATGTCGGTGGAGTAGATGTCGGCGCCGTGCGGCCGCTCGGAGAGGCCGAAGGCCATCACGTGCCCCTCGTCGAGCAGCGCGGCGGCGCGGGCCCGGGCGGCGGCGTTGCCGCTCTGCCAGACCGGCCCGAGGCCGAGCACGGTGACCTGCCAGGTGTACCAGTAGCCGAGGCCGTAGAAGCCGAGGATCTCGCTGAGCGCGGCGTTGCGCGCGGTGTCCCAGCGCTTGTCCGGGTCGCCACCGCCGTCGGCCGCCGGGGTGAGGAAGGTGGCGAACAGGCCCTCCTTGGCGGCGAAGTCGAGGAAGTCGGCGTACCACTCGTGGCGGTTGTAGCTGTCCACCAGCGCCCGCTTGCCGCGCTGCTCGAACCAGTCGACGGTGGCGCGCAGCAGCCGCCGGGAGGTCTCGTCGAGGTGGGCGGGGTGGTAGGTGTGCGGGTGGAACAGCAGCGGATCGGTCACGGGTCAGCCTTCCTGCGGGGTGGCGGGGTCGAGGTCGCGGAGGGTGGCGAGGACATCGTCGAGCCAGGCCAGCACCATCCGCTCGTACGCGATGCCGCCGCGCAGCACGACGTGCTGGAGCGACCCCCGGGCGTCCAGGGCGGCGGGGTCGGGGAAGTCGCGGCGCTCGCCGGCCAGGTAGCCGGCGAGGGTGGCCTCGTGGTCGGCGCGGTAGCGCTCGACCTCGGCGACCAGCGCGGCGCGGCCCGCCGCGTCGTCGAACGCGGCGCCGCGGATCTTCACGGCCAGCTCGTGCCGGACCGCCTCCGGTTGCACCGGGGCGCGCAGCCAGGTGACCAGGGCGGACCGCCCGGCGGGGCTGACCGACCAGACCTTCTTGTCGGGCAGTCCCTCCTGGCCGATCTCCTCGGCGGTGATCCAGTCGTCGCTCGCCATCCGCTTGAGCACCCGGTAGATCTGCTGGTGGGTGGCGGTCCAGAAGCGGCCGATCGAGCGGTCGAAGCGCCGGGCCAGGTCGTAGCCGGAGGCGGGCTGCTCCAGCAGCGAGACGAGGATGGCGTGCTCCAGCGACATGCCGGCCATCTTGCTATGCAACGAGTTGCATAGCAAGCGTCAGATCACGAAGTGCGTCCAGTAGGTCAGCCAGACCGCGAACACCGCGCCCTGCAGCACCGCCAGCCCGGCCGTCAGCCAGCCGTCGACGCGGCCGCGACGGGCCCAGCGGGCCAGCACCAGGGCGACGGGGAAGGCGGCCAGCAGGTAGCGCAGCAGGCTCCGGTACACCGGCGGCCCCATCGACAGCGGCACCAGCACCACGATCACCGTGTAGACCAGGTACGGCCACTCGGCCCGCCGGCGCAGCCCGACGGCCGCCACGACCAGCATCGCCACCGCGATCCAGACCCGCAGCGCGTCGGCGGAGTTGCCGCCGGTCAGCGCGTGCCAGGCCACCCACAGGGGGTTCTGCACCTTGATCCCCCAGCCCTTCTCCTGGGCGTGCTGGTAGGCGAACCAGTCGCCGCTCTGCCAGCGACAGAACGCCATGAACGTCAGCCAGCCGGCCGGGACGAGCAGCAGCGGCCAGCCCAGCCGCAGGTAGCGCAGCAGGCTGCGGCCGTTCAGGCGCCAGCCGTGCTGGCACAGCAGCACCAGGGCGAGCGGGATGACGACCAGGAAGCCGACCGAGCGGCTCAGCGCCAGGAAGTACCCGACGATCCCGACCACCAGCCAGCGGCGCTGCTCGGCGTACCAGAAGGCGGCCAGGGCGAGGCAGACGAAGAGCGACTCGGTCAGCGCCGCCTGGAACAGGAAGGCGGTCGGCAGGAGCAGCAGGTAGCGGGCGAACCGGCGGCCGCCCGCCGGATCGGCGCCGTCCGCGCCGAGCAGCCGGCCGCCGAGCCGGTACGCGTAGTAGAGCTGGAGCACCAGGGCCACGTTGCTGATCAGCAGCAGCGCCCAGGCGGTGTGCCCGCCGAGCAGCGGCGCCAGCGGCCGAGCCAGGAACGGGTAGAGCAGCGGGAAGCCGAAGTCCTTCCACGGCTGGTCCAGCGGCAGCCGGGCCAGGTGGTCGTAGAGGAACGAGTCCCAGGCGAACCAGAGCGAGATCCAGCGGTGCGGCGAGATCTGGTCCTGCTGGGTCCGCATCATGGTCTCGTCGGCCGGCGGCCCCACGGAGGCCAGGTCCCAGGCGGCCAGGACCAGCACGCCGACCAGGCTGAGCACGAGCTTGCTGCCGAGGAAGACGGCGAGCACGTAACCCCACGGGGTCGGGATCCGCCGGGCCAGGTCCCGACCGGCCGAGCCCAGCCGACCCGTCCACCGCGTCCCGGCGGCGCCGCCCGCCGGGCCGGCCCCCCGCTCGTCCGCCATGCCGCCCCCACCGATCGCCCCGCGAACCGTCGAGCCGTATTCCCGGTTCGTCCCGGTTGACACCTCCCGCTCGGGCAGCCGCCGATTCATCCCTACGGGTCGGGCCGGGCAGGTGAGTCGGCGCGCGGGACGGGTAAGGGCGCTGCCGCAATCGGCACGCTGGCGGGGGGCGCGGACGGCATGGATGACGGCAACGGCACGGTGGTGATCGGGGCGGGCCCGGCGGGCCTGACGGCCGCGTACGAGCTGCTGCGGCACGGCGAACCGGTCCGGGTCTACGAGGCCGACGACGTGGTCGGCGGGATCAGCCGGACCGTGGAGCGGGACGGCTGGCGGTTCGACATCGGCGGGCACCGGTTCTTCACCAAGGTCTCCCGGGTCGAGGACTTCTGGCACGAGATCCTGCCGGACGAGGACTTCCTGCTCCGGCCACGGATGAGCCGGATCTACTACCGGGGCGCCCTCTACGACTACCCGCTCAGCGCCGGCAACGCCCTGCGCAACCTCGGCCTGCTGGAGGCGCTGCGCTGCGTCGGCTCGTACGGGCGGGCCCGGCTGCGCCCGCCGCGGGACCAGTCCCACTTCGAGGGCTGGGTCTCCGCCCGGTTCGGCTGGCGGCTCTACTCGATCTTCTTCAAGACGTACACCGAGAAGGTCTGGGGGATGCCGGCCGACCAGTTGCAGGCGGACTGGGCGGCCCAGCGGATCAAGAACCTCTCGCTGTCGACCGCGGTGCTCAACGCGCTGCTGCCACGGCGCAACCGCAAGGACGTGACCAGCCTGATCGAGGAGTTCCAGTACCCGAAGCACGGTCCCGGGATGATGTGGGAGCGCTGCACCGAGGAGGTGGAGAAGCGGGGCGGCACGGTCCGGACGAACACCTGGGTGACCGCGGTGCACCGCGACCCCGCGGCCCGCCGGGCCACCGGCGTGACCGTGGTCGACGCGGACGGGGAACGGACCGAGCCGGCCGGCCACGTGATCTCCTCGATGCCGATCTCGGCGTTGGTGCGCGCGATGCGGCCGGAGGCGCCGGCGGAGGTCCGGGCCGCCGCCGACGACCTGCGGTACCGGGACTTCCTGACCGTGGCGCTGGTGGTGCCGGAGAAGTTCTCCTTCCCCGACAACTGGATCTACGTGCACGACCCGGCCGCGAAGGTGGGGCGGATCCAGAACTTCGGCTCCTGGTCGCCGTACCTGGTGAAGGACGGTCGGACCTGCCTCGGGCTGGAGTACTTCGTCTTCGAGGACGACGAGATGTGGCGTACCCCGGACGCGGAACTGGTCGCCTTCGCCACCGCGGAGCTGGAGCGGCTCGGGCTGGTCCACCCCGGCTGCGTGGAGACCGGCTACGTGGTCCGCATGCCCAAGGCCTACCCGGTGTACGACGAGCGGTACCAGCACAACATCGACGTGATCCGGGACTGGCTGGCCCGCGAGGTGCCCAACGTGCACCCGGTGGGCCGCAACGGCATGCACCGCTACAACAACCAGGACCACTCCATGCTCACCGCCATGCTGACCGCCGAGAACATCGCGCACGGCGCCGACCACGACGTCTGGACGGTGAACGTCGAGCAGGACTACCACGAGAGCCGGACCCCGTCCCGGCACGACACCGGGCGGGACGCGCCGATCATGCCGGCCCGGACGGACCGACCCGCCCCGTCCCGCGCCGGCACGCCCGCTCCGGCACGCCGGCCCTGACCGCGACGACGCGCGCCGGGTTGCCGGCGCCACCTACGGTGAGTGCCGGTACGGCACCGGACCGTGCCAGGTGTCCCCTGCGAGGTTCGATGACGTTCAGCGTCGGCATCTTCGACCTGTTCACGTATCTGACTCCCGGCGCGCTGTACCTGACCCTGGCCGGCTGTCTCGCCGTACGCCTCGACTGGGTGCAGCTCGAGCAGGTGCAGCGGCAGCCGGCGGTCCTGCTGCTGGCCGGCTCCGTGCTGTTCAGCTACGTGCTCGGCGGCGCCACGTACGGCCTCGGCCGGATCGTGGACCTGGCCCTGCCGTTCTGGCGGTGGGCGCGGTTCGACGCCCGCCGCGTCTTCGAGGGGCGCCTGCCGGCAGCCGCCGGCAGCCCGATGCTCGCCGCGCCGAACGGGCTGCTGCTGGCCGCGGCCGAGTTGCACAACCGCGAGGTGACCGCCGAGGTGACCCGGATGCGCGCGATCGGCCTGATGCTGCGCAACGTCACCGTGCCGCTGCTGCTCGGCGCGGTGCTGGCCGGCGTCGAAGCGGCCCGCGGCCGCGGGGGCGCTGCCATGATGGCTGCCGGGCTCGCCCTGGCGGCCACCGCGGCCGGCGCCGCCTGGCGCAGCGTGGTCCTGCGGTTCTGGGCCGAGCGCAGGATGCTGGAAATCTGCTTCTTCGTCCCCGACCTGGAGGACCGGCTGCGCGGACCGGTCGCCGCCCAGCCGGCCGTCGCGGCTGTGCCGAACCCCGCCGACCTGCCAGGCGCGGACGCCACCGGCCGGCCCGACGTAAGGCACGTGACGTGAGGGTGGTCATAACGGCTGGACGCTCCGGGTGGGGCTGCTGCTAGCCTTCTCGGCAGGTCATGAGCGCCAGCGCCAAGCCCCGGCTCGCTGGCCGGCAACCCTCCTCCGCGGTGGGGTGCCCCGGGTGAGGACCAGGCACCGGCAGCCGCCGGTGCAAGCGTGGCCTGGCACCCAGGTCAGCAACGACCAGGGAGAACCATGTCTGCTCACTTTCGCACCCCGCCCGTCGACGGCCTCGCCTACCCGGCGCGCTTCGCGCTGGTCAAACGCCGGCACGTCGACCTGATGCGGGTGTGCAGCGACGCCTGTCGCCGCGCCGGCGCGCGCTGAGCCGCCACTCCCCTTCCCTCGATCCACCTCACCGGCTCCGCCCTGCCCAGCGGCGGCGCCGTCGTCGGCGCGCGTCCCGCGCCGCCGTCCACTCTGGAGAAAAAAGTGCGCATCCGTTCCGCCCTGACCCGCGTCGCCACGCTCGGCGCCGCCGCCGTGCTCGCCGCCACCGCTCTCACCGCCTGCGGCGACAACGGCTCCACCAGCGAGGCCGACAACCCGTACGGGCTGCTCCAGCCCGGCGTGATCCGGGCCGGCACGCTCACCGACGCCCCGCCGAACGTGTACCTGAAGGACGGCAAGTTCACCGGCTTCGACAACGACCTGCTCACCGCCGTCGCGGCCAAGGTGGGCCTGAAGGTGGAGTTCGTCGGCACCGACTTCTCGGCCCTGCTGTCGCAGGTCAACAACCACAAGTTCGACGTGGGCAGCTCGTCCATCACCATCACCGAGGCGCGGAAGAAGACCGTCGACTTCGGCAACGGCTACGACTTCGGCTACTTCGGGCTCGACGTGCCGGCCGGCTCGTCGATCACCGGTTTCGACCAGCTCGCCGGCAAGCGGGTGGTGGTCGTGCAGGGCACCGTGCAGGACGACTACGCCACCAAGCAGAACCTGAACCCGGTGCGGGTGCCCGACTACAACGGCGCAATCAACCAGCTCAAGGCCGGCACCGCCGACGCCTGGATCGCGCCCGCGGAGATCGGCGACAAGTCCGCCGCGGACAGCAGCGGCAAGATCAAGGTGGCCGCGAAGCAGCTCAGCCCGGCCCCGACGGCGTACGCGGTCGCCAAGGGCAACGACAAGCTGCGCGAGGCGCTGAACAAGGGCCTCGACGAGGTGATCGCCGACGGCACCTGGAGCAAGCTCCAGGCGCAGTACTACCCGGGCCGGCCGATCCCGGCCGACTTCAAGCCGGGCAGCGGCACGGTGGCGGTGCCGTCGCCGTCGGCCGCTTCCTGAGGTACGCGGACGAGCGAGCGGGGCGGTAGGAGGAACATCTGATGGATCCGTTGCGCACCCTGTGGGAGACCTTCTTCGACTGGGACGCCATGCGCGAGGCGCTGCCCGAGATGCTCACCGTCGGGCTGCCCAACACGCTGATCCTGGCGATCTCCGCCGCCCTGCTCGGCTCGGTGCTGGGCATGCTGCTGGCCGTCGCGGGCATCTCCCGTACCCGCTGGCTGCGGTGGCCGGCCCGGGTCTACACCGACGTGTTCCGCGGCCTGCCGGCGGCGGCGACCATCCTGCTCATCGGCGTCGGCCTGGCGCCGCTCGGCATGCAGGTGTGGGGTCCCAACCCCTACCCGCTCGGCGTGCTGGCGCTGTCGCTGATCGCCGCCGCGTACATCGGGGAGATCTTCCGCTCCGGCATCCAGAGCGTGGAGGCCGCCCAGCTGGAGGGGGCCCGGGCGCTCGGCTTCTCCTGGGGTGAGGCGATGCGGCTGGTCATCATCCCGCAGGGCGTACGGCGGGTGCTGCCCGCCTGGGTGAACCAGCTCATCGCGCTGATCAAGGACTCCAGCCTGGTCTACTTCCTCGGCCTGGTGGCCAGCCAGCGGGAGCTGTTCCGGATCGGCCAGGACTACGCGGCCACCACCGGCAACGAGTCCGCGCTGCTGCTGGCGGGCCTGTTCTACCTGGCGCTGACGGTGCCGCTGACCCACGCGGTCAACTGGATCGACCGCCGGCTGCGCCAGGGCCGGGCGGTCGCCGTGGCGCCGGACGACGACGCCGACGCGAGCCTGGCCCTGGCCGGCGAGACCACCCTGCCCAGCAGCGCCCGGAAGGACCCGCGATGACCACCGCCACCGCCGCCACCGCCACCTCGGTCAGCCTCGCCGTTCGCGACGTGCACCTGGCCTTCGGCGCGCACCAGGTGCTGCGCGGTGCCGACCTGGAGGTGGCCCGGGGCGCCACCGCCTGCGTGATCGGCCCCTCGGGCTCGGGCAAGTCGACCCTGCTGCGCACCATCAACCGGCTCATCGAGCCGGACCGGGGCGACGTGCTGCTGGACGGGCGCAGCGTGCTGCGCGACGACCCGGACGCGCTGCGTCAGCGGATCGGCATGGTGTTCCAGCAGTTCAACCTCTTCCCGCACATGACCGTGCTGCGCAACATCACCCTCGCGCTGCGCAAGCTGAAGAAGCTCCCCGAGGACGAGGCGGTGCAGGTGGCCCGCGCCCAGTTGGAGCTGGTCGGGCTGGCCGCCAAGGCCGACGCCCGGCCGGCGCACCTCTCCGGCGGGCAGCAGCAGCGGGTGGCGATCGCCCGGGCGCTGGCCCTGCGGCCGCAGGTGATGCTCTTCGACGAGGCCACCTCGGCGCTCGACCCCGAGCTGGTCAAGGGTGTGCTCGGGGTGATGGCCGACCTCTCCGCCGCCGGCATGACCATGGTGGTGGTGACCCACGAGATGGGCTTCGCCCGCGAGGTCGCCGACACGGTGGCCTTCATGGACGCCGGCGTGGTCCTCGAGGCCGGCGCGCCGGCCGCCGTCTTCGAGGCGCCGGAGCATCCCCGGCTGCGTCGTTTCCTGTCCCAGGTGCTCTGACCCCGGTGACCGCCCGGTCCCGCCGCCCCGTCCTCCGGTAGCGGGGCCGGGTGGCCCGGTCCGATCCCGCCCAGAGCCAGAAGATCATCAGGGCCAGCCCGGCGACGCCGCCGGTGGCCAGCGCCCACGGCGGCACCTGCTCGGGTGGGGACGGCGGCGGCGCGCACCCGGCGGGCGTGTAGTCGACCGTGGTCCGCTCGCGCAGCCTCGGGAGCTGCCCGTCGGGGAAGGCCGCGCGCTCGATGCCGCAGATCACCGGGCCGTCGGGCGAGTCCACCCGCAGCAGCACGGCCACCGCCCGTCCGGCCTCGTCCCGCCGCACGTCGATCACGTCGGCCGCGACGAGCACGCCGGCCGGTGCCGGCGGCGGCTTCCGGTCGGGAAAGAATCCGGCGACCGCCATCACCGCGCACGGCAGGAGGAAGGCGAGCGGCACCGTGGGGTAGGTCCGCGGGACCCCGGCCCGGTGGAGCGACATGCGCCGACCGTAGCGGCGGTGATCAAGACGGGACGAGGACCCGCACCGGCATCGTCAGGGTGACGGCCCGGGGTGACGCTGTCCGACCTGCCGGGCGCCGCCACGCCGCCGATCGGCCGCGAGCTCAGCGCTACGCGCCGTCGCAGCGGTCGGAGAGGGCGTAGCGGGTCAGCACCACGTCGCCGATCTGGCGGACCTCGACGACCCGGGCGCGGCGGCCCGGGTGCCAGGGGAAGCGGCCGTCCCCGACGAAGCGTGGCGCCCGGCAGTCCCCGACGAAGAACGGCGCGACCACCAGGTGCAGCTCGTCGGCGAGACCGGCGGTGAGGAACTGGCAGTGCAGGCTGCCCCCGCCCTCCACCATCAACCGGCGTACGCCCCGGGCGGCCAGGTCGTCGACCACCGCAGCCGGGGTGACCGGCTCACCGCCGTCCACCACGGTCGCCACCTCGCCCACCTGCTCCCGGGTCTTCTCCACCACGCCGCTCGGGCAGTAGACCAGCTTCAGCCCGTCGCCGAAGGTGAAGAACCGGGCACCCGGGTCGAGATCGCCACTGGCGGTGACGGTGACCTTGACCGGCGACGGGGGCAGGCCGCGCGCGACCCGGTCCGCCCGCCGCCCCTCGGAGCGGACCAGCAGCCGCGGGTCGTCCCGCCGCACCGTGGCGGCGCCGACCAGGATCGCGTCGCAGGCCGCCCGGACCTCGTCGACCCGGTCGAGGTCGGAGTCGTTGGAGAGCAGCAGCCGCTGCGTCGACGCGTCGTCGATGTAGCCGTCGATCGACATCGCGCAGCTCAGCAGCACGTACGGCCGGGCGGTCACGGCACGAACGGCAGGTCGAGGGCGTGATCGGCGCGGGCCACCTTGGCCGCGAGGTAGCCGGCGTTCGTCGGTGACAGGTGCACCCCGGTGGGCACCCGGTCGAGCACCGTCACGCCCAGCCGGACGAGCTGGCCGGCCTTGTCCGGGTTGTTGCTGAGCAGGGCCACCCGGGTCACCCCCAGCGCAGCGAGCATCTGCGCGGCCACCGTGTAGTCCCGCTCGTCGGCGCCCCGGCCCAGCGCCACGTTCGCCTCGTAGGTGTCCAGCCCGCCGTCCTGCAGCGCGTACGCGTCGAGCTTGGCGTACAGGCCGATGCCCCGACCCTCCTGGCGCAGGTAGAGCAGGTATCCCCCGGCCTCGGCGATCCGCTCGACGGCCTCCCGCAGCTGCGGCCCGCAGTCGCAGCGCTGGCTGCCGAAGACGTCCCCGGTGAGGCACTCGCTGTGCGGGCGGACCAGCGGCGGGGGCAGGTCGTCGTCCGGCAGGTCCCCGGTCGCGCGGTCACCGAGCCCGAACGCGAGGTGCTCCCGGCCGTCCGCCAGGCCGTGGAAGGAGTAGACCCGGGCGGTGGTGACGTAGCCGTCGGGGAAGCGCAGCGGCACCATGACCTGGGTCCGGACCGTCGCGGCGGGCAGGGTTTCGTCCATTCTTCTCCTCCGTCCGGGGCTGCCGGACGGGCCGGCAACGCGCTCCTCGCACCCTCACCGTAGGCCGGATCACCGACAGTCGCCGGGCAGCGGGGAAGCCGGCCGGCGCCCCAGCAGGACGGCCGCGCCGGGCAGGCTGGCGACCAGCACCAACGCCCCGTACACGGTGGCGGCGGCGACCCCCTGGGCGGCGGTGAGGCCGGCGGCGGCGAACGCCCAGGCCGCCACCCCCTCGCGCGGACCGAAGCCGCCCACGTTCGCGGGCAGCCCCATGGCGAGCAGGGCCAGCAGGGTCAGCGGCAGCAGCCGGGACAGCGGCGCGTCGGCGCCCGCGGTGCGCGCGGCCACCACGAAGGTGGCCAGGTGACCGGCGACCACCACGACGGAGGCGGTCACCACGCCCAGCCAGGTGCGGCGGGCGAGCAGCCCGGCCCGGACGTCCGCCACCGCGGTCCGGGCCGCCCGGGCCCAGCGGGAGGCTCCGGAGCGGGGCACCGCCCGGGCGGCCAGCACCAGCCCGGCCGCGCCGACGGCCAGCGCGGTGACCAGCGCCGGCAGGTACGGGCGGACCGGCGAGGGCAGCGCCGCCAGCAGCACCACCGCGATGACCAGCTGGACCACCTGGCCGGCGGTCCGCTCCCAGACCACGGCCCGGACCCCCCGGGCGACGTCCCCGGCATCCCGGCCGTGGCGCACCGCCCGGTGGACGTCGCCGAGCACTCCGCCGGGGAGGGTCGAGTTGAGGAAGACCGCCCGGTAGCAGTGCGCGACGGCGGTGCCCAGCGGCAGCCGTACGCCGAGCCCGCCGGCGACCAGCGACCAGCGCCAGGCGCAGCAGACGGTGGTGAGCGCGCCGAGGGCGAGCGCGGCGGCGAGGGCCGGCGCGTCGATCAGCCGCAGCCCGGCGAGGAACGGGCCGGTGCCCACCCACCAGAGCAGGACGGCGAGGACGCCCAGCCCGCCGAGCGGGCGTGCCCACACCCAGGACGACCGGGCCGGGCGGCCGACCGACGGCACCTCCGGCGCGACGGACGTGGCCGGGACGACGGACGCGACGGACGTGGCCGGGTCGGCGAGGGCGGCGGGTCCGGCCGGGGCGACGAGCACGGCGGCCCCGGCCGGCGCGGCAGGCGCGGTGGCGGCGGGCGCGGCGACGGTGGCGTGTGACAACGGGACCTCCCTCGATCCACTGGATGTCACGTGCCACGACGCCGGGCGGTTCACCCGGCCAGCAGATCGGCGTGGTGCAGCACCACCCCGAGCCGACCGGCGGCCGCCTCGGCCAGCCGCCGCCGGCGGTACGCCCCGGCCACCCCGAGCAGCTCCGGCCGCTCCGCCACGGCGGCGTCGACCCAGCCCATCAGCCACTCGGCGGTCAGCGCGGCCTGCTCCGGGCCGAGCCGCCAGGGGCTGGACCGGGCCCGGACGGGCACCCCCCGGCGGCGGAAGGCGGCCACGGTGGCGGCCACGGCGTCGGGGCCGAGCAGGGCCCGGCCGTCGGCGGTCCGGCGCTGGTGCGCGTTGAACGCGGCCTCGAACTCGGCGTCGAGCGGGTCGGCCGGGGTGAGGTCGGCCCGGCCGAGCACGGAGATCGCGAAGAGGGTCAGGTGGCCGGCGCAGGCCGCGACCATCCGCTCGACCTCCTCGGCGGTGAGCATGTCCAGCAGCGCGGACGCGGTGACCAGGTGGGCGTCGGCGAGGTCGGCGGCGGTCAACCGGGTGATGTCGGAGCCGCAGGTCTCGACGAGGACGGGGCTGCCGTCGGCGGCGTACATCGGCTCGGCCTCGGCGAGCCGCCGCAGGTCGGCGTCCCGCTCGTGCAGCACCCAGCGCTGCGGCCCGGGCAGTCGCGGGGCGAGCCAGCGGGCCATCGACCCGGTCCCGCTGCCCAGGTCGTGCACCACCAGGGGCCGGCCGGCGGGGAGCCGCCGGCGGACCGCGTCGACCAGTTCGGCCGAGCGGGCCGCCCCGTCGACCGGTTCCCGCAGTCGCAGCCAGTCGGCGAAGTCAGGGGGTAGCTGCGTGGTCATGCCGCCGTTGCCTCCTCCAGGGTCGCCGCCACCCGGTCGGCGGTGACCGTCCAGTCGGTGAGGGTGTCCCGCCGCCGCCGGGCGGCGTGGCGCAGCCGGGCCCGCAGCCGCGGCCGGGTCAGCCAGCGGCGCAGCGCGTCGGCCAGCGCCTCCGGGTCCCCGGGTGGCACCAGCAGCCCGGGGCGGCTGCCGTCCGGGGCGTACCCGAGCGTCTCGGGCAGCCCGCAGGTGTCGCTGCCCAGAACCGGCAGGCCCCGCGCCAGGGCCTCGGTCACCACCATCCCGTACGTCTCCCGACGGGACGGCAGCACGAGCAGGTCGGCGCCGCCGTACGCGGCGTCCAGCGCGGCCCCGACGCGGGGGCCGGACAGGCGTACCCGCTCGGCCAGGCTGGCGTCGGCGAGCTGCCGGCGCAGCCGGTCGACGAAGGCCGGGTCCCGGCTGAGCGCGCCGACACAGTCGCAGGTCCAGTCGAGGTCGGCGACCCGGGCCAGGGCGGCGGCGAGCACGTCCTGCCCCTTGAGTGGGGTGACCGCCGCGACGCAGAGCAGCCGGGTGCCGGCCGGCGTCCCGGCGGCGAGCGGGGCCGCCGCCACCCCGGGCGCGGCGACCGACACCCGGTCGGGGGGCAGCGGATACCGGTCGAGCAGCCAGCGCCGGGTCCACCCGCTGGTGGCGACCACGCGGGTCGCCGCCGCCAGGGCCCCGGCCTCGGCCTCGCCGTCCAGCGGCAGGTGCACCAGCACCACCAGGCGCCGCCGCCGGGCGTACGCGGTCAGCACCTCCGGCACGCAGCACGCGACCAGGCCGTCGAGCAGGACGAGCGCGTCGTCGGGCAACGCGGCGAGCACGCCGGCGAGGGCGGCCCGCTCCGCCGCCCCCGGGTGCGGCCAGCCGCCGGGCACCGGGTGCTCGCGGACGGTCCAGCCGAGCGCGGCGAGTCCCCGGCAGACCCGCCGGTCGTACGCGTTGCCGCCGCTGGGGGTGGCCGGGTCGTCGATGTCGCCCGGCAGCACCACGTGGACGACGTTCATCCGGTCTACAGCGGCCGCTCGTAGCTGGCCCAGGCGACGTGCGACTCGTGCAGCGTGACGGTGATCCCGGCGAGGCCCCGCGCGCCCTCCCCGAGGCGTCCGGCGTGCACCGCCTCGGCGAGCCGGTCGGCGACCGTCCGGGCCAGCACCTCGGTGGTGGTGTTCATCCCGGCGAAGGCGGGCTCGTCGTCGAGGTTGCGGTAGGTCAGCTCGCCGAGGACGGCCTTGAGCTGCTCGGTGGCCAGGCCGATGTCGACCACGATCCCGTCGGCGTCGAGGTCCGGCCGGCGGAAGGTGGCGTCCACGACGAAGGTGGCGCCGTGCAGCCGTTGGGCGGGGCCGAACACCTCGCCGCGGAAGCTGTGGGCGACCATCATGTGGTCCCGGACGGTCACGGTGAACACGGATCACTCCTCGTCGTAGGTGATGAGGTGGCAGAGCGCGGGGAGCCGGCCCGAGGCGAGCCGGTCGAGCACGTCGGGCAGGTCGGCGAAGCGGGACGGACCGGTGAGCAGCGCGTCGAACGCCGGGTCGGCGAGCAGGTCCAGGGCCAGCGCCAGCCGGTCGGCGTAGCTGCGGTCGGCCCGCCGGGGCGAGACGGTGCCGACCTGGCTGCTGCGGATGCCCAGCCGCCGGGAGTGGAACGCCCCGCCCAGGGCGAGGGTGACCGGGCGGTCGCCGTACCAGCTCAGCTCCAGCACGGTGCCCTCGGGGCGGAGCAGGTCGAGGGCGCGTTGCAGGCCGGCGGCGGTGGCGCTGGCGTGCACCACCAGGTCCCGCTCGCCGGCCGCGTCGGCCGGGAGGGCGAAGTCGACGCCGAGCGCGGCGGCCACCTCGGCCCGCGCCGGGTCCGCGTCGACCAGTTCGACCCGGACGCCGGGGAAGCGGGCCAGCAGCGCCGCGACGCAGCAGCCGACCATGCCGCCGCCGATCACGCTGACCCGGTCGCCGACCAACGGCGCGGCGTCCCAGAGCGCGTTCACCGCGGTCTCCACCGTGCCGGCGAGCACCGCCCGGGCCGCCGGCACCCGCTCGGGTACGACCACCACGGCGTCGGCCGGGACCACGTACGCGGTCTGGTGCGGGTGCAGGCAGAAGACGGTACGGCCGCGCAGCGCCCCGGGGCCCTTCTCGACCGTGCCGACGCTGAGGTAGCCGTACTTCACCGGGGCGGGAAAGTCGCCCTCCTGGAACGGGGCGCGCATGGTGGCGTACTGGTCGGCGGGGACCCGGCCGGTGAAGACCAGCGTCTCGGTGCCCCGGCTGACCCCGGAGAACCGGGTCCGCACCAGCACCTCGTCGGGGCCGGGCGGCGGCAGCTCGACCGGGCGCAGTTCCCCCTCGCCGGGGGCGCGGAGCCAGAACGCACGGGCGGCGCGGGTCACGAATTCTCCTCTTTTCCGCATCGGGCCGAACCGGAGGGGCACTTTCCGCGTAGTGGGGGACAGGGTTGTCGATCATAGACACGGAGGCAGGGTGTCCACGGTTCGAAATGGCCCATTGGTCGGGCTGGCCGTCCAGATCGTCCTGCTCGCCGGGCTCGCCGGCACGGTGGGGCTCACCGCGGCGGGCTGGCTCGCCGGCCTGGCGTACGGGCTGGTGCTCTGCGGCCTGCTGCGGCGCGGCCTGCGGGCCGTTGGCGCGGACCGGCTGGGCCCCGCCGACCGGGTGACCCTGGCCCGGGCGCTGCTCGTGGGCGGGGTGCTGGCCCTGGTCGTGGACGCCGGCGCCGGGCCGGCGCCGGTGGCGGTGCTGGTCCCGCTCACCGCCGTGGCGCTCGCCCTGGACGCGGTCGACGGCCGGGTGGCCCGGCGGACCGGGACCGCCAGCCCGCTGGGCGCGCGCTTCGACATGGAGGTCGACGCGTTCCTGATTCTGGTGCTCAGCGTCCACCTGGCGCCGCCCGTCGGCGGCTGGGTCCTCGCCATCGGCGGGATGCGGTACGCCTTCGTCGCGGCCGGTTGGGTGCTGCCGTGGCTGCGGCGCCCGCTGCCGCCCCGCCAGTGGCGCAAGGTGGTGGCGGCGGCGCAGGGCGTGCTGCTGCTGATCGCGGCGAGCGGGCTGCTGGCCCCGGTGGCCACCACCGCGCTGGTGGCGGGCGCGCTGGCCCTGCTGGTCGAGTCGTTCGGCCACGACGTGGCCTGGCTGTGGCGGCACCGGCCCACCGCGATCGCGCCAGTCGTCGTCGTGCCCGTCGGGGCGGAACGGACCGCCCGGGCCGCCGCCGTGCCGGTTGTCCGGGCAGAACGGACCCGGCCCGTCCGGGAACGCACCGCCCGGGCCGCCGCCGTGCCCGTCGGGACCGCGCCGGCCCGTCTCGTCCTGGAACGCACCGCCCGGGCGGACCGGCCGGCCGGTCCGACGGCCCGGCCGGCGCCGCCGGCCGCCCGGCTCGCCGCCCACCAACCCGTCTGACGCCGCCCGGCCCCACCCCCTCACCGCCGAAGGATGCCCCCGTGCCACTCCTCGCCCGCCTCCGCCGACCGGCCGGGAACGCCCCGGCCGGCGAGTCCGCCACCCCCGGCCCGACCGCGCCGCCGACGCCGGCCTCGGCGGGGCCGCCGGCCGAGGGCGCGGAGCACGGCGGCGAGCGCGACCCCGGTGAGCTCAGCGGGAACGCCGCCGCCGCCGGCGACCCGCGGGACGGGGTGTCCCCGCCGGGCGTGCCGTCACGGGCTCGCCGGATCGCCGCCGCCGGCCGCACCGGCCTCGCCGCGCTGCTGGTGGTGGCCGCGCTGGTGCTGCCCGACGAGCTGACCCGGATCACGCCCGCCGCCGTGCTGCGGATCCCGCTGGAGGCGCTGGTCGCCGTGGCGCTGCTGCTCGTCCTCCCGCCCCGGGCACGCCGGCCCGTCGCCGCGCTGGCCGGCGCGCTGCTCGGCCTGCTCACCGTGCTGAAACTGCTGGACATGGGCTTCTTCGTGGCCCGGGACCGGCCGTTCGACGTGCTGCTCGACTGGGCGCTCTTCGACGACGGGTACGGCTACCTCAGCGACTCGGTCGGCCGGGCCGGCGCGGTCACGGCGGCGGTCGCGGCGCTGCTGCTCGCCGTCGGCCTGCTGGTCCTGGTGACCGTGGCGGTGCTGCGGCTGGCCCGGGTGCTCGCCCGGCACCGGGCCGCGTCGGCACGGGTGGTCGCGGCCCTCGCCGTGCTCTGGCTGGGCTGCGCCCTCTTCGGCGTACGGCTCGCCACCGGCGTGCCGGTGGCCGACCGGGAGGCGACCACCCTGGTGGCCGCGCACGCCGGGCAGATCCGGGCCGGCCTGCGGGACCGCGCGGTGTTCGCCGGGGAGGCGGCCAGCGACGCGTACCGGGACGTGCCGGGCGACCGGCTGCTGACCGGGCTGCGCGGCAAGGACGTGCTGGTCGCGTTCGTGGAGAGCTACGGCCGGGACGCGGTGGAGGATCCCGAGCTGTCGCCGGGCGTGACCGCGGTGCTCGACGAAGGCTACCGCCAGCTGCGCGCGGCCGGGTACGACGCCCGCAGCGGCTTCCTCACCTCCCCCACGTTCGGCGGTGGCAGCTGGCTGGCGCACGCCACCCTGCTCTCCGGGCTGTGGATCGACAACGACCAGCGCCACCGGGACCTGCTGGCCGGGGACCGACTCACCCTCAACGGGGCGTTCCACCGGGCCGGCTGGCAGACCGTCGGGGTGCTGCCCGCCGCCACCCAGCCGTGGCCGGAGGGGAAGTTCTTCAGCTACGACCGCTACTACGACGCCGCGAAGCTTGCCTACCGCGGGCCGAAGTTCAGCTACGCGCCGATGCCCGACCAGTACACCCTGGCCACCTTCCAGCGGCTGGAACGGACCCGGCCGCACGCCCCGCTGATGGCGGAGATCCCGCTGGTGTCCAGCCACTCCCCCTGGTCGGCGATCCCGAAGCCGGTGCCGTGGGACGCGGTCGGCGACGGGTCGATCTTCGACGAGGCGTCCACCCGGACCGGGGGCGGCCGGGACGTGGTGCAGCGGGACAGCCACCAGATCCGCGCCGACTACGCGCACTCCATCCGGTACACGCTGGGCACCCTGGTGTCGTACGTGCTGACGTACGGCGGGGACGACCTGGTGCTGGTCTTCCTCGGCGACCACCAGGCGGCCGCCACGGTCACCGGCGAGGGCGCCAGCCGGGACGTGCCGGTCACCATCGTGGCGAAGGACCCGAAGGTGCTGGACCGGGTCGCCGGCTGGGGCTGGCAGGACGGGCTCCGGCCCGGCCCGCAGGCCCCGGTGTGGCGGATGGACACCTTCCGGGACCGCTTCCTCACCGCCTTCGGCCCGGGCCACTGACCCCGGCAGCGGCCGGAGTCGGGCCGGGACGCGGCGGGTGGGTCAGGCGGCCTCGCGGCGCCGGGTGGGCGGGATCGCCGCGTCGTGGGACGAGGTGCGCGGAGCGTCGGCGGCGCCGGCCCGGGCGAGGCGCATGGCGCGGCGGGCGTCGACCAGCGTGTCGCAGGGCGCGGCCTGCCCGCCGCAGAGCAGGCTGGGGCAGCGGCCCGTCTCGTCCGGCTGGTGCGCGCTGGCCACGTCGTACGCCGTCCGCCACAGCAGCGGGTCGGTCACGTCGTCCGGCAGGACCACCTCGTGGCTGGACCGGACCTGGTTCGTGTCGGGCACCCCGTTCCCCTCTCCTCGTCGCTCCCCTGGTCACTGACCGGGCAGACCCCCGTCAAACCTCCCTCCGGCGACCGGCCACCGTCCATGAGGCGTCCGTCACGCCGGGTACGCGCGGGTCTCCGCCGCCTTCACCGCCGCCCAGACCGACTGGCCCGGACGCAACCCGAGGTGGGCCGCCGCGGCGGGGGTGACGTCGGCGGCGACGGCGACCGGACCGTCGAGCTGGACCCGCAGGTTGTCGCCGTGCCGCTGCACCCCGGCCACGGTGGCCGCCCACACGTTGCGCGGGCTGCCGTCGGGCCGGGTCGGGTGCAGCGCGACGGCGGCCGGCGGGAAGGCGACGAAGGCGTCCCCGTGCACGGTGTCCGCCGCGGTGAGGGTCAGCCCGCCGACCGTGACGCTGTGCCCGTCGGCCCGTCCCCGGTGCAGGTTGAGGCCGACCAGCCGGGCCACGTAGTCCGTGCGGGGCCGGGCGGTGACCGTGGCCGCGTCCCCCTCCTGGACCACCCGCCCGTGCTCGACGATGACCAGCCGGTCGGCGAGCACCAGGGCGTCGAGGGGGTCGTGGGTGACCAGCAGGGTGGCGCCAGTGTGCTCGCCCAGATGCCGCTGGAGTTCGGCGCGGGTGTCCAGCCGGGTGCCGGCGTCGAGCGCGGCGAGGGGCTCGTCGAGCAGCAGCAGGGTGGGTTCGACGGCGAGGGCCCGGGCCAGGGCGACCCGCTGGGCCTGCCCGCCGGAGAGCTGCCGGGGCTTGTCCCGGGCCCGCCCGCCCAGGCCCACCCGGTCCAGCCAGTCCTGCGCGCGGGTCCGCGCGGTCCGCCGGTCGGCGCCCCGCCGGCGCGGCCCGAAGGCGACGTTGTCCAGCGCGCTGAGGTGCGGAAAGAGCAGGTAGTCCTGGAAGACCACGCCCACCGGTCGCCGCTCGGGCGGGATCCAGACCCGCCGGTCGGGACGGTCCAGGTCGATCCCGCCGACGGTGAGGTGGCCGGCGGTGAGCGGGTGCAGCCCGGCCAGGGTACGCAGGGCGGTGGTCTTGCCGGCCCCGTTCGGGCCGAGCAGCGCGACCACCTCCCCGGGGGCGATCCGCAGCCGGACGTCAAGGTGGAAGGCGCCCCGGTCGGCGACCAGGTGGGCGTCGAGCAGCGGCGGTCCGGTCACGGCGTCCCGACCCAGCGGTCGCGGAGCCCGGCGAGGATGGCGACCGAGACGGTGAGCAGGATGAGGCTGAGCACGATCGCCGCCTGGAGGTCGGTCTCCAGGGCCAGGTAGACGGCGAGCGGCATGGTCTGGGTCCGGCCGGGATAGTTGCCCGCGAAGGTGATGGTCGCGCCGAACTCGCCGAGCGCGCGGGCCCAGCAGAGCACCGCGCCCGCCGCCACGCCCGGGGCGACCAGCGGGAGGGTGACGTGGGTGAAGGTCGTCCAGCGCCCGGCGCCGAGGGTGGCCGCCGCCTCCTCGTACCGCCGGTCGGCCCCGCGCAGCGCCCCTTCGACGGCGATGACCAGGAACGGCATGGCCACGAACGCCTCGGCGAGCACCACCCCGGCGGTGGTGAACGGCAGGCTCACCCCGAAGGTGGTGTCCAGCCACGACCCGAGCAGCCCGCGCCGGCCGAAGACCAGCAGCAGCGCCACCCCGCCGACCACCGGGGGCAGCACCAGCGGCACGGTGACCAGGGCGCGTAGCAGCCGCCGGCCGGGGAACTCGACCCGGGCGAGCAGCCACGCCAGGGGTACGCCGAGGGCGACGCAGAGCAGCGTGGCGAGGGTGGCGGTCTCCAGGGACAGCCGCAGCGCGGTGCGTACGCCCGGCTCGGCCAGCCGCCCGGGCAGGGTGGTCCACGGCGCCCGGGCCAGCAGCCCGAGCAGCGGCAGCACGAGGAAGAGCAGCCCGAGGCCGGCGGGGAGCAGCAGGGCGAGCGGTACCCGCTGCCGAGGGCGCGGGATCACTGGCTCTGCGGGGCCTGGAACCCGGCGGCGGTCAACACGGCCCGGCCGGCGGCGGAGCGGACGTAGTCGACGAAGGCCCGGGCGGCGTCCGGGTTGCCGGCGTGCTTCAGCACGACGATCGGGTAGTCGTTGACCGCCCGCGCGGACTCGGGGAACTCGACGGCCGCCAGGTCAGCGGCGGCCCGGACGTCGGTGCGGTAGACCAGGGCGGCGTCGACCTCGCCCAGCTTCACCTTGGCCAGCGCGCCCTTGACGTCCTGTTCCAGGGTGGCCGGGGTGAGCCGGACGCCGGCCGCGCCGAGCGCCGTCTTCGCCGCCGCCCCGCAGGGGACCTGTTCGGCGCAGAGCGCCACCTTGACGCCCGGCTCGGCCAGATCGGCGAGGCCGGCCACCTTCCCCGGATTGCCCTTGGGCACGGCGATGACGAGCTGGTTGCGGACCAGGGTGACCGGAGTGCCGGCGGCGTCGCCCGCGTCGGTGACGGTCTTCATGGTGGCCGGTGAGGCGGCGGCGAAGACGTCGGCCGGGGCGCCCTGGGTGATCTGGGTGGCGAGCGCCGAGCTGCCGGCGAAGTTGAAGGTGACGGTGGTGCCGGGGTGCGCGGCCTCGAAGTCCTTGCCGAGTGCGGTGAAGGACTCGGTGAGCGAGGCGGCGGCGAACACGGTCACCCGGCCGCCGCCGTCCCGGACGGCTGGGTCGTCGTCGGTGCCGCCGCAGCCGGTCAGGCTCAGGGTCAGCGCGGCCGTCGCGGCGATCGCGGCGCGGATCCACCGTACGGTCACGAGCCGGTCCTTCCCTTCACGGCGGGGGCGCGTTCCACCACGACGGTGGTCGACTTGATCACGGCGACGGCCACCGCGCCGACCTGGAGGTCGAGCTCGTCGACCGCCTCCCGGCTCATCAGCGAGACGATCCGGAACGGTCCGGCCTGGATGTCGACCTGGGCCATCACGGTGTCCTTGACGACGGCGGTGACGATGCCGCGCAGCCGGTTCCGGGCGGACGACAGCTCCGGATGCCCCGGGGCGCGGACGAACGCGGCCAGGTCGACCCCGTCGACGACCCGGTGGCCGTGCTCGTCGCGGGTCGCGGGCAGCCGCCCGGCGTCGATCCAGCGGCGGACCGTGTCCGCGCTGACCCCGAGCAGTTCGGCGGCCTCACCGATCCGGAACACCGTCACCCGGCCACCCTAGCGGCCCGCACCTGCGAGGGGAAGGAGCCATACGGCCTCGCATCAGCAAGCGGGGCGGCGGGAGGCACGCCGCAGGTGCGGTCGGTCGTCGCAGGGCCGGCGCGGCGAACCGGCCGGCGTGGTCGCGAGCCGGGGTGCGGCCGCAGCGTCAGCCCCCGGCGGACGGTGAGCGGCCGGGCGACGCTGCCGGCTCACCGCGGCCGCAGCGTCAGCCCGCGGCGGACGGTGAGCGGGCCGGGCGACGCTGCCGGCTCCGCGGCTGCGCCGCCCGCCGCCAGGCCCGGGAGCTCAGCAGCCGCAGCCCGTTGAGCCCGACGAGGACGGTGGAGCCCTCGTGGCCAGCGACGCCGAGCGGCAGGGGCAGGTGCCCGACCAGGTCCCAGGCCACCAGAACCACGATGAAGGTCGCCGCGACGGCCAGGTTGGCGACGACCAGGCGGCGGGCCCGGCGGGCCAGCCCGACCAGCGCGGGGAGCGCGCCGAGGTCGTCCCGGACCAGCACCGCGTCCGCGGTGCGCAGGGCCAGGTCGGAGCCCTGGCGGCCCATGGCCACCCCGGTATCGGCCGCGGCGAGCGCCGGGGCGTCGTTGATCCCGTCTCCGACCAGCAGCACCCGCCGGCCGTCGCGCTGGTGCGCCCGGACCCGGTCCACCTTGTCCTCGGGGAGCAGGCCGGCGTGCACCTCGGCGATGCCGGTGTCGGCGGCGAGCCGGGCGGCCGCGCCGGCGTTGTCGCCGGTGAGCAGCACGGGCCGTGCCCCGGTCAGGGCGGTGAGCGCGGCGACCGCCTCCGCCGCCCCGGGCCGGGCCCGGTCGGCCAGCCCCAGGACCCCGGCCGCCGCGCCGTCCACCACGACCACGACGGCGGTACGCCCCGCCGCCTGCTCGGCGGCGACCAGCCGTGACGCGGGTGCCGAGGGGAGCCCGTCGAGCAGCGCCGGGCTGCCGACCAGGACCCGGCGGCCGGCCACGGTGGCGGCGACACCCCGGCCGGGGGTGGCGGTGAAGTCGGCGACGGGCGGCAGGGTGAGCCCGCGCTCCCGGGCGGCGGCCAGCAGCGCCCCGGCGAGTGGGTGCTCGGCGGCGGCGGCCAGCCGCAGCAGCGTCGGGGCGGCCCCCACGGCGGTGAGCCAGCACCTGGCCAAGCTGCGCCTGGCCGGGCTGGTACGCGGCCGCCGGGAGGGCACCTTCGTCTACTACTCGGCGGCCGACGTGCACGTCCGGGCGCTGCTCGACGAGGCGCTCTTCCACGCCGACCACACCGATCGCGACCTGCCCGACCACGCCAGCGGCGACCTGGCCGCGCACGCCCCGACCCGCTGACCGGCCGTCAGTCGCCCGCCGGGGTGAGGCGTACCCGGCGAAGCAGTTGCGCGTTGAGCGCCACCACGATGGTGGAGGCGGACATCAGCACCGCGGCCACCGCCGGGCTGAGCGCGATGCCCGCCCAGGCCAGCACCCCGGCGGCGAGCGGGATCGCCACCACGTTGTAGCCGGCCGCCCAGGCCAGGTTCTGCCGCATCTTCCGGTACGACGCCCGGGACAGCCGGATGACGCCGGTGACCCCGCGCGGGTCGGAGCTGGCCAGCACCACGCCGGCGGACTCGATGGCGACGTCCGTGCCGGCTCCGATCGCGATGCCCACGTCGGCGCGGGCCAGGGCCGGGGCGTCGTTCACCCCGTCGCCGACCATCGCCACGGTCAGCCCCCGGGACTGGAGTTCGGTGACCGCCTTGTCCTTGTCGGCGGGGAGCACCTCGGCGAAGACCTCGTCCACCCCGGGGCGGAAGCCCAGGTCGGCGGCGACCGCCTCGGCGACCGGCCGGGCGTCCCCGGTGATCATCACGATCTTCTTGATGCCCTGCTCGCGCAGTTCGGCGATGGCCGCGCGGGCCTCCGGGCGGACCTCGTCCTCGAGGGCGAACGCGCCGACCGCCTGCGAACCGCCGGGTCCGGCCGGTCGGACCAGGTGCAGCACCGCCGCACCCCGTCGGGCCCAGCCCTCCGCCGCCCGGGTCAGCTCGGCCGGGACGTCGGCGCCGAGTTCGCGCAGCAGGGCCGGCCCGCCGACGGCCCACTCCGTACCGTCGACAACCGCGCGGACGCCCCGGCCGGGCAGCGACCGGAAGTCCCGCGCCTCGGCCCGCAGGCCGCGCTGCTTGGCGGCAGCGACCAGGGCCCGGGCGAGCGGGTGCTCGCTGTCGGCCTCGACCGCGCCGGCCAGGCGCAGCGCCTCGTCCTCGGCCAGCCCGCTCGCCGCGGCCACCCCGGTGAGGGTGTGCTTCCCCTTGGTCAGCGTGCCGGTCTTGTCGAGCAGGACCGCGTCGATGGTCCGCATCCGTTCCAGGGCGAGCCGGTCCTTCACCAGGATGCCGGCGCGCGCCGAGAGGGCGGTGGAGAGGGCCACGACCAGCGGGATGGCCAGCCCGAGGGCGTGCGGGCAGGCGATGACCAGGACCGTGACGGTACGGATCACGGCCTGGTCGGTGTTGCCGAGCACGAGCCACGCGACGAAGGTGGCCAGCCCGGCGACGCCGGCGACGTAGAACAGCAGGGCGGCGAACCGGTCGGCGAGCACCTGGGCGCGCCCGCCGGAGGACTGCGCCTGGGCGACGAGCCGGCCGATGCCGGCCAGCGCGGTGTCCTCGCCGACGGCCTCGACGCGTACCCGCAGGGCGGAGTCGGTGGCGACGGTGCCGGCGACGACCCGGTCCCCGACGGCGCGCGGCACCGGCCGGGACTCCCCCGTGATCATCGACTCGTCCAGCTCCGCGGCCCCGTCCTCGATCCGCCCGTCGGCGGGAACCCGGCCGCCGGAGCGGACCAGCACCAGGTCGCCGACCCGCAGCTCGCTGACCGGCACCGGGTGCGGCTGCCCCGCCTGGTCGAGACGTTCGGCGTCGTCGGGCAGCAGCGCCGCGAGGGCCGCCAGGGCGCCCTGGGCCTGCCCGATCGCCTTCATCTCCTGCCAGTGGCCGAGCAGCATGATGGTCACCAGCGCCGCCAGCTCCCACCAGAAGTCCAGGTCGAACAGGTTGAGGCTGGTCGCTACGGAGGCGGCGTACGCGACGATGATCGCCATCGAGATCAGCAGCATCATGCCGGGCGCCCGGTCGCGAAGCTCGCGGACGCCGCCGACCAGGAAGGGCCAACCGCCGTACCAGAAGACGACCGAGCCGAGCACCGGCCCGACCCACGCCATGCCCGGGAAGTCGAGCCGGTAGCCGAACCAGTCCATGACCATGTGGCTGGTCACCACGATCGGCACGGTCAGCGCCAGGCTCAGCCAGAACTTCCGCCGGAACTGCTCCGGGTCGTGCCCGGCGTGCTTGTCGTGCCCGCCACCGTGGCCGGTCGGCCCGCCGTGGTCGCCGTGCGCTCCGTGGCCACCCGGTTCGGTGGTCGCGCCGTGATGCCGGTGTTCGTGTTCCATCGAACTCCACCCCCGCCGCCCACCATATACCCCTAGGGGGTATGGCGCAAAATGACCTTCGCCTCTGCCCAAAGCCCATCCTTCCGTGTCCCATCGGCACGAACCGGCGCATCGTCGCCGTCGCGGTCGCCGGACACCGCCGCCACACCGGAGTTAGCCTCGGGGACACGGCCGGCGACGGGGAGCGGGATGAGCGAGCAGACGGCGCGGACGGTGATGCCGGCGGCGTTCTTCGGGCACGGCAACCCGATGAACGCCCTGGAGGTCAACCGCTACACCTCGGCCTGGCGGGAGTTCGGCCGCGCGGTGCCCCGCCCCCGGGCGATCCTGGTGGTCTCCGCGCACTGGTACATCGGCGCCACCGCGGTAACCGCCATGCCCCGGCCCCGCACCATCCACGACTTCTACGGCTTCCCGCAGCAGTTGTTCGACGTCCGCTACCCCGCGCCCGGGCTGCCGGAGCTGGCCGAGGAGATCAGCGACGTGGTGCACCCCACCTGGGTCGGCGCCGACCTGGACTCCTGGGGCATCGACCACGGCACCTGGTCGGTGCTCACCCACGCCTTCCCCGACGCCGACATCCCGGTGGTGCAGCTGAGCATCAACGCGTTCAAGCCGCTGGACTACCACCTCGACCTCGGCGCCCGGCTCGCCCCGCTGCGCGAGCGCGGCGTCCTCGTCGTGGCCAGCGGCAACGTGGTGCACAACCTGGGCGGCGTGGACCCGCGCCTGGCCGACGAGGGCTTCGACTGGGCGCGACGCTTCGACGACGCGGCCCGGCAGATCGTGCTGGACGCCCCGACCGAGGCGGCCCGGCTGGACGGGCACCGCGACTATGACCTGGCCGTACCGACCCCGGACCACTTCATCCCGCTGCTCTACCTGGCCGGCCTCGCCGGCACCGCCGACGGCCGGCCGGAGGTGCTGGTCGACGGATACGCGTACGGGTCGCTGTCGATGACCGCGTACACCCTCGGGCTGCGCTGCCGGCGGGAGGCGGCGCCGGCCGGGGCCCCCTCGCTGCCGCCCGACGTGCCGGCCGACTCGGCCAACATCTGACCGACCACGATGGCGGCGGCCGGCGGACCGCCGTCCGGCTGTGGCACGATCATGGCCCCGCAGGAGCGGGCCACCGGGTTTCACCGCCGCACCGATCAGGCACGCGCCGCGCTCATCGCGGCCCGGCGGGCGGCGCTTCATCGCGGGCCGGCACCGACGCTCGGCCCGCCCAGCGGGTTTCGGGCCTGCCAGGGCCAGCGACCGTCGAGCTCCACCTCCAGCGAGAAGCTGAGGAACGTCCGGACCAGCACGATCAGGGCCAGCACCCCGACGCTGGTGAAGGTGGGCGAGACCGCCACGGTACGGATGATGTCCCCGCCGACCAGGAACTCCAGCCCCAGCAGGATGGCCCGGCCCACGCCCTGCCGGTACGCCCGGTAGTGCTCGACCAGCTGCCGGGTACGCCACCAGCGCAGCACGAAGACGGCCGTGGCGACCGCGACGCCCAGCGCGATGACCAGCACCCCGGCCAGGTCCAGCAGGGCCCCGACCCGCTGGATGATCTCCTTGGTCGGCACTCGTCACCCCCGTACCGCCGGCCGTCGCCCCCACCATGGCGTATCGGCGGTGCGCGCCGGAGGTGTTTCCGGCCGGGCCACCCGCCGGCGGCGGCCGGCATCCGTCTGCACAAGCGGTTCGCGCCGCCTAGGGTGGGTATCGGGACATACCAGGACCGACCCGGCCGGGGCGGTCATCGACGGCACCTGCTGAGGAGTGCACGTGACCGAGCCGGAAGAGGACCAGGAGAAGACCAAGAAGACCGACGACGTCCTGTTCTCCCGGGACGGGGACCCGCACCACAGGCTGGCGCAGGCGCCCCAGCCCGACGAGCACCTGCCCGCGCAGTTCCAGCACGACGGCGAGACGGAGACCGTCGGCGACGAGTGAGCCTCACGGCTCGGGCGGCAGGTCCGTCCAGGGGACCCGGGTGAGCCGGCGGCGCAGGATCCACCGCGCCGCGACCTCCAGCAGCCACGGTCCCCGCACCTCGTCGCGTTCGTAGCCGAGCAGTCGGCCCCAGGGGCCCCGGGCGACCAGCACAGCGGTGAGCCGCAGCCCACCCGCCCCGTCGGGTTCGGCCTCGACGTCGACGATCCGGCCCCGCTCACGGCCGGCGGCGTCGCGCACCGGCCGGCCCAGCAGGGCGCTGACCCGGTCAGCCGGCATGGCCGGCCCCGCGGATCCGCTCGATCAGGTGCCGGTCGAGCCACGCCTCCAGCGCCGGCGGGGCCAGCAGGTCCCGGCGCACCGACAGGTGCACCGCCGCGTCCACGTGGTCGACCAGGTCGTACGGGATCCGGCGTGGCCCCTCGTCATGTTCGTCGAGCCGGGCGGCGAGCGCGGTGATCCACCGTCCCAGGGCACCGGGGAACCGGCGGCCGAGCGCCTGCTGCCCGGTGAGCAGCGCGGCCACGTACGTGCCGTCGGCCGCATGCCGCAGTTCGATGTCGTCGACCTTGCCGACGGGGATGCCGTCCCGGTCGACGATCTGCCGGTCGAGCAGGTTGAAGTTGAGCAGCAGCACCGGTTTCACCGTCCCATTCCGGTCAGCACCATCAGCGGGATGGCCGCGACGGCGGCCGCCACCACGATCACCAGGTAGACCATGCCGAGGCCGTTGGCGAGCCGCCCGTTCACCCGGTCGCCGAGGTAGTCCCGGTCGTTCGCGACGACCAGGATCGGCAGGTACGTCAACGGCAGCACGACCGCGCTGAACAGCAGCATGTACTCGGTCAACTGGACCGGGTCGATCGTGGTCAGCAGCGCCGCGACCGCGGCCAGGATGCCCACCAGGAGCACGGTGTGGAACCGGGCCGCCTGCCAGGGCCGCAGCAGTTTGCCCCAGGACCAGCCGAAGTACTGGGCCACCGTGTAGCCGGCGGAGAGGCCGGTCTCCATCGCCGCCCCGAACGTCGCGGCGAACACCCCGAGGATCAGCAGCGCCAGGCCGACCTTGCCGAACGCCAGCCCGGCCGGCAGCACCGCCTGCCCGACGGTGTCGACCGAGACGTCCAGCGGCGCGAAGACGGCCGACGAGGCGGCCATGAACCCGAAGGCGAGCAGCCCGCCGAGCGGGAAACCCAGGAGGACGTTCGCCCGGGACAGGACCAGATCCTGCGGCGTCCACCGCTCCTCCACCCCACCCGAGGAGAAGAAGAACACCTCGTACGGGGTCATCGCCGAGGCGAAGATCGCCACCGCGAAGTACCAGTAGGTGGGCCAGTTCTCCTGCTCGGGCAGGGCGGTCGGCAGCGCCTGCCCGGCCAGCGCCGACGCCGGCGGGCCCAGCTGGAACGCCGCCACCAGCAGCACGATCAGGGCGAGGCCGCCCAGCCCGAAGAGGCGTTCCAGGCTCTCGAACTTCACCCGCCACAGCGCCAGCCAGAGCAGCAGCGCCACCAGCGGCACCCACAGCAGGTACGTGGTGCCGCTGAGCAGTTGCAGGGCGAGCGCCACGCCGCCGATCTCCGCCGCCAGGGTGAGCAGGGTGACCACGTACGACGCAAGCAGGTTCAGCAACGCCACCCGCGGGCCGAGCCGTTCCCGGATCAGGTCGAAGACCGGCCGGTTGCTGATCGCGGTGACCCGGCCGGCCATCTCCGCGTACACGCAGATGCCGATCACCCCGACCAGCAGCACCCAGGCGTGCCGAACGCCGAACCGGCTGCCCGCCTCGGAGGCGGCGACGATGTCGCCGATGTCGACGAAGCCGCCGATGGCGGTGAGCACCCCGAGGGTGACGGCGAGCAGCCTTTTCACGGGTCACCCGTACGCCTGGAGGAAGGCGTCCAGCCCGTCGGCGACGGGTGGGAGCTGGTCGACGGCCCGGCCGACGGCAGCCAGGTCCTTCGCGTTCGCGGCCTGGCGGACCGCGCCGAGGCGGGCGTTCGCGGCGAGCAGCAGCGGGCCGAGCCGGTCGCGCATCCGTACCGTCTCGGCGTCGACCGGGGTGGCGCCGGCGAACCGGTCGGCGGCACCCGCCAGCGCGGACCGGCCGTCGTCCAGGACGCTCTCGGCGTACGGCCCGGTCACCCGCCCGTCCCGCCACGCGCCGCCGATCACCCGGGCGGTCACCACCGCGTGGTACGCGGACTGCGCCGACTCCACCGCGGTCAGCCGGTAGGCGTGGAAGTCCGGCGGGCGGGTCTTCGTGTAGCCGAGCCCGCCCCAGCACAGCGCCACGACGGCCAGGCCGCCGGCGGCCCAGCTGCGTGCCGACACCGCTTCCTCCACAGGTACAGACCTACCGGTCCGGCTGACGCTATCGGAGGAACACGATGTTTTCCGGCGATCCGGACAAGGCTCACCCGGCCGGCGGGAGGGCGGCCACCTGGCGGTCGTGCCAGCGGCCGAGCAGGACGAGCGAGGTGATCGCGCCGACCAGCGCCAGGAACATGTCCCACTGGGTGTCCCAGACGTCGCCCTGGGTGGCCAGGAAGTCGTCGGCGGCGGCGCCGCCGGCCAGGGCGGCCCACCACTCGATCAGCTCGAAGAAGGCGCTGAACGCCAGGCAGGCGCAGACCACCAGCGGGGCGAGCCAGCGGCTGCCCCGCAGCGGCGAGCGGCGGACCAGGATCTCCCGGACCAGGATGGCCGGCACGAAGCCCTGGGCGAAGTGGCCGAGCCGGTCGTAGGGGTTGCGGGACAGGTCGAACAGGTCCCGTACCCAGTTGCCGAGCGGGGTCCGCGCGTAGGTCCAGTGCCCGCCGACGACGAGGATCAGCGCATGCAGCGCCAGTAGGCCGCACAGCAGCGTGGTCAGCGGGAACCGGCGCCAGGTGAGCAGCAGCACCGGCACGCCGACGATCACCCACACCGTCTCCAGCAGCCAGGTGAGCCGGTCGTACGGCCGGATGCCGGAGACGACCAGCGCGACGAGGACGAGACCCAGCAGCACCTGCGGGAGGACGTTACGTGCTCGGGCCACCGGCGACCGCCTGTTCCTGGATGGACGGACCGACCCGCCGCCGGCCGGACGCCGACGATAGCAGCGGGCCGCCGCCCGGTCGCCGTACCGGTCAGGGGTGGTGCCGGTGTCCCGGTCCCCGTTACGGCCGGGCCGGGCCCGCCGGGCTCCGGTCCGGCCGCTCCGCCGGCCGCGCGCGTCCGCTGCACGAGAGGCTTCGACGTGGTCCTGCTGACGGCACTGTCGCACGCGCCCGACGAGCGTCCGGACGCGGTCCGGGTCGCCGGGCGGGCGATCTCCGGTACGCGGCTGCGGGAGAGCACGGCGGCGGTAGCCGACCGGATCCGTGGCCTGGACCGGGGTCGCGGTGGAGGCGACCGCCTCGCTGGAGACGGTGGTGGGGATCGTCGGGGCGCTGCTGGCGGACGTGACGGTGGTGCCGGTGCCCCCGGACGCCGGCCCGATGGAACGCGCGCACATCCTGCGGGACTCCGCGGTGGCGGCGGTGCTGGCGCCGGCGGGCGTCGCAACGCGCTCGGCAAGGTGCAGAAGTCCCGGTTGGGCTGAGCCGGCGCGCCACGCCGGCTCAGCCGTGGCGGGTCAGTAGATCGTCCAGGTGTCGCCGCTGGCGAGGAGGCCGGCGAGTTGCTGTTCCGGGGTTTGGTCGACCTTGGCCTTGGCGGTGGTGACCTGTTCCTGCACGACGGTGTCGTAGGAGGGCCGGGTGACGTTGCGGAACACGCCGATGGGGGTGTTGCGCAGGTCGAGCCCGGGCAGGCGGGACAGGGCGAACGCGTAGGCGGGGTCGGTCACGGTGGCGTCGTGCACGACGATGTCCTGGGCGGGGGTGGCCGCGGTGTCGCGGACTTCCAGGCCGAACCCGCCCGGCGGGTGGACTACGCAGTACTGGCCGTCGGCGCCGAACGTGATCGGCTGCCCGTGTTCCAGCCGGATCAGGTAGTCGTCCCGGGTGGCGGGTTCTTTCAACTGGTCGAAGGCGCCGTCGTTGAAGATGTTGCAGTTCTGGTAGATCTCCACGAACGCCGACCCTTGATGGGCGGCGGCCGCCCGCAGCACCGACTGCAGGTGTTTGCGGTCCGAATCGATGGTGCGGGCCACGAAGGTGGCTTCCGCGCCGAGGGCGAGGGACAGCGGGTTGAACGGGGCGTCCGCGGACCCGACCGGCGTCGACTTGGTGATCTTCCCGATCTCCGACGTGGGCGAGTACTGGCCCTTGGTGAGGCCGTAGATGCGGTTGTTGAACAGCAGGATTTTGAGGTTGACGTTGCGGCGCAGGGCGTGGATGAGGTGGTTGCCGCCGATGGACAGAGCATCGCCGTCGCCGGTGACGACCCACACGGACAGGTCCGGTCGGGTGACGGACAGGCCGGTGGCGATGGCGGGGGCACGGCCGTGGATGGAGTGCATCCCGTAGGTGTTCATGTAGTACGGGAACCGTGACGAGCAGCCGATCCCGGAGATGAAGACGATGTTCTCCCGAGGGATGCCGAGTTCGGGCATGAAGCCCTGGACGGCGGCCAGGATGGCGTAGTCGCCGCAGCCGGGGCACCAGCGCACTTCCTGGTCGGACTTGAAGTCCTTCGCGGTCAGCTTGAGGGCGACGGGCTCAGACATTCTTCACGACCTCTTCCAGCATGGTCTCCAGCTCGGCGGCGGTGAACGGCAGGCCGCGGACCTGGTTGTAGCCGATCGCGTCGACCAGGTACTTCGCCCGGATCACGTGGGCGAGCTGACCGAGGTTCATCTCCGGAATCACCACCCGGTCGTAGGCGCGCAGCACCTCGCCGAGGTTGGCCGGCATCGGGGCCAGGTGGCGCAGGTGCGCCTGGGCGATCTTCAAACCACGCTGCCGCAGCCCCCGGCAGGCCGCGCCGATCGGCCCGTAGGTGGACCCCCACCCGAGCACGAGAACCTTCGCGTCACCGTCGGGGTCCTCCACCTCCACGTCGGGGACGGGGATGGTGTCGATGCGGGCCGCGCGGGTGCGGACCATGAAGTCGTGGTTCGCCGGGTCGTACGAGATGTCGCCGGTCTTGTCCGCCTTCTCCAGGCCACCGATCCGGTGCTCCAACCCTGGGGTGCCCGGGATCGCCCACGGGCGGGCGAGGGTCTCCGGGTCCCGCAGATACGGCAGGAACGTGACCCCGTCCTCGGCGTTGGGTCGCGTAGCGAAGGCGACGCGCAAATCGGGCAGCGACTCGACATCCGGCAGCAGCCACGGTTCGGAGCCGTTGGCCACGTAGTTGTCCGACAACAGGATCACCGGCGTGCGGTAGGTCAACGCGATCCGGGCGGCTTCCAGGGCGGCGTAGAAGCAGTCCGCCGGGGATTTCGGGGCGATCACCGCGACCGGCGCTTCCCCGTGCCGGCCGAACAGGGCCATGTTCAGATCCGCCTGCTCGGTCTTGGTCGGCATCCCCGTCGACGGACCCGCCCGCTGCACATCCACGATCACCAGCGGCAACTCCAGAGCCACCGCAAGCGAGATCGTCTCACCCTTCAACGCCACACCCGGACCACTCGTCGTGGTGACGCCGAGGGAGCCGCCGTAGGAGGCGCCCAGGGCGGCGCCGACCGCGGCGATCTCATCCTCCGCCTGCATCGTCACCACACCGAACCGCTTGTGCTTGGACAGCTCGTGCAGAATGTCCGACGCCGGGGTGATCGGATACGCGCCCAAAAACACCGGCAGCCCCGACCGCACACCCGCGGCGACCAGGCCCAGCGAGAGGGCGGCGTTGCCGGTGATGTTCCGGTAGGTGCCCGGCAGCATCTTCGCCGGCTTCACCTCGTACCGCACCGAGAAGTCCTCGGTGGTCTCGCCGAAGTTCCAGCCGGCCCGGAAAGCGGCCACGTTCGCCGCGACCAGCTCGGGGCGGGCGGCGAACTTGCGCTCCAGGAACCGCAACGTCGACTCATACGGCCGCGAATACATCCAACTGAGCAGGCCGAGCGCGAACATGTTCTTCGCCCGCTCCGCGTCCTTCTTCGACACCTCAAGCCCCGCCAGGGCGCCGACCGTCATCGAGGTGAGCGCCACCGGATGCACCACATACCCGGCCAGCGTGTCATCGTCGAGGGGGCTGGTGGTGTAGCCCACCTTCGCCAGGTTCCGCCTCGTGAACTCATCCGTGTTCACGATGATGTCCGCACCCCGCGGCAAATCCACCAGATTCGCCTTCAACGCCGCCGGATTCATCGCCACCAACACATTCGGCGCATCCCCCGGCGTCAGGATGTCGTAGTCGGCGAAATGCACCTGGAACGACGACACACCCGGCAGGGTGCCGGCAGGCGCCCGAATCTCCGCCGGGAAATTCGGCAACGTCGAGATGTCATTCCCCAACTGCGCCGTCTCCGACGTGAACCGGTCACCCGTGAGCTGCATGCCGTCACCCGAATCACCAGCAAACCGGATCACCACCCGGTCCAGTCGACGGGTTCGCTTGCCACTGCTCGCTGCCAGGGTCATGACGGTCCTCCACGGGTACGGCCGGACTGCCGGCATCGCGGCCGGCGCGGCGCGCCCGATCAGGGGTCGGCCATGGCCGGCCACCCCGGTCCGCGTGAGTTCGTACCGGGCGGGAGGTCCGCCTGCGCGCGAACGGGCGCCGAGGACAGCGAAGCGCGTACGGCGCGTTTCAGCAACCCCTACCTGAGCATGTGGAATTCCCTCATGACGGCACCGGATCCGGGGTGGGCTAGGGGTTCAGCGCCGTGCGAAACCGTCGTTAGCGTGAGCGGCACCCCCGCACACTCCAGCCCGCGCCGGGAGGTCCACCCATGACGGTCACACTCACCGCACCCCGCGCCGACGAGGCGGTCCACACCGACGACCGGCACCCGGCCACCCGCCTGGGACGGTTGCTGGACCCGGGCAGCCTGCTGCCGATGCATCCCGCCGACGACAGCGGCGTGACCGCCGTCCGGGGCCGGATCGCCGGCTTCCCGGTGGTCGCGTACTGCACCGACGCCGGCCGGATGGGCGGGGCGCTCGGCGCGGCCGGCGCGGACCACATCATCGAGGCGATCCGGCTGGCGCTGTGGAAGCACTGGCCGGTGATCGGGTTGTGGCACTCGGGTGGCGCCAAGCTGGCCGACGGCGTCGAGTCGATGGACGGCGTCGGGCGGATGTTCGCCATGATGACCAAGGCGTCCGGCCGGATACCGCAGATCTCCGTCGTCCTCGGCCCGGCCGCCGGGGCCGCCGCGTACGGTCCGGCGCTCACCGACCTGGTGATCATGTCGGACGCCGCGCGGGTCTTCGTCACCGGCCCGAACGTCGTGCAGAGCGTCACCGGGGAACAGGTCGACATGGAGTCCCTGGGCGGCCCGTCCGTGCACGCCCGCCGCTCGGGGGTGGCGCACGTGACGGCCGCGTCGGAGGCGGAGGCGTACCTGCGGGCGCGGCGGATCACCGAGTTGCTCGCCCGTCCCGGCCACATCGACCCGGGTGCCGCCGCGGGCGGTCCGGACCTGCGGGCGCTGCTGCCGGAGTCCAGCCGCCGGGCGTACGACGTGCGTCCGCTGGTGCGGCACCTGCTCGACCGGAACGACGACGGGCCCTCGTTCGAGGAGCTCCAGCCGGGCTGGGCCCGGAACATGGTGGTCGGGCTGGGCCGGCTCGCGGGGCGGACCGTCGGGGTGCTGGCCAACAACCCGCTGCGCAAGGGCGGCTGCCTCGACTCACAGAGCGCCGAGAAGGCGGCCCGGTTCGTGCGGATGTGCGACGCGCTCGGCGTACCCCTGCTGGTCCTGGTCGACGTGCCCGGCTACCTGCCCGGAGTCGGGCAGGAGTGGGAAGGGGTGGTCCGGCGGGGCGCCAAGCTGCTGCACGCCTTCGCCGAGGCCGAGGTCGCCCGGATCACCCTGATCACCCGCAAGTCCTACGGCGGGGCGTACATCGCGATGAACTCCCGCTCGCTCGGCGCGACTGCGGTCTTCGCCTGGCCGGAGGCGGAGGTGGCGGTGATGGGCGCGGAGGCCGCGGTGGGGGTGCTCCACCGGCGGGAGTTGGCGGCGGCGCCGCCGGAGGAGGTCGACGAGCTGCGCGCCCGCCTGGTGGAGGAGCACCGCAGGGAGTCCGGCGGGGTGCGCCGGGGCCTCGCGCTCGGGGTGATCGACGAGGTCATCGAGCCGGCGGACACCCGCCGGCGGCTCGCCGAGGCGTTCGCCGCCGCGCGGCACCGGCGGGGCCGGCACGGCAACATCCCGCTCTGACGGCACCCGGTTCCCGGGTACGCAGGCCGCCGCCCCGCGTCGCCTCGGACGCGGGGCGCGCTGGTCCGGCGATCAGCGGCGGACGGGGGCGAGCACCTCGGTGACCACCGCGAGGACGTCCTCGGGGCGCTCGGTGAGGTAGAAGTGCCCGCCCGGGAAGTAGCGGACGTCGGTGGGGCCGGTGGTGTGTGCCCGCCACGCCTCCGCCTCGTCGGTGGTGACCAGCGGGTCGGCGGTGCCGACCAGCACCGTCAGGGGGCAGCGCAGCCGGGTGCCGGGGCGCTCCCGGTAGGTCTCGATGGCCCGGTAGTCGGACCGGAGCGCGGGCAGGATCATTCGCAACAGCTCCTGGTCCGCCAGCAGCCGGTCGTCGGTGGCGCTGTGCCGCCGCAGCTCGGCGACGATCGCGTCGTCACCCCGCTGGTGCAGGTTCTCGACCCGTACCCGGTCGGGTGCCCGACGGCCGGAGGCGAAGAGGTGCAGCAACGACAGCCCGCGGTCGCGTTCGAGGCGGTGGGCCACCTCGAACGCGACGGTCGCCCCCATGCTGTGTCCGAAGAAGGCGGTCGGGCGCCCGTCGTCGAGCGGGAGCACCGCGGCGATCCGGTCGGCCAGCTCGTGGATGGAGTCCACCGCCGCCTCCCGGCGCCGCTCCTGGCGCCCCGGATACTGCACGGCGAGCACCTCGAGGCGCGGGGCGAGCGCCCGGGAGACCGGGAAGTAGAAACTGGCCGACCCGCCGGCGTGCGGGAAGCAGACCAGCCGCACCGCGTCCGGGTCCGCGTCGTGGTAGCGGCGGGTCCAGACGTCCTGGGAAAAAGCCGTCGTCACCTGCATTCACCGTCCTGGAAATGAGGGCCGGCCCGACCGGCGGGTCGGAACAGCGGCCGGAGTGGCACGCGATACCGCCTCGGGCGATTGTATTTGCCGCGGTGCCCGCGACCGGCGGCCCGCGCCCCTATTTCCGCAGGCCCCGAGGGAGGATAGGGGTGCATTACGGGTGCACAATGGCACAACCTCCAGGGATGATGAAAGCCGTCAATTCGCAAACATTTCCCGCAGGATGGGGGGCAGCGATGACCAGTTCGCCCGAAAACATCGCCGAAAGCATGATCGAGGCGGTTCTCGTCGGCGGACCGAGCGACCTGCCGGCGACCGTCCGGACCCAGCGACTGCCGCGGGACGGGCAGAAGGTGAAGATTCACCACCGGGGCGGCTACGAGCACTTCGAGCGCGAGGGCGCCGCCGCACCGTCGCCGGATCCGGTGGTTTTCCGCTGGACGACGCGTACCCGCGTGGCGGAGTGACCACCACCGTCCAAATGCGACACATCGCGCGGGTCCACCCGGCCCCGGCCTAACCACAATTCCCGGCGCAGTACCCGGAGGCCGTCAACGGTCCATTTCCCGCCTGTCGGGCTCGATGCCGTTGGCCGGGAACTGTCCTGGTTTGACCACTCAGTGCGTTTGACTCGCTACTCAACGCCAGGATTGCGGTACCATCTTGGCGCGGTACGGGTCCTTCTTTCCGTTTCGCAACGGTGGACCACGTCTTCCCGGAACTGCCGTCAGCCTGGCCTCGCATAACAGTGATCTGTGCGCGTTCTGGCAGCGGACGACAGGAGACTCGCCGTTAGGAGAACGATTTTGCGGGGGGCGACGGTGAAAGACGGCATCCGACGAGCCATTGACGCCATCCGGGATCGGTACGAGGAACCGCTCAGCCTCGATGATCTGGCGCGGTCCGCGATGATAAGTAAATTTCACTTTCTTCGGACCTTCCGCCGCGTCACCGGGGTGACGCCGGGCCGTTTCCTCTCCGCGGTCCGGATCCACGAGGCGAAACACCTGCTCTCCACCACGACGCTGAGCGTGGCCGAGATCAGCGTCCAGGTCGGCTACGGCAGCCTCGGCACCTTCACCCGTCGGTTCACCGAGTGTGTCGGCCTCTCCCCCACCGCCTACCGGCGGGTGGCGCAGGGCGAGCCGCTCCCCGGGGACGGCGAGCCCCGACCGCTGCGCGACCGTCCGGCCGGCAGCCTCTCCGGCACCATCCGGGCCGTCCCGCGGGCCGACTCCCCGGTCCTGGTCGGCGTCTTCGACAGTCCCGTCCCCCGGGGGTTGCCGGTCACCTCGCAGCTGGTCGAGGAGCCGGGGCCGTGGCGGCTGGACCCGGTGCCCGCCGGCCGGTGGTACCTGCTCGCCGCCGCTATCGGGCCGGCCGTGGACGACCGCCACGCGCCGTCGCTGCTCGTGGGCATGTCGGACGAGCTGCGGGTCTGCCCCGGGCGAAACCTGCCGGTCGACCTCACCATCCGCCCGCCGGACTGGCGCTACCCGCCACTGCTGTCGGTGCTGCCCGGCATCGAACGGCTCCGCGTCACGGTCTGACGAGGCTCCGCCCGGGCGGGCCGGCGCTGACCGGCCCGCCCGGGATGCCGGCCGGTCAGCGCCGGTCGCAGCGGGCGGTGCCCACCGGGAACAGCTGCTCCGGAGCGGACTCCAGCGCCATCGAGACGTCGTTGTAGAGCTTGTCCGGCGCCGGCGAGTAGAGATCGTCGCGGCCGATGTGCCGGAACCCGTTGAACAGGTAGGTGCCGGTGAAGACGGCGTGCCCGTCGGTCACCTGCGGGGCGCTGCCGGCGCCCTGGCCCTCCGCGTCGTCGAAGTAGTAGGTGGTGAACTGCTGCGCCGCCGGGTCCCAGCCGTAGACCTGCCGGGCGACGAGCCGCTGGGGGTTGGAGGTGCTCGGCAGCTGGAGCGACCGCAGTTCGTACCAGTGTCCACCCAGGATGGACCGCACCGAGAGATAGGTCGTGTTGGTCATCGCGGGCTGGCCGTGCATCTGGGTGGTGACCTCGCACCTCCAGTCGCCGAGCAGGAAGTCGAGCTGGCTCATCTGGGCGGGCGCGGCGGTGGCGGAGCGGTTCACCGCGGCCCGGTCGTCGGCGAGCGCCGGGAAGCGCTCCGGCGCCGCGTTGCCGGGCGCCGCCGAACCGAGGGCCAGGGCGCCGAGCACCGCCGTCGCGCCGAGCGCCAGTCCACGGCGCAGCCGGGTCCCGCCCGGAACCGCCGCTTTCCGAGAATTCATTCTTCCTCCCGATTGGTGGAAACGTGCGCCGACGCCACTCGACCGCCGCTATTCCGCGCGTCGCGGGAGCGTACGGCCGGGTGCGCCGGCGACGTCCGTTCGCCACGATCGGGAGTAAGCAACGGGAAGATTCGGCCGGCACGAAAAAGTGTCGAACGGGAACGTAATGGGAGCCGATCCGGCGCGTCAAGGCACCCCGTGACGGAAGCCCGACAAGCGCGCGCGGGGCGGGGACCAGGCCGCAGGTACGACCCCCGAGAATCGCTGTGGAACAGGGGTGAGCAGGGGTTGCGCAGCGCTCTCGCGGGGTGGAAGTAGGGGTGCTAGGGGCTATCCGGCCTGATTGTCGATACCTATCCTTGGCGACTGGGCAGAGAATTGTCGGCGCCGATCCCGTCATTTGACGTCAGTCCGGTCCGTCGCTGTCCCTCACAAATGTGGAATTGCGTATCGGGGGATGGCGTGTCTGTCGCCGACCCGTCCACCAGAAGAGGAACGGAAGATGAGGGAAGGCAGATGACCGGACCTGACGCCGCGCCTGGAGAGGGATCTGGTCGGCCGTACCCGGTGGCGGTGATCGGGTTGGCGTGCCGGCTACCGGGCGCGGCGGATCCGGGGGCCTTCTGGCGGCTGCTGCGGGCCGGGGCCAGCGCGGTGGGCGAGGTACCCGCGGACCGGTGGCGGGCCGACGGGGCGGTGCGGCACGGAGCCTTCCTCGACGACGTCGGCGGTTTCGACGCGGACTTCTTCGGCGTCTCGCCGCGCGAGGCGGCGGCGATGGATCCCCAGCAGCGGCTCATGCTGGAGCTGGCCTGGGAGGCGGTCGAGGACGCGGGGACCACGCCGGCCACGCTGGCCGGCACCGCCGCCGGTGTCTTCGTCGGCGCCATCTGGGACGACTACGCCCACCTGACCTACCGCGGCGGTGTCGAGGGGATCACCCCGCACACCGTCACCGGGCTGCACCGCAGCATCCTCGCCAACCGGATCTCCTACCTGTTCGACCTGCGCGGTCCCAGCCTGGCGGTGGACACCGGACAGTCCTCGTCGCTGGTCGCCGTCCACCTGGCCTGCGAGAGCCTGCGCAACGGCGAGTCCACGGTGGCGCTGGCCGGCGGCGTGAACCTCAACATCCTGCCGGAGAGCGCGGTCGGCGCCGAACGGTTCGGCGGTCTCTCCCCCGACGGGCGGTGCTTCACCTTCGACGCCCGGGCCAACGGCTACGTGCGGGGCGAGGGCGGGGCGCTCGTGCTGCTGAAGCCGCTGGCGGACGCGGTCGCCGCCGGGGACCGGATCTACTGCGTGATCGACGGCTCGGCGGTGGGCAACGACGGCGCGACCGAGGGGTTGACCGTGCCCGGCCGGGACGGGCAGCAGCAGGTGCTGGCCGCGGCGTACCGCCGGGCCGGGGTGGACCCGGCCGAGGTGCAGTACGTGGAGCTGCACGGCACCGGCACCCGGGTCGGCGACCCGGTGGAGGCGGCCGCGCTCGGCGCCGTCGTCGGTCGGGGGCGCGGCGGGGCCGGTCCGGTGCGGGTGGGTTCGGCCAAGACCAACGTCGGGCACCTGGAGGCCGCGGCGGGCATCGTCGGCCTGGTCAAGCTGGCGCTCTGCGTACGGCACCGGGAGCTGCCGCCGAGCCTGAACTTCGTCACCGCCAACCCGGACATCCCCCTGGACGACCTCGGTCTGGTGGTGCAGCGGGAGCTGACCGGCTGGCCCCGGCCGGACCGGCCGCTACGCGGCGGGGTGTCCTCGTTCGGCATGGGCGGCACCAACTGCCACCTGGTGGTGCGTGACGCCCCGGCCGGGGACAGCGTCGGGGCGGCCGGGGACGGATGGGTGTCGTGGGTGCTGTCGGCGAAGACCGAGCCGGCGCTGCGCGCGTACGCCCGCCGGCTGGGCAGCTGGCTGGCCGGGCAGGAGGAGGTCACGCCGGCCGCGGTCGCCGGCGCGCTCGCCCGGCGGACGCGCTTCCCGTACCGGGCGGTGGTCACGGCCGCCGGCCGCGAGGAGTTCGCCGCCGCGCTCGGCGCCCTCGCCGAGGGCCGGCCGCATCCCGCCGCCGTCACCGGCGTCGCGACCGCCGGGCGGGCCACGGCCTTCTGCTTCACCGGCCAGGGCAGCCAGTACGCCGGCATGGGCGCCGACCTGTACGCCACCAACCCCGCCTACCGGGAAGCGTTCGACCAGGCGTGCGAGGCGCTGAACCCGCACCTGCAACACCGCCTCCAGGACGTCGTGTTCGCCGAACCCGGCAGCGACCTCGCCGGGTTGTTGGACAGCACCGCCTACACCCAGCCCGCCCTGTTCGCCCTCCACCTCGCCCTGCACCGCATCGCCACCACCCAACTAGGACTGGCAGCCGACTACCTCACCGGACACTCCCTCGGCGAAATCAGCGCCGCGCACCTCGCCGGGTTGCTCAGCCTCGACGACGCCGCCCTCCTGGTCACCACCCGCGCCCGGCTGATGAACAGCATCACCACACCCGGCGCCATGATCGCCCTCCAAGCCAACCGCGACGAGGCCGACGAACTCATCGCCGGCCACACCGGCGTCGCCATCGCCGCCGTGAACACCCCGCAGACGGTGGTCATCAGCGGCGACCGCGACACCTGCCAACAACTGGCCGCCCAGTGGCGCGAACAGGGCCGCAAGGCCACCGCATTGCAGGTCAGCCACGCCTTCCACAGCCCGCACATGGCGGCCATCGCGGACGAGTTCCGCGCGGTGGCGGCCAGCCTCACCTACCACGCCCCCACCCTGCCGGTCGTCAGCAACGTCACCGGACAACTCGCCACCACCGACCAGCTCACCGACCCCGACTACTGGACCCGGCACATCCTCGCCCCCGTCCACTACGCCGACGGCATCACCACCCTCCACGACCAGCACGGGGTGCGGACCTTCGTGGAGCTGGGCCCGGACGGGACGCTCACCACCCTGCACGTCCAGACGCTGCCGGAGCCGGTCACCGCGGTGCACGTCCTGCATCCGGAGCAGCCCGCCGACCGCACCGGCCTCGCCGCCGCCGCGGCGGTGCACGTCGTGGACGCCGGTCACGTCCGGCCGACAGATACGGCCCCGTTCGACCCGCCGCACCTGCCGGGCTACCCGTTCCAGCGCCGGCGCCACTGGTTGGGCACGCCGGCAGGTCCGCAACGGCGTCCCGGAGCGCCTGGCCCGGCCGACGCCCAGGGGGTAACGCCGCTCTCGACGGCGGATCCGCTGGGCGCGGCGGCGGCGGCGGAGGCGGACGCGGACACGCTGGTCGCGACCGCGACCGCGACCACGGCAGGCGCGGACGCGACGGCGCACGCGGGCGCGACGGGCGCGGACGCGGTACAGGTAGGCGCGTTGGTCGAGGCGGCGGGGGCCGGCGCAGACGCGAGCGGGCCGGGGGCGGCAGCACCGCTGCGCGACCGGATGGGCGCCCTCGACGAGGCGGGTCGGCGTCAGCTCGTCCGGCAGACGGTGCTCGACCAGCTCGCGTTCACCCTCGGTCACGCGACAGCGGACGGCATCGAACCGACCCGGACCTTCAAGGAGCTGGGCTTCGACTCGCTGATGGCGGTGCGGTTCCGCAACGACCTCGCGGTGGCGACCGGCTTCGACCTGCCCGCCGGGATCACCTTCGACCATCCGACGCCGGAGCGGCTGGTCGACTTCGTCCACCGGTTGGCGGTCGGCGGCCCCGGACCGGCGGTGGCGCCCGCCCCTGCGGCCCCGCTGGACGAGCCGCTGGTGATCGTCGGCATGGCCTGCCGGTACCCGGGTGGGGTCAGCACGCCGGAGCAGCTGTGGGAGCTGCTGGTGGAGGGCCGGGACGCGATCGGTCCGCTCCCCGCGGACCGCGGCTGGGACCTGGAGTCGCTCTACGACCCGGACCCCGACTCGCCCGGCACCACGTACGCCCGGGAGGGTGGCTTCCTCGCCGACGCCGCCGGCTTCGACGCCGAGTTCTTCGGGATCAGCCCGCGTGAGGCGACGGCGATGGACCCCCAGCAGCGGGTGCTGCTGGAGACCGCGTGGGAGAGCGTCGAGCGGGCCGGCATCGACCCGACGAGCCTGCGCGGTGAGCGGGTTGGCGTGTTCGTCGGCGCCATGCCGCAGGACTACGGCCCGCGGATGCACGAGGCGTCGGGCGACGTCGGAGGGTACGTGCTGACCGGCAACACGACGAGTGTGGCGTCCGGGCGGATCGCGTACGTGCTGGGGCTGGAGGGCCCGGCGGTCACCGTGGACACGGCGTGTTCGTCGTCGCTGGTCGCCATGCACCTGGCGGCACAGGCGATCCGCAACGGCGAGTGCGACCTGGCGCTGGCCGGCGGCGTCACGGTGATGGCCACCCCGGGCATGCTCGTCGAGTTCAGCCGGCAGCGGGGCCTCTCCCCGGACGGCCGGTGCAAGCCGTTCGCGGCCGGCGCCGACGGCACCGGCTGGGGCGAGGGCGTCGGCCTGCTCCTGCTCGAACGGCTGTCGGTGGCCCGGGAACGCGGCCACCGGGTGCTCGCCGTGGTGCGGGGTTCGGCGGTGAACCAGGACGGGGCCAGCAACGGGCTGACCGCGCCGAACGGGCCGGCGCAGGAGCGGGTGATCCGGCAGGCCCTGGCCAACGCCCGACTCACCCCGGCCGACGTCGACGTGGTGGAGGCGCACGGCACCGGCACCACGCTCGGCGACCCGATCGAGGCGGAGGCGCTGCTGGCCACGTACGGGCAGCAGCGCCGGGACGACCAGCCGCTCTGGCTCGGGTCGATCAAGTCGAACATCGGGCACACCCAGGCCGCCGCCGGGGTGGCCGGCGTGATCAAGCTGGTCCTCGCCCTGCGGCACCATCGGCTGCCGCACACCCTGCACGTCGACGCCCCGAGCCCGCACGTCAACTGGGACGGCGGGAGCGTCCGCCTCCTCGACCGGCCGGTGGACTGGCGGCCGGGCCGGCGGCCGCGCCGGGCGGGGGTGTCGTCGTTCGGCGTGAGCGGCACCAACGCCCACCTGATCCTCGAAGAGGCGCCCGCCGACGTACCGCCCCGGGCCGCATCCACGGATTCGGCCGCCGTGCAGGGCGCGGAGCTGACGGATCTGCCCGGTGGTGGCTGGGTGCCGTGGCTGCTGTCCGCGAAGACCGAAACCGCCCTACGCGAGTACGGCCGCCGGCTGCGCGACTGGGCCGCCGACGCGGACGGCATCGACCTGGCCGCTGCGGCGCACGCGCTCGCCGGGCGCGCCCTGTTCCCGCACCGGGCCGTGGTTCTCGGCCGCACCCTGGACGACTTCACCGACGCCCTCACCGCCCTGGCCGACGGGACCGAACACCCCAACCTGACCGTCGGCGAGGCCCACGACAGTGGGAAGGTCGGATTCATCTACCCCGGGCAGGGCAGCCAGTGGCCCGCCATGGCCCACCAGCTCTACCGCACCTCCGCTGTCTTCCGGGACAGCATCGACGCCACCGACGCGGCCTTGCGTGAGCTGGTGGACTGGTCACTGCGCGACGTCATCCTCGAAAAGCCCGACGCCGCCAGCCTGGACCGGGTCGACGTCGTCCAACCCACCCTGTTCGCGGTCACCACTGCCCTGACCGCACTGTGGCGGCACCACGGCATCACCCCCGACGCCGTCATCGGCCACAGCCAAGGCGAGATCACCGCCGCCCACGCCGCCGGCGCCCTCACCCTCAACCAAGCCGCCAGCCTCATCGCCCACCGCGGCCGAGCCCTCACCACCATCGAAGGCACCGGCGGCATGCTCGCCGTCACCGGCCCCACCGCCGAAGAACTACCCGCCCTGCTGGAACGGCTCGTCCCCGAACACCTCGCCGACCTGCACCTCGCCGCGCACAACGCCCCCACCAGCAGCGTCCTCTCCGGCAGCACCACCGCCATCGAAGCCGCCCACACCGCCCTCACCGACCACGCGATCACCGCCCGGATCATCCCCGTCAGCTACGCCAGCCACTGCCCCCACATCGACCCACTCCACACCGAACTGACCGCCGTCACCATCGACCCCCAGGCCAGCGACACCGCCTTCTACAGCAGCACCCGGCAGGCCGTCCTGCCCACCACCCAACTCACCACCGACTACTGGTGGGAGAACCTGCGGGAGCCCGTCCACTTCCACCCCACCCTCCAGACCCTGATCGCCGACGCACACCACACCCTCATCGAGATCAGCCCCCACCCCCTCCTCGCCGCCACCATCGACGACGCCACCGCCCTGCACACGCTGCGCCGCGACACCGACCCCTGGCACACCCTCCTCACCAACACCGCCCACCTGCACACCCACACCACCCACCCGATCACCTGGACCCACCTCATCCCCCGCGCCGGTGACGCGTGCCCGACGCCGCCCACGTACCCGTTCCAGCACCAGCCCTACTGGCTCAGCGCCACCGCCCGCACCGACGCCCAGCACCTCGGACTGCGGCCCAGCGCGCACGCCCTTCTCGGCGCCGCCCTCACCACCGCCAGCAACGGCGAGGACCTGCACACGGCCCGGCTCTCCACCCGCACCCACCCCTGGCTGATCGACCACACGGTCGGCACGGGCTGCCTGCTGCCGGCGACCGCGTTCGTGGACATCGCGCTGCACGCGGGCGCCGCCACCGGCCATCACCGGCTCGACGAGCTCACCCTGCACAGCCCGCTCGGCCTCGGCGAGCAGCCGACCGACATCCAGGTCGCCGTCGGGGCGCCGGACGAGCGGGGCCGGCGGACGCTGAGCGTCCACTCGCGGCTGGCCGACGCTCCCGCCGGGGTCACCTGGACCCAGCACGCCACCGCCGTCCTCGACGCCGGCACCGCCGAGCCGGATCCGGCGCCGCTCGCGGCCTGGCCGCCCTCCGGCGCCACCCCGGTCGACCTCAGCGGCCGGTACGGACGGCTCGCGTCGACCGGCTACCACTACGGACCGTTGTTCCAGGGCGTACGCCGGGCGTGGCGGTCCGGCGAGGACCTGTACGCCGAGGTGGCGCTTCCCGAGCCCGGCGACACCGACGGGTACGGCATCCACCCGGCGCTGCTGGACGCGACGCTGCACCTGGCCGTCGACGCGATCGTGACCCGGGAGCCCGGCCTGCTCTGGCTGCCCTTCTCCTGGTCCGGGGTACGCCAGTTCGGGAGCACCCCGGCGGCCGCGGCGCGGGTCCGCCTCACCTGGCGGGGGCCGCACGAGGTCGCCCTCACCGTCCACGACGACACCGGGCGGGCCATCGTCTCGGTGGACTCGCTGGCCTTCCAGTCGGTCACCGCGGAGCGGCTCGACGCGAGCCGGCAGACGTACGACGGCCGCCTGTGGCGGTTGGACTGGGTGCCGGTGGCCCTGCCGGCGGGTCCGACCGGCACCGACGGGTGGGTTTCCGTGGGCCAGCCGGTGCCGGGCTGGGAGCTGCCCTGCTACCCCGACCTCGACGTGCTGCGGCAGGCCGTCACCGACGGGGAGGCTCCCGTGCCGGGGCAGGTCGTCGTCCCGCTACCCGACCACAACGGCGACGAGGCTGACGTGCCCGCGGCCGTGCACGAGACCACCGAACGGCTCCTGCGCACCCTGCGGACCTTCCTCACCGAGCCGACCTACACCGGCACGCGGCTGACCGTCCTCACCGCCGGCGCGGTCAGCACCGGTGCACAGGACCGACTGACGAACCTGCCGGCCGCCACCTGCTGGGGGCTCGTCCGCACCGCCCAGACCGAACACCCGGACCGCGTCACCCTCATCGACACCGACCACACCGACGGAAGCGCCGCCACGCTGCCCGCCGCCGTGGCCAGCCCTCATCCGCAACTCGCCCTCCGCGGCGGCACCCCCCACACCGCTCACCTGGCCCCCGACACCACCCCGACCACACCCCGAGGCAACGGCCCGGACGGCACGCCACCCACGGCCCGGCCCTTCGACCCGGAGGCCACGACACTCGTCACCGGCGGCAGCGGCACCCTCGCCCGGCACACCGCCACCCATCTCGTCGACAACCACGGTGTACGCCACCTGCACCTGGTCAGCCGGCAAGGCCCCCACCACCCTGAGGCAGCCCGCCTCGTCCACCACCTCACCGGACTCGGCGCCACCGTCACCATCAGCCGCTGCGACACCACCAACCGCGACCAACTCGCCACGGTGATCGACCACATCGACCACAGCGGTCACCCGCTCGGCGCGGTCGTCCACACCGCCGGCACCCTGCACGACGCCACCCTCACCAACCTCACCCCGCAGCACCTGCACCCCACCTTGAACCCCAAGGTCGACGCCGCCTGGCACCTGCACACCCTCACCCGCCACCACCAGCTGACCCACTTCCTCCTCTACTCCTCCATCGCCGCCACCCTCGGCACCCCCGGCCAGGCCAACTACGCCGCCGCCAACACCTTCCAGAACGCCCTCGCCGAACACCGCCGCGACAACGGCCTTCCCGCAACCAGCCTCAACTGGGGCTACTGGGCAGATGCCAGCGCCATGACCGCTCACCTCCACGGCACCGACCTGAAACGCCTCCAGAACGGCGGCGTCACTCCGCTGGCCACCCCCCACGCCCTCACCCTCCTCGACAGCGCCCTCACCACCACCCACCCCGCCCCCGTCACCGCCCACCTCAACCCCGCCAACCTCCCCACCCACCTCATTCGAGCGGCCGACCCGGTCCCAGCCGGCGGACGGTGGCGGGGGCAGCTCGCCGGCCTCCCGGAGCCGGCCCGCGAGGAGGCCGTCCGGGAACTGGTGCGGAACGCCGTCGCTACGGTGCTCGCGCTGCCCCCCGCGTCGGCGGTGCCGATGGACCGGGCGTTCAAGGAGCTGGGGTTCGACTCGCTGGTGTCGGTGGAGCTGCGGAATCGGCTGAACGCGGCGACCGGTCTCCGGCTGCCGGCCACGCTCGTCTTCGACCACCCCACCCCCGCCGCCGTGGCCGGCCACCTGCTGACCCGGATCTCCGCCGTACCGGATGCGGCGGAGCCGGCGGCGGTCGCGGTCGCGTCGCCGGCGCCGCTGGACGACCCGGTCGTGATCGTGGGGATGGCCTGCCGCTACCCGGGCGGGGTGAGCAGCCCGGAGCAGCTGTGGGACCTGGTGATCAACGACGGTGACGCGATCGGCGGGTTTCCGGAGGATCGTGGCTGGGACCTGGCGGGGCTCTACGACCCCGACCCGGAGCGGACCGGGACGACGTACACCCGGCACGGCGGTTTCCTGTACGGGGCGGCCAGGTTCGACGCGGCGTTCTTCGGGATCAGCCCGCGTGAGGCGACGGCGATGGATCCGCAGCAGCGGCTGCTGCTGGAGACGGCGTGGGAGTGCGTCGAGCGGGCCGGCGTCGACCCGACCAGCCTGCGCGGCAGCGCGACCGGGGTGTTCACCGGCGTGATGTACGACGACTACGGCGGGCGGATCCAGCGCGCACCGGAGGGCTTCGAGGGTCACCTGTTGACCGGCAGCATCAGCAGCGTCGCCTCGGGCCGGATCGCGTACACCCTCGGGTTGGAGGGACCGGCGGTCACCGTGGACACCGCGTGTTCGTCGTCGCTGGTGGCCATGCACCTGGCGGCCCAGGCCATCCGCAACGGGGAGTGCGACCTGGCCCTCGCCGGCGGGGTGACGGTGATGGCCACCCCGACGGTGCTGGTCGAGTTCAGCCGGCAGCGGGGACTGTCCCCGGACGGCCGGTGCAAGCCGTTCGCGGCCGCCGCCGACGGCACCGGCTGGGGCGAGGGAGTCGGCCTGCTCCTGCTCGAACGCCTCTCCACCGCCCGGGAACACGGCCACCCGGTCCTGGCCGTCATCCGCGGCTCGGCCGTCAACCAGGACGGCGCCAGCAACGGCCTCACCGCACCACACGGACCCTCCCAGGAACGGGTGATCCGGCAGGCCCTCACCAACGCGAGGTTGACCCCCGCCGACGTCGACGCGGTCGAGGCGCACGGCACCGGCACCACCCTCGGCGACCCCATCGAGGCCCAGGCGCTGCTGGCCACGTACGGGCAACACCGGCGCGACGACCAGCCACTCTGGCTCGGGTCGATCAAATCGAACATCGGCCACACCCAGGCCGCCGCCGGCGCCGCCGGCGTGATGAAGATGGTGCTCGCCCTCCGCCACGGCCTGCTGCCCCGGTCGCTGCACATCGACGCGCCCACCCCGCACGTCGACTGGGACAGCGGCAACGTCCGGCTGCTCGACCGGGTGATCGACTGGAAGCCGAACGGGCAGCCACGGCGGGCGGGCGTCTCCTCCTTCGGCATCAGCGGCACGAACGCCCACGTGATCCTCGAGGAGGCACCCACCGACGGGCCGCCGCACGTCCGGTCGGTCGTCGGCGCGGCACCCCCGCTCGGCTCGTCGTCGATCGTCCCGGGGCCACAGGCCGGGCCATCGACCCTTCCGGCACCACACACGGGCCCGCGGCAGACCGTCGATCCCGCCGACCGAGCGGAGACGTCAGGGGAGCTTGTTGATCGCGCGGCGGATCAGGCCGTACCGCATGTCGCCGCAGCGTCCGCGGCCGGCATCGACGGTGAAGAGCTGACGGATCTGCCCGGTGGTGGCTGGGTGCCGTGGCTGCTGTCCGCGAAGACCGAAACCGCCCTACGCGAGTACGGCCGCCGGCTACGCGACTGGGCCGCCGACGTTGACGGCCTCGACCTGGCCGCCGTGGCCCACGCCCTGGGGGGCCGGTCGGCGTTCCCGCACCGGGCCGTGGTTCTCGGCCGCGCCCTGGACGACTTCACCGACGCCCTCACCGCCCTGGCCGACGGCACCGAACACCCCAACCTGACCGTCGGCGAGGCGGCTGACAGCGGGAAGATCGGGTTCATCTACCCCGGCCAGGGCAGCCAATGGCCCGCCATGGCCCACCACCTCTACCGCACCTCGGCCGTCTTCCGGGACAGCATCGATGCCACGGACGCGGCCCTGCGTGAGCTGGTGGACTGGTCCCTGCGCGATGTGGTCCTGGAGAAGCCTTCCGCCGCCAGCCTGGACCGGGTCGACGTCGTCCAACCCACCCTGTTCGCCGTCACCACCGCCCTGACCGCACTGTGGCGGCACCACGGCATCACCCCCGACGCGGTCATCGGCCACAGCCAAGGCGAGATCACCGCCGCGCACGCCGCCGGCGCCCTCACCCTCGACCAGGCGGCGGGGCTCATCGCCCACCGGGGAAGGGCCCTCACCACCATCGAAGGCACCGGCGGCATGCTCGCCATCACCGGCCCCACCCCGGAGGAACTACCCACCCTGCTGCAGCGGGTGGTACCCGAACACGCGGCCAAACTGCACCTCGCCGCCCACAACGCCCCCACCAACAGCGTCCTCTCCGGCAGCACCACCGCCATCCAGGCCGCCCACACAGCCCTCACCGACCACGGACTGACGGCCAGGATCATCCCCGTCAGCTACGCCAGCCACTGCCCCCACATCGACCCGCTCCACACCGAACTGACCGGCGTGGCCGTCGACCCCCAGGCCAGCGACACCGCCTTCTACAGCAGCACCCGACACACCGTCCTGCCCACCACCCAACTCACCACCGACTACTGGTGGGAAAACCTCCGCCAACCCGTCCACTTCCACCCCACCCTCCAGACCCTCACCGCCGACGGACACCACACCCTCATCGAGATCAGCCCCCACCCCCTCCTCGCCGCCACCATCGACGACGAGTCCACCACCGTCAGCCACAGCCTGCGCCGCGACACCGACCCCTGGCACACCCTCCTCACCAACACCGCCCACCTGCACACCCACACCACCCACCCGATCACCTGGACCCGGCTACTTCCGAACGCCCGGGCACACGCCACCCCGCCGACGTACCCGTTCGAGCACCGGCACTACTGGCTCACCGCCGCCCCCGCTACCGACACCCACCACCTCGGACTCCGGCCCAGCGCGCACCCGATCCTGCCGGCGGCCCTCGAGTTGGCCGGTACGGCGGACGTGGTCCTGACCGGCCGGCTCGGCATCGGGGAGCAGCCCTGGCTGGCCGAGTACCGTCTGCTGGGCGCCGTGCTGCTGCCGCCGACCGTCACGCTGGACCTGGCCCTGCACGCGGCCGGCCAGGTGGGGTGTGACCAGGTCGACGAGCTGACGGTGCTGGCGCCTCTGGCGCCGCCGGAGCAGGGGCACGTACGGGTCCAGGTGACGGTGACGGCTGCCGACGAGTCCGGGCGGCGGCCGATCACGATCCACGTGGGGACGACGGCCGACGACGCGGAGGTGGTCTGGCACCGGCACGCCGCCGGGCTGCTCTCCTCGTCGGACGCGCCGGCACGCGCACCGGAAACGGCCTGGCCGCCGCCGGGCTGGGCCGCCGTCGACCTGGCCGCGCTCGGCGAGCGGGTGGCGGCGGACGGCTGGGCGCCGGGCGGGGACTGTCTCGCCGCCGGCTGGCAGCGCGACGGGGAGTTCGCCGCGGAGGTACGCGTCGACGGCGGGGACGGCTATGTCCTGCACCCGGCGCTGCTGGACGCCGCGCTGCGGCTCGTCCCGTCCGACGGCGTCGGCGGCGAGGGCGCGGCGGCGTTGCCGATGGCCTGGTCGGGCGTGCGGCTGCACACGGCGGGTGCGACCGACCTGCGGGTCCGGCTGCGCCGGGACGGTACGGACGGATGCGCGCTGGTGGCCGTGGACGGGACCGGCTCCCCGGTGCTGTCGGTGGCGCGGGTGGCGTTTCGGCGGGTGCCGGTGGCCGACCTGCCCGGTCAAGCAACAGCGCGGGGGCAGGTGTGGCGGCTGGACTGGGTGCCCGCCACGCTGCCCGCCGGCCCGACCGGCACGGACGGGTGGGTGACCGTCGGCCAGCCTGTGCCGGGGTGGGAGCTGCCCTGCTACCCCGACCTCGACGCGCTGCGGCAGACCGTCACCGACGGGAACGTCCCCGTGCTGACGCAGGTCATCGTCCCGCTACCCGACCACGTCGCCGGCCGCGACGACGACGCCGACGTGCCGGGCGCCGTCCACCGGGCCATCGAGGAACTCCTGCGCACCCTGCAGACCTTCCTCACCGAGCCGACCTACGCCGACACGCGCCTGACCGTCCTCACCGCCGGCGCGGTCAGCACCGGTCCGCACGATCAGCTCACCAACCTGCCGGCCGCCACCTGCTGGGGGCTCGTCCGCACCGCCCAGACCGAGCACCCCGGCCGGATCGGCCTCGTCGACACCGACCACACCCCGGCCAGCCTCCGCGTCCTTCCCGCCGCGGTCGCCAGCGGGCAGCCGCAACTGGCCCTCCGCACCGGCACACCCCACCGCGCCCAGCTGGCCCCCGACACCACCCCCGCACCGCGCACCCCGAGCACAACCCACTCCTTCGACCCGGAGGGCACCACGCTCATCACCGGCGGCAGCGGCACGCTCGCCCGGCACACCGCCACTCATCTCGTCGACAACCACGGCCTGCGCCACCTGCACCTGGTCAGCCGGCAAGGCCCCCACCACCCGCAGGCGCCGGCACTCCTCCACCAGCTCACCGAACTCGGCGCCACCGTCACCATCACCACCTGCGACACCACCGACCGGGCTCAGCTGGCAGCGGTCATCGACCACATCGACCGGACCCCGCACCCCCTCACCGCGGTCGTCCACACCGCCGGCGCCCTGCACGACGCCACCCTCACCAACCTCACCCCCGACCACCTGCACCCGACCCTGAACCCCAAGGTCGACGCCGCCTGGCACCTGCACACCCTCACCCGCCACCACCAGCTGACCCACTTCCTCCTCTACTCCTCCATCGCCGCCACCCTCGGCACCGCCGGCCAGGCCAACTACGCCGCCGCCAACACCTTCCAGAACGCCCTGGCCCACCACCGTCACCACCTCGGACTCCCCGCCACCAGCCTCAACTGGGGCTACTGGACCGACACCAGCACGCTGACGGCCCACCTCCACGACGGGGACCTCCAACGCCTCGAACACGCGGGCATCGCCCCCCTGTCCGCCCCGCACGCCCTCACCCTGCTCAACACCGCCCTCGTCACCGCCCACCCCGACCCGGTCACCGCCCAGCTCAACCCCGCCAACCTCCCCACCCACCTCACTCGGGCGGCCGCCGGCACCGCGACCACCGCCCGGTGGACCGACCTGCTGCGGGACCGGGACGGCGCCGAGCAGCGGCGCACTCTGACGGAGCTGATCCGCGGGCAGTTGGCGAAGGCGCTCGGACACGCCGACGCCTCCGGGATCGGGGAGAACCGCGGCTTCCTCGAGCTGGGACTGAACTCGCTGACCGCGCTGGAGTTCCGCAACCAGGTCAGCCGGCTCGCCGGTCTGCAGCTGCCCGCCACGGTCGTCTTCGACCACCCGACTCCGGTCGCGCTGGCCGCGTACCTGGCGGAGCTGCTGACGCCGCGGGAGCCCGACCCGGCGGAGCTGGCCCTGGCCGAACTGGACCGGCTGGAGCTCGCGGTACGGGCCTTGAACGGGGACGCCTCGGACGGGCGGAACGCCCTGGTCACCCGCCTGCAGGGGCTCCTGCACCAGCTCACCGGCGGGGAGCCGGGGCCGGCGGCGCTCGCCGGCGACATCCTCACGGCCACGCCGGAGGAGCTGTTCCACCTGCTCGACCAGGACCTGGACGTTGAACTCACGCAGCTCGATCTCACCGGTGAGGTGGCCACGGATGGCGAATGAGGAGAAGCTGGTCGCGTACCTCAAACGGGCCACGGCGGACCTGTACCAGACCCGCCAGCGCCTGCAGGAGGTGGAGGAACGCGCCCGGGAACCCATCGCGATCATCGGGATGGCGTGCCGCTACCCCGGCGGGGTCACCTCGCCGGAGGAGCTGTGGCAACTGCTCGCCACCGGCACCGACGCGATCGGCGAGTTCCCCACCGACCGGGGCTGGGACCTGGCCACCCTCTACGACCCCGACCCGGACACCTCGGGCACCACGTACGCGCGCGAGGGCGGTTTCCTCTACGACGCGGGCGACTTCGACCCCGGGTTCTTCGGGATCAGCCCCCGGGAGGCGCTGGCCACGGATCCGCAGCAGCGGCTGCTGCTGGAGGCGGCCTGGGAGACCATCGAGCGGGCCGGCATCGACCCGACCACGCTGCGCGGCAGCAGCACCGGCGTGTTCACCGGGGTGGTCGCCCAGGACTACGGCCCCCGGCTGCACGAACGGCACCAGGCGCCGGAGGGGGTCGAGGGCTACCTGCTCACCGGCAACACGTCGAGCGTGGTGTCCGGACGGGTGGCGTACGTGCTGGGGCTGGAGGGGCCGGCGGTCACCGTGGACACCGCCTGCTCGTCGTCGCTCGTGGCGCTGCACCTGGCCTGCCAGGCGATCCGCAACGGGGAGTGCGACCTGGCGCTCGCGGGTGGCGTGGCGGTGATGACCACACCGGACAACTTCGTCGAGTTCGCCCGGCAGCGGGGGTTGGCCGCCGACGGCCGGTGCAAGCCGTTCGCGGCGGCGGCCGACGGCACCGGGTGGGGCGAGGGTGTCGGCCTGCTGCTGGTGGAGCGGCTGTCCCGGGCGCGGCGGCTCGGGCACCCGATCCTGGCGGTGGTCCGCGGTTCGGCGGTGAACCAGGACGGCACGAGCAGCCAGCTCTCCGCGCCGAACGGCCCGTCGCAGGAGCGCGTCATCCGGCAGGCCCTGGCCAACGCCCGGCTGACCGCCGCCGACGTGGACGCGGTCGAGGCGCACGGCACCGGCACCACCCTCGGCGACCCCATCGAGGCCCAGGCGCTCCTGGCTACGTACGGGCAGCAGCGGCGGGACGACCAGCCGCTCTGGCTCGGGTCGATCAAGTCGAACATCGGCCACACCCAGGCCGCCGCCGGCGTCGCCGGCGTGATCAAGATGGTCCTCGCGATGCGGCACGGCACGCTGCCCCGCTCGCTGCACATCGACGCCCCCACCCCGCACGTGAACTGGGACAGCGGCAACGTCCGGCTGCTCGACCGGGCGGTGGCCTGGACGCCGGGCGGGCAGCCGCGCCGGGCCGGAGTGTCCTCGTTCGGCATCAGCGGCACGAACGCGCACGTCATCCTCGAGGAGGCAGCCACGGCGGAGACCGCGGACGCGGACACCGTCGACCCGTGGGGCGGGTGGGCGTCGTGGCCGCTGTCGGCCCGGTCCGAGGAAGCGCTCCGGGACCAGGCCGCCCGCCTGGCGGACTGGTTGGGCGGGCACCCGGACGTCGCGCCGGCTGCGGTCGCCGACGCCCTCGCGCGGCGGACCCGGTTCGCGCACCGGGCGGTGGTCACCGCGGCGAACCACTCGGACTTCACCGCCGCCCTGACCGCGCTCGCCAACGGCGAGCCGCACCCCCACCTGGCCACCGGTGTGGTGGACCAGGCGGGGAGGGTGGCGTTCTGCTTCACCGGCCAGGGCAGCCAGTACCCCGGCGTGGGCGCCGACCTGTACGCCACCAACCCCGCCTACCGGGAAGCGTTCGACCAGGCCTGCGAGGCGTTGAACCCGCACCTGCAACACCGGCTCCAGGACGTCGTGTTCGCCGAACCCGGCACCGACCTGGCGGCGTTGCTGGACAGCACCGCCTACACCCAACCCGCCCTGTTCGCCCTCCACGTCGCCCTGCACCGGGTCGCCACCACCCAGCTAGGACTGGCAGCCGACTACCTCACCGGACACTCCCTCGGCGAGATCAGCGCCGCCCACCTCGCCGGGGTGCTCAGCCTCGACGACGCCGCCCTCCTGGTCACCACCCGCGCCCGGCTGATGAACAGCATCACCACACCCGGCGCCATGATCGCCCTCCAAGCCAACCGCGAGGAGGCCGACGAACTCATCGCCGGCCACACCGGCGTCACCATCGCCGCCGTCAACACGCCCCACACCGTCGTCATCAGCGGCGACCGAGACGTCTGCGAGCAGCTGGCCGCACAGTGGCAGGAACAGGGCCGCAAAGCCACCGCGTTGCAGGTCAGCCACGCCTTCCACTCACCCCACATGGCCGCCATCACCGACCAGTTCCGGACCGTGGCCGCCGGCCTCACCTACCACGCACCCTCCCTGCCGGTCGTCAGCAACGTCACCGGACAACTCGCCGACCAACTCACCGACCCCGACTACTGGACCCGGCACATCCTCGCCCCCGTCCACTACGCCGCCGGCGTCACCACCCTCCACGACCAACACGGCGTCCGCACCTTCCTCGAACTCGGACCGGACGCCACCCTCACCGCGCTGCACCAGCAGACGCTGAGCGACGTCGTCGCCGTACCCACCCTGCACCGGAAGCGGCCCCACCAGCACACCCTGCTCGCGGCCGCCGCCACCGTCGGCGGCCGGCCCGCCGGTGGCCACCCGCACCTGGACCTGCCCACCTACCCGTTCCAGCACACCCGGCACTGGCTGGTGAGCGGCCCCGCCGCCCGCCCGACCGACCTGGGGCTACGCCCGAGCACCCATCCGCTGCTCGGCGGGCGGCTCGATCTGGCCACCGACGCCCGTACGGTCCTCACCGGACGGCTGTCCCGCGGCACCCATCCGTGGCTGGTGGACCACACCATCGCCGACCGGTGCCTGCTGCCCGCCACCGCCCTCGTCGACATGGTGCTGCACGCCGGTGCGGCCGGCGGACACCCGTACCTGGACGAACTGACGCTGCACAGCCCGCTGGCGCTGCCGGCGGACGGCGCGGTGGAGGTGCAGGTCGTCCTCGTCGAGCCGGCGGACGGACGACGGGCGGTCGAGGTGCACTCCCGCCCGGCCGGGGACACCGACGCGGCCTGGACGATGAACGCCGCGGGCGGGTTGACCACCACCACCGCGGCCGGGCCGGCGGGATGGCCGGCCGCGTGGCCGCCGGCCGACGCCGCCCCGCTGGACGTGACCGGCCTGTACGACGAGCTGGCGGAACTGGGCTACCGGTACGGTCCGGCGTTCCAGGGCCTGCGGCGGGCGTGGCGTGCGGGTGACGACCTGTACGCGGAGGTGACGCTGCCCGAGGGCGTACGCGCCGACGTCGACCGGTTCGGCGTACACCCGGCGCTGCTGGACGCGGCGTTGCACGTCCTCGGGGTGACCGACGACGTGCGGGACGGCGTGTGGCTGCCGTTCGTCTGGTCCGGGGTGCGGCTGCACGCCACCGGGGCGACCTCGGTGCGGGTCCGCCTGTCCCGCACCGCGCCCGACCGTGCCGAGCTGGCCGTGCACGACCCCGCCGGACAGCCGGTGCTGGCGGCCCGATCGCTGGTGCTGCGGGAGATGCCGCGTGCGGCCACCGGGCCGGCGGCGCCACGGGTGGATCCGCAGTGGCTGCTGCACGTGGACTGGCCGGTCCTGGCCGGCGTCGAGGCGGCGGACGGGGCCGACCCGGAGAGCTTCGCCGTGCTCGGCGCCGACGCGGCCGACCTCCTGCGCCGGGCCGTCCCGGCCGTGCGGGTCGCCGACTCGCTGGCAGCCGTACGCGCCATCGGCGCCGACGCCGTGGTGGTGCCGTGCTGGACCGCCGGAGGCGAGCACGGCCGGGCGGCGGACGCCGACGTGCCGGGGGCGACGCACCGGTTGACCGAGTCGCTGTTGCTGCGGTTGCAGGAGTGGCTGGCCGACGAGGAGCTGGCCGGCACCCGGCTGGTGGTGCTGACCCGGGGTGCGGTGAGCACCGGCGTGGACGACCGGATCGGTGATCTGGCCGGGGCGGCCTGCTGGGGGCTGGTGCGGTCCAGCCAGACCGAACACCCGGACCGGATCACCATCGTCGACCTCGACCCGACCGGTACGGACGACCTGACCGGGCTCCTTGCCCGGGCGGTGCGGTGTGGTGAGCCGCAGCTGGCCATCCGCGACGGCGCGCTCCATGTGCCGCGCCTGGCGCCGGCCCACGCCACGGCGGGTCTACCCCTACCCGACAACGACACCTGGCGGTTGGAGACCACCTCGGGCGGCAGCCTGGACAACCTGCGGCTCGCGCACTGCCCCGACTACGCCGCACCCCTGCAACCGCACGAGGTCCGCGTCCGCCTGCACGCCGGCGGCGTCAACTTCCGCGACGTCGTCGTCGCCCTCGGCATCGTCGACGACCCCCGCCCCATCGGCGGCGAAGGCGCCGGCACCATCACCGAGATCGGCAGCGCAGTCACGAACCTGCACGTCGGCCAACAGGTGATGGGGCTGTTCAACGGCATCGGCCCCCATGCCGTCACCGACCACCGCCTGGTCACCCCCGTCCCGGACGGGTGGACCCTCACCCAAGCCGCCACCGCACCCATCGCCTACCTCACCGCCTACTACGCCCTGCACGACCTCGCCCACCTCCAACCCGGCGAACACCTCCTCATCCACGCCGCCACCGGCGGCGTCGGCCACGCCGCCATCCACGTCGCCCGCCACCTCAACGCCCACATCCACACCACCGCCCACCCCACCAAATGGCCCACCCTCCACGCCCTCGGCATCACCGAACCCCACACCGCCAACTCCCGCACCCTCGACTTCGAGGACCACTACCGCACCCACACCCCCGGCATCGACGTCGTCCTCAACAGCCTCACCGGCGAACACCTCAACGCCAGCGGCCGCCTCCTCACCCCCGGCGGACGCCTCCTCGACATGGGCAAGACCGACATCCGCGACCCCAGCACGTGGCAGGCGAATCATCCCCACACCACCTACCAGGCCTTCGACCTGATGGACGCCGGCGAGGGCCGCATCGCCACCCTCTACCAAGAGCTCCGACCGCTCTTCCAGGACGGCACCCTGCCGCCCCTGCCCACCCGCAGCTACGACATCCGCCACGCACCTGCCGCGTTCCGCTACCTCGCCAACGCCCGCCACGTCGGCAAGATCGCCCTCACCCTCCCGCCAGCACCCGCCGCCCCAGAACCCCACCAACCCATCCCAGCCACCGGCCTCGAATCCCGCCCATCCGCGCCGGCCAACCTCGACGGCACCACCCTCATCACCGGCGGCACCGGAACCCTCGCCCAACACGTCGCCGCCCACCTCGCCGCCCGTCACGGCGTCCGCCACCTCCACCTCACCAGCCGCCAAGGCGCACACCACCCGAACGCCGCAGCCCTCATCCACTGGCTCACGCAGCTCGGCGCCACCGTCACCATCACCGCCTGTGACACCGCCGACCCAGCCCAACTGAGCCAGGTCATCGCGCACATCGACCACACCGGACACCCCCTCACCGGCGTCATCCACACCGCCGGCACCCTGCACGACACCACCCTCAGCAACCTCACCTCCGCCCACCTGCACGCCACCCTCCAGCCCAAGACCGACGCCGCCTGGCACCTCCACCACGCCACGAAGCGCCGCCCCCTGACCCACTTCGTGCTCTTCTCGGCGTTCGCCGGCACGCTGGGCACGGGCGGGCAGGCCGGGTACGCGGCGGCGAACACCTTCCTGGACGCCCTCGCCGAGCACCGGCGCGCCGAGGGGCTGCCGGCGACCGCGCTGGCCTGGGGCTACTGGAACGACACCAGCGCGATGACCGCGCACCTGACCGAGGTGGACCGGGCGCGGATGGCCCGGGCCGGCAGCCTCGGACTCGACACAGAGGAGGGCCTGGCGCTCCTCGACGCGGCCCTCACCCACACCCACGCCAGCCTCGCCCCCGTCAAGCTGCACCTCCCCACCCTCCGCAACCAGCCGCGCATCCCGGCCATCCTCACCGCCCTCGCCGGCACGCCCACCCGCCGTGCGGCGGCGGACGGCGGCGACGCCGGGGCATCCCTGGCCGACCGCCTGGCCGGCCTCGGGGCGGACGAGCGGCGGGCCGCGCTGGAGGAACTGCTGCGGACCACGGTGGCGGTGGTCCTCGGTCACGCGACGGCGGAGTCCATCCAGCTCGGGCGGGCCTTCCGCGACCTCGGTTTCGACTCGCTCACCTCGGTGGAGCTGCGCAACCGGCTGAGCACGCTCACCGGCCTGCCGTTGCCGGCGACGCTGGTCTTCGACCACCCCACTCCGGCGGCCGTGGTCGGCTATCTGGCCGGCCGCCTGCCCGGCGGGGCCGAGTCCGCGCCGGCCGTCCGCGGGGTGCGGTCACCGGCCGCCGACGAGCCGATCGCGATCGTGGGGATGGCGTGCCGCTATCCCGGCGGGGTCGGCAACCCGGACGAGTTGTGGGAGCTGCTCGTCACCGGCACCGACGCGATCGGGGAGTTCCCGACCGACCGCGGTTGGCGGGTGGACGGGCTCTACGACCCGCGACCGGAGCACGCCGGCACCACGTACGCGCGGGAGGCCGGGTTCATCGCCGGGGCCACCGACTTCGACGCCGCCTTCTTCGGGATCAGCCCCCGGGAGGCGACCGCGATGGACCCGCAGCAGCGGCTGCTGCTGGAGACGGCCTGGGAGGCGGTCGAGCGGGCCGGCATCGACCCGACCACGCTGCGCGGCACCGCCACCGGCGTCTTCACCGGCCTGGCGTTCGACGAGTACGGGCCCCGGATGCACGAGGCGCCGGAGGCGTACGAGGGGTTCATGCTGACCGGCAACACGACGAGTGTGGCGTCCGGGCGGATCGCGTACGTGCTGGGGCTGGAGGGACCGGCGGTCACCGTGGACACCGCCTGTTCGTCGTCGCTGGTCGCCATGCACCTGGCGTCGCAGGCGATCCGCAACGGCGAGTGCGACCTGGCCCTGGCCGGCGGCGTGACCGTCATGGCCACCCCCGGCATGCTCATCGAGTTCAGCCGGCAGCGGGGGCTGGCCCCGGACGGCCGGTGCAAGCCGTTCGCGGCCGCCGCCGACGGCACCGGCTGGGGCGAGGGCGTCGGCCTCCTCCTGCTCGAACGCCTCTCCACCGCCCAGGAGCGCGGCCACCCGGTCCTCGCCGTCATCCGCGGCTCGGCCGTCAACCAGGACGGCGCCAGCAACGGCCTCACCGCACCCCACGGACCCTCCCAGGAACGCGTCATCCGCCAGGCCCTCACCAACGCGAGGCTCACCCCCGCCGACGTCGACGCGGTCGAGGCGCACGGCACCGGCACCACCCTCGGCGACCCCATCGAGGCCCAAGCACTCCTGGCCACGTACGGGCAACACCGGCGCGACGACCAGCCACTCTGGCTCGGGTCGATCAAATCGAACATCGGCCACACCCAGGCCGCCGCCGGCGCCGCCGGCGTGATGAAGATGGTCCTCGCCCTCCGCCACGGCCTGCTCCCCCGGTCGCTGCACCTCGACGCGCCGAGCCCGCACGTCGACTGGACCGCCGGCAACGTGCGGCTGCTGGACGAGGCCGTCGAGTGGCGGCGGAACGGGCACCCGCGCCGCGCGGGGGTGTCGTCGTTCGGCGTCAGCGGCACGAACGCGCACGTGATCCTGGAGGAGGCGCCCCCGGCGGAGCCGGCCGCCCCGCCGGCCGTCGACCCGTGGGACGGGTGGGTGTCGTGGGTGCTGTCGGCGAAAACCGAGCCGGCGCTGCGCGCGTACGCCCGGCGGCTGGGCAGCTGGCTGGCTGGGCAGGAGGACGTCACGCCGGCCGCGGTCGGGGATGCGCTCGCCCGCCGGGCGCGCTTCCCGTACCGGGCGGTGCTGGTGGCCCGCACGCGCGACGAGTTCACCGCCGCGCTGACCGCGCTCGCCGAGGGCCGGCCGCATCCGGTCGTCGTCACCGGCACCACCGGGGACGACAGCGGCCGGACGGCCTTCTGTTTCACCGGTCAGGGCAGCCAGTACGCCGGCATGGGCGCCGACCTGTACGCCACCAACCCGCTGTACCGGGAGGCGTTCAACCAGGCCTGCGAGGCGTTGAACCCGCACCTGGACCACCGCCTCCAGGACGTGGTGTTCGCCGAGCCCGGCAGCGACCTCGCCGGGTTGTTGGACAGCACCGCCTACACCCAGCCGGCCCTGTTCGCCGTGCACATCGCCCTGCACCGCGTGGCCACCACCCAACTCGGCCTACGCGCCGACTACCTCACCGGACACTCCCTCGGCGAAATCACCGCCGCCCACCTCGCGGGGGTCCTCAGCCTGGACGACGCCGCCCTCCTGGTCACCACCCGCGCCCGGCTGATGAACAGCATCACCACACCCGGCGCCATGATCGCTCTTCAGGCGAGCCGCGAGGAGGCCGACGAACTCATCGCCGGCCACACCGGCGTCACCATCGCCGCCGTCAACACGCCCCACACCGTCGTCATCAGCGGCGACCGAGACGTGTGCGAGCGGCTGGCCGCCCAGTGGCGCGAACAGGGCCGCAAAGCCACCGCGTTGCAGGTCAGCCACGCCTTCCACTCACCCCACATGGCCGCCATCACCGACCAGTTCCGGACCGTGGCCGCCGGACTCACCTACGCCCCCTCCCTGCCGGTCGTCAGCAACGTCACCGGACAACTCGCCGACCAGCTCACCGACCCCGACTACTGGGTTCAGCACATCCTCGCCCCCGTCCACTACGCCGACGGCGTCACCACCCTCCACGACCAGCACGGCGTCCGCACCTTCCTCGAACTCGGACCGGACGCCACCCTCACCGCGCTGCACCAGCAGACGCTGAGCGACGTCGTGGCGGTTTCCGGCCTGCACAAGGACCGGCCCGGCCCGCGTACCCTGCTCGCGGCCGCCGCCGCCGTCGGCGGCCGCCCCGCCGGCGACCACCCGCACCTGGACCTGCCCACCTACCCGTTCCAGTCCACCCGGCACTGGCTGTCCGGCACCCACCGGACCACCCCGGCCGACCTGGGGCTGCACCCCACCCGGCACGCGGTGCTGACCACCCGGCTCGACCTGGCCACCGAGGGCGGCACCGTCCTCACCGGACGGCTGGCCGCCGGCACCACCTGGCTCGACGACCACCGGGTGCTCGCCACCCGGCTGCTGCCGGCGGGCGCCCTGCTGGACCTGGCGCTGCACGCCGGCGCCAGCACCGGGCACCCGTACCTCGCGGAGCTGACCGTGCCCGCGCCGCTGCCCGTACCGGACGGACGGGTCGTGCAGGTGCAGGTCGCCGTCGCGGACGCCGACGACGCCGGCCGGCGTACCGTGACCATCCACGCACGGGACGCGGAGAGCGAGCCGGACGCGGCCTGGACCCGGCACGGCCACGGCATCCTCGGCACCACCGCGCCGACCCCGCCGCCGGCCGCGCCGGTCTGGCCGCCGGCCGGCGCCGCGCCGGTCGACGTCGCCCAGGTGTACGCCCGGCTCGGCGCGGCGGGCTACCGGCACGGGCCGGCGCTGCGCTGCCTGCGGGAGGCGTGGCGGCAGGACGACGCGCTCCTCGTCGAGGTCGCCCTCGACGAGGCGCAGCGGACGGAGGCCGCGCGGCACGCGCTGCACCCGGCGCTGCTGGAGGCGGCCCTGCACCCGCTGCTGGCCGACCTGCGGGACCGGCGCCCCGACGCGACGCCGACGGTCACCGGATGGTCAGAGGTGCGGCTGCTGGCCGCCGGCGCCACGGCGCTGCGGGTGCTGCTGCGACCGGTCGGGGACGGCCGGTTCACCGTGGCCGGCTACGACCCCGCCGGTCAGCCGGTGCTCACCGCCACGCTCGCCACCGGGTCACTGCCCGTCGACCGGCTGGCCACCACCGGGCCCGCGCCGCAGCTGTACACCCTGGCCTGGGAGCAACGGCCGGTCCCGGACGCCGCGCCGGCCCCACTCGGGGCGGCCGGGGAAGGCGACGACGAGCAGGCGTACGTCGATGCCGCCGGCAACGTGTGGGCGTACCGGACGCCGGAGGCGGAGCTGGTCGACCCGGCCGGGGCCGCCGGCCGGGCGGTGGCGCTGCTCGGCGCGGCGGTCGGCGGTCCGGACGGGCCGCCCCTGGTCGTGCTGACCCGGCACGCCGTGGCGGCACTGCCCGGCGAGGACCCGCGTGACCTGCCCGCGGCGGCCGTGTGGGGAGCGGCGGGCGCGGCGCAGGCCGCCGAGCCCGGCCGGATCGTCCTGGTCGACACCGACGGGCATCCGGAGAGCGACACCGTCCTGGACCGGGCGGTGGCCGCCGCCGTCGCGGCCGGCGAGCCCCGGCTCGCCCTGCGCACCGGCACGATGCTCGTACCCCGGCTGGTCCGCGCGGCCCTCGACGCCCCGGACCCCGTCGGCTTCGGCGCAAACGGGACGGTGCTGGTGACCGGGGACGCGCGGGCCGTCGCGGCGGCGCGGGACCTGATCACCCGGCACGGGGTACGGCACCTGCTGCTGGCCGGCGCCGTCGACCCGGGCCCGGCGGTCGGGGAGCTGACCGGCCTCGGCGCCGAGGTCACCGTCGCCGGCTGCGACACCACCGACCCGGCCGTCCTGGCCGGTCTGCTCGCCGCGGTCGACCCGGCCCGCCCGGTCACCGCCGTGCTGCACGCCGGGGGCGACCCGGCGACCGGGTGGGCGCTGCACGAGGCGACCCGCGGGCTCGACCTGGCCGCGTTCGTCCTGCTCTCCGACGTGACCGGCACGCTCGGCACCGCCGGGGCGGGCACCCGGGGCGGCGACGCGGCGTTCCTCGACGCGCTGGCCCGGCACCGGCGGGCGTACGGCCTGGCCGGAGCCAGCGTGGCCGGCGGGGCGCCGGACGCGCCACGGCCGGACGGGGTGGTGCCGGCGCCCGCGTCGGCCTCGCTGGGCCCGGCCCTGGACAGCGGCGCGGCGGTGGTGCTCGCCGGCCGGTTCGACGCGCCGGCCGGGCCGGTGCCCGCGCTGCTGCGGGGGCTGTTCCCCGCCGGGCTGCGGGAGGCCGCCGCCGAGACTGGCCCGCTGACGTACGCCGAACGGCTGGCCGCCCGGCCGGCGGCGGAGCAGCGGCAGGCCCTGCACGACCTGGTGCTGGGGGCCGTGGCCACGGTGATCGGGCTGGAGTCGGCGGAGACGATCGACCCCGGGCAGGCGTTCAAGGACCTCGGGTTCACCTCCCTCGCCGCGGTGGAGCTGCGCAACCGGCTGGGCGCGGCCACCGGCCTGACCCTGCCGGCGACGCTGGTGTTCGACCACCCCACCCCGACGGCGGTGGTCGAGCACCTGCGGGAGCTGGTCTCCGGGGTGCCGGCTGCCCGCGCCGCGACGCCGGTCCGGGTGGCCGCGGTCGACGAACCGGTGGCGATCGTCGGCATGGCCTGCCGCTACCCGGGCGGGGTCGGCTCGCCGGAGCAGCTGTGGCGGCTGGTGATCTCCGAGGGCGACGCGATCAGCGAGTTCCCGGACGGGCGGGGCTGGGACGTCGAGGCCATCTACGACCCGGACCCGGGTACGCCGGGGACCACGTACACCCGGCACGGCGGATTCCTGGACGACGCCGCCGGCTTCGACGCGGCCTTCTTCGGCGTCAACGCCCGGGAGGCGGCCGCCATGGACCCGCAGCAGCGGCTGCTGCTGGAGACCGCCTGGGAGGCGGTCGAGCGCGCCGGCATCGACCCGGCCAGCCTGCGCGGCACCGCGACGGGCGTGTTCACCGGGGTCATCGACAACGACTACGGACCCCGGTTCGACGAGGTGCCGGAGGACTACGAGGGCTACCTGATGACCGGGGCGACCAGCGCGCTGGCGTCCGGCCGGATCGCGTACACGCTCGGGTTGGAGGGCCCGGCGGTCACGGTGGACACGGCGTGTTCGTCGTCGCTGGTGGCGATGCACCTGGCCGCGCAGGCGATCCGGAACGGCGAGTGCGACCTGGCCCTCGCCGGCGGGGTGACGGTGCTGGCCACCCCGGGCGGCTTCGTGGAGTTCAGCCGGCAGCGGGGCCTCTCCCCGGACGGCCGGTGCAAGCCGTTCGCGGCGGCGGCGGACGGGTTCGGCTTCGCCGAGGGCGTCGGCCTGGTGCTGCTGGAACGGCTGTCGGTGGCCCGGGAACGCGGCCACCGGGTGCTCGCCGTGGTGCGGGGTTCGGCGGTGAACCAGGACGGGGCCAGCAACGGGCTGACCGCGCCGAACGGGCCGGCGCAGGAACGGGTGATCCGGCAGGCCCTGGCCAACGCCCGCCTCACCCCGGCCGACGTCGACGCGGTGGAGGCGCACGGCACCGGCACCACCCTCGGCGACCCGATCGAGGCCCAGGCGCTGCTGGCCACGTACGGGCAGCAGCGCCGGGACGACCAGCCGCTGTGGCTCGGGTCGATCAAGTCGAACATCGGGCACACCCAGGCCGCCGCCGGGGTGGCCGGCGTGATCAAGATGGTCCAGGCCCTGCAGCAGGGGATGCTGCCCCGCTCGCTGCACATCGACGCCCCCACCCCGCACGTCGACTGGGACAGCGGCAACGTCCGGCTGCTCGACCGGGTGGTCGACTGGAAGCCGAACGGGCACCTACGGCGGGCGGCGGTGTCGGCGTTCGGGATGAGCGGCACCAACGCCCACCTGATCATCGAGGAGTTCCCGGCCGGGGCCGAGCCGGTCGCCGTTCCCGTCCTGGACGGGTCGGACGGGCTCACCGATCTGCCCGGTGGTGGCTGGGTGCCGTGGCTGCTGTCCGCGAAGACCGACGCAGCCCTACGCGAGTACGGCCGCCGGCTACGCGACTGGGCCGCCGACGCGGACGGCATCGACCTGGCCGCCGTGGCCCACGCCCTAGCGGGCCGGTCGGCGTTCCCGCACCGCGCCGTCGTTCTCGGCCGCACCCTGGACGACTTCACCGACGCCCTCACCGCCCTGGCCGACGGCACCGACCACCCCAACCTGACCGTCGGCGAGGCGGGTGACAGCGGGAAGGTCGGATTCATCTACCCCGGGCAGGGCAGCCAGTGGCCCGCCATGGCCCACCAGCTCTACCGCACCTCCGCTGTCTTCCGCCACAGCATCGACGCCACCGACGCGGCCCTGCGTGACCTGGTGGACTGGTCCCTACGCGACGTCATCCTCGAAAAGCCCGACGCCGCCAGCCTGGACCGGGTCGACGTCGTCCAACCCACCCTGTTCGCCGTCACCACTGCCCTCACCGCACTGTGGCGGCACCACGGCATCACCCCCGACGCCGTCATCGGCCACAGCCAAGGCGAGATCACCGCCGCCCACGCCGCCGGCGCCCTCACCCTCAACCAAGCCGCCAGCCTCATCGCCCACCGCGGCCGAGCCCTCACCACCATCGAAGGCACCGGCGGCATGCTCGCCATCACCGGCCCCACCCCCGAAGAACTACCCACCCTGCTGGAACGGCTCGTCCCCGAACACCTCGCCGACCTGCACCTCGCCGCGCACAACGCCCCCACCAACTGCGTGCTTTCCGGCAGCTCCACCGCCATCGAGGCCGCCCACACCGCCCTCACCGACCACGGGCTGACGGCCAGGATCATCCCCGTCAGCTACGCCAGCCACTGCCCCCACATCGACCCACTCCACACCGAACTGACCGGCGTGGCCGTCGACCCCCAGGCCAGCGACACCGCCTTCTACAGCAGCACCCGACACACCGTCCTGCCCACCACCCAACTCACCACCGACTACTGGTGGGAAAACCTCCGCCAACCCGTCCACTTCCACCCCACCCTCCAGACCCTCACCGCCGACGGACACCACACCCTCATCGAAATCAGCCCCCACCCCCTGCTCGCCGCCACCATCGACGACGAGTCCACCACCGTCAGCCACACCCTGCGCCGCGACACCGACCCCTGGCACACCCTCCTCACCAACACCGCCCACCTGCACACCCACACCACCCACCCGATCACCTGGACCCGGCTGCTCCCGGCCGCCAGGACCCACACCACCCCGCCCACCTATCCCTTCCAGCACCAGGCGTACTGGCTCACCGGGCGGCGCACCCGCCGGTCGGACGGACCGCAGCACCCGCTGCTCACCGACCAGCTGGCCACCCCGACCGGACAGCGCCTCCTCACCGGCCGGCTCTCCACCCGCAGCCACCCGTGGCTCGTCGACCACGCCATCACCGCCGGCTGCCTGCTGCCGGCGACCGCGTACGTGGACCTGGCCCTGCACGCCGGGGCCGGCACCGGGCACCCGCACCTCGACGAGCTGACCCTGCACCAGCCGTTGTTCCTCACCGAACAGCCGACCGACGTGCAGGTCACGCTGGACCCGCCGGACGAGGAGAACCGGCGTGGCCTGACCGTCCACTCGCGTCCCTCGGGAAGCAGCGACGAGACCGCCTGGACGCATCACGCCACCGCGACCCTCGCCGCCGCGCCCACGGACCCCACGCCGGCCGCCCGGCCGGAGTGGCCGCCCGCCGGCGCCGACCCGCTGACCGTCGACGGGGTGTACGAGTGGCTGGCCGAGCTGGGCTACCGGTACGGGCCGGCGTTCCAGGGGCTGCGCCGGGCGTGGCGTGCGGGTGACGACCTCTACGCCGAGGTGACGCTGCCGGAGCCGCTCCGGGGCGACGTCGACCGGTACGGCGTGCACCCGGCGCTGCTCGACGCGGCGCTGCACGTGCTGGCCCTCGCCGCCGACGGTGACGTGACCCGGGTGCAGCTGCCGTTCGTCTGGTCCGGCGTACGGCTGCACGCCACCCGGGCGACGAGTGTCCGGGTGCACCTGGTGCGTCGGGGCGGGGACCAGGCGGCCCTGGTCGTCTACGATCCGGCCGGCCAGCCGGTGCTGGACGCCCGGTCGCTGGTGCTGCGGGAGGTGCCGGTCGAGGGCGCGGAGCGCGCCGGCGTACGGGTGGATCCGCAGTGGCTGCTGCACGTGGACTGGCTGCCGATCGACCCGGCGGAGGGCGTCGAGGTCGGCCCGGTGGCGGTGCTGGACGACGACCCCGACGCGGTCGAGCGATGGTCGGCGGCGTTCGGGACGGTGTCGGCGTACCCGACGATGGCCGCGCTGGCCGGGGCCGTCGCGGCCGACGGCCCGGCGGCGCGGACGGTCGTGCTGCCCTGGTACGGCGCCGGGCCGGCGCTCGACGGCGGGGACGTCGACGTGCTGGCGGCCGCCCACGGGTCGACCGAGTCGCTGCTGCTGCGGTTGCAGGAATGGCTGGCCGAGGAGGCCCTGGCCGGCACCCGGCTGGTGGTGCTGACCCGGGGTGCGGTGAGCATCGGGGTGGACGACCGGGTCAGCGACCTGGCGGCCGCCGCGTGCTGGGGCATGCTCCGCACCGGGCTCGCCGAGCATCCGGACCGGATCACGGTGGTGGACCTGGACGGGAACTCGGAGAGCATGGCCGCCCTCGGCCGCGCGGTGGGGTCGGGTGAGCCGCAGCTGGCCATCCGCGACGGCGGTCTCCATGTGCCCCGACTCCAGCCCGCCCACCAGACGGCGGGTCTACCCCTGCCCGACAGCGAGGCCTGGCGGTTGGAGACCACCTCGGGTGGGAGTCTGGACAACCTGCGGCTCGCGCACTGCCCCGACTACGCCGCACCCCTGCAACCGCACGAGGTCCGCGTCCACCTGCACGCCGGCGGCGTCAACTTCCGCGACGTCGTCGTCGCCCTCGGCATCGTCGACGACCCCCGCCCCATCGGCGGCGAAGGCGCCGGCACCATCACCGAGATCGGCAGCGCAGTCACCGACCTGCGGCCGGGACAGTCCGTCATGGGCCTGTTCAACGGCATCGGCCCCCATGCCGTCACCGACCACCGCCTGGTCACCCCCGTCCCGGACGGGTGGACCCTCACCCAAGCCGCCACCGCACCCATCGCCTACCTCACCGCCTACTACGCCCTACACGACCTCGCCCACCTCCAACCCGGCGAACACCTCCTCATCCACGCCGCCACCGGCGGCGTCGGCCACGCCGCCATCCACGTCGCCCGCCACCTGAACGCCCACATCCACACCACCGCCCACCCCACCAAATGGCCCACCCTCCACCGCCTCGGCATCACCGAACCCCACATCGCCAACAGCCGCACCCTCGACTTCGAGAACCACTACCGCACCCACACCCCCGGCATCGACGTCGTCCTCAACAGCCTCACCGGCGAACACCTCAACGCCAGCGGCCGCCTCCTCACCCCCGGCGGACGCCTCCTCGACATGGGCAAGACCGACATCCGCGACGCCGATGCCTGGGCCACCGACCACCCCGGAACCACCTACCAGGCCTTCGACCTGATGGACGGCGGCGAAGACACCATCGCGGCCCTCTACCAACGCCTCCAACCCCTCTTCCACGACGGCGCCCTCCCACCCCTGCCCACCCGCAGCTACGACATCCGCCACGCCCCTGCCGCGTTCCGCCACCTCGCCAACGCCCGCCACGTCGGCAAGATCGCCCTCACCCTCCCCCCACAGACCGCCGTGGCGCCGGGCAGACCCACCTCGGCCGTCACCGCTCACGGCACCACCCTCATCACCGGCGGCACCGGCACCCTCGCCCAACACGTCGCCGCTCACCTCGTCACCCACCGGGGCGTCCACCACCTCCACCTGCTCAGCCGCCAGGGCCCCCACCACCCCGACACGGCCCGCCTCGTCCATGAACTGACCAGCCTCGGCGCCACCGTCGCCGTCACCACCTGCGACACCACCGACCGGGATCAACTCGTCGAGGTGATCGGCCACACCGACCGGACCGGACACCCCGTCACCGGCGTCGTCCACACCGCCGGCGCACTCCGGGACACCACCCTCACCAACCTCAGCCCGCAGGACCTGCACGCCACCCTGGCCCCCAAGGTGGACACCGCCTGGCACCTCCACGAAGCCACCCGGGACCGCCCCCTCACCCACTTCGTCCTCTTCTCGTCCAGCTCGGGGACCATCGACACCCCGGGCCAGGGGAACTACGCGGCGGCGAACGCATTCCTCGACGCGCTCGCCCAGCACCGTCGCGACCTCGGGCTGCCGGCGACGAGCACCGCGTGGGGCTACTGGACGCAGAAGACCGGGATGACCGGCCATCTGACCGACGTGGACCGGGCGCGGATGGCCCGGGCCGGCAGCCTGGGCCTGGAGACCGCGGAAGGGCTCGCGCTCCTCGACACCGCCCTCACCCACACCCACCCCAACCTCGTCCCCGTCAAGCTCCACCTCCCCACACTGCGCAACCAGCCGCGCGTGCCGGCCATCCTCACCGCTCTGGTGGGCAACCCCACCCGGCGTGCCGCCGAGGAGCAGGTGGCGGGTGGACGGTCGCTCGCCGAGCGGCTCGGGGCGCTGCCCGCCGCAGATCGGCCCCGGCTGCTGCTGGACCTGGTCCGCGGTCACGTGGCGGTGGTGCTAGGGCAGGGTTCGCCGGCGTCGGTGCCGGAGGGCTCACCGTTCAAGGACCTCGGCTTCGACTCGCTGACCTCGGTGGAGCTGCGCAACCGGCTGCGTACGGCGACCGGGCTCCAACTGCCGGCCACGCTGGTCTTCGACCACCCCACTCCGGCGGCGGTGGCGGAGTACCTCGCCGGGCAACTCGCCCCGGCGGAGCCGGCACCCCCGACGTCCGTACTGGCGGAACTGGACCGGGTGGAGGCGGCGCTGGCGGTGGCCGCGCTGGACGACGCGCAGCGGCGCCGGGCGGAGACCCGGTTGCGGGACCTGTTGCGCCGGTTGGACGCCCTGCGGCCGGCCGGCGCGGACCTCGACGACGTCGTCGACCTGGAGTCGGCGACCGACGAGGAGCTGTTCAGCGCGCTGGACAAGGAACTCGGCGGTTCCCCGTCGTGACCAGATTGATGATCGCTTCTGCCGGCTCCGACCAGGGGGACGCACGATGAACGACGAAGACAAGCTCCGCAGCTACCTGAAGCGGGCCACCGCCGACCTGCGCTCGATCCGGCAGCGGCTGCGCGAGGTGGAGGACCGGGCGCACGAGCCGGTGGCGATCGTGGGGATGGCCTGCCGGTACCCGGGCGGGATCGACACCCCGGAGCAGCTGTGGGACCTGATCGCCGGCGGGCGCGACGCGATCGGCCCGTTCCCCACCGACCGGGGCTGGGAGTTGGAGTCCCTCTACGACCCGGATCCGGACTCGCCCGGCACCACGTACGCCCGCGACGGCGGGTTCCTCACCGACGCCCCCGGGTTCGACGCCGCCTTCTTCGGCATCAGCCCGCGCGAGGCGACCGCGATGGACCCGCAGCAGCGGCTGCTGCTGGAGACGGCCTGGGAGAGCGTCGAGCGGGCCGGCATCGACCCGGCCAGCCTCCGCGGCACGGCCACCGGCGTGTTCGCCGGCGTGATCTCGCAGGACTACCTGGCCCGGATGAGCGAACCGGACCCGGACCTGGAGGGGTACCTGGTCACCGGCAACTCGGGCAGCGTGGCGTCCGGGCGGATCGCGTACACGCTGGGGCTGGAGGGCCCGGCGGTCACCGTGGACACCGCGTGCTCGTCGTCGCTGGTGGCCATGCACCTGGCCGTCCAGGCGATCCGGGGCGGCGAGTGCGACATGGCGCTCGCGGGTGGCGCCACGATCCTCGCCCTGCCGCGCCCGTTCATCGAGTTCAGCCGGCAGCGGGGGCTGGCCCCGGACGGCCGGTGCAAGCCGTTCGCGGCCGCCGCCGACGGCACCGGCTGGGGCGAGGGCGTCGGCCTGCTCCTGCTCGAACGGCTGTCGGTGGCGCAGGAACGCGGCCACCGGGTCCTCGCCGTCATCCGCGGCTCGGCCGTCAACCAGGACGGCGCCAGCAACGGCCTCACCGCACCCCACGGCCCCTCCCAGGAACGCGTCATCCGCCAGGCCCTCACCAACGCGAGGCTCACCCCCGCCGACGTCGACGCCGTCGAGGCGCACGGCACCGGCACCACCCTCGGCGACCCCATCGAGGCCCAAGCACTCCTGGCCACCTACGGGCAACACCGGCGAGACAACCAACCGCTCTGGCTCGGGTCGATCAAATCGAACATCGGCCACACCCAGGCCGCCGCCGGCGCCGCCGGCGTGATCAAGATGGTCCTCGCCCTCCGCCACGGCCTGCTCCCCCGATCGCTGCACATCGACGCGCCCACCCCACACGTCGACTGGACCGCCGGCAACGTGCGGCTGCTGGACCAGGCCGTCGAGTGGCGGCGGAACGGGCACCCGCGGCGCGCGGGGGTGTCGTCGTTCGGCGTGAGCGGCACCAACGCCCACCTGATCATCGAGGAGGCGCCCGCCGACGCACCGCCGGTCGACGGCCCGGTGCCGGCGGCCGAGTCGTCCGCCGCCGCCGTGCCGCAGCCACAGGCGGTGGCCGGCGGGGCCGCACCGGCCGGGGGTGACCCGGGCAGCGGCCGGGAGGAGCAGGCCGGGCCGGGTGCCGCCGCCACGTCGGCGGCCACCCTCGACGGCGTGCGGCTGACGGATCTGCCCGGTGGCGGGTGGGTGCCGTGGCTGCTGTCCGCGAAGACCGAGACCGCGTTGCGGGAGTACGGCCGCCGGCTGCGCGACTGGGCCACCGACGCCGAGGACCTGGACCTCGCCGGGGTCGCGCACGCCCTGGCCGGCCGTTCGGCGTTCCCCCACCGGGCGGTGGTCCTCGGCCGGACACCCGAGGAGATGTCCGAGGCCCTCACCGCCCTGGTGGACGGAGTCGAGCACGACAACCTGACCATCGGCGAAGCCACGCCCGGCGGGAAGGTCGCCTTCGTCTACCCCGGCCAGGGCAGCCAGTGGCCGGCGATGGCCCACCAGCTCTACCACACCTCCGGCAGGTTCCGGGAGAGCATCGACGCCACCGACGCGGCGCTGCGCCCGCACGTCGACTGGAACCTCCTCGACATCATCCTCGAACGGGCCGACGCGGCCACCCTGGAGCGGGTCGACGTCGTCCAACCCACCCTGTTCGCCGTCACCACCGCCCTGACCGCACTGTGGCGGCACCACGGCATCACCCCGGACGCGGTCATCGGCCACAGCCAGGGCGAGATCACCGCCGCGCACGCCGCCGGCGTCCTCGGCCTCGACGACGCCACCCGCCTCATCGCCCACCGGGGCCGCGCCCTGACGACGATCGAGGGCACCGGCGGGATGCTCGCGGTCACCGGCTCCACGCCGGACGAGTTGCCCGGCCTGCTCCAGCAACTGGTGCCCGCGCACGCCGCGCAGCTGCACCTCGCCGCGCACAACGCGGCCACCGCCTGCGTCCTCTCCGGCGCGCCGGACGCCATCGCGGCCGCGCATTCCGCCCTCACCGAGCACGGGCTGACGGCCAGGATCATCCCGGTCAGCTACGCCAGCCACTGCCCGCACATCGACCCGCTGCACCGGGAGCTGACCGCCGTCGCCGTCGATCCCCGGGCCGGTGACACCGCCTTCTACAGCAGCACCCGGCAGCGGCTGATCCCCGGCACCGAACTCACCACGGACTACTGGTGGGAGAACCTCCGCCAACCCGTCCACTTCCACCCCACCCTCCAGACCCTCAGCGCCGACGGACACCACACCCTCGTCGAAATCAGCCCACATCCCCTCCTCGCCGCCACCATCGACGACGAGTCCGCCACCGTCAGCCACACCCTGCGCCGCGACACCGACCCCTGGCACACCCTCCTCACCAACACCGCCCACCTGCACACCCACACCACCCACCCGATCACCTGGACCCACCTCATCCCCCGCACCGACCGGGCGCACCCCACCCCGCCCACCTACCCCTTCCAGCACCAGCGGTACTGGTCCACCGTCGCGCCGGCCGCCCACCCGCGCCGGCTCGGGCTCCAGGCCACCAGCCATCCCCTGCTGACCGCCACCATCACCACCGCCACCAGCGGCGAACACCTCTTCACCGGCCACCTGTCCCGCCGGGCGCACCCCTGGCTCGCCGACCACACCATCGCCGGCACCGGCCTGCTACCCGCCACCGCGCTGGTCGAGTTCGCCCTGCACGCGGGCACCGTCGCCGGGTACCCGCTGCTGGAGGAGCTGACCCTCGAAGCGCCGGTGCCCGTCACCGACGACGGCGCCGACCTCCAGGTCACGGTCACCGGCAGCGACCAGCCGGGACGGCGTACGCTCGCGGTCCACACCCGACCCGCCGACGACCCGGACGCGCCGTGGACCACCCACGCCACCGGCCTGCTCGCCGGGGACGAGGGCGACGAGCCGGCTTCGCCGCCGCTCCCGGCCTGGCCGCCGGCCGGCGCGGAACCGGTCGACCTGGACGGGGCGTACCGGCGGCTGGCCGAGGCGGGCTACCGGTTCGGGCCGGCGTTCCAGGGCATGCGGGCGGCCTGGCGCTCCGGCGACGACCGCTACGCCGAGATCGCGCTGCCGGAGCACGTCGACGTCACCGGGTACGCGGTGCACCCCGCGCTGCTCGACGCCGCCCTGCACCCGGAGCTGCTGGCCGTCCTCGACGGCGACGGGGACACCGTCCGGCAGGCGTTCGCCTGGGAGCAGGTCGGCCTGCACGCCACCGGCGCGACCGCTCTGCGGGTACGCCTGACCCGCCAGTCCCCGGAGCGGCTGGCCCTGGCCGCGTACGACCCGGCCGGTGAGCTGGTGCTCAGCGCGGCCGGGGTGCTGTCCCGGGCCACCTCGGCGGCCCGGGTCGCCGCCGGGGCCGCCCGACCCGACCGGCTCTTCCAGGTGGAGTGGACGGCGGTGACGCCGTCGCCCGCCGAGGCGACCTCGTCCTGGCTGCTGGTCGGCGGGGACACCGGGCCCGTCGCGGCCGGGCTGCCGGGCGTACCCGTCATCGGCGCGCCGGCGGAGGCGGTGCGCGACGGCGCGGCGGCACCCGAGGTGTTGGTGCTGCCGCTGGCGGTCGGCGACGACGGGGACGTGCCGGCGGCCGTGCACCGGCGGACCGAGGCGCTGCTGCGCACGGTGCAGGACTGGCTGGCCCGGGAGGAGCTGTCGGACAGCCGCCTGGTCGTGGTCACCTCCGGCGCGGTCAGCACCGGGGTCGGGGACCCGGTCACCGACCTGGCCGGCGCCGCCTGCTGGGGCCTGCTGCGTTCCGCCCAGACCGAGCACCCCGACCGGATCGTCGTGGTCGACACCGACCAGCACCCGGAGAGCGCCCGGTCGCTCGCCGTCGCGGTCGGCACCGCCGCCTCACGCGGTGAGCCGCAGCTCGCGCTGCGGGCCGGCGGGCTCCGCGCGCCCCGGCTGGTCCCGGCCGCGGTCGCGCCCACCGCGGCCCTGCCGGTCGGCCCGGAGGGCACCGTCCTGGTCACCGGCGGCACCGGGACGCTGGGCCGGCTGACCGCCCGGCACCTGGTCACCCGGCACGGCGTCCGGCACCTGCTGCTGGCCGGCCGCCGGGGCCCGGAGCACCCGGACGCGGACGCCGTCGTCCGGGAGCTCGGCGACCTCGGGGCCGCGGTGACCGTCGTCGCCGTGGACCTGGGCGACGCGGCGGCGGTCCGGGACCTGCTGGCCGGCGTCGACCCGGCGCATCCGCTCACCGCGGTGGTCCACGCGGCCGGGGTGACCGACGGCGGGCCGGTGGACCGGCTCACCGGGCGGCAACTGCACGACGTGCTGGCGCCGAAGGTGGACGCCGCCTGGCAGTTGCACCGGCTCACCGACGCGCACCTGGTGCTCTACTCGTCGATCGCGGGCAGCCTGAACACCAGCGGGGTGGCCAACTACGCCGCCGCGAACGCCTTCCTCGACGCCCTCGCCGAGCACCGGCGCGCGCAGGGACGGCCGGCCACCGCTCTGGCCTGGGGCTACTGGGACGTCGAGACCGGAATGAGCGGGGCCATGTCGGACGCCGACCGGCGGCTGCTGGCCCGGGCCGGGCTCGCCGCGCTGCCCGTCGCGGAGGCGGTACGGCTGCTGGACACCGCGCTGGCCACCGACCGGCCGGTCCTGGTGCCGGCCGGCCTGGACCGGGCGGCGGTCCGCGCCCGGGCCCGCGCCGGGGACCTGCCGGCCGTGCTGCGCGCGCTCGCCCCGGCCGGATTGCGGCAGGCCGCGGCGGCCGCACCCGCGTCGGCGTCCCCGCTCGCCGGGCAGCTCGCCGGACGCGCGGCGGACGACCAGTTGTCCATCCTGGTCGACCTGGTCCGCACGCACGTCGGCGCGGTGCTGGGGCACGTCGACCCGGCCGGCCTGGACGTGGGGCAGGACTTCAAGAGCCTGGGCTTCGACTCGATGACGGCGGTGCAGCTGCGCAACCGGCTGCGCACCGCCACCGGCCTGCGGCTGCCGGCGACGCTGGTCTTCGACCACCCGACCGTACGGGCCGTGGCCACGCTGCTGCGCGGCATGCTGCTCGACCTGCCCGCCGCACGTACGGCGGTGGCGCCGGCGGTGACCGCCACGGCGGAGCCGATCGCGATCATCGGGATGGCGTGCCGCTACCCCGGCGGGGTCACCTCGCCGGAGGAGCTGTGGCAACTGCTCGCCACCGGCACCGACGCGATCGGCGAGTTCCCCACCGACCGGGGCTGGGACCTGGCCACCCTCTACGACCCCGACCCGGACACCCCGGGCACCACGTACGCGCGGGAGGGCGGCTTCGTCCGGGACGCCGCCGACTTCGACCCGGCCTTCTTCGGGATCAGCCCGAACGAGGCGACGGCGATGGACCCGCAGCAGCGGCTGCTGCTGGAGGCCGCGTGGGAGAGCATCGAGCGGGCCGGCATCGACCCGACCACGCTGCGCGGCACCCCGACCGGCGTGTTCACCGGGCTCACCCACCAGGAGTACGTCAGCCGGCCCGGCGCTGCGGCGGACGCCGAGGGCTACCTGCTGACCGGCAGCACCACCAGCGTCGCGTCCGGCCGGGTGGCGTACGCGCTGGGCCTGGAGGGGCCGGCGGTCACCGTGGACACCGCGTGCTCGTCGTCGCTGGTCGCGCTGCACCTGGCCGCCCAGTCGCTGCGCAGCGGGGAGTGCGAGCTGGCCCTCGCCGGCGGGGTCACCGTGATGGCCAGCCCGACCGGGTTCATCGAGTTCGCCCGGCAGCGGGGGTTGGCCGCCGACGGCCGGTGCAAGCCGTTCGCCGCGGCGGCGGACGGGTTCGGCTTCGCCGAGGGCGTCGGCCTGGTGCTGCTGGAACGGCTCTCCGTGGCGCGGGAACGCGGCCACCGGATCCTCGCCGTGGTCCGCGGCTCGGCGGTGAACCAGGACGGGGCCAGCAACGGGCTGACCGCACCGAACGGGCCGTCCCAGGAACGGGTGATCCGCCAGGCCCTGGCCAACGCCCGCCTCACCCCCGCCGACGTCGACGCGGTGGAGGCGCACGGCACCGGCACCACCCTCGGCGACCCGATCGAGGCCCAGGCGCTCCTGGCCACGTACGGGCAGCAGCGCCGGGACGGCCGGCCGCTGTGGCTCGGGTCGGTCAAGTCGAACATCGGGCACGCCCAGGCCGCCGCCGGGGCCGCCGGGATCATCAAGATGGTCCTCGCCCTGCGCCACGGCCTGCTGCCCCGGTCGCTGCACCTCGACGCGCCGAGCCCGCACGTCGACTGGACCGCCGGCAACGTGCGGCTGCTGGACGAGGCCGTCGAGTGGCGGCGGAACGGGCAGCCGCGCCGGGCGGGGGTCTCCTCGTTCGGGATCAGCGGCACGAACGCCCACGTCATCCTGGAGGAGGCGCCGCCGGCGGAGCCGGCCACCCCACCGGCCGACCCGTGGGACGGGTGGGCGTCGTGGGTGCTGTCGGCCCGGACCGAACGCGCGCTGCGCGACCAGGCGGCGCACCTGCTCGGCTGGCTGGCCGACCACGAGGACGTACCGGCCGCCGCGGTGGCGGACGCCCTGGCGCGGCGGAGCCGGTTCGCGCACCGGGCGGTGGTGACCGCGGCGAGCCGCCGGGACTTCGCCGCCGCGTTGACCGCGCTCGCCAACGGCGAGCCGCACCCGCACCTCGCCACCACCCTCGCGAACGGCGACGCCGGGAAGGTGGCTTTCTGTTTCACGGGGCAGGGCAGCCAGTACGCCGGCATGGGCGCCGACCTCTACGCCACCAACCCGGTATACCGGGAAGCGTTCGACCAGGCCTGCGAGGCGTTGAACCGCCACCTGGAGCATCGCCTCCAGGACGTGGTGTTCGCCGAGCCCGGCAGCGACCTCGCCACGTTGCTGGACAGCACCGCCTACACCCAACCCGCCCTGTTCGCCCTCCACGTCGCCCTGCACCGCGTGGCCACCACGCAGCTCGGACTTACCGCCGACTACCTCACCGGACACTCCCTCGGCGAGATCAGCGCCGCGCACCTCGCCGGGTTGCTCAGCCTCGACGACGCCGCCCTCCTGGTCACCACCCGCGCCCGGCTGATGAACAGCGTCACCACACCCGGCGCCATGATCGCCCTCCAAGCCAGCCGCGACGAGGCCGAGGCGCTCATCGCCGGCCACACCGGCGTCACCATCGCCGCCGTGAACACCCCGCAGACCGTGGTCATCAGCGGCGACCGAGACGTGTGCGAGCGGCTGGCCGCCCAGTGGCGCGAGCGAGGGCGCAAGGCCACCGCGCTGCAGGTCAGCCACGCCTTCCACAGCCCGCACATGGCGGCCATCGCGGACGATTTCCGCGCGGTGGCGGCCGGCCTCACCTACCAAGCGCCGACCCTGCCGGTGGTCAGCAACATCACCGGACAACTCGCCACCACCGACCAACTCACCGACCCCGACTACTGGACCCGGCACATCCTCGCCCCCGTCCACTACGCCGACGGCATCACCACCCTCCACGACCAGCACGGCGTGCGGACCTTCGTGGAGCTGGGCCCGGACGCCACCCTCACCACCCTGCACACCCACACCAAGCCCGAGGCGCTCGCCGTCCACACCCTGCACCGGGAGCGGGCCGACCAGCACACCCTCCTCGCGGCCGCCGCCACCGTGGCCGCCCGCCCCACCGGCGGCCACCCCCACCTCGACCTGCCCACCTACCCGTTCCAGCACACCCGGCACTGGCTGCCGACCACACCCGACCCCGCGCCGGCCCGGCCAGCGGTCGAGCCCGATGGCGGACACCCCCTGCTCGGCACACCGCTGGACGTGGCCGGGACCACCGGACGCTGGTTCACCCGGACCGTGGTCCCCGACCGGGTCCGCGTCGTCGACCAGCACCGACTGCTCGGCACGGCGGTGTTCCCGGCGACGGCGCTCGTCGAATGGGCGCTCGCCGCCGCCCGGGGCGACGCTCCGGAACCCCGGTGGACGATGGCGGGTATCACCTTCGACGAGTTCCTCCGCTGCCCCGACGGGGCCACGCTCACCCTCCAGGCCAGCGCCGAGCCGGACGGGCGGGCGCAGCGGGTGCGCTGCTTCAGCCGGCCCACGGACGACCCGTCCGCGCCGTGGGCGCAGCACGTCACCGTCGCCGCCGTGCACGCCGGCACCACGCCCCCGCCGCCCCGGCTGCACCTGGCCGGCGTACGGGCCGGCATGGCCGCCGAGGACCTCGACGGGTTCTACGACCGGCTCTGGCGGATCGGCGTCGAGTACGGGCCCGGCTACCGGGCGATGACCCGGCTGCTGCGCGCCGGCGACGAGGCGCTCGCCCTGATCGAGGTGGACGAGTCCGAACGGGACGGCGAGGGATGGCTCCTGCACCCCATGGTCCTCGACGCCTGCCTGCACGTCGGCGCCGCCTTCGGGGTCAGCGAGGACGACTTCTGGCTGCCCGCCGGCATCGACCGGATCGAGGTGTACGACCGGCTCCCCCGCCGGGTCTGGTGCCGGGCCCGCTCCCGGGGCGTACCGGAGGGCGGCGAGCGGGCGATGGACCTCGACCTGGTCACCGCGCTCGGCGAGCCGGTGGCCCAGCTGACCGGCGTCCGGCTGCGCGCGCTGCCGCGTACCCTCGTCACCGGCCTGGCCGGGTCCCGGCTGCACCGCTACGACGTGGCCTGGCAGCCGCTGCCGGGCCGGCCGGCGCGGCGGGCCGAGGTGGGCCCGCGCGACACCTGGCTGGTCTGCGGCCGGGACGCCGAGGTCGTCGCGGACTGGCACGCCCAACTGCTCGGCCTGGGCTGCGCCGCCGCCGGGCTGGTGCTCGCCGACGGCGCCCGGGTGCCGGCGACCGCGTCCCTCGGCGGTGGCACCGTCCACGTTGACCCGGCCGACGAGGCGGCCCTGGCCCGGCTGGTCGACGCGGCCCGCGCCGAGGGCGTCAAGCTGCGCGGCCTGCTGCTGCACGGCGCGGGAGACGGGCCGGGCGACGGCCCCGACGCCGCCTACCGCACCGCGCGGGACGCGCTCGCCGTGCTCCGCGAGGTGCTGCGGGGGTACGGCGACGACGCGCCGGACGTGGTGCTGTGCAGCGCCGGCGCGGAGACCCCGACCGGGGACGGCGTGCCGGCGCCGGCGCAGGCGGTGCTCGGGGCGCTCACCCGGGCGGTGCTGACCGAACACCCGCACCTGCGCTGCGTGCAGGTGGACCTCGACCCGGCCGGCCCCGCGCCGGCCCTCTCCACGGTCCTCGACCGGGTGGTGGACGCCGACGGCGCCACCCACCTCGCGGTGCGCGGCGGCGCCTGGTACGAGGCCCGGCTGCGGGAGCGCGACCTGCCGGCGCCGGGGTCCGGGCCGGTGCTCCGCGCCGACGCGACGTACCTGGTAACCGGCGGCTTCGGCGGGCTGGGCCAGGCGGTGGCCGGGTGGCTGGCCGACCGGGGCGCGGCGCACCTGGTCCTGCTGGGACGGCGGGTGCCGGCGGTCGAGCCGCCGCTGCTGGCCGCGCTGCGCGAGCGGGGCGTACGGCTGCGCTGCCTGGCGGTCGACGTGGCGGACGGGGACGCCCTCGCGACCGCGCTGGCCGGGCTCGCCGGGGAGTTGCCGCCGCTGGCCGGCGTGGTGCACGCGGCCGGCGTGGTCGACGACGCGGCGCTGGCCGAGCAGGACTGGGACCGGTTCCGCCGGGTGCTGGACCCGAAGGTGCACGGCGGCTGGCACCTGCACCGGGCGACCGAAGGGCTCGACCTCGACTTCTTCGTGCTGTTCTCCGCGTTCGGCGCGCTGGTCGGCTCCGCCGGGCAGGCCAACTACCTGGCCGCGAACGCCTTCCTGGACGCCCTGGCCCGGCACCGGCAGGCGCGCGGCCTGCCGGCGACCAGTGTCGGCTGGGGGCCCTGGGCGCAGGCCGGCATGGCGGTCGACCGGGACGTGCTGGGCCGGCTGGCCGCGCTCGGCCTGGACGCGCTGCCCACCGCCGAGGCCCTGGCGGCGCTCGGCATGCTCCTCGCCCCGCCGGCCGGGGAGCCGGTCGAGCCGGTGGTCGGCCTGGCCCGGGTGGACTGGCGCCGGTCGCTGACCGCGGCCGGCCGGGCCCGGCCGTACCGGCTGCTGGCCGAGGTGACGCCCGCCGACCTGGCCGGCGGCGGGGACGACGGCCCGTCCGCGCCGGACCTGGCCGTGCTGGCGCTGACCGACCCGGTGGCGGCCCGCGAACTGGTGCTCGCCGGGCTGCTGGAGCGGGTCGCGCTGCTGCTCGGGCTCAGCGCCGCCGACCAGGAGGCGATCCGGCCCACGTTCGCCGGGACCCGGTTGAACGAGCTCGGCCTGGACTCGCTGACCACGGTCCGGCTGCGCCAGCGGCTGCTGGTCGACTACGCCGCCGACGTACCGCCGGCGGACCTGTTCGGCGGGGGCACGGCGGCGGAGGTGGCGGAACTGATCTGCCAGCAGCTGACCCTGCGCAGTGTCATCGCCGCCGATGACGACGACTTCGACGACGAGGACGCCGAGGTGCTGGTCCTGTGACCGGTCTGAACTGGAGGAAGGGTGTTGCGGTGAGCGGAGTGGACGAGGGCGCGGTCGCCGCACTGGTGGCCGACCTGGCCCGGAGCGACGTGCGGTTGAAGCTGGCCGGCGAGGACCAGCTGAGCGTGAGCGCCCCGAAGGGGCGCCTCTCGCCGGAGCTGCGCGAGCGGATCACCCGGCACCGGGCGGAGCTGATCGGCTGGCTGTCCCGGGGCCGCCGGGCCGCCGAACCGGCCGCCGCGCTGCCGGAGATCACCCCCGACCCGGCCGCCCGGCACGAGCCGTTCCCGCCGTCGGACATCCAGATGTCCTTCCTGGTCGGCAGCCGGGAGGGGCTGGAGTACCACGTCCGGCCGCACCAGTACATGGAGGTGGACTTCCCGGCGCTGGACCCGGACCGGTTCACCCGGGCGCTGAACGCGGCGGCGCGGCGGCACCGGCACAGCCTGGTGGTGGTCCGCGAGGACATGATGCTGGAGACGGTCCGCGACCCGGAGCCGATCCCGGTCGAGGTGATCGACCTGCGCGGCCTCGACGAGGCCGGGCAGCAGGCCGGCATCGAACGGACCCGGGCCGCCATGCAGCGCCGGGAACTGCCCCTGGACCGCTGGCCCTGGCTGGACGTCCGGCTCTCGCTGCTGTCCGGCGGCCGGGTCCGGATGCACTGGAACAACAACAACTTCTTCAGCGACGCGCCCGGCACCGGCCGGTTCCTCAAGGACCTGCTGCACTGCTACGACCACCCCGCCGAGCCGCTGCCGGAGCTGACGCTCAGCTACCGGGACTGCGTGCTGGCCCTCGCCGAGCTGGAGGAGTCGCCGCTGGGGCAGGCGTCGAAGCGGTACTGGCTGGACCGGATGGCCGACTGGCCGACCGCGCCGGAGCTGCCCCTCGCCGCCGGCTCGGACACCCGCCGCCGGTCCCGGCTGGAACGCCGGGAGCACGTGCTGTCGCCGGCCCGGTGGGCCGCCTTCACCCGGCGGGCCGCCGCCCGCGGGCTGTCCCAGACCAACGCCCTGTGCGCGGTCTACGCGGAGGTGCTCGGGGCGTGGAGCGGATCCCGGCACTTCCTGATCAACAACATGAACACCCACCGGCTGCCGCTGCACCCGCAGATCGGCGAGGTGATCGGCAACTTCTCCTCCCTCTACCCCCTTGAGGTGGACTGGCGGGCCGGCGGCGCGTTCCAGGAGCGGGCCCGCCGGTTGCAGGCCCAGGTGCTCTCCGACATGCAGCACGTCTACTGGAGCGGGGTGAAGGTGCTCCAGGCGGTCAACCAGCTCCGCCGCACCCCGGGCCGGGCGGTCTGCCCGTACGCGGTGGGCAGCGCGCTCTTCGTCGGGCAGACCGACCGGCCGGTGTACAGCCTGCTGGAGACGCCGCAAGTGCTGCTCGACTGCGAGTTCTGGGAGCAGCGGGACGGCAGCATGTGGACGGTCTGGGACGTGCTGGAGGCGATGTTCCCGCCCGGCCTGATGGACGACATGCTGGCCGGCTACGGGGCGGTGCTCGACGCCCTCGCCGACAGCGACGAGGCCTGGGACCGCGAGTCGTTCGACCTGCTGCCGGCCACCGACCGGGATCGCCGGGCCCGGCTCAACGCGCCCGGGACGCCGCCCCCGCCGGGACTGCTGCACGCCCCCCTCGCGCGGCGGGCGGCCGAGCAACCCACCCGTCCAGCGGTGGTCGCCGGGGACACCACGCTCGACTACGCCACCCTGTACGCGCGGGCCGGCCGGCTCGCCGCGACGCTGCGGGAGGCCGGCGTGACCCCCGGCGACCTCGTCGCGGTGGCCGCCGGGAAGGGCTGGCAGCAGATCGTCGCCGTGCACGCCGTGCTGCTGGCCGGCGGCGCGTACGTGCCGATCGATCCCGGCTGGCCCGCCGAGCGGATCGGCTGGCTGCTGGCCGACACCGGGGCCGCCGCCGTGGTCACCGACGCGGGCAGTCGGGCGGCGCTCGCCGGCGCGGTGCCGGTGCCGCCGGTCGTGGTCGAGGACGTCGCCGACGACGGCCCGACCCTCGGGTACGCGCCGCTGCGCGAGCCGGGCGACCTGGCGTACGTGATCTACACGTCCGGGTCCACCGGCCGGCCGAAGGGCGCGATGCTGGACCACCGCGGGCCGCTGAACACGGTGACCGACGTCAACACCCACTGGGGCGTCACCGACCGGGACGTGCTCTTCGGCATCTCCTCGCTCTGCTTCGACCTGTCGGTGTACGACGTGTTCGGCGCCGCCGCGGCCGGGGCGACCCTGGTCCTGCCGGACCCGGCGCGGCACGACCCGGCGTCCTGGCTGGCGCTGGCCCGGGACCGCAAGGTGACCGTCTGGAACTCGGTGCCGGCGCTCATGCAACTGCTCGTCGAGGAGGCCGAGACGACCGGGGCACGCCTGCTCGACCTGCGGCTGGTGCTGCTCAGCGGGGACTGGATCCCGGTGACCCTGCCGGACCGGATCCGCGCGGTGGCGCCGGGGGCGCGGGTGGTCAGCCTGGGCGGGGCCACCGAGGCGTCGATCTGGTCGATCGCCCACCCGATCGAGCGGGTCGACCCGGACTGGGTGAGCATCCCGTACGGGCGGCCGCTGACCAACCAGACCTGGCACGTCCTGGACGAGCAGGGCCGGGACGCGCCCACCTGGGTGCCGGGACACCTGTACGTGGGCGGGATCGGGGTGGCCCTGGGCTACCTCAACGACCCGGAGCGCACCGCCGCCGCGTTCGTGTCGCACCCGGTCACCGGGGAGCGGCTGTACCGCACCGGCGACCGCGGCCGGTACCTGCCCGACGGCACCGTCGAGTTCCTCGGCCGGGCGGACTTCCAGGTGAAGATCCAGGGCTTCCGGGTGGAGCCCGGCGAGGTGGAGCACGCCCTGCTGGAGCACCCGGACGTGGGCGGCGCGGCGGTGGTCGCCCGGACCTCCGGCTCCGGGCGGCAGCTGGCCGCGTTCGTGGTCGGGCGGGACGGCCGGGACCGGCCCGACCCGGTGGCCGTCCGCGAGTTCCTCGCCGGCCGGCTCCCCGCCTACCTGGTGCCCGCCCACGTGGTGGTCCGCGACGCGCTGCCGCTCACCGGCAACGGCAAGGTGGACCGGCGGGCACTGGAGACGGTCGACCTCGCCGACGGCGGCGGCGAACGCCGGCACGTGCCGCCGCGCACCCCGACCGAGACCGCGCTCGCCGAGATCTGGCGGGAGATCCTCCAGGCGGACCGGCTCGGGGTCGAGGACGACTTCTTCGACCTGGGTGGACAGTCCTTCGCGGCGCTGCGGGTGGTGGGCCAGATCGCGCAGCGGCTGGGCCGGCGGGTGCCGCTCGGCGCGCTGCTGGAACGGCGTACCGTGGCCGGGCTGGCCCGCTGGCTGGACGCCGCCCCGGCGGACTGGTCGCCGCTGGTCCGGCTGACCGGCGAGCCGGGCGACACGGACGTACCGCCCTGGGTGCTGGTGCACCCGGCCGGCGGCGACGTGCTCTGCTACCGGGACCTCGCCGCCCGGCTGGACCGGGACTGCCTCGCCCTGCAGGCGCCCGGCCCGGCGGTCGGCCGGGAGCCGGTGGCCGACCTCGGCGAACTGGCCCGGCTCTACCTGGCCGCGCTGCGCCGGGAGCAGCCGCACGGCCCGTACCTGCTCGGCGGCTGGTCCTCCGGCGCGGTCATCGCCGCGGAGCTGGCCCGCCAACTCGAGGAGGCCGGTGAGCGGGTGCGGCACCTGGTGGTGATCGACGCCCCCGCCCCGCTGGCGCCGCAGCGGGTGACCGAGGCGGACGTCCCGCTCTGGTTCGTGGAGGACCTCGACCGGGGCTTCGACCCCGCCCTGGTCACCCCCGAACAGCTGCGCGAGCTGGCCGCGCTCCCCGCCGACGAGCGGCTGGACGGGGCGATACGGCTGGCCGCCAAGCAGGGCGTGCCGGTGGACGACCTGAGCGGCGGCACGCTCGCCGCCACGTACGCGGTCTTCGACGCGGTGGTCCGGGCCTGCGCCGGCCACCGGGCGGGACGGGTCGACGCCGACGTCACGGTGCTGCGGGCCCGCGACGGCCGGGTCAGCGAGTTCGCCGACCACCCGTACGGCGACCGCCCCGACTGGGGCTGGGCCGAGCTGACCGGGGGGCGGCTGGCCGCCGTGCCGGTCCCCGGCACCCACCACACCGTGCTCACCGCCGTCGGCGTGGAGCAGGTCGCCGCGGCGCTGAACAGGGCGGTCCGCGGCTGACCCCTGTCCGCTACCGGCGGGCCGCCCGGTCCGCCGTCCCCACCCACCGCGCGACCGGCGCCGGTGGCCGACCCGTCCGTGAAGGAGGTCCCCGGTGGCCCGCCAGTGGAAGGTCCTGCTGGTCACGTCCGTCGCCGTGATGATGGCGCTGCTGGACGTGACGATCGTCAACGTGGCGCTGCCCGCCCTGGCGGACGCCTTCCCGGACAGTTCGCTCAACGACCTGTCCTGGGTGCTCAACGCGTACAACGTGGTCTTCGCCGCGGCGCTGATCCCCGCCGGACGGCTGGCCGACCGGTGGGGCCGGCGGCGGGTGTTCCTCGCCGGGGTGGCGCTCTTCCTGGTCGGCTCGGCGGCCTGCGGGCTGGCCCCCGCGGTGGGGGTGCTGATCGCGGCGCGGTGCGTGCAGGCGCTCGGCGCGGCGGCCATCATGCCGACCTCGCTGGGTCTGCTGCTGCCCGAGTTCCCGGTCCAGCGCCGGGCCACCGCGATCGCGCTCTGGACCGCCACCGGGACGGTCGCCGGGGCCGCCGGCCCGTCCCTCGGCGGCGCGCTGGTGGCCTGGCAGGGCTGGCGGTGGGTGTTCCTGGTGAACCTGGCGATCGGGCTGCCCGGCCTGCTGGCCGCGATCCGGGTGCTCCGGGAGACCCGGGACAGCACGCCGGGGCCGTTCCCGGACGTGGTCGGGGCACTGCTGCTCGGTGGCGGGGTCGGGGCCCTCGCCCTGGCGGTGGTCCGGCTGCCCGACTGGGGGGCCACGTCGGCGGCGTTCGGCGGCACCCTCGCCGTCGGCGCGGCCCTGCTGCTCGCCCTGGCGCTGCGGTCGCGCCGGCACCCGGCCCCGGTCATCGAGCCGGCGCTGGTGCGGATCCGCTCGTTCAGCGTCGCCAACCTCGGCTCGCTGGTCTTCGCCGCGGCGATGAACGCGCTGCTGCTGTGCAACGTGCTCTTCCTGACCCAGGTGTGGCGCTACGACAGCCTGGCCACCGGCGGCGCGCTGACCGCCGGCCCGGTGACCGCGGCGGCGCTGGCCCCGCTGGTCGGCCGGCTCGGCGACCGGTTCGGGCCCCGGGCGGTGGCGCTGCCCGGCGGGTTGTTCTTCGCCGCCGGGGCGCTGCTGTTCGCCCGCGCCCCGGGGCAGCCGAACTTCCTCGCCGACTTCCTGCCGGCGGCGGTGCTGATCGGGGCGGGGGCGGCCTTCAGCTTCCCCGGCTTCGGCCACGCGGCGTTCGCCGAGTTCCCCCGGGCCCGCTTCGCCACCGGGGTGGCCATCGCCTCGTGCCTGCGGCAGGTCGGCGCGGTCCTCGGCATCGCCGTCCTGATCACCGTCCTGGCCGACGGCAGCGGCACCCCGCTGGCCGCGTTCCACCGCGCCTACCAGGTGCTCGCCGCCGGTGGGCTGCTCGCCGCCGGGGTGGCGCTCACCCTCGGCCGGGTGCACGCCCGGGACGTGGCACACGTTGCACCGGCCCAGCCCGTTCCGGGAACGCAGCCGGTCGGCGCGCCGGCCGCCGGGACCGCGGCCCCACCGACCGGGGTGCAGTCGACGGCGGGCGCGGCCGACGGGTGAGCTGCAATCACCATTCGGCCGCCGCCGGGCGCTGCTCGGGGCGATGGTCCGGACGACGCCCTGACTGAGAGCGATATGTCTCAGCGGCATAAATATGCCGCTGAGACATATCGCTTCTGGGTCTTCGTCGTCCGACGGCGGCGGGCACGCACAGGGCCGACGCGGCCGGTGGAGGCGGAGGTCAGCAGCTCGGTGAGCACGGTCCCGAAGGCGAGCGCCGGCAGCGGCCGGCGGGCCGGGCTACCGGTTGGTCGGCGGCGCAGCCAGCCAGTGGCACGGCTCTCCGCTGAACCATGCCGTCCGCCAGGCCGAGCGCAGCGCGGCCACCAGCGTGCCGCCGAGATCGGGGGCGGGCCGGCCCGTGATCGGCGCGGTCAGTCCGGCCGCCACCGCCGCCAGCTCGGTCCACGTCGGTTCCGCCGGCGCCACCTGGACCCGGTGGCCGTGCCGGGCCACCCAGGCACGGACCATCGGCCGGCAGGCGGTCTCCTCTCCGGCGACGAGCACGTGCAGGCACCCGTCCGGGCGGCCGTCGGCGACCGCCGCCAGGAAGTCGGCCAGCGACGGCGGCGAGGTCGTCACGGGGCTGGCGGGGCCGGTGCCGGTCAGCGCCGCGACGACCGCGCCCAGGCCGGTGGCCGACCTCGCGGACACGGCGGACGCGAGGACGGCGGAAGCCGGGCCGGCGGCGAGGACGAGCAGGCGGTCTCTGAGGTCGCAGTGCAGTCCGACCAGCTCCGCGCCGGCCAGCGGCAGGTCGGGCAGCCCCGGCAGGCGGAACCCGGCCGGCTCGGCCGGGCGCAGCCCCCAGCGCCGCCAGATCCGGGCCACGGTGCCGTTGGAGAGGCCCAGCTCGACGCCGAGCGCCCGGCTGGACCAGGCGCCACCGCCGGGCGGAACGGTGGTCAGCGTCCGCAGCACCACGTCCGCCTCCTGCACCCGGGGCCGGCGGCCGGGGCGTACCCGGTCGCGCAGGCCGGGCACCCCCTCCTCGGCGTAGCGGCGCAGCCAGGTCGCCACGGTCGGCCGGGTGGTGGCCAGCCGGCGGGCCGTCTCCGCGTACGACAGGCCGCTGGCGGCGGTCAGCACGATGGCGGCGCGCAGGGGTTCCCCGCCCCGGCGGTCACCCCCGGACAGCGAGACGAGAACCTTCCGGTCCTCCGGTGAAATGGCGATCGCCCTTTCCTGAGCCGGTTGCCCCATTTATCCAATCCCCCGGTCTAGAATGCACTCGTCGAGAGTGGACGGTATGGTCGCACCAATTCGACGGTCAATCGAGCGGCCCCGACTAGGGGGCGTCCGTGCTGCTCAGCCCGCACGATAAGGGGACCACGAAGGCGCCGTAGGGGGGTCTTTCCGCGCTGCGTGACGGCGTTCTCCCGGTACCCCGGAAACGTGCCCCACAAATTGATGTGTCGTAAATATCTTTACGTTTTCCGTATGGCCTCGGGATCGTCGTCCGTCGCACCATGGTGACACCTGCTCGGCGGTTCTCGAGGAGTCCCATGTACGACGCGATCGTCGTCGGTGCGCGCTGCGCCGGTGCCACCACCGCGATGCTGCTGGCGCGGGCCGGGCACCGGGTGCTGCTGCTGGACCGGGCGAGCTTTCCCAGCGACACGATGTCCACCCACTACGTCCACCCGCCGACGATCGCGCGGCTGGCCGGCTGGGGCCTGCTGGACCCGCTGCGGGCCAGCGGCTGCCCGCCGCTGGAGGTGTCCCGCTGGACCCTGGCGGGGGTGCCGGTGACCGGCTGCGCGCCGGCCGTGGACGGGATCCGGGCCGGCTACGGCCCACGCCGCTTCGTGCTGGACACCCTGCTGGTCCGGGCGGCCGAGGCGGCCGGCGCCGAGCTGCGCGAGGAGTGCAACGTCACCGACCTGCTCTGGGACGGCGACCGGGTGGTCGGGATCCGGGCCCGGGGGCCGCGCGGCGAGTTCACCGAGCGGGCCCGGGTGGTGATCGGCGCGGACGGCCTCGACTCGGTGGTCGCCAAGAAGGTGCAGGCGCCCAAGTACGAGGCGGTGCCCTCGCTCTGCTGCGTCTACTACACCTACTGGAGCGGGTTCACCGCCGACTACGAGGTGTTCGTCGACCACCGCCGGCTGGTCGGGGCGGTACCGACCAACGACGGTCTCGTCATGGTCGTCGTACAGGCGCCGCGCGAGGAGTTCGACGAGGTCCGCAAGGACATCGAGGGGTCGTACTTCCGCTCCCTGGCCCTCGCGGCGCCGAGCGTGCTGGAGCGGGTCCGCGCCGGCCGGCGCGAGGAACGCTTCGTCGGCACCGGCCGGCTGCCGAACTTCTTCCGCCGGGGCAGCGGCCCCGGCTGGGCGCTGGTCGGCGACGCCGGCTACCACAAGGACTCGATCGGGGCCAACGGCATCAGCGACGCCATCGGGCACGCCGCGCTGCTCGCCGAGCACCTGCACCCGGCGCTGGCCGGCGAGCGGCCGGTGGACCGGGCCCTGGTCGACTACACCGTCCGGCGCGACCGTGAGTCGCTGCCCACGTACCACTTCAACCTCCAGGCGGCGCGGCTGCGCCCGACCGACGAGCTGCTCGACGTGCTGCGCGCGATCCAGGGCCACCAGGAGCAGATGGACCGCTTCTTCGGCTTCATCTCCGGCATGTACGGCTGGACGGAGTTCGTCGACGGGGTGGCCGCCGCCCTGGGCACCCCGGCCGGCGCTCCGGGCCGATGAGCACCGTCCCCCGCCGGCGGCACCGCCGGCGCCCGTCCCGCCCCGACGACCCGAGACCTGGCAGGAGAGATCATGACGGCGCCTGACCTACTGTCCGAACTGCACCGGCGCGGTGTGCGGCTGCGCCTGGTCGACGACCGGCTGGACGTCCGGGCCGCCGCCGGCGCGCTCACCCCGCAGCTGCGCGAGGAGCTGCGCGAGCACCGCGACGCGCTGGTCGCGCTGCTGCGCCGGATGTCCGACGGCGGATCCCCGCCGGAGATCGTGCCCCGGCCCGAGGAGCGGCACGAGCCGTTCCCGCTGACCGACATCCAGCACGCCTACTGGGTGGGGCGCAACCCGGCGCTGCAACTGGGCGGGGTGGCCACCCACTACTACTTCGAGCTGGACGGGCTCGACCTCGACCCGGTCCGGCTGGCGGAGAGCCTGCGCAAGGTGATCGACCGGCACGACATGCTGCGCGCCGTGGTCGACCCGGACGGGCGGCAGCGGATCCTGGCCGAGGTGCCGCCGTACGAGCTGGCAGTCGCCGACCTGCGCGCGGTGCCCGAGGACGAGCGTCAGGCCGCGCTGGCCAAGACCCGCGCCGAGATGGGCCACCAGCTGCTGCCGCCGGAGCACTGGCCGCTGTTCGACCTACGCGCCTCGCTGGTCGACGAGCGCCGGACCCGGCTGCACGTCAGCATCAACGTGCTCATCATGGACGCGTTCAGCCTGCAGCTGCTGTTCCGGGACTGGCGGCGCTTCTACACCGACCCGGACTGGGCGCCCGAGCCGCTGCCGCTGTCCTACCGGGACTACGTGCTGGCCGAGGAGGCGGCCCGGGACGGCCGCGAGTACCGGGCCGCCGAGGCGTACTGGCGGGACCGGCTGGACACCCTGCCGCCCGCGCCGGCCCTGCCGCTGCGCGCCGGCGCCGTCGGCGGCCCCGGCGCCGCGCCGGTGGAGTTCGTCCGGCGCAGCGCCCGGCTGCCCCGCCCGCTCTGGGACGCCCTCAAGGCCACCGCCCAGCGGTACGGGGTCACCGCGTCGGTCGCGGTGATGACCGCGTACGCGGAGGTGCTGCGCACCTGGTCGCGCCAGACGGACTTCACCCTCAACCTCAGCCTGTTCAACCGGCGGCCGCTGCACCCCCGGATCGGCGAGATCATCGGTGACTTCACCTCGGTGACCCTGCTCGCCGCCACGGCCGGCCCGGGCGAGTCGTTCGCCGACCGGGCCCGCCGGCTCAACCGCCAGCTCGTGCAGGACCTGGAGCACTCGGCGTTCAGCGGGGTCCGGGTGCTGCGGGAGCGGTCCCGGCGGCTGGGCGGCGGGCCGGGGGCGGCCATGCCGGTGGTGTTCACCAGCGCCCTCGCGCTCGGGGACCGGGAGAACCGGACGCCCGACTCGCGGTTCTTCGGCGAGTTCGGGTACGGGATCAGCCAGACCCCGCAGGTCTGGCTGGACCACCAGGTGACCGAGGAGAGCGGGGACCTCTGCCTGGACTGGGACGCGGTGGAGGCGCTCTTCCCGGCCGGGCTGCTCGACGACATGTTCGACAGCTACCAGGCGCTGCTGCGCCGGCTCGCCGCCGACGGCGCGGCCTGGGACGAGGTGGACGCGCCGGTGCCGTTGCCGGCGCACCAGGTGGAGCAGCGGCGGCGGGTCAACGAGACGGCCGCCGACCTTCCCGCGCGTACCCTCTGCGAGCTGGTCGAGGAGCGCGCCGCCGCGCAGCCCGACGCGACCGCGGTGATCACGCCGGACGGCGAGCTGACCCACGGCGAGGTGGTCGACCGGGCCCGCCGGCTGGCGGCCCGGCTGCGCGAGCTGGGCGCGACCACCGGCCAACTGGTGGCGGTGGTGCTGGACCGCTGCGCCGAGCAGGTGCCCGCGGTGCTGGGCGTGACCCGGGCCGGGGCCGCGTACCTGCCGATCGAGCCGGCCTGGCCGGACGCCCGCCGGGCCGACCTGCTCGACCAGGGCGGGGTGCGGATCGTGGTGACCACCCCGCGGCTGCGCGACGAGCTGGCCTGGCCGGCCGGCCTGCGCCTGGTCACCCTGGACGACCCGGAGGTGCACGCCGCCGACCCGGCCGCGGCCGGTCCCGGGCCTGGCCCGGATGCCCTGGCGTACGTCATCTTCACCTCCGGCTCCACCGGCCGGCCGAAGGGCGTGATGATCGACCACCGGGGCGCGGCCAACACGGTGCAGGACGTCAACGCCCGCTTCGGCGTCACCCCGGCCGACCGGGTGCTGGGCCTGTCCGCGCTGAGCTTCGACCTGTCGGTCTACGACGTGTTCGGCGCCCTCGCGGCCGGGGCGGCGGTGGTGCTGCCCGCGCCGGCCCGGGCCGCCGACCCGGAGCACTGGAGCGACCTGGTCCGCCGGCACCGGGTGACGGTGTGGAACTCGGTGCCCGCGCTGATGCAGGCCTGGGTCGACGCGCCCGCCCACGCCGACCCGGCGGAGTCGGCGCTGCGGGTGGTCATGCTCAGCGGCGACTGGATCCCGGTGCGGCTGCCCGACGCGATCCGGTCCCGGCACCCGCAGGCGGCGGTGCACAGCCTGGGCGGCGCGACGGAGGCGTCCATCTGGTCGATCCACTACCCGATCGGCGTGGTCGGCGCCGACTGGACCAGCATCCCGTACGGGCGCCCGATGGCGAACCAGACCATGCACGTCTACGACGGCCGGTTCGCGCCGTGTCCGGTGTGGACGCCGGGCGAGCTCTGGATCGGCGGGACGGGCGTGGCGCTGGGCTACTGGGCCGACCCGGTCCGCACCGGCGAGCGCTTCGTCCGGCACCCGGTGACCGGCGAGCGCCTCTACCGCACCGGCGACCTCGGCCGGTGGCTGCCGGACGGGACCATCGAGTTCCTCGGCCGCGACGACGACCAGGTGAAACTGAACGGCTTCCGGATCGAGCTGGGCGAGATCACCGCGGCGCTGTCCCGGCAGCCGGGGGTGGCCGAGGCGGTGACCGTGGTGGACACCAACCCCGGCACCGGCCGCCGCCAGCTCGTCGGGTACGTGGTGCCGGCCGACCCGGCCGCGCCGCCGCCCGCCGAGATGCTGCGCGCCGGGCTGGCCCGGGTGCTGCCCGAGTACATGGTGCCGCACCACTACCCGGTGCTGGACCGCATCCCGCTGAGCGCGAACGGCAAGGTGGACCGGGGCGCGCTGCCGACGCCCTGGACCGGGCCGGACCCGGCGGAGCACCGGGCCGCTCCCGGCGACGACGTGGAGCAGACCATCCTGGCGATCTGGCAGGAGGCGTTGGGCCGCGACGACTTCGGGGTGACCGACAACTTCTTCGAGCTGGGCGCCGACTCGCTGCACGCGGTCCGGATCCTGGGCCGGCTGCGCGAGGAGTTCGGCATCGAGCCGGACGCCGACGAGGGCCTGCCGATGCTCTTCGACAGCCCGACGGTGGCCGAGCTGGCCGAGACCGTCCGCGGCCTGCTCGGAGAGCAGGCGTGAGCCCGGAGGTCGGCTGGGACGACGTGGTGGTGGGCGCCGGGTCCGCCGGCGCCACCCTGGCCGCCCGCCTCTCCGAACAGACCGGGCGGCGGGTGCTGCTGATCGAGGCCGGCCCGGACCGGTCCGGAACGGACAGCGCTCCCGAGCAGCTCGGCCGCCCCACCCTGTCCGGCCTGAACTGGGCGTACGAGACCGCCGACGGGGAGCGGCCGGTCCCGTACCGGGTGGGCCGGGTGGTGGGCGGCTCCTCGGCGGTGAACGGCGCGATCGCGCTGCGCGGGCTGCCCGCCGACTTCGACGAGTGGGCCGCCGCGGGCAACCCGGAGTGGGCCTGGTGGAAGGTGCTGCCGTACTTCGTGCGGATGGAGACCGACCACGACGTGACCGGGCCCGAGCACGGCGACCGGGGCCCGGTGCCGATCCGCCGGCTGACCGCCACCACCCCGATCAGCGACGCGTTCGTCGACGCCTGCCGGCAGCAGGGGCTGCCGCCGGTGGCCGACCTCAACGGCAATCCGACGCCGGGGGTGGGGCCGCTGCCGACGAACTCCCGGCACGGCCGCCGGATGGGTACCGCCGAGACGTACCTGGCCGCCGCGCGGGGCCGGCCGAACCTGACCGTCTGGCCGGACACCACCGCGCTGCGGCTGCTCGGCGACGGGCCCCGGGTCACCGGGCTCGAGGTGCGCCGGGACGGGCGGACCGTCCGGGTCCGGGCCGACCGGGTGACGCTCAGCGCCGGCGCGGTGAACACCCCGCTGCTGCTGCAACGCTCCGGCATCGGGCCGGCGGAACGGCTCGCCGCGCTGGGCGTACGGCCCTGGGTGGACCTGCCGGGGGTCGGGGCGAACCTCAGCGACCACCCGCTGCTGGGCATCTGGGCGGTGCCCCGGGCCGGGCTGTGCCGGGCCGGCGACCCCTGGCACTCGGTGGTGGCGCGGGCGGCCAGCGACGGCGTCGACCCGGACCTGATGGTCTTCCTCAACTGCAACGTCTCCCCGGAGGACGTGCCCACCCTCGGCCCGATGCTGCGCGGGCGGCCCGGCGTGTCGGTGGCGGTGATGCTGATGAGCACCGACTCGCGCGGCACCGTCCGGCTGCGGGACGCGGCCCCGGACAGCCCGCCGGAGATCCGGCTCCACCTGGCCCGGGAGCCCCGCGACGAGCAGCGGCTGATGACCGGCACCCGGCTGATCTGGTCGCTGCTGCGCGCCCCGGCGATGGGTGGGCTGCTGGAGCGGGTGCTGCTCTGGACCGACCGGATGGTAGCCGAGGAGCCGCTGCTGCGCCGGGCGGTACGCACCTTCGTCGCGCCCTCCTGGCACCCGACCGGCACGGCCCGGATGGGCCCGGCCGACGACCGGGGTGCGGTGGTCGACCAGTTCCTGCGGGTGCACGGGGTGGACGGGCTGCGGGTGGTGGACGCCTCGGTGCTGCCCGCCGTGCCCCGGGCCACCCCCAACCTGACCTGCGTGATGCTGGGCGAACGGGCGGCCGACTGGATGTCGGAGATCCAGTGACCGGGTGACAGCGATCTGTGCGACGTCTGCCAGCAGCGGTTGCGAACCTCGCCGCATGAGTGACGCCTTCCAGGCCCAGGGCCTGGTCAAACGATTCGGCAAGACGGTGGCGCTGGACGGCATCGACCTGTCCGTGCGCAGCGGTGAGGTGCACGGTTTCCTGGGCCCCAACGGCGCGGGCAAGACGACCACGATCCGGATCCTGCTCGGCCTGCTGCGCGCCGACGCGGGCACGGTGCGGCTGCTGGACGGCGACCCCTGGCGGGACATCACCCGGCTGCACAAGCGGCTGGCGTACGTGCCGGGTGATGTGAGCCTGTGGCCGCGCCTGTCCGGCGGGGAGACCATCGACCTGCTCGGCCGGCTGCGTGGCGGGCTGGACCCGCGCCGCAAGGCCGAGCTGCTCGACCGCTTCCAGCTCGACCCGCGCAAGAAGGGCCGGGCCTACTCGAAGGGCAACCGGCAGAAGGTGGCGCTGGTCGCGGCGTTCGCCTCGGACGTGGAGCTGTTCATCCTGGACGAGCCGACCTCCGGCCTCGACCCGCTCATGTCCGAGGTGTTCAACCAGTGCGTGAGCGAGGTCCGCCGGGAGGGCCGCACCGTGCTGCTGGCCAGCCACATCCTCGGCGAGGTGGAGAAGCTCTGCGACCGGGTCAGCATCATCCGGTCGGGGCGGATCGTGGAGACCGGCTCGCTGAGCGAGCTGCGCCACCTGACCCGCACCACCATCCAGGCCCGGCTGGGCCGCCCGGCCGCCGGGCTCGGCGAGCTGGCCGGCACCCACAACGTCACCGTGGACGGCGACCGGGTCACCCTCCAGGTCGACCCGGACGCGCTGCCCGGGGTGCTGCGCCGGCTCGGCGAGTACGAGGCGCGCGAGCTGGTCAGCCAGCCGCCCACGCTGGAGGAGCTGTTCCTGCGCCACTACGACGTCGGCCCGCACCGCAGCGGGGAGAAGGTCGGTGCCCGATGAGTGAGCTGGTCGGCACCGGGCGCCTGGCCCGGCTGGCCCTGCGCCGGGACCGGATCGGCCTGCCGGTGTGGGTGCTGCTCGCGATCAGCCTGGCCGCCGGCCCGGCCGGGTCGATCGCCGACGCGTACGCCGCGGTGGAGAAGCAGCGCGAGTACGCCGAGGGGGTTGGCAGCAACCCGGCGGCCGCGGTGTTCAGCGGGCCGAGCATCGGCGTCGAGCACCTCGGCGGGATCGTGGTCAAGGAGAGCGCGGTCTGGGTGCTGCTGCTGGTGGCGATCACCAGCATCATGCTGGTCATCCGCTACACCCGCACCGAGGAGGAGAGCGGCCGGGCGGAGCTGGTCACCGCCGCGGCCGTCGGCCGGCACGCCCGGCTGGCCGCCGCCCTGCTCGTGGTCGGCGTCGCCGACCTGCTGATCGGGCTGGGCATCGCGGCCGGCCTGATGGGGGCCGGGCTGTCCGGCGCCGGCTCGCTGGCGTACGGGCTGGGCGTCACCATGGTCGGCTGGGTCTTCGCCGCCGTCGCGGCGGTCACCGCGCAGCTGGTGGAGGCGGCGCGCACGGCGAACGGGATCGCCCTCGCCGTCTTCGGCGGCACCTTCCTGCTGCGCGGCATCGCCGACTCCGCCTCGGTGGCCAACGACGGCACCGGGGCCGCCCGGCAGCTCGCCTGGCTCTCCCCCACCGGCTGGTTCTACCAGCTCCGGCCGTACGCCGGGGAGCGCTGGTGGGTGCTGGGGCTGGCCGTGGTGACCGGGGCGGTGCTCACCGGCGCCGCGGTCGCGCTGAGCCGGCGGCGGGACATCGGCGCGGGCCTGCTGGCGGCCCGGCTCGGCCCCGCCGCGGCCCGGCCCGGGCTGGCCACCCCGCTCGCCCTGGCGTGGCGGCTCCAGCGGGGCGGCCTGATCGCCTGGACGGCCGGCGTGGCGGTGGGGGCGGCGGTGCTCGGCTCGCTCGCCCACGACATCACCGACATGGTCGGCAACAACGACACCGCCGCCAAGGCGATCCGGCAGCTCGGCGGCGCGGACGTGCTGGTCGACAGCTATCTGGTCTGGGTGCTGCGGATCCTCGGCCTGGCCGCCGCCGCGTACGCGGTCTCGGCGGTGCTGCGGCTGCGGTCGGAGGAGTCCGGGCTGCGGGCCGAGCCGGTGCTCGCCGCAGCGGTGACCCGCACCCGGTACGCGCTCAGCCACGTGCTGGTCGCGGCGGTCGGCGTGGTGGTGCTGCTGCTCACCGCGGGCCTGGTGGTCGGGCTGGTGCACGGGGCCCGCTCCGGGGACGTCGGTGGCGAGCTGCCCCGGATCCTCGGCGCGGCGCTGGTGCAGCTGCCCGCCGCGCTGTTGCCCGCCGCGCTGGCTGCGGCCCTGTTCGGGCTGCTGCCCGGCGCCACGCTGGTGGCCTGGCTGTTCGTCGGGGCGATCCTGCTGATCGCCCAGCTCGGCCCGGTGCTCGAGCTGAACCAGTGGGTCATGGACGTCTCCCCGTTCACCCACCTGCCCCGGCTGCCCGGCGGCGACGTGACCGCCATGCCGCTGGTCTGGCTGGGGGCGCTGGTGCTGCTGCTCGGGGCGGCCGGCCTGGCCACCTTCCGCCGGCGCGACCTGGACACCGCCTGAACCCTGCTCACCCCCCGAGGAACGGGGCCGTGGCCGACCGCCGAGGTCGGCCACGGCCCCGTGCCACGTCCGGGGCACGCCGTCGCGTGACGCCGGGTGACAGCGATCTGTGCGGGCTCTGCCAGCGGCCGCTGCCAGCATCGACGGCATGCGGTACGGATTCCAGGCCGAGGCCCTCGTCAAGCGTTTCGGCACGAACACAGCGCTCAGCGGCGTCGACTTCGCGGCCCGCCAGGGCACGGTCCTGAGCGTGCTGGGGCCCAACGGCGCGGGCAAGACCACGGCGGTACGGATCCTCGCCACCCTGCTGCGCCCGGACTCGGGCACCGCGACGGTGGGCGGGGTGGACGTGGTGCGCCAGCCGGCCCGGGTGCGCCGACTGATCGGCATCGCCGGGCAGGACACCTCGGTCGACGAGGACCTGACCGGCGCGGAGAACCTGGTGCTCATCGGCCAGCTGCTCGACCTGCGCAAGGCCGAGGCGACCGCCCGGGCCACGGAGCTGCTGGAGCGGTTCGAGCTGACCGAGGCGGCGGGCCGCCGGGTCGGCACCTACTCCGGGGGCATGCGGCGCCGGCTCGACCTGGCCGCCAGCATGATCGGTCGGCCCGCGGTGATCTTCCTCGACGAGCCGACGACCGGGCTCGACCCGGCCAAGCGGGAAGAGGTCTGGCGGATGATCCGGACGATGGCCGGCGACGGCACCACCGTCCTGCTCACCACGCAGTACCTGGAGGAGGCGGACACCCTCTCCGACGACATCGTGGTCCTCGACCGGGGCAAGGTCATCGCCAACGGCAGCCCGGACGAGCTGAAGCAGGTCGTCGGCGGGCAGACCATCCAGCTGCGCGCGGCGGACCCGGCCCAGGTGAGCGAGGCCGCGGCCATCCTGAGCAGCGTCGCGGGGCACGTGCCCGAGCAGGTCGGCCCCGGGGTGCTCACCGTGCCGGTGGTCGGCGACACGGCGTTCACCGAGGTGGTCCGCCAGCTCGCCGCCGCGAACATCGCGGTGACCGAGCTGTCCCTGCGGCTGCCCAGCCTGGACGAGGTGTTCTTCACCCTCACCGGCCGGCACACCGCCGAGCCCGAGCGCGAACAGGAGGTGGCGGCGTGACCGCGACCAGTGTCCCCAGCCAGTCCACCGGCACGGTGACCGAGCCGGTCAAGCGCCCGTACGGGCTGCTGCGGCACAGCCTCGCGCTGGCCCGGCGGAGCCTGATCAAGGTGCGCCGCACCCCGGAGGGTCTCGCCCACGCGGTGCTCATCCCGGTGATCTTCCTGGTGATGTTCGTCTACCTGTTCGGCGGTGCGGTCTCCGGCAACACCCAGGAGTACCTCCAGTTCATCTTCCCCGCCGCGCTGGTGATGACGGTGATCATCTCCGGCATCATGATCACGGGCGTGAGCCTGAACGCGGACATCCGCACCGGGGTCTTCGAACGGTTCCGCAGCCTGCCCATCGGCCGATCGGCGCCGCTGATCGGCTCGGTCCTCGGGGACCTGATCCGGTACGTGATCTCGCTGGTCACCGTGTTCGCGTTCGGCTACCTGCTCGGCTTCCGGGTGGAGACCGGCTTCCTCCAGGCGCTCGCCGCCGGCGCCCTGACCGTCTTCTTCGGCTTCTGCCTGAGCTGGGGTTACGTGCTGGCCGGCGTGGTGTCCCGGGACGCCGCCGGGGTGCAGGGCATCGTCACGCTGACCATGTTCCCCCTCGCGTTCGGCACCAACATGGTCGCACCCACCGACACCCTGCCCGGCTGGCTCCAGGCCTGGGTGAAGATCAACCCGGCCAGTCACGCCATGGAGGCGTGCCGGGGCCTGCTGCTCGGCGGGCCGGTGGCCGGGCCGGTGATGCGGACCCTGCTCTGGTCGCTCGGGCTGCTCGCGTTCTTCATGCCCCTCGCGGTACGCGCCTACCGACGGCGTACCTGAGCGTCGATGAGGGCGAGGGCATCGGCCCGGTCGCGGGCCCGCCCTCGCTCGACGGCGGCGCTGTGGGCGTCCCCGCCCAGCACCTCGGCGAGCCGGCGACCCAGCTCGGTCGCGTCCGGGTGGAACGAGTCCGGGCCGCGGTGCAGGGCGCTGGCCGCCCCGAGCAGCTCGGCGGCCAACTCCGCCTCGCCGCACGCCAGGCACGCCGCCGCCGCGGCCACCCCGATCTCCGCCAGCACCGGCACGTAGCCCGGCTCGGCGGCCAGCGCGAACGCGGCGGCGAGATGCTCCCGGGCAGCCTCCTGGTCGCCCTTGGCCACCGCCAGCTGCGCCGAGGCGCACCGGTGCATGGCCCGGTACAGCGCCGCGTCGAAGGTGATGCGCTCCAGGTCCGCGCGGGCCCGCTCGTACGCCCGGGCCGCCTCGTCCAGCGCGCCGTCGTAGCGGGCGAGGTGGCCCAGCCAGAGGTGGGCCAGCACCAGGTAGCGGGCGGCGACCGGCCGGGCGGCCGGGGCGACCAGCGTGCGCAGCTCGTCCCTGGCCCGGGACAGGTCGCCGTGCCAGATCAGCGCGACGGCGAGCAGCACGCGCTGCAACGCGGCGTCGGCCGCCGGGTCCAGCGTGTGCAGCAGGTCCCCGGCCTCCTCGGCGGACGCCATCGCCACCGGGAAGTCACCGAGCACGAGGTGGACGTGCGCCTCGAAGGTGAGCGCCATGGCCAGCCCCCAGCGGTCCCCGGTCTCGCGGAACGCGGCCGCCGCCTGCGCCAGGTCGGCCCGCATCGCGTCGGTGTCGCCGTCCTGGCCGTGCAGCAGGGCGGCCATCAGCAGGAGCATGCCGCGCGCCCACGGGTCCGGGTGGCCGCGGAGCCGGGCGATGGCCGCCAGGCCGGCGGCCGCGTCCTCGCGGAGGAAGGCCAGCGCCGGGTCGAGCAGGGCGGCGACCGGGTGGTCGTCCGGCCCACCGCGGCCGGGCAGGCGGGCCAGCAGCGCCTCGATCGGCAGGTCCCCGCCGACCCGGCCGCCGGAGAGCACGGTGTTGAACAGGTAGGCCGCGGTGGCCGCCCGGCGGGCCGCCGGCGGCGCGTCGCCGGGCAGTTCGAGCACCGCGCGCAGCCAGGCGGCCGCCTCGGCATGGTTGCCCTGCACCGTCCAGAGCGGACTGACCGCGGCGGCCAGCCGCACCGCGACCGCCGCGTCGCCGGTGTCGCAGGCGAAGTGGAACGCGGCGAGCAGGTTCTCCCGCTCCGCGGCCAGCCGGGGTAGCCAGGCGACCTGCTCCGGCCCGCGCAGCCGGGGCTCCGCCCGCTCGGACAGCTCGAGGAAGTATTCGGCGTGCGCCCGCCGGGCGGCGCCCACCTCGTCCTCCTCGGCCAGCCGTTCCAGGCCGTACTCCCGGATGGTCTCCAGCATCCGGTAGCGCGGCCGCGGGCCGTCCAGCCGTTGCAGCAGCGACTTGTCCACCAGCGCGGCGAGCAGGTCCAGCGCGCCGGGCGCGATCGCCGGGGACAGCTCGCAGAGCCGGGCCGCGCTCTCCGGGGTGACCGCGCCGGGGAAGACGGCCAGCCGCTGCGCCAGCCGGCGCTCGTCGGGCTCCAGGAGGTCCCAGCTCCAGGCCACCACGGCGCGCAGCGTGCGGTGCCGGGGCATGGCCGTCCGGCTGCCCCCGGTGAGCAGGCGGAACCGGTCGGAGAGCCGGGCGGCCAGCTCCTCTACCGGCAGCGTCCGGGTCCGGGCGGCGGCCAGCTCGATGGCGAGCGGCAGGCCGTCCAGCCGCCGGCAGACCTCGACCACCGCGGCGACGTTGGCGTGGGTGACCGCGAAGCCGGGCCGGACCGCGGCCGCCCGGTTGACGAACAACTGCACCGCCGGGGACTCGGCGGCCTCGGCGACGGTGGCCGCCGGGGCGGGCAGGGCGAGCGGCGGCACCGGGCAGAGCGCCTCGCCGACGATGCCCAGCGGCTCCCGGCTGGTGGCCACGACCCGCAGCCCCGGGCAGCGGCCGAGCAGCTCGTCGACCAGCTGGGCGGCGGCGTCCACCAGGTGCTCGCAGTTGTCCAGCACCAGCAGCGCCGGCGCGACCGAGAACGCCTCGACCAGCTGGTCGAGCAGGTCCCGGGGGGCCGGGCCGTCCAGCAGGCCGGCCTCGCGCAGGCCGAGGGCCCGCACCACCACCTGCGGTACGTCGTCCGGGTCGGTGACCGCCGCCAGCTCCACCAGCCAGGTGCCGCCGGGGTGGGCGTCGGCCAGCGAACCGGCCAGGGTGGTGGCGAGCCGGGTCTTGCCGGCGCCGCCCGGGCCGACCAGGGTCACCAGCCGGCCGTCCCGGAGCTGGTCGGCGAGGCGCCGCAGCTCGTCGGACCGGCCGACAAAGGTGGTCAGCGGGGCCCGCAGGTTGCCGGGCCGGGCGGCCGCGCCCGGGGGCTCGGGCGCGGCGGCGGGCGGCGGACCGGCCGGCGCCGGGGCAGCAGCCTCCGGCACCCCGGCCGGCGGGGCCACGGCGAGCGGCACGACGGCCGGGGTCAGCGCGGGGTCGCGGCGGAGCATGGCCACGTGCAGGTCGCGTACCCGGGGGGACGGGTCGACGCCGAGCTCCTCGGCGAGCCGGGCCCGGAAGTCCTCGTAGGAGCGCAGCGCCTCGGCCTGCCGGCCGGTGGCGTAGAGGGCGTGCATCAGCAGGGCGCGGGTGCGCTCCCGCAGCGGATGCCGGGCGGCCAACTCCTCCAGCTCCGCGACGAGCTGGTCGGCCCGACCGGAGACCAGGTCGGCCTCGGCCCGGTCCTCCAGCGCGGAGAGCCGCAGCTCCTCCAGCCGGGCGGCGGCAGCGGCGGCGTAGCGGGTGTCGGTGGCGTCGGCGAGGGCGGGGCCGCGCCACAGCGACAGCGCCTCGGCCAGGCGGGTGGTCGCGGTGGCCGGGTCGCCGGCGCGCAGCGCCCGCTGACCCTCCCGGGCCAGCCGCTCGAACCGGTACGCGTCCACCGCCTCCCGGGGCAGCTCCAGCCGGTAGCCACCGTGCGCCGAGTGCAGGGCGGAGGTGACCGGCAGCGCCCGGCGCAGCCGGGACACCAGCGACTGGACGGCGTTCGTCGGGTCGGTCGGGGCGGTGTCCGCCCAGAGCGCGTCGGTCAGCGCCTCGACGGTCACCGTGCGGCCGACCTCGAGGGCGAGCAGGATCAACAGCCGGCGCAGCCGGGCGCCGCCGATCTCGACCTGCCGGCCGTCGGCGGCCACGGTGAGCGGCCCGAGGATGCCAACCTGCATGCGCCCCATCATGTCACCGGGTACCGACGCGGTGACGAACCGTCGGTGTCGTGGCGGGGCGCCGGCCGGCTCAGCCCGGCGTGGCCGGGTTGGACACCCGGCCGACCAGGTAGGTGTAGAGGACGGCGGAGTTCACCCCGTCGAGGCCGAGCGCGGCGTGCAGCGCGTCGTCGTAGAAGCCGCAGAGCCCGACGCTGGACAGCCCCAGCCCGGTGGAGACCAGGGAGAGGTTCTGCGCCAGGTGCCCGCCCTCCAGCAGCACCAGCCGGTAGGAGCGCAGGCCGTAGTGCAGCCGCTGGTAGGTCAGGTCGGCGACCAGGAAGAGCCAGAGTGGACAACCGGCCGCGTCGATCTTGCCGCCGGCCTTGGTGGCGGGCAGCCGGGGATCGGTCGCCGGCACCGCCGGGATGAGCTCGCCGGTCAGGTCCCGGGCGTCGAGCGGGAGCAGCGCGTGCCCGTCCGGGTCGTGCAGGTAGAGCCCGCGCGGCACGCCCTGGACGTCGTGGCAGTAGGCCAGCAGCCGCAGCGGGTAGCGGCTGCCGCCGCTCGGGTGGGGCCGGACCCGCAGCGGCGCGTCCGCGCCGCCCATGGTCTTCTCCCCGGTGACCGCGGCGGAGTGGTAGAGCAGCCGGCCCAGGTCCTCGACGGTGAGCGGGCCGGCGTACGTGCCGTACGCGCTGCGCCGGGCGAGCAGCACCTCGGCCAGCCCGGGCAGCTCCGCGCCCGGCCCGGCCAGCGGCAGCGGCGTGCCACGTACGGGCAGCGGCTGGCGGCCGTCGGTGCCGGCGCCGACCAGGTCGGGCATCTGGTCGAGGATGGTGGTGGGCGCGTACTTGGCCTCCTCGTGCAGCCGCCGGTCGAGGGCGTCGGGGCCGTCGGCGAAGAACGGGCCGCGGGGCGCGGTGCGGAGCACCGCGAGGGAGACCAGCCAGGTGGCCTGGGCGCGCTCGCCGGCGGTCAGCCCGATCCGTTCCTGGTGCCGCCCGACGAGCCGCCGCAGGACCGTCTCGGCTGCGGCGTCGAGCTGCCCGGCGCGCTCCAGGCGGCGCAGCTCGGCGAGGGTGTCGACGAGGTGCCGGCGCCACTCCCCCAGCCCGGTCCCGGGGGCCTGGGCCTCCTCCCGGGTCCGCCGGTACCAGCTCGTCCACTCGGCCTCGTTGCGCAGGAAGGCCGCCTCCGCGGCGACCCGTCCCTCGGTGGCCGGTCCGGCCTCGTCGTCCGGCACCCTGCGAGAACTCCAGCTCGGCGCGTCCGACGCCGCGCCGTGACCTGGAGCCGTCGTACCCTCGCCCGGGTCGGCGGGCGCGGCGTCGCCGCGCAGCCAGGCCAGCGACGGCGCCCAGTCCAGTCCGGTGGCGACCACCGCGGCCAGCAGCAGGCCGGCGGCGGCCCGCAGCCGGGTCGGCGCGGATCGGGCGTCCGCCCAGACGGCCTGCTCCAGCGCGGGCGCGGCGGCCAGGTGCCGGGCGACGACGTCGGCCGCCCCGGGGGCGCCCGGGCCGGGGGCGGTCGGAGCGGTCTCCGGTGGCGCGGCGGAGGCGGTGAGAGTCATCGGCGTACGCTCCCTCGGCGATCGGGCGGTGAGCGCACGATAGGCAGCCCGGGAAGCCGGTCACAAGCGCCGAATCTGGGCAATCTGGGAGGTGATCCGGCGGCGTCCCGGGTGGACAATCCGCCGGCCTCGGCGCCCGCCGTGGGACACGACGCCGCCCGCCCGGCCGCCGACCGTCGCCGGGGTCGTGGCCGGCGGTGCCGGCGCGCTGCGGGAACAGCAATCTGCGCGAAGACAGTACGCCCCGACAGGCGCACCCTCTAGGCGGATCCGGCCCGGCCCCGGGGCCCGCCAATCGCCGCCGACCAGGCCAGATCCCCCGGCCACGCGGGCCGGTAAGCACCCGGAGAACCCCTACCGACACCCGTACCCGCCGGAGGCCCCAGTGACGACGGACCCCGAGTCGCGGCGCACCTTCCCGCTGACCGACCTCCAGGCCGGCTACCTCGTCGGCAGCAGCCCGCTGATCGAGCTCGGCGGCTTCCGGCCCACCATGTACGTCGAGCTGGACGTGGTCGACTTCGACCCGGACCGGGCCCGGGCGGCGGTCGACCGGCTGATCGACCGGCACGAGCACCTGCGCACGGTGATCCTGGCCGACGGTGGCCAACGGGTGCTGCCCGACGCCCGGGTGACCCCGTTCCCGCTGGCGGTGACCGACCTGACCGGGCTGCCGCCGGCCGGGCGGGAGGCCGCGCTGCGCGCCGTCCGGGAGCGGATCGCCGAGCAGGGGGTCGACCCGACCGGGTGGCCGCTGTTCGAGGTGGTCGCCCAGCGGCTGCGCCGGCACCGGTGGCGGCTGCACCTGGCGATGAGCCTGCTGCTGCTCGACTCCGCCAGCACCCGGCACCTGCTCGGCGAGTGGTGGCAGCTCTACCAGGATCCGGGGATCGCGCTGCCGCCGGTGGCCCGGACCTTCGCCGAGAGCGTCCGGGACCTGGTGGCCTGGCAGGACAGCGAGCCGTACCGGGAGCACTGGCGGTACTGGGAGCGGCGGCTGGACAGCCTGCCGGACGCGCCGCAGCTGCCGCTGGCCCGCCCGCTGGCCGGCATCGACCCGGTCCGCCTGGTCCGCCGCGTCTGCCACCTGAGCGGGGCGGAGTGGGACCGGCTCTGCGCCGCCGCGCGAAAGCAGCGGGTGCTGCCCCCGACCGCGCTGCTCCAGGCCTTCGCCGAGGTGCTCGGCGGCTGGGCCGGCCGGCCCCGGTTCTGCCTCAACGTGCTGCACCAGAACCTGCCCACCCTGCACCCGGAACTGTCCGGGGTGGTCGGCCAGCTCAGCGCCACCCTGCCGCTCGAGGTGGACCTCGCCGCGGGTGAGGACTTTTGGGAGCGGGCGCGGCAGGTGCAGCGCCAGCTCTGGCGGGACATGGCGCACAGCGACGTCACCGCGGTCCGGGTCACCCGGGAGCTGGCCGCCCGGCGCGGCTGGACCAGCCGGGCGGCCCTGCCGTACGTGTTCAACAGCATGCTCGCGCCGCGCCGGCCGGCCGGCGCCGCGCCCGGGCGGCCGGTCTGCCGGCAGGTCGACAGCCACCTGCGGACCCCGCAGGTGCTGGTCGACAACCAGCTCCAGGACGCCCCGGACGGGGGTGTGGACTGCATCTGGGACGTGGTGGACGACGCCTTCCCGGCCGGGCTGCCGGAGGCGGCGTTCGCGGCGTACGAGCGGCTGGTGCGGGCGCTCGGCGAGGCCGGTGCGCCGCCCGAGCCGGTGCCGCCGGCCCACCGGGCGGTGGTGGCCCGGGACAACGCACCCGCCGGGCCGCCGCCGGCCGGACGGCTGGAGGACGGCTTCCTGCGCCGGGCCGCCGAGCGGCCGGACCACCCGGCCGTGGTCACCGACCACCGGACGCTGACCTACCGGGAGCTGGCCGACGCCTCGGCCGCCGTGGCCACCGCGCTGCGCCGGCACGAGGTCGGGCCGGGCGACCTGGTGCCGGTGGTGATGGCCAAGGGCTGGGAGCAGGTGGCCGCGGTCCTCGGGGTGCTGCGCGCCGGCGCCGCGTACTGCCCGGTCGATGTCGCCCTGCCGGCCGAGCGGATCGGCCACCTGCTGGACGAGTGCGCGGCCCGGGTGGCGCTCGTCCAGTCGCACCGGCCGGCCGACCTGGCCGGCCGGGACGTGCCGGCGATCCAGGTGGACCGCCTGCCGCCGTCCACGGACCCGGTCGCGCCGGCCGGCACGGCGGGCGACCTGGCGTACGTCATCTACACGTCCGGCTCCACCGGGCGGCCCAAGGGGGTCGCGCTGGCGCACCGAGCCGCCCTCAACACGGTGCTGGACGTCAACCAGCGGTTCGGGCTGGGCCCCGACGACCGGGTGTTCGGCATCTCCTCGCTCAGCTTCGACCTCTCCGTCTGGGACGTGTTCGGCACCCTGGCCGCCGGCGCGACCCTGGTGCTGCCCGCCGGCGGGAGCCGACCCGACCCGCTCGGCTGGGCGGACACGGCGACCCGGCACGGGGCGACCGTCTGGAACTCGGTGCCGGCGCTCGCCCAGATGCTGGACGAGGTGGTCGCCACCCGGCCGGCCGCCGACCGGCCGCCGATCCGGGCGTTCCTGCTCAGCGGGGACTGGGTGCCGACCACCCTGCCCGACCGGCTCCGGGCCACCTGGCCGGGCACCCGGGTCACCGCGCTGGGCGGCGCGACCGAGGCGGCGATCTGGTCCAACAGCTACGAGATCGGCACGGTCGACCCGGCCTGGCGGAGCATCCCGTACGGCCGGCCGCTGCCGAACCAGACCATGCGGGTGCTCGACGACCGGCTCCGGCTGCGTCCACCGTGGGCGGTCGGCGGCATCTACATCGGCGGCGTCGGGCTCGCCGAGGGCTACTGGCGGGACCCCGAGCGCACCGCCGAGCGGTTCGTCACCGACCCGGCCACCGGGGCGCGGCTCTACCGCACCGGCGACCTGGGACGGTACTGGCCCGACGGCACCATCGAGTTCCTCGGCCGGGAGGACCGGCAGGTCAAGGTGCAGGGGTTCCGGGTGGAGCCGGGCGAGATCGAGGCCGTCGCCCGGGCCCACCCGCAGGTACGCGACTGCGCGGTCACCACCCAGCAGGTGCCGGGCGGGCAGCGGCGGCTGGTCGCCGTCGTGGTGCCCGACGATCCCGCGCCGGACCCGGCGACGCTCGCCGCATACCTGCGGGAACGGCTGCCCGCGTACCTGGTGCCGGCGCGGATCCACCTGCTGGACCGGCTGCCGCTCAGCGGCAACGGCAAGGTCGACCTGGACCGGGCCCTCGCGGCCGCCGAGGCCGCCGCACGCGACGACGCGCCGGGCACCCCGGACGACGCCGGCTGCCCCAGCCCCGTGGAGGAGCAGATCTGCCGGATCTGGGCGGAGCTGCTGGAGGTGCCGGCGGTCCGGCCGGACGACGACTTCTTCGCCCTCGGCGGCAACTCGCTGCTCGCCCTGCGGCTGGTGCAGCGGCTCCGCGCCGACCTCGGCACGGAGGTGCCGTTCGGGCAGATCTTCGACGCCCCCACGGTACGCGGGCTGGCCGCCCGGCTGGCCGCCGGCGACGGCACCGTCCGGTGTGTCGTACCGCTGGCCGACGGCACCGGCCAGCCGCTGTTCCTGTGCCACCCGGTCGGCGGCTCGGTGGCCCGCTACGCCGACCTGGCCCGCGCCTGGGCCGGCCCGGTGTACGGCTTCCAGAGCCGGGCCCTCGCCGGCGACGACGCGGCCGGCACGCCCAGCCTGGCCGACATGGCCGCCGGGTACCGGACCGAGCTGCGCCGGCTGGCGCCGCACGGGCCGTACCTGCTCGCCGGCTGGTCGATGGGGGGCGTGCTGGCCCACGAGCTGGCCGCCCAGCTGCGCGACGAGGGCGAGGCGGCCCGGGTGGTCCTGGTCGACAGCGACATCCGGACCCTGCGGCTGCCGGCCGACGAGCGGGAGCGGCACGTCGAGTTCCTCGCCGACCTGGCCGGCGGCCGGCTGCCGGAGCCGGTGGCCACCGCGCTGGCCACCGCCCCCGAGGCCGGGCTGGCGGGGGCGGCGCAGGCCGCGGCCCGGGCGGCCGGCCTGCTCCCCGCCGAGCTGGACGAGGCCGGGTACCGCCGGCTGGTGCGGGTGCACGGGGACAACCTGGCCGCGCTGGCCGCCCACCGGCCCGCCCCGGGCGTGGCGCCCGTGCTGCTGGTGGTGGCCGACCGGGTGGACCGTCCGGACCCGGTGCCCGCCTGGCGGGCGGTCTGCCCGGAGCTGACGGTGGAACGCTGGCCGGAGGACCACCACTCGATCGTGTCCGCCGCCTCCTCGGCCCGGCTGGCCGAGCGCATCGCCCGCTTCGCCGCCGACACGGAACCGGCCGACACACCGGACGCGCTCGGCGTATCGTCCTGAAATTCGGGGCGGCCCGGAACAATGGCGCCCGATGCCCACATCGAAAACTCCGGAAAGCTCAAATCGAGCTCAAGAAGAGCTTCCGAATCGTTGCGGCCGTCAATATCACCCCTAGCATTCCAGGCACCCGGCCGCCGTGCGGCGGCTCAATGCGAGAGGTGAACGTCAATGTCAAGAAGCTGGCCCATTCGGGTCGCAGCCCTGCTGACCGCACCCGCTCTCGTGGTGCTGGGCACCAGCACTCCCGCATTCGCCGGTGACACGTGGGTCTCGCTGGTGAACAGCACGACCGTGGTCGCCAGCATGCAGCACGTCGACGACGGCGACTATTTTCGGGTCTACGACAAATTGGCCGACGGCCACGGCGCGAAGGGGTACCTGTACGTGTACACCTCCCCCACCGACAAGTCGCTGATCGCGACCAAGTACAACGGCAATGGGGCGGGCAGCTACACATCGTTCCAATACAATGTGGTGGAACTACTCACCTACGCGATGAAGGTGTGTTCGGTGGACGGCGCGGACGACCCCACGCCGGGGCCCTGCTCGCCCATCCGGAATTTCACCGAGTAAGGGACGGTTGCCCGGCCCGCCCGACCGACTCCCTCGGGTCGATGGCAGCGGCGGGCCGGGAATCCGGAGCGGCGGTCAGGACCAGTCGAAGGCCTGGGCGTCGGAGGAGAGGTAGCTGCCGTCGACCAGGTCCGCCCAGGTGGCGTAGCGGCGCAGGCCGTAGAGCAGGGGCCGCTGCGGGCGCAGCCGGGTGACCGCCCGGACCCGGCCCATCACCACGGCGTGGTCACCGACCACGCTGTCGTCGACCACCTCGCAGTCGGCGATGGTGTGCGCGGCGTCCAGCAGGTGCGGGCCGCCGGCCGCCGCGCCGGCAGTCCACCGGACCCGCTCGAAGCGGTCAGCCGCCCCGGAGGCGAACAGCTCGGCGAAGACCCGGGCCTGGTCGTGCAGCAGGTTCACCGCGAAGGAGCGGCTGGCCGCGATCGCCTCCAGGGTGGGGCTGCCGCAGCGCAGGCAGACCAGCAGGATCGGCGGGTCGAGCGAGACGCTGCACAGCGAGGTGCAGGTCATCCCCCACGGCCGGCCGTCGGTGTGCAGCGCGGTGGTCACCGTGACGCCGGACGGGAAGCTGGCCATCAGGGGTCGCATGTCGACCGGTGCGGTCTCGGCCGGAACGAGCTGGTCCTTGGTGTTCATCGTGCGCTCCTCACACCGGGGGTGACACGGCTCCGGCGGCCACCACGCCGGGCGTGGGCCGGGGCCGGGAGGTGGACCGGGTCGCGGCGCGGACCTCCGCCACCAGCGCGGCGGTGAAGGACCCGAACGCGGCACCGAGGAAGTGGAAGTGCCCGCCAGGGAAGAGTAGCCGCCGGAACGGCCCGGTGGTCTCCCCCGCCCAGGCCGCGATCGAGGCCGGCGGCGCCCAGTCGTCCTCGGTGCCCCCGAAGGCGGTCATCGGCACGGTCAGCGGCGGGCGGGCGGGTGGCGGGGCGTACCCGGCCAGCGCGCCGAGGTCGGCGCGGACCAGCCGGAGCAGTTGGGCCCGGAACTCGGGCACCTCGTGGATCCGGTCCGGCATGCCGCCAAGCGCGAACAGGTGGCGCAGCATCTCCTCGTCGGAGACGTCGTACGGCAGGGTGGCCTTCGGGCCGCGGTAGCCGGCGGCGGGGCGGCCGGAGACGCCGAGCCAGACGAGTTCGACCCCGTGGGCGCCGAGCGCGCGGGCGGTCTCCGCCGCGACCACCGCGCCCAGGCTGTGCCCGAACAGGGCCAGCGGCGCGTCGGCCCAGTCGAGCAGGTCCTCGACCACCCGGGCGACGATGGCGGGGATGTCCCGCAGCGGCTCGTCGCGGTGCCGGCGGCCCCGGCCGGGCAGGTCGGGCAGGAGCAGGTCCCACTCCTCCGGGATGCCCCGGCTGAGCGGGAAGTAGGCGCTGCCGGAGCCGCCGGCGTGGTGGAACGCCACCAGGCGCAGGTCGGGGTCGGGGACCGGCCGCGGTCGGAGGAACGCACTCATCGGGTCACTCCCGTCCCCCGGCCGCGACCGGGCGGCCGGTGATGTGGTCGGCGATCGTCGCCAGCAGCGCGGCCAGCGGGCGGTCGATGGGCAGGTCCTCGGGGGTGAGCGCGATCTGGAACCGTTCCTCGATCCGGGTCATGAACAGGGTGGAGACGAACGAGTCGCCGCCCGTCTCCAGGAAGGACCGGCTCGGGTCCAGCTCCTCCTCGGCGTGCAGCACGTCGCGCAGCTCGGTCATCAGGTACGCCTCGATGCCGGCGCGGTCGGTGGGCAGGGGGGCCAGGTCCCCGCCGCCGGTCTCCGCCGCCGCGCCGCCGGCCGCGCCGACCGGCTCGTCGACCCAGAACCGCCGGCGCCGGAAGGGATAGGTGGGCAGGTCCGGCAGGAACCGGGCGCCGGCCGGGCGCAGCTCGTCGAAGCGGACGTCGAGCCCGGCCGCGAAGAGCGCGGCGAGGGCGTCCAGCAGCAGGGCGGGGGCCGCCTCGGGGACGGCGGTGACCAGCGGCACGACCTGCGGCGTACCGTCCTCGCCGCGCCATTCCAGGCGGCCCGCCGCGGCCGGCCGGCCGGTGTCCCGCCGGGACCGGACCCGGACGCCGAGCCGGCCGAGCAGCGCCACCCAGCGGTCGGGCGCCTCACCGGCCGGGTCGGCCGGGACCAGCCGGGGCCAGCGGGCCCGGATCGCGTCCAGCGCCACCTCCAGGGCGGTGTGGTCGGGGGCGGCCCAGAACGTGACCGGGCGTAGCCGGCCGGCCGGGCCGGCCGGCTGCCGGACCGTCGCCGCCAGCCGGACGGCCAGCTCGTCGGCGGTGGCGCCGACCACCGCCACCCGGTGCCCGAGCGGGGCGCGGCCGGCGCGCAGGGTGTGGCAGAGCGACGGCAGGTCGGCCGGGTCGGTGGCGCGCAGCCGCGCCACCACGGCCCCGCCGAGGGTGGCCAGGGCCTGCGGGTCCCGGGCGGAGAGGGTGAGCAGCTCGGGCCCGTCCGGCGCGGCCGGCGCGGCCGCCTCCGCCGGCCGGTACGCCTCGAGCACCACGTGCGCGTTGGTGCCGCTCATCCCGAACGAGTTCACCCCGGCCACCCGACGCGGCAGCCGCGCCGGCCAGGGCGCGGTCCGCCGGGGCACGGTGAAGCCGAGCCGGTCCCAGGGGATGTGCTCGTTGAGCGGGCCGTCGGCCTCGTCGGCGGCGGCCGGGATCTCGCCGTGGTGCAGCATGAGCACGGTCTTGATCAGCCCCGCCACCCCGGAGGCGGCCTCCAGGTGGTTGAGCCGCGCCTTGACGCTGCCGATGCCGAGCGGGACGCCGCGTTCCCGGACCGCCGCGCCGAGGGCGGCGTCCAGGGCACCCACCTCGACCGGGTCGCCGAGCAGCGTGCCGGTGCCGTGCGCCTCCACCCAGCCGAGGTCGGCCGCACCCACCCCGGCGTCGGCGAGGGCCGCCTGCACCACCTCCTGCTGGGCGGGGCCGCTGGGCACGGTCAGCCCGGAGGCGGCCCCGTCGTGGTTGACCGCGCTGCCCCGGACCACGGCCAGGATCGGCCGGCCCTCCCGTTCCGCCTCGTCGAGGCGCATCAGCACCAGCACGCCGACGCCCTCGCCCCGGCCGTACCCGTCGGCCGAGGCCAGAAAGGACTTGGAGCGGCCCGCCGGGGAGAGTGCCCGGCTCTGGCACAGCGACACCATCAGGTTCGGCGACAGCAGCAGGTTGGAGCCGCAGACCAGCGCGTACCGGCACTCCCGGGCGCGCAGCGCGCGGACCGCCAGGTGCATCGCCACCAACGATGAGGAGCAGGCGGTGTCCACGCTGACCACCGGGCCGGCGAAGCCCATCACGTAGCTGATCCGGCCGGCGCCGAAGCAGAGCCCGCCGCCGGTGGCGTAGTACGGGTCCAGCGGCGTCTTGTCCTCCCGTACGGCCAGCCGCTCGCCGTACTCGGAGGCCATCATGCCGAGGTAGACGCCGACGTCGAGCCGGTCGGTGCGGCGGACGGCCATCCCGGCCCGTTCGAGGGCCTCCCAGGCGGTCTCCAGCAGCAGCCGCTGCTGCGGGTCGAGCAGCTCGGCCTCGCGCTGCGAGATGCCGAAGAAGTCCGCGTCGAAGTGGCCGATGTCGCTCAGGAAGGCGGCCCGGTCCACGTAGGAGCGTCCCGGTCGGACCGGCCCCGGCTGGTACGCGGCGCGCAGGCCGGGCCGGTCGTCGGGGATGCCGGTGACCGCGTGCGCGTCGCCGCGCAGGAAGTCCCAGAACTGCTCCGGTGTCCGCAGGTCGCCGGGGAAGCGGAGGCCGAGCCCGACGACGGCGAGCGGCGGTCGCTGCTCCCGCTCCAGCTCGCGGATCCGGGCCTGCTGCCGGCGGGAGAGCCGGAGCTGGTCCTCCACGAGTCGCCGCAGCTCGGTGGCGTCCATGGTCACGTCCCTCACTCCTCCATGGCCAGGTCCGCCCGGACGGCCCGGACCAGCTCGTCGATCGACAGGTCGGCCAGGTCGCCGTCCGTCCCGGCCGGGTCGGCCGGGTCGGCGTACGTTCCGGACCAGCCGCCGGCGCGCGACGGGACGTCGGCCGGTTCGTCGTCGGGGTAGAGCAGGTCGATCGCGTACGCGGCGACCTGCGCGATGGTCGGGTGGTCGATGGCGACGGTGGCCGGCAGGTCCACGGCGAGGGCGTGCGACAGCCGGGTCCGCAGGTCGATCACCATGATCGAGTCGAGGCCCAGGTCGACGAAGCCGGCCTCGTCGTCGAGCGCCCCGGGGTCGCCCAGCGCCTCGCCGGCCACCCCGCGCACCGCCGCCCGGAGCCGGTCCTCGCGCTCCTCGGGGGCGGTCCGGTCCAGTTCCTCGCGCAGCCAGCCGCGCGGTGCCGCCGGGGCGGCCGGCGCGGGCCGGGTGCCCCGGTCGGCCAGCGGGAGCAGCAGGGCCGCCCGGGGGTGGCCGGCCGCCCGCTCGACGTACGCCCGGGCGTCCACGGCCACCGCGACGAGCCGCTCCCGGCCGGCGGTGAGCGCGGCGCGCAGGATGCTCTCCGCCTCCTCGTCGGTGAAGGCCCGTACGCCCAGCCGGTCGATGGCCCGCCGGGTCGCCTCGGTGGCCGCGAGGCCGCCCTTCACCCGGGGCGTCCATGGTCCCCAGTCGATGCTCACCGCGGGCAGGCCGCGGTCGCGCAGCCGGGCGGCGAGGCCGGCCAGGTAGCCGTTGGCGGCGGCGTAGTTGGCCTGGCCGGCGGAGCCGAGCACGGCGGAGACCGAGGAGAAGTGCACCAGCGCGGCCGGCCGCCGGTCGGCCATCGCCTCGAGCAGCCGGTCCGCGCCGGCCGCCTTGCCGGCGAAGACCTCGTCGAAGGCCGCCCCGTCGAGCTGGGTGAACGCGCCGTCCGCGGTACTCCCGGCGAGGTGCCAGACGGTGCCGATCGGACCGTCGCGTTCCGCCTCGGCCACCATCCGCCGGCAGTCCTCGGGGTCGGTGACGTCGCCGCGGACCACCCGGACCCGGGTGCCACCGGCGGTGAGCTGGTCGATCGCCGCGCTGGCGGCCGGGTCCGGCGCGGACCGGCCGACCAGGGTGATGGCGGGGACGCCGTGCCGGGCGAGGAACCCGGCGACGCTGAGGCCCAGCGCGCCGAGCCCGCCGGTGACCAGCGCGCTGCCGGCGGTGACGGCGTCCGGCAGGTCGGCGTCGGGTGCCGGCAGCGGGCGGAGCCGGGCCACCCGGACGCCGTCGGCGGCGAGCCGCAGCCGGGTCTCCGGCAGGCCCCGGCGCACCTCGTCGAGGAGCAGCGCGGCGGCGTCCCCCGGGGCGGCGTCGGCGGCGAGCACGACCCGGACCAGGCGGCGGTCGGGGTGCTCCGCCTCGACCGCGGCGAGCATCCCCCACAGCGCCTCCCGGACCGGGGCGGCCGCGGCGCCGTCGGCGCAGACCACCAGGTACGGCGCGGCGGCGGGGGCGGCCCGCAGGTCGTCGGCGAGCCGGCGGACGGCGGACAGCGCGGCCTCGGCCGACTCCCCCGGCTCGGCGGCCGCGAACCGCAGGTCCAGCACCAGGTCGGGCGACTCGTCGTCCGGCTCGACCAGCCCGGCGACCGCGTCGGCGAACGCGGGCACGACGTCGCCGCCGAGGACGGCGGCGCGCGGTGTCGCCGCCGGGGCGGGCTCCGGCCGGTCCGGCCCCGGCGGCGTCCAGGTCAGCTCGTGGACGTGCACGGCGCGGTCCCGCAGCGACCGCTCCAGCAGGTCCCGGGGGGCGTGCCGGATCCGGAACCCGTCGACCGCCAGCACGGTCCGGCCGCGCCCGTCGAACATGTGCAGGTCCGCCTCGTCCACCTGCCGGGTGCCGTCCGGCCGGGTGGTGGCCCGGCGGGCCCGGACGTGGCCCCAGAGTTCCCCGTCGGGGTCGGGCCGGCGGGCCAGGGTGAGCCGGGCGGCGGCGAACGGGATCGCCAGCCCGGCCCGGCCGGCCTCCGCCGCGTCGTCCGTGCCGTCCGGGTCGACGCCGAAGGTGACCGTGCTCTGCAGGCAGGAGTCGAGCAGGCCGGGGTGGATGGCCCAGCCGGCGGGGTCCTCGTTCATCCGCTCGGGGCGGGCGTAGCGGACCAGGGCCTCGTCGCCGCGCAGCCACACCTCGGCGATCCACCGGAACGACGGGCCGAGCAGGTAGCCCATCTCCCGGAAGTGTCGGTAGAAGTCCTCCCCGGCGAGGTGGCGTTCGGTGGCGGCGCGGAAGGCGGCGAGGTCGGGCACCGGCCGGGGCTCGACCGCCGGGTCCGGCAGCAGCCGGGCGGAGAGGTGCTCCTGCCAGCGGTCCCGGTCCGGGTCGACCAGGCTCTGCACGCTCACCGTGCGGCCGCCGTGCTCCTGCTCGGCCTCGATGACCTGCAGCTCGTACCGCTCGCCGTCGTGCAGCACCAGGGCCCGGGGGAAGACCAGGTCGGCGAGGGTCGGCGGGGTGCCGTCGCCGGCCAGCGCGGAGAGCACGGTGGCGGTCTGCGACGCGCCGGGCACCGAGACGGTCCCGTAGAGCCGGTGGTCGGTCAGGTGCGGCGGGAACTCGGTGCTCCGCTCGGTGCGGAACACCCGGCCGCGCAGGGCGGGCGATCGGACCGGCGTACCCCAGGCGGGCGCGTCGGCGGCCGGGCCGGCCGCCGTCACCGGGACGCCGGCCCCCGCGGTGGCCGCCCAGTAGCGGGTCTCCGCGAACGGGTAGCGCGGCGCCTCGACGCGGGTGCCCGGGCGGGGACGGGGCTGCACCCGCGACCAGATCACGTCCTGGCCGAGCGGGTAGAGCGCGGCGACCGCGGCGAGCAGCGCGGAGCGGTCCGGTGAGCCGCGGCGCAGCGACGACAGCAGGCCGCCGGCCGGCGCGAGGCCCGCGGCCCGGACCAGGTTGACCAGGGTACGGTCGGGACCGATCTCCAGGCACACGTCCACGTCGAGCGCGGCGAGCTGCCCGGCGCCGGCGTGGAAGCGCACCGGCTGGCGGGCGTGGCGCACCCAGTAGTCGGCGTCGTACGTGTCGGGTCCGGCCACTGCCCCGGTCAGGTTGGAGATCACCGGGACGGCCGGGGTGGCGTGGCGGACGGTGGCGCAGACCGCGCGGAACTCGTCCAGCGCCGGGTCCAGCAGTCGTGAGTGGAACGCGTGCGACACGCTCAGCGCCCGGTGCCGTACGCGCTCGGCGCGCAGCCGGGTGGTGAGGGCCTCGATCTCCTCCGGCAGGCCGGAGACCACGGTGGCCTCGGGGCCGTTGACCGCCGCCACGTCCAGCCCGGTGCCGGCGATCAGGTCGCGCACCCGCTCCTCGGTGGCGACCACGGCGAGCATCGCGCCCGGCCGGGTGGCCTGCATCAGGCGGGCCCGCTCGGCGATCAGGTCGAGACCGGCGGGCAGGTCCAGCACCCCGGCCACGACGGCGGCGGAGATCTCGCCGACGCTGTGGCCCATCACCACGGCCGGGGTGACGCCCCAGGAGCGCCACAGCTCGGCCAGCGCCACCTCCAGGGTGACCAGGGCCGGCTGGGTCACCCGGGTCTCGTTGATCGCGGCCCGGTCGTCGCCGGTGAAGATCAGCTCGGTCAGCGAGGCGCCGAGCGCCGGAGCGAGCCGGCGGTCGCACTCGTCGAAGACCGCGCGGAACACCGGCTCGGTGGCGTACAGCTCGCGGCCCATGCCGAAGAACTGGCTGCCCTGGCCGGAGAAGAGGAACGCGATCCGGGGCGGTCGGGTCGCCGCGACCGGGTCGGCCGGCGGCGTGGCGGCGGCGAGGAGCTGCTCCCGGTCACGGCCGAGCAGGACCGTCCGGTACGGCAGGTGGGCCCGGCCGGTGCCGGCCAGCGCGGCCAGGTCGGGCAGCTCCTCGGCCGGGCAGTCGGCGAGCCGCTCCCGCCAGCGCTCGACCAGCCGGCGCAGTCCGTCCGGGCTCGGCGCGGAGAGCGGGACCAGCAGCGGCCCCGGGGCGGCCGGCGCGGCGCCGTTCACGGCGGCGCCGATCGCGCCGTCCGCGTTCACGGCGGCGCCGTTCGCGGCGATGCCGTCCGGCGCGGTCCCGTCCGGGGCGGTGCCGTTCGGGGTTCCGCCGGAGTGCGGTCCGGTCCCCGCCGGACCGGCCTCGACGTCGGCCGGCCCTCGGTCCGGGTCGGCGAGCACGACGTGCGCGTTGGTGCCGGTGAAGCCGAAGCCGGACACCCCGGCCAGCCGGGGCCGGTCGGCGCGCGGCCAGGCCACCGGCGTGTCCACCACCCGCACGTCCATCCCGGCCCAGTCGATGTGCGGGTTCGGGTCGGTGAAGTGCAGGTTGGCCGGGATGGTGTGGTGCCGCAGGGCGAGCACGGTCTTGATCACCGAGGCCATGCCGGCGGCCGACTCGCAGTGGCCGATGTTGCTCTTCACCGAACCGAGCCGCAACGGCCGGTCGGCGGCCCGGCCCGGACCGAGCACCCGCCAGGCCGCCCCGACCTCGATCGGGTCGCCGAGCGAGGTGCCGGTGCCGTGCGCCTCCAGGAAGTCCACCGTGGCGCCGGCGACGCCGGCGTCGGCGAGCGCGGCGGCGATGACCTGCTCCTGCGCCCGGCCGCTCGGCGCGGTCAACCCGGAGGAGCTGCCGTCCTGGTTGACCGCGCTGCCCCGGACCACGGCGAGCACGGCGTCACCGTCCCGGCCGGCGTCGGCGAGTCGCTTGAGGACGAGCACCCCGCAGCCCTCGGCCCGGACGAAGCCGTTGGCGTCGGCGGAGAAGGTCCGGCACCGCCCGTCCGGGGAGAGCATGTGCGCCCGGCTCACCGCCACCGAGGCGAGCGGGTCGACGATGACGTTGACCCCGCCGACGATGGCCGCGTCGACCTCCCCGCTGCGCAGCGCGCGGACGGCGAGGTGGAGGGCGACCAGCGAGGACGAGCAGGCGGTGTCCACGGCGAGCGCCGGCCCGGCCAGCCCCAGCACGTACGCCAGCCGGCCGGCGACGGCGTTGAGCGCGGTGCCGGTGCTGTAGTAGGCGTCGAGCCGGTCCACCCCGGCGCCGGCCAGCACCCGGGCGTAGTCGCCGTTGCTCACCCCGACGAAGACGCCGGTCCGGGTGCCGGCCAGCCGCTTCGGGTCGATGCCGGCGTCCTCCAGGGCGTGCCAGGCGCACTCGAGCAGCAGCCGCTGCTGCGGGTCGAGGTTCTCCGCCTCGCGGGTCGGTACGCCAAAGAACCCGGCGTCGAACCGGGCCACGTCCCGCAGGAAGCCGCCCTGGTCGGTGGTGATCCGCGGGCCGGTGTCCGGGTCGGCGGTGTGGAACGTGCGGTGGCTCCAGCGGTGCGGCGGCACCTCGCTCACCGCGTCCCGGCCGGAGCGGAGCAGGTCCCACAGCTCCTCGACCGAGTCGGCGCCGGGGAAGCGACCGGCCATCCCGACGATCGCCGCCGGCTCGGCCGGGAACGCCACCGGCCCGGTCACCGGGGCGACCGGGGCGGCCGGCTCCCCGACCTGCGGGGCGGCCGGGGCGAGCTCCGTCGGGATGGCCGGAGACACGGGGTGGACCGCGGCGGTCGGTCCACCGTCGACGGCTGCGGCGTGCATCCGGGCGTGGTCCACCGGCCCGACGCCCACCGTGCCGTCGGGCGTGCGGCCGGCCGCCGGGCCGGGGACGAGGGCCGGGCCGGGGACGACGGTTGGGCCGTCGCGCAGGGCCAGCAGGTGGTCGGCGAACTGGCGGACGGTCGGGTGGTCGAAGACGTCGGCCACCTGGAGCGGCACCTCGAACGCCTCGGCGAGCCGGCGGGCCAGGTCCACCGCCATGATGGAGTCGAGTCCGAGGTCGAAGAAGCCGGCGTCCTCCCGGACGACGTGGCCCTCCGGGTGCCCGAGCTGCGCGGCCAGCAGCCGGGCCACGTGACCACGGGCGACGGCCGGGCGGGCCGCCACCGGCAGCCCGGTCAGCTCCGCCACCACCGACGGCTCCCGCTCCTCCCCGGCCGGGGCGGCGGCGGAGGCACCACCGCTGGCATCCAGCGCGGTGCCGGCGGCAGCAGCCGGCGGGGCGGCGAACAGTCCGCGCGGGCGCAGCCCGCCCAGCACGCGCTCCAGCCGCGGCCGGTCCAGCGGGCAGGCCACCAGGTAGCCCTCCGGGCCGGGCGTCTCGTCCCGCAGCGCCGCGCAGCCGGTGGCCGGGTCCAGCGCGCCGACCCCGATTCGGGCGAACCGGTCCCGCGAGTCGCCGTCGGCCATCCCGGAGACCGCCCACGGCCCGTACGCGATGCTGACCGCAGGCAGCCCGAGCGACCGGCGGTAGGCGGCGAGGGCGTCCAGTCCGCCGTTCGCGGCGGCGTACGCGGCGTAGCCCTCGGTGCCCCAGAGCGCGGAGACCGAGGAGACCAGCACGAAGAAGTCCAGCGGCAGGTCCCGGGTGAGCCGGTGCAACCACCAGGCGCCGCCCACCTTGGCCCGCAGGGCGGCGGCGATCCGCCCGGCGTCCAGCTCGGTGGCGGGTACCCGGGCGATGGTGCCGGCGGCGTGCAGCACCCCGGCCAGCGGCGGCATGCCGCGCAGCGCGGCGGTCACCTGCCGGCGGGAGTCGGCGGTGTCGCACCCACCGCCGACGTAGCCGACCCCGATCCCGTCGTCGCGCAGCCGGGTCAGCAGGTCCCGGGCGGCGGCGTCCAGCTCGGCCTCGGCCCGCCGGCCGACCAGCAGCAACCGGCGGGCGCCCCGGCGTACCAGGTCGGTGACGAGTTCCCGGCCGACCGCGCCGAGCGCCCCGGTGACCAGGTAGGTGGCGTCGGCGCGGACCCGCAGCCCGGAGGGGGTGGGATCGGCGTCCCGCAGCCGGGCGGCGAGGAGCCGGCCGGCCCGCACCGCGACCAGGTCCTCCAGCACCGGGCCGGGCGGCGCGGTGAGCAGGTCCAGCGCGGCGTCCAGGTCGTCGAGGGCGGGCCGGGCGGGCAGGTCGACCACCCCGCCGAACGCCGCGCCGAACTCCAGCCCCAGCACCGGGGCGAGGCCGTGCAGGGGCCCGTGGTCGGTGGCGGCGACCTCGTCCGCCGGCCCGGTGCGGCGGGCGCCCCGGGTGAGCAGCACCGCTCGCCGGCCGGCGACCCCGCTGTCGGCCAGGGCCGCCACGGCCGTGGTCACCGCCGCGACGGTGGCCGCCGCCCGATCGACCGGGTCGGCGGCGTCCCCGTCGAGGTCGGCGGCGTCGACCTCCGCGTCGACGGCGTCCCCGTCCCGGTCGGGCAGGACGGGGTGCGCGGCCGGGACGAGCACCAGGGTCCCGCCGGGGTGGCCGGCCCAGAACGTGGTCCACTCCCCCGGGTCGCCGGGCAGCGCCGCCGCCCCCCAGCCCGGCGGGGCGTCCCCCGGTTCCGGCGCGAGCAGCGTGCCGGCGAGCCCGCGGGCCGCCGCGGCGGCGGCCAGTTCGGCGACGAGCGCGGCGTCGTCCCCGGCCAGCACGAGCGGGCCGGTGCCCGGGTCCGGGGCCGGCCGGTCCAGCGCGGTCCAGACCACCTGGTGGGTGTGCGGGGCGGGGCGGGGCCCGTCGGCCGCCCCGGCGGTGGGCCGCTCCGGGGCGTGCCGCTGCCGCTGCCACGGATAGCCGGGCAGGTCGAGCACGGCCCGCGGCTGCGCCCCGTCGAGGGCGGCGGGGTCGGCCTCGACCGGCGGGGCGCCGGAGGCCAGCGCGGCGAGGCCGGCGACCGCGGCGGTCGGGTCGGTGGCGGCGATCCAGGCGGCCACCGGCAGCCGGCTGCGCCCGGCGTTGGCGGTGGCGGCGAAGGCCGGATAGTCCTCGGGCGACAGTCGCCGCAGCCGCTCGGCGTACGCGCCGGCCAGCTCCCGCAGGGCCTCCGGGGTCCGGGCGGAGACCACGAAGCCGGCCACCGGGCCGCTCGGCGCGGCCGGCCGCTCGGTCAGCTCGTCCGGCTCCACCGCGCCGACGAGCAGGTGGGCGTTGGTGCCGCTCATCCCGAACGAGCTGACCCCGGCGAGCCGGCCGGCCCCGGCGGCCCAGTCGATCAGCCGGTCCGGCACCACGATCCCGGTGCCGGACAGGTCGATGCGCGGGTTGAGGGTACGCAGGTGCACCACCGGCGGCACCTGCCGGCGCTGAACGCAGAGCACCGCCTTGACCAGGCCGGCAACGCCGGCCGCGGCCTCCAGGTGCCCGAGGTTGGTCTTCACCGAGCCGACCGCGAGGGGCGCGCCGCCGTTGCGCCGGCCGAGCACGGTGGCCAGCGCCTCCATCTCGATCGGGTCGCCGAGCGCGGTGCCGGTGCCGTGCGCCTCCACGTAGCCGACGTCGGCGGGTCCGGCGCCGGCCCCGGCCAGGGCCGCCTCGATGAGGGCGACCTGGGAGAGCACGTTCGGCGCGGTGAACCCGCTGGACCGGCCGTCCTGGTTGACCGCCGTGCCCCGGATCACCGCGTGGATCCGGTCGCCGTCGCGGACCGCGCGGGCGAGCGGCTTGAGCACGAGGGCGCCGGCGCCCTCGCCCCGGGTGAAGCCGTTGGCCCGGGCGTCGAACGCCTTGCACAGCCCGTCCGGGGCCAGCGACCGGGTCTGCACGACCAGCCGGGTCGACCGGGGCGACATGATCAGGTTGACCCCGGCGGCGATCGCCACCTCGCACTCGCCGCGGCGCAGCGCCTGCACGGCGAGGTGCACCGCGACCAGCGAGGACGAGCAGGCGGTGTCGACGGCCATGGCCGGTCCGGTCAGCCCCAGGCTGTACGCGAGCCGGCCGGCGGCGAAGCAGTGTCCGTTGCCGGTGGCCCAGTAGGCGTCCGGCTCGCCGGGGAGCCAGTCCCGGTAGTCCTGGCCGGTGATGCCGACGTACAGCCCGGCGGGGCGGCCGACGAGCCGGTCGGCCGGGACGGCGGCGTTCTCCAGCGCCTCCCAGGCGACCTCCAGCAGCAGCCGGTGCTGCGGGTCGAGGGCGCGGGCCTCGCGGGGACTGATGCCGAAGAAGTCGGCGTCGAAGTCGAGCACCTCGTCCAGGAAGCCGCCGCGCTGCGGCAGTTGCGCCCACTCGGCGGCGAACGGGCCCTGCCGGACCGGGGGCATCGGCCCGACCAGGTCCCGACCGGCGGCCAGCGCGTCCCAGTACGCCTCGGTGTCGTCTATCCCGCCGGGCAGCCGCAGCCCGATCCCGACGATGGCGACCGGCTGGTCGCCGCCCTGCTCGTCCAGCTTGCGGCGAAGCGTCCGGATGGTGGCCAGGGCCCGCTTGAGCTGGGCGTCCTGCCGCTTGGCGGCGGCGTTGTCGGTGTCGTCCATGACCTCGGTTCCTCGGGGCGGATGCGGTCGGGCGGGCGGTGCCGGGGTTCAGCCGGTCGGCGCGGGCTGGTCGGCGCCCGCCCCGTCCGGCTCGGCCGGTTCAGCGGCCCGGGCCAACTGCTCGCAGAGCGCGCCGGCCAGGGCGCGGGCGCTGCCGTACGTCCACAGCAGGGTGGGCGACAGCCGCAGCCCGAACGCCTGCTCCAGCCGGTTGCGCAGTTCCAGGCCCATCAGCGAGTCGAGGCCGAGGTCCTTGAACGGGGTCTCCCGGTCGACCCGGTCGGCGTCCAGCCGGAGCACCCGGCCGGCCAGCTCGCGCACCTTCGCCTCGGCCAGGGCGGCCCGCTCGGCGGCCGGCGTCTGCAGCAGGGTGCCCCGGAAGCCGTGCGCCGGACCGGCGGCGTCGCCGTCCCGGGCCGCCGACCGCAGCCACTGCCAGCTCGGCAGTCCGGCGGTGTCCGGGTACGCGTCGAACCAGCGGCGCAGGTTCAGCGGCACGTACCCGACCACCGGCTCGTCGCGGCCGAGCATGCGCAGCAGCGCCGGCCACGCCTCGCCGGTGGTGAAGCTCTCCATGCCCCGCTCGGCCAGCCGGGCGCCCCGGTTCTCGTCGGCGGCGGCGAGCCCGACGTCGCCGAACGGTCCCCACTGCACGCTGAGCGCGGGCCGTCCGGCGCGCCGGCGGGCCTCGGCGAAGGCGTCCAGCCAGGCGTTCGCCGCCCCGTACGCCGCCTGGCCGGCGTTGCCGATCAGCGCGGCGGCCGAGGAGAAGAGGACGAACAGGTCCAGCGGGTCGTCGGCGGTGACCGCCTCCAGGGCGAGCGCGCCGTCCACCTTGGGCGCGAGCACCCGGGCCACCTGCTCGGCGGTGAGGGTGCCGACGGTGGCGTCGTCGAGCAGGCCGGCGGCGTGGAACACCCCGCGCACGGGCGGCAGCGCGGCGCGTACCCCGTCCAGCGCCCGGCGCAGCGCGGTCTCGTCGGCGACGTCGCAGCGGAGCACCTCGACGGCGGCGGTGCGGCGCAGCGCCGCGACCCGGGCCTGCGCGGCGGGGCCGGGCGCGGACCGGCCGAGCAGCACCAGCCCGCCGGCGCCGTGCCCGACCAGGAACTCGGCCAGGGCCAGGCCGAGCGCGCCCAGGCCACCGCTGATCACGTACGTCCCGTCGCGGAACCGTCCCGCGGGCAGCGGCACCGCGGTGACCGTCTCGATCGTGGTCGGGTCAGCCACCACCAGCTTGCCGATGTGGCTGCCGTGCGACATCTCGCGTAGCGCCTCGGCCGCCTCCGGGTACGGGAAGACCCGGGTGGGCAGCGGCGGGAGGGTGCCGTCGGCGATCCGCTGCCACACGTCGGCGAAGAGCCGGGCGAAGCGGTCGGGTCGCCGGTCCATCAGCCCGGCGAGGTCGACGGCGGCCAGGGTGATGCCCTTGCGGAAGGCGTCCAGGCCGATCGGCCGCCCGGCGTAGATGTCCTTCTTGCCGATCTCGATGAACCGGCCGTCCTCGGCGAGCACGTCGAGGCCGAGCGGGATCGCGGCGCCGGTCAGCGAGTTGAGCACCACGTCCACGCCCCGGCCGCCGGTCGCCGCCCGGACCTGGGCGGCCCAGCCCAGGTCGCGGGAGTCGAAGACGTCGGCGACGCCGAGCGCCCGCAGGTGTGCGCGCTTGGCCTCGCTGCCGGCGGTGGCGACGACCCGGGCGCCGAGCGCGCGGGCCACCTGCACGGCGGCCAGGCCCACCCCGCCGGCGGCGGCGTGCACCAGCACCGTCTCGCCGGGGGCGAGCCGACCGAGGTCGGCCAGTGCGTACCACGCGGTGGCGTAGACCAGCGGGAGGGCGGCGGCGTCGCTGTCGGTGAGTTCCGCGGGCACCGGCCGGGTGTGTCCGGCCCGGACGGTGACGTGGCTGGCCAGCGCTCCGAAGGCGCAGGCGACCACCCGGTCCCCCGGCCGGGGTTCGGTGACGCCGTCGCCGACCGCGACGACCCGGCCGGCGCACTCGCCGCCGAGCAGGTCGGCCCCACCGGACGGGTCGGGGTACGTGCCGACGGCCTTCATCACGTCGATGAAGTTGAGCCCGGTGGCGGTGACCTCCACCTCCACCTCGCCGGGGCCGGGGGCGCGCCGGGCCAGCGGGACCGGGACCACCCCTTCCCACCGTCCCGGCCGGGTCGGGACGACCCGGAACGGCTGTGCCGCGGTACGCGGCACGGGCAGCTCGACGCCGTCCTCCTCGGGCAGCTCGCCGCGGGCCAGCCGGCCCACCCGGCGGCCGTCGGCGCGCAGCACCACCTGGTCGTCCTCCCCGCCGAGCAGTTCGGCGGCGCACCGGGCGGCCCGGTCGGGGTCCGCCGGGTCCACGTCGATCACCCGAGGGTCCAGCTCGCCGTGCTCGCGGCGCAGCGCCCGCAGGTAGCCCCAGTAGAGGGCCGCGCCCGGGTCCGGCCGGTCGTCCGGGGTGACCGCCTGCGCCCGGGTGGTGACCACGGCGAGCCGGGGTGGGACGCTGCGCCCGGCGCAGGCGCGGGCCACGGCGGTGAGCCGGAGCAGGCCCTGCCGCTGCGCGCCGAGCCCGGCCTCGGCGTCCGGCGCGACGAAGACCACACCGGCGGCCTCCGCGCGGGGATCGGTGGCGAGCGAGTCGTTGCCGTCGTCGACCGGGTCGGCACCGGCCGCCCGCAGGGCGGTGACCAGGTCACCGCGGGGGGCCGGGCCGCAGACCAGCCACCGGCCCGGGTCCGCCGGCACGGCCGGCGGCTCGGCCGCCGTCCAGCTGAGCCGGTGCAGCCGCGCGGCGTCGTCGGTGCCGGCGGCGGTCCGGGGCAGCGGGCGCAGGCGCAACCCGCGCAGGGACAGCACCGGCCGCCGTGCGGCGTCGAAGACGTGCACGTCGTAGTGCTCGGGATCGTGCCGGACCACGTGCGACCGGACGGCGGTCGGCGGGTCGTCGAGGTCGGCGTGCAGCAGGATCCGGTCGACGGCGACCGGCACCACGGCCTCGTCGCCGGGGCAGAGCGCGAGCGCCACCTGGAGGGCGCCGTCGAGGAGCGCCGGGTGCGGCGCGTACGGCCGGTTGCCCGCGCGCAGCCGGTCGGCGAGGACCACCTCACCGACCGCCTCCGCGCCGTCCGGGTGCACCCGCAGGTCGCGGACCGGGCGGAACGCGGGGCCGTAGTTCAGGCCGCGACCGGCCCAGTCCTGGTAGAAGGCGTCCGGGTCGGTCGGGGCCGCCGCGTCGGCCCAGGCGGGGTGGTCGGGGACCGGCCCGTCGGCCGGCCGGTAGGAGACCCGCCCGCCGGCCGCCGCGGTCCAGCCGGCCGCGCCGTCGGGCAGGTGCAGCAGGCGTACGCTGCCGCCCTCGGTGACGTCGTCGCGCCACTCGACGGTCAGCCGCGCGTCGTCGCCGGCGAAGGTGACCTCCCGGTCGAAGACCACGTCCTCGAGGCTGCCGGGCCGGCCTCCGGTCCGCGCCCGCGCGGCCAGCAGCAGCAACGCCAGCATGCCGGCGCCGGGCAGCACCACCGCGTCGTGCACCCGGTGGTCGGCCAGCCACGGCTGTTCGCCCAGCGTCAGCCCGACCGGCGCGTGCCAGGTGTCCACCTGCCCGGGCGCCGGGGACAGCGCCACCTCGAAGCCGCGCCCGCCGGCACGGCGGGGCCGGGCCGCCGGCCAGTACTTCTCCGGCCGCATCGGGTAGCCGGGCAGGTCCACCCGGCGGCCCTTGGGCAGCCCGCCGAACGGCGCCAGCCCGGCCACGTACGACCGGGCCAGCGCGCGGGCCATGTCCTCGGCGGTGCCCTGGTCCCGGCGCAGGGTGGAGAGCACCGCGACCGGCTCGGCGCGTTCGGCGGCGAGCTGCTCGACGGCGGGGGTGAGCACCGGGTGCGGGCTGATCTCGACGACGTGGGTGACGCCGTCGTCGAAGGCCTGCCGCATGGCGTCGGCGAAGAGCACCGGCCGGCACAGGTTCTCCACCCAGTACCGGGCGTCCAGCTCCGTCCCGCCGAGCAGTCCCACCTGGACGGTGGAGAGCAGCGGCACGGCGCCGGCCGTCGGGCGGACCGGCTCCAGCGCGGCGAGCAGGTCGTCGCGGAGCGCCGCCATCTGCGGGCTGTGCGAGGCGTAGTCCACGTTGACCAGCCGGCAGAAGACCTCCTCGGCCTCCAGCAGTTCCTTGAGCGTCAGCACGTCGTCGCGGTCGCCGGAGAGCACGCAGGAGCGCGGGCCGTTGTGCACCGCCAGGGCCACCGTCTCCTCGAAGCCCTGCAACGCCTCCCGGGCGCCGTCCCGGTCCAGGTCCACGGCGAGCATCAGGCCCCGCCCGGAGGCCCGCCGGGCGATGGCGCTGCGCCGGGCCATCAGCAGGGCGGCGTCGGCATAGGAGAGCGCGCCGGCCAGGGTGGCCGCGGTGATCTCACCCTGGCTGTGGCCGAGCACCACGTCCGGGTGCACCCCGTTGGCCCGCCACAGCTCGGCCAGCCCGAGCGACATCGCCCAGAGCGTCGGCTGGAGCATGTCGATCCGGGTCGTCCACTCGTCGCCCGCCTCGTCGGCGACGACGGCGGTGAGGTCCCAGGAGACGTGTGGGCGCAGCGCCTCGGCGCAGCGGCGCACCACGTCGGCGAAGACGGGGCTGCGCTTGTGGAGCTCCCGGCCCATCCCCCGCCACTGGGAGCCCTGGCCGGGGAAGACGAAGGCGGTACGGCGGTGCGGCACGGCCCGGCCGGTGGGCAGGTCGGGGTCCTCGGGCGCGTCCGGCCCGGCGGCGGCGAGCCGGGCCAGCCCGTCCCGCAGCGCGGCGGGCCGGTCGGCGACCACCGCCGCGCGGTGCGGGAAGTGGTCCCGGTGCCAGGCCAGGGTCCCGGCGACGGCGGGCAGGTCGGCCTCGGTCTCGGGCACCCGGTCGGCGAGGTCCCCGGCGAGGGCGGCGAGCGCGGCCGGCTGGCGGGCGGAGACCGGCACCACCGCGGGCAGGCCGGTGTCCGGTGGCTCGGCGACCGCGCCAGCGGCCGGCGCGGGGGCCGGGCCGACCACCACGTGGGCGTTGGTGCCGCCCCAGCCGAACGAGTTGACCCCGAGATAGACCGGCTCGTCGGCGGGGAGCGCCAGCGGCTCCCGCACCACCGTCACGTTGAGCTGGTCGAACGGGATCTCCGGGTTGAGCGTGGCGGAGTGCAGGCTGGGCGGCACTGTGCGGTGCCGCAGCGCGAGCAGGACCTTGAACAGGCCGGCCATCCCGGCCGCCGCCTCCAGGTGACCGATGTTGGTCTTCACCGAGCCGACCGGCAGCGGCCCGACGGTACGGGCCCGGCCGAGCACCTCGCCGATGGCGCCGGCCTCGATCGGGTCGCCCCGGCCGGTGCCGGTGCCGTGCGCCTCGACGTAGCCGAGCCGGTCCAGGGGCACGGCGCCGTCGCCGTACGCCAGGCGGAGCAGCTCGCGTTGCCCCTCCGGGCTGGGGGTGACCAGGCTCTCCCCGCCGCCGTCGTTGTTGACCACGGAGCGCACCAGCACGCCGTGCACCCGGTCGCCGTCGCGCAGCGCCCGGTCGAGCCGCTTCACCAGGACGGCGGCCACGCCCTCGCCGCGCACGAACCCGTCGGCCTCGGCCGCGAACGCGGCGCACCGGCCGCTCGGGGAGAGCCCGCCGAAGTGGGTGAGGCCGACGGAGACGTCGGGCGCGAGGATCAGGTTCACCCCGCCGACGACGGCGGCGTCGATCTCGCCGGACCGCAGCGCCTGCGCGGCGAGGTGCAGCGCCACCAGCGACGACGAGCAGCCGGTCTCCACGGTCAGGCTCGGGCCGCGCAGCTTCAACGCGTACGACACCCGGGCGGCGATCACGTCGAGGGCGTTGCCCACGAGGCTGTGCTGGCTGGTCGGGGCGCCCCGCTCCCGGCGGGCGATCTCGTAGTCGTGCCAGGACGCCCCGACGTAGACCCCGGTACGGGTGCCGGCCAGGCCGGCGGCCGGCTGCCCGGCGTCCTCCAGCGCCCGCCAGGTGACCTCCAGCATGAGCCGCTGCTGCGGGTCGATGTCCTCGGCCTCGCGGGGCGAGATGCCGAAGAAGGCGGCGTCGAACCGGTCCACGCCGTCGAGGAAGCCCCCCACGGCCTGGATCTCGCGTTCCGGGTCGAGCTGGGCCGTGGCGTCCCACCGCTGCGCCGGTACGCCGACGATGGCGTCGCCGCGGCCGGTCAGCAGTCGCCACAGGGCCTCCGGATCGTCGGCGCCCGGGAACCGCCCGGCCATGCCGACGATCGCGATCTGGTCTGCCGTGTCGAAGTCTGCCATCGCGTCCATTCACTGCCTTTTCGTCGACGGGACCGCGGCGGGAGAATGCAGAAATTGCGGGGTACGACCGTTCGTCGCCCGGCGGTGTGGGAATTCCACGGGTGGCGGGAATTGTCGCCGCCCACCAGAATCTACGCGGGCGGCGAATGGGCGGTAACCCCGATTCGACCGGTCCGCACCCGAGGCCGACCCCTATCGCGACGCCCGTACGCAGCGACGTTGACCAATGTGGAGTGATCCCGCACACACGTCGGCGGCGGCCCCGGTGGGGAACACCGGGACCGCCGCCACGCCGCGTAGGGGTGCGGTCAGGGGCGCAGCCGCATCCGGACCAGGCCGGCCGTGGCCCGGGTCATCATGCCGCCGATCTCCTTCGGCGCCTTGCTCCGGCTCCACACCGCGTTGCGTGCCATCTTCGACGGGGACGCGCTGAAGCAGCGGTTCTGCGGGTCGCCGAAGCCGAACGACGGGGGCAGGTAGTCCGCCGAGGCGATCTTGGCGAAGATCTGCCCGGCGGCGTCCTTCGCGGTCAGCGTGCCGGCCTCCACCGCCTGGCAGGTCTGCCGGGTGAAGATGCCCAACTCGCTGAACTTCTCGCTGACCGGGAACGGCGAGCCCGGGTGGCGGCTGTCCTCCAGGGCGAGGAAAACCTTGTCGTCGCCGCTGCGGGAATAGCGGAAGTAGGCGTCCTCGATGACGACGTTCCCGAGCATGGTGCCGAGCTGCCAGGTGCGGTTCACCGCATTCCACAAATCGTAGTCGCGGAACGCGACGAACGAGCTGTAGACGAGGTCGTCGTGGAAGTCGAACAGTCCCTGCTGGAGGGTCTCCAGGTATTCGAACCGTTCGGTGGACCAGTTGCCGTCCCGGGCGGCGGCGATGAGCCGCCAGGCCATGATGTTGATCAGTTCGAGGGTGTTCGTCATGCCGCGCGAGTAGAGCGGGTCGATGAAGCCGGCCGCGTGCGAGGTCAGGCAGAAGCGGTCCCCGACGATCTGCTTGGCCGAGTACTGCAACCGGCCGGTGGAGACCCACGGCCGGACCGGCTTGGCGTCCTCGAACTGCCAGGCGATGTCCGGGAAGCGGTTCAGGAACCGCCGGAACTCCTCCTCCGGCGGCAGGTCGGTCTTGGGGTGCACCCGGGGGTCGAGGGTCAGGCCGACGCTCACCAGCGGGTTGAGCGAGTCCGGGTGGTTGTCGAACGGGATCACCCACATCCAGCCGCCGTCGAAGACGTGGTGCAGCGTGCCGTGGTGCCACGGGTTCGGCTGGTCGTGGCCGCGCGCGGCGGCCGGCGACTGGTCGTACGGGCGTACCCCGATGAGGTGGGTGAAGACGCTGCGCGAGTGCACCCGGGCCCGGGTCGGGACCTCGCGCAGCTCGAACTTGTCCGCCAGCGGCGAGCGGAACCCGCCGGCGTCCACCACGTAACTGGCCCGGAACTCCTCGCCCCGGTCCGAGCGCAGCACCGCGCCCTCGTCCGGGTCGATCTCCACGTCGACGATGCGGGTGTTGAGCCTGGTGTGCGCGCCGTACTTCACCGCGACCTGGAACAGGTACATGTCGACGTCCTGGCGGAACAGGTGCGACTCGGTCCGCAGCATCGACGGGACGACCAGCTGGTTGATCTGCTTCGGGTCCTGCGGGGAACCCTCGCGGTGGTAGACGAAGCCGAAGTTCTGCTTCCGGCCGCAGTTGCGGGAGACGTGCTTCTGCACGCCGCGGAAGCTGGACAGCGGCTTGATCTCCGGCACGCCGTACCGGTCGGCGATGATCCGGGTCATCCCGGACGTGAAGGGGATGGTGGACTCCCCGATCGCGAACCGTGGGTGGGCGCCGGCGTCCAGCAGCAGCACCTTGACGCCGTTGCGGGCCAGCACCGCACCGAGCATGCCGCCAGCGATACCACTGCCGAGGATCGCCACATCGTACCGGTCGTCGCGTCCCGATCCGGAGCTGTCGAGCGGCAATCTTCTCACCTCCTTCTCGTCGGGAAACGGTGTGCGGGGGCCCGACGGCCGGCGGGCGTCATCCCGCCACCGCCATGTCCAGCACGATCTCTTCGGGCAGGTCCGCCCGGGTCTTGACGCCGAGCTTGCGGAACGTCCGGGTCAGGTGCTGCTCCACCGTGCTGACCGTGATGCACAGCCGGCGGGAGATCTCCCGGTTGGTGTGGCCGCGGGCGGCCAGCGCCGCCACCCGGCGTTCCGCGCCGGACAGCAGCGACAGCGCGGCCACCCGGCTCACCTGCTCGGCCGGGTCGGCGGGCTCGGGCCGGGCCGGTCCCGCCTCCAGCGGCAGCCGGCGCAGGATCGGCCGGGCGCCGCACGCCCGGGCCAGCCGGGCCGCCGTCTCGACCAGCGGGCGGGCCCGGGCCGGGCGGCCGGCCTGGTAGTGCAGGCAGCCGAGGTCGCCCAGCGCCTGCGCGAGCTGGGCCTGGTCGCCGCAGCCGCGCAGCACCTCGACCGCCTCGGTGAGCAGGTCGGCGCGCTCCCCCGGCGGGCTGACCGCGGCCAGCACCCGCAGCGACATGCCGCGGGTCCGCGAGGCCCGGGGACCGACCAGGGCCAACTGCTCGCGGGCGAGGGTCCGGGCCCGCGCCACGTCACCGGCGAGCAGGTACGCCTGGGCCGCCTCGGCCCGCCAGGGCACCAGCGCGGGCCGGTCGAAGCCCCAGGAGGTCATCAGCTGGCCACAGGTGGTGAGGTCGTTGAGCGCCGCGTGCGGTCGGCCGTTCTCCAGCTGGAAGCGGCCCCGGGCGTGCAGGTAGTACAGGCCGAACCGGCTCTTGAACATGCCCTCCGGCACCGGCATCTCCAGGTAGGTCGACGCCGCCTCGTGGTCGCCGGTGTCCGTGGCGGCCTGCACCAGGTTGGCCAGCGGCCCGCCGATGCAGACGCCCCAGCTCTCCAGCGGCACCTGCTTGAGCGCCGCCTCGGCGAGCTGCCGGGCCAGCAGCGGGTTGCCCTGCCGCAGCGCGATGCTGGCGCGCAGCGAGGCGAACTCGGCCTCCCAGAGCGGCACCTGCCAGGCCCGCGCCTCGGCCAGCCAGTGGTCGCACCAGCTCGCCGCGGCCGGCAGCCGGTCGGCGAACTGGAGGGTGGCCACCGCGCACATCAGCGCTTCCTGGGTCTTCTTGGTCAGCCGCATCGCCCGCATGCACGCCTCGGCGTCGGCCACCGCCTCGTCCTCGTCGCCGCCGGCGAGCAGCGACGACAGGGCCGCGGCGCTGCGTACCCGGGGATCACGGGTGGGGCGGGCGGTGCGCTCGGGCGGGCGCAGCCGCCCGGAGACCAGCGCCGGGTACGACGCGGCGAGGATCTCCCGGGTCGCGCGCAGCTCGGCCGAGCCGGCCGGGTCGTTCTCCTCGCCCCGGGCGACGATCCGCTCGATCGCCTCCGCCGCCTCGTCGAAGCGGCCGTGCCAGAGCAGGTACTTGGCCAGCATCAGGGCGTGCCGGTCGCCGAGCCGCCCCTCCCGCAGCGCCTCGGCCAGCTCACCCAGGTGCCGGACGCTCATCGACGGGTTCAGCAGCCAGGCCGCGCTGGTCAGCAGGGCCTTCAGCGAAACGCGCAGGCTCTCGTCGGCGCAGATCCCCAGCGCCACCTCCACGCAGGCGTACGCGTCGGCGGCCCGGTTCTCCACCAGGTGCCGTTCGGCGGCGGCGCGCAGCACCGGCAGCGCCCAGTCGGGCAGCGCCCGGTCGGCGGCGACCAGGTGGCGGGCCACCCGGGTCGGCGGTGCGCCGTCGGAGTAGAGCAGTTCCGCGATACGCCGGTGCAGCCGGGCCCGCTCGTGCGCCGGGACGCTGGCGCGCAGCGCGGCGGTGGCGACCGGGTGCCGCAGCGCGCCCCGGTCCAGCAGGCCGGCGGTGTCCAACGCGTCCAGCCCCCGCCGGACCGTGGCCGGCTCCTCGTCGTCGAGCAGCCGGACCGCCAGCGCGTCGCTGTCGGCGCCCTCGTCGAGCACGGCGAGCGCCTGGGCCGCCCGCATCAGCACCGGCCGGCCGCGCAGCACGCAGCTGAGCACCGCGTCCCCGTACGCCTCACCGACCCGGATCCGGGCCCCGGCGGCCGGCGGCCGGTCGCCGGCGCGCTGGTCCTCGACGAGCGCCCGGACCAGCAACGGGTTGCCCGCGCTGACCTGGTGCACCTCACTCACCAGCGCGGCGGCGGTGTCCGGGTCCAGGTGGCGGTGCAGCACGGTGGCCACCCCGGCCGGCGAGAGCCGCTGCAACGGGATCCGGCGGTAGCTGGGCAGGCGCAGCAACTCGGCGCGCAGTCGTGGGTTGGTCGGCCGGGACAGCACGCACTCGGCGGCGACCACCGCCACCCGGGTGTTGCGCAGCCGGCCGAGCAGCTGGATCAGCCAGTGCTGGGAGACCGCGTCGGCGAACTGCACGTCGTCGACGCAGATGAGGACCGGCACCCGCTCGGCGACGTGCAGCACCTCGGTGCAGAGCTGGTGCAGGGCGGCGCTGGTGGTGGCGTCGAGGGTGCGCGGTTCGGCCTCCGGGACCGGTCCGGCGGCGCCGAGCCCGTCGAGCAGGTCGGCGATCCGGTCGGCCGACGCCCACGGCGCGCCGGCGTAGCGCAGCAGCTGCCCGAGGACGCCGCCGGGCGACTCCCGTTCGGCCCAGCAGCCCACTGCGGCGAGCACCACGAAGCCGTCCTGCTCGGCCCGTCCCCGTACGGCGTCGAGCAGCTCGGACTTGCCGCAGCCGATGCCGCCGCTGACCAGGACGGCCCCGCCGGTGCCCGCGGCGGAGGCGGTCAACACCTCCGCCAGGGCGGTCAGCTCCGGCCCACGTTCGACCAGGTGCATCTGTTCCTCCTCCTAAGCCGACGACCGGGCAGCCGGCATCAGATCCGGCACCCTCGCCGGGACGGTGATCTCGACCGGCCGGCGGTAGATCCAGGCGAGCATCGGGCCGGTCATCGCCGTGGTGACCAGCGCCATGACGACCATCAGCGAGTAGAGGGAGCCGTCGAGCAGGCCGATCCGCAGCCCGACGCCCAGGATGATCAGTTCGGTGAGTCCGCGGGTGTTCATCAACGTGCCCAGCGCCAGCGACGCGCGGGCCGGAACGCCCTGGACACGCGCCGCGAGATAGGTGCCGCCCAGCTTGCCGGCGACGGCGGCCAGCAGGATCGCGCCGAAGTCCAACAGCCCGTCCAGTCCCACCCCGCCGAGGTCCACCTTGAGCCCCGCGACGACGAAGTAGACCGGGAGCAGGACGGCGGTGAGCTGGCCGGTCTGCCGTTGGATGGCCTCGCTGCGTTCCGCCGCGCCGCCGGTCGGCATCACCAGGCCGAACAGGAACGCGCCGAAGATGAAGTGCATGCCCATCGCCTCGGTGGCCGCGGCCGAGAGCAGGGCGCCGCTGAGCACCGCCGCCAGCCGGGGCACGCTGACCGGGTTGTCCGGGTCGCCGCCCGTCACCAGGCGCCGCAGCAGCGGACGGACGACGAGGAACATCACGGCGACGTACGGCAGGAGCAGCAGCACCCGCCAGTGCCCGTCCTCGCCCCCGATGGCGGCCTGCACGCCGGCCAGGGCGACCCAGGCCACCACGTCGACCACCGCGGCGGTGGCCAGGGCGAAGGTGCCGACCGTGGTCCGGGACAGCCCGCGGTCGGCGATGATCCGGGCTAGTACGGGGAACGCGGTCACCGACACCGACAGGCCGATGAAGATCATGAAGGCGGCGGCGTCGCCGTGGCCGTGGCCGCGCAGCAGATACCAGCCGAGCCCGAGGCCCAGGACGAACGGCAGCAGGGTGGAACCGGCCGCCACCACGGCGGTGTTGCGCCCCATGCCGCGCAGCACGCCGCGTTCCAGCTCGAGGCCGACCACGAACATGAACAGGGCCACCCCGACGTCCGCCATGCCGGAGAGCAGCGGCCGGACGGCGGTCGGGAACAGGTTCGCGGCGATCCAGCCGTCGAACAGGGTCGGTCCGAGCAGGATGCCGGCGAAGATCTCCCCCACCACCGGCGGCTGCCCGAGCCGGACGGCGAGCACGCCGAACCCGCGGGCGAGCAGCAGGATCAGCGCCAGGTCGACGAACAACATCTGGATGGTGTGGCTGGACATCAGGCCCCATTCGGCTCCGGGTGCGGGGCCACGCGGCAGCCGCCGGACAGCGGCTGCCGCGTGGGTGGGTCAGGCTCCGACCGCGGCGGTCTCGGCGCGCTCGGCGATGAGGTCGTCCACGTTGATGTTGAACAGCGGGTGACGGCCGCTGAGGCCGGAGACCAGGGTGACGAAGTCCTCCCGCGGGTCGCGCTCGCGCTTCGGGTCGACGATCGTCTGGGCCTGCTCCCAGTAGAACTCCTTGTACCGCGTGCGGTCGTAGAACTTCCCGACGAAGGTGCGGATCTCGTCGAAGAACGCGCGGTACGCGGTCGCGTACCGCTCCAGCGCGGCCTCCTCGATCTCCGGGTGCTCCAGCACCTTGTCGACGATCTTCGACAGGGCGCTGCCGGCCAGGGTGGCCAGCGCCACGCCGGTGGAGAAGAGCGGGTCGACGAAGGCGGCGGCGTCGCCGACCAGCGCCCAACCCGGGCCGTAGAACCGGTCGCAGGTGTACGACCAGTCGCGGGCGGAGCGGAAGCCGCTGGACTGGCGGGCGTTCTTCAGCAGCTCCTTGAGCTGGGTGGAGCGTGCGAGCTGGGCCCGGAACAGGTCCTCCAGGGACTCGTCCGAGGCGGCCGCCGCCGCCGAGGCGGTGACGTAGCCGACGCTCATCGTGCCCTTGTCGATCGGGATGCCCCAGAACCAGCCACCCTCCAGACCCTCGATGAGGATGTTGGTGTACTCGTCGCCGGGCAGCCGGTCGGCGTTGTCGAAGTACGTCCAGACCGCGACGTTGCGCATGTCCTCGTGCCAGTTGACGTTGCTCAGCTTGCGACCCAGCACGCGGGCCTGGCCGGAGGCGTCGATCACCAGCTGGGCCCGAGCCTCCTGGACCTCCTCGGAGCCCCGGATGGTGTAGCGGACGCCGACGATCCGGCCGTCCTCCTCGATGGCCTCCTTGACCGTGGCCTCCTCGATCACGTGCGTGCCCAGCTCCCGCGACCGGTCCAGGATCATCGAGTCCAGGTCGGCCCGGCGGACGTGGTACGAGTAGCTGTACGGGCCACCCTCGATGAACGAGAAGCCCCACGGGATCTTCTGCGCGCCCCAGACCAGGGTGCCGCCGTGCTTCTTCTCGAAGCCGCGCTGCTCCATCCGCTCGAGGAGCTTCAGCTCCTCCATCGGGCGCATGAAGCCGGGGATGAGCGACTCCCCGATGTGGTAGCGGGGGAAGCGCTCGCGGTCCAGCACGAGGACGCGCCGGCCGCGCTCGCTCAGCAGCGCGGACAACGTGCCGCCGGCGGGGCCGCCTCCGATGACGACGACGTCGAAGTCGTCTGGGATGCCGTAGAGATTGGACGACATTCGCAACTCTCCCTTGATCGGGCCACGAAAGGGGCGGGCGACCCGGGCGGACCGATGCCTGAAAACCGGCCCCGCGCGGTCCGACGAGTTGGTTCCCGGGTGCGCCAGGTCAGTCTGCGCAGGCCGTTCTGCAGACCCTCTGGACGCGTTCTTAAGGGCTTCCCTCGACCCTGCGGGTCCCCCGTTGCGGAGGCCGACGGCCACCTGCGACACCGACACTCCGGCGGCATTTGAGCAGGTCAGAGACCCTGCGCAGGTGCACCGAAACGATCGTCCATGATGGACGGAATCTGTCTCGCAGGGCGTCCGGCGGAATCCCGCCGGCGGGACCGGCGGCGCCCCGCTGCACGATGCATCGTGCAGCCTGCACCCGGCATCCGCCCCGACCCGCGGGGAAACCGTGGCCCCACCGGCGACGTGCGGCCGCGGCTCCCGATCGAACACGGCGCGGCCCCGGGCGCGGCGCGGCCCGCCCGCGACGGTCGAAGCGCGGACGGGCCGGACGGAGGAGTACGGCGAGTGGACGGTCAGCCGGGGTACTCCGCGGCGGCGAGCGCCGGCGGGCGCGCCCCCGGCACCGGCGCATCGGTGCGCGGCCCGAACCGGCCGGTGGCGGCGATGCCGGCCGCGAGCAGGGCCAGCCCCACCCCGACCAGCGCCGCCGCGTGCAGACCGTCCACGTACGCCAGTCGCGCCGCGGCGCGCAGCTCGGCACCGGCGGGGCCCGCCTCCTGGGCCCGGCGCAGGGCGGCGCCGAGGTGGGCGCCGAGCCCCGACGAGCCGTCCCGGTACGCCAGGGTCAGCACCGTGCCGGCGAGCAGCACCCCGACCGCCCCGGCGACCTGGCGCACGGCCGTGGTGAAGCGGACCACGCCGAGCAGGTCGTCCGGGGTCTCGGCGGTGGCCGCCCGCAGCGCGCTGGTCAGCATCGCGCCGAGGCCCGCCCCGACGGCGACCAGCCCCACCGTGACCCGGGCGGCGGCGGTGGCGGTGCCCGCCGTGGCGAACAGCGCCAGACCGGCGCCGAGCAGCAGGGCCCCGGCCACCGCCGGTGCCCGGGGGCCGACCCGGGCGCCGAGCCGCTCGCCGAGGCCCGCGCCCACCAGGAGCGCCCCGACCAGCGGCAGCAGCCGCAGACCGGCGGCCAGTCCCCGGGCCGAACCCACCCCGTCGAGGTAGGGCGTCAGCACGAACAGGAAGCCGGTCATGAGCACGTAGACCAGCGCCAGGACCAGGACCGGGCGGCTCAGCCGCGGGCCGGCCACGACCGGCGGGCCCGCTGCCACCCGGGACTCGGGGAAGAGCACCGCCACGAGCAGCACGGCCACCACCACGATGGGCAGGTCGACCAGGAAGATCGAGCCCCACCAGTAGCGCTCCAGCAGGGCGCCGGCGACCAGCGGGCCGAGGCAGAGGCCGAGGCTCACCGCGGCCGAGGCCACCGCGAACGCCCGTCCCCGTTCCTCCGGCGGAAACAGCACCGGCAGCATCGCCATCGCGGTCGGCATGACGACCGCCGCGCCGACGCCCATGGCCACCCGGGCGACCAGCAGCGCGGCGACGCTGTCGGCCAGCGCCGCGCCGCCCGCGCCGAGCCCGAGGACCAGCAGGCCCGCCAGGAGTACGCGCCGCCGGCCGAGCCGGTCGGCGAGGGTGCCGAGCGGCACCATCAGCAGGCCGAAGGTGAGCAGGTAGCCGACGAAGACGCCCTGGAGCTGACCGGCCGACGCCGGCAGCGCGGTCATCAGCTCCGGCAACGCCAGGAAGACGGTCGTGGTGTCGAGACCGATCAGCAGCAGGCAGGCCACCACCGCGGCCAGGGCCCACCAGCGACGTGACCGGGGCGGGGTCGGTGGCACGGCAGCTCCTCACGGGACGGTTGACGGGCCCGCGGGGTCGCGACCCCGCGGGCGGGCGACCGGGCGGCGCCGGCCCGCCGGGTGGGCTCAGCGGACGGGCGTGGCGGCCTGCGCGACCACCTCGGCCCGGGCCGGCGACCGGCGGGCCGCCACCAGCGAGCGCAGCACCGTGGCCGGCCGCAACAGCGCCGACGGCGGGCAGAGCAGGTGCTGCATCTCCAGCAGCACCTTGTGCACCTCGGGCGAGGTGTGGCTGGCCAGCATCGCCTCGCGGGCGTACCGGTTGATCAGGTCGGTGCCGAACGGCTTGGGGCCGGTGGTCTCGGGGTAGGCGAAGTCGCCGCCCGTCGCCATCCGCCACGGCGTCTCCAGCACCTTCGCCGCGGCCCGGTAGTAGTGCCGGGCCATCTCGGCCGAGGCGCTGCTGAACTGGTCGAGGCTGCGGCCGAGCGCGAGCGCCTCCAGGGTGGCGGCGGTCATCCCCTGCCCGTACAGCGGGTTGAAGCTGCAGATGGTGTCGCCGAGGGCGACGTACCCGGCGGGCAGCCGGTCGAGGCGCTCGAAGAACCGGCGGCGGGCGGCCGGGAACTGCCGGGTCTCCAGGTCGCTGAGCGGCTCGGCCTTCTTGATCAGGTGGGCGATGGCCGGCGACGGCAACCCCTCGGCGAAGGCGAGGAAGCCAGCCGGGTCGCCCGGCGCGTGCTCCTTGTGCCAACCGCCGATCGTCACCACCCACCGGTCACCCTCGACCGCGAAGGCGGCGGCGGCCTTCTTGTCGTGCGGCGGCACCGCAGCCATCAGGGCGAGCAGCGCGCCGTCGGGCAGGTCCCCGGCCTGGCGGCGGTAGATCCGGCTGGTGTAGCCGACGTCGATCCGGACGACGGCGTTCTCCGGCGCCGGGCAGTCGAGCTTCTCCAGCCAGCGGTCGGACCGGCCCCCGCTGCGGCCGGTGGCGTCGACCACGAGATCCGCCGCGAGGGTACGGCCATCGTCCAGCTCCACCCCGGTGACGCGGCCACTGACGCCGGTGAGGCCGGAGACGGCGAGCTGGTCGTGGACGGTCACGTTGGGCATCCGCAGGACCCGCCGGCGTACGGTCAGTTCCAGGAACGCCCGGGTCTGGCTGATCCCGAGCATGCCGCTGCGGAACCGCACCCGCAGCGCGCCCATCTGGTGGAACAGCAGGTCGGCGCCGGGGTCGAAGGGCACCGCCCCGCCGGCGATCAGCTCCTCGGTCAGGCCCGGGTACAGCTCCTCCAGGGCGAGCCGGCCGCTGATGAGCAGCGCGTGCGCGTGCATGCCGTGCGGCACGCCGCGGCGGTCCCGGGCCTGTTCGGTCGGGAGGCTGTCCCGGTCGATGACGGTGACCCGGTCGAACCGGCGGGCGAGGGCGGTGGCCGCGGCCATCCCGCCGATGGAGCCACCTACGACGATGGCATGGCTACCGATCATGCTCACGGACTCTCCTCAGGGCTGCTGTCGGGAAGCGAGACCATCGGGTGGCGCGCAGCTCGGCGGCGCCGCCGGGTGTGCCGAGTCTGCCGTCGCTGGTCTGGAGGTTTTCTGGGCGATGTCTGCACGGGCTCAGGCGGCACTCTCCTCGTACTGGCGGAGGGCCTCCTCGCGGCGCTGGAGGCCGAGCATCCGGCCGAGGGCCGCCATCCGGCTGGCCCGGGTCTCGGTCTCGCTGCACTCGGTGGCGTAGACCCGGACCAGTGCCGGGAAGCGGTGCAGGCAGCCGGTCACCTCCTCGAGGAGGTGGTGATCGACGAGGATCTGGAGCTGGTGGTGCGCCTCGGCGCGGGTCAGCCCGGCGAGGGCGGCCGCCATCGGGGTGGTGACCGCAGTGCTCGGGCAGCAGCCCAGCATCCGGAACATCCGGGCCGCCTCGGGCGGCAGCCCCTGGTAGGAGACGGCCAGCGCGGCGCGGACGTCGGTGCTCGAGTCGCCGCGTACCGCGAGATGGTCGAGGCGGGTGTGCGGCAGCCGGTACCGGCGGACCAGCTCGCCGGGGGTGAGGGTGGGCTCGGCGGCCAGCGTGACGGCCGCGATCCGCAGCGCCAGGGGCAGCCGTCCACACAGCTCCGCCAGCTCGGCGACCTCGTCCGGCCGGCCGGTCAGCCGGCCGGCGCCGGCCAGGTTCGCGAGCAGGTCGGTGGCCTCGGCCGTGGACACCGGCCCGAGCGTCAACCGGTACGCCCCGTCGCGCGCCCCGAGTCCGCGTTGCCGCCGCCGGCTGGTCACCAGGACGCAGGCCGGCCCGCCCGGGATGAGCGGGCGGACCTGCTCCGGGTCCGCCGCGTCGTCGAGCACCACGAGCATCCGCCGCTCGTGCAGCACGCTGCGGTAGAGCGCGCTGGCCGCCGGGAGCTCGTCGGGGATGCGCCGGCGGTCGATGCCGAGGCTGTCCAGGGCGAAGGTGAGGGCGTCCAGCGGGGACAGTGGCGGTGCGCCACCCGGGGCGGAGCCGCGCAGGTCGAGGAAGAGCTGCCCGTCCGGGAAGCCGGCGGCGATCTCGTGGGCCAGCTCGAGCGCCAGCGCCGTCTTGCCGGTGCCCGGTCCTCCCTCGAGCACGGCGACGGTGGTCGCGCCCCGGTGCTGGCGGTCCCGCTCGACCACGTCGCGCAGGCGGGTCAGCTCGGCGTGCCGACCGGCGAAGCCGCGCGTCCGGCAGGGCAGCTGGGCCGGACGCCGCAGGTCGCCCAGGCGCGGCTCCGGCGCGGCCGGCACCTCGGCCGGCGGCTCGGGCGGCGCCGGGTCGTCCAGGTCGGGGTGCCCGGCCAGGATCTGGTTGTGCAGGTCGCGCAGTTCCAGCACCGGCTCGATGCCCAGCTCCTCGCGGAGCAGCTGCCGGGTCTCCCGGTAGAGGCTCAGCGCGTCGGCCTGCCGGCCGCTGCGGTACAGGGCGAGCATCAACAGGCCGCGGAGCTTCTCGCGCAACGGTTCCTTGGCCACCGCCTCGGAGAGCACGGTGACCGCGTCGGCCGGCCGGTGCAGGTCGAGCAGAAGCTCGGCCAGTTCCTCCACCACGGTCAGCCGCAGCTCCTGCAGGCGGGTCCGCTCCACCGCGGCGAACGGCCCGGGCACGCCGAAGTACGCCTCGCCGCGCCACAGCCGCAGCGCCGCCTGGTAGACCTCGGCCGCTTCCGCGCCCTCCCCCGCCTCGCGCAGCCGGCGGGCCTGGCGGTGCCGGGCCGCGAATAGGGTGGTGTCCAGGTCGTCCGGGTCCATGAACAGGGCGTACCCGCCACCGGTGGAGACCAGGACGTCGCCGAGCTCGCGGCGGCTGCGCCCCGGTTCCAGCACCCGGCGTAGACCCGCGACATAGGTGTGCACCCCGTTGGCCGCGGTCGGTGGCACCTCGCTGCCCCAGACCGCGTCGATGATCTCCTCGAAGCCGACCACGTCGTTGACCCGGCTGGCCAGCAGGCCGAGCACGGCCCGCTGCTTCGGCGGGCCGAGCGTGATCTCGTCCCCGTGCCGCCAGGCGCGCATGGGCCCGAGCACGGCCAGACACAGTGATTCCCTCAGTTGTCGCACCGAACGCCTCCCCCAGCGTCCGCGCGGGGTCCCGAGGTCCGGGTGACGACCCGGCCCGCGGGGCCCGGCGGCAGACCACCACCGTCGTTGCTGCCCACTGCCTCCCCACGCCCGGACGGTCGACCTGTGCGGGCACTCGGCCGGCCGTCCGGAACGTCATTCCGGTGGGCTTGTCGAATGGGTCGTCCGGGGACCGGCAGGATCCCGGTCCGGAACCGGGCGACCCAATCACGTGTTGTTGATTCTGGTCCTATTTAATTGTGTCCCTGCGTTTCCTTTCGGCGATGCGCGGCGGGACGGGTCGGCGGTGGCGACGGCGGAACGTCGACCCGGGACGCCGGCGGCATCGGCAGGATCGGAGAAGACTCTGCCAGGCACGGCTCACCCGCAACCACTCCCATATTGCTGTGCGCGAGGGGTCACCTGCGCAGCGTAGCCATCGATTACGGGCAATTTGTGTCGCACTCCCGACAAACGTCGCATGCGGAGTATGCGGCATTCGACCGGACCGGACATCTGCCGGCAACATTGCTGTCGGCAGAGTTTACGAAAAGCTTGCCGAGCGCAGGGGAAATGGGAGGTGAACCCTTTCCCGCTAATTCCCGTGGCACATTACGCGGACGTACGCGGCGGGATGTTGTGGTTGATCCGGAACAGGTTCCCCGGGTCGTGCTCGGTCTTGACGGCCACCAGGCGCTCGTACGCGACGGGGTCGAACGCGGCCCGCACCGTCTCCTCGGTGGCGTCGTGCACGCCGAGGAAGTTGAACAGGCCCGGGGCCAGCCACGGCCGCAGCCGCCCGTGCAGGCCCTCGTGGGCCGCCCGCAACGCGTCCAGGTCGGCGCCGTCGGCCAGCGACATCGTGGAGAGACTGAACGCCGCGTCCCGGCCGCCGACCGCGTTCGGCACCGCCGGCGGGCGGGCGTACGCACCGCCCAGGTGGCGCAGCTCGACCGCGTACGGGGCGCCCGCGTCCGGCCCGGCCGCCGCCAGCAGCGCCGCCACCGTGTCCGGCTCCAGGGCGCGCAGCGTGACGTTCCGCCCGTAGCTCGCCGCCGGGTCGGTGGGCTCGTGGTGGATCGAGCCGACCCGCTCGTACGGCAGCACCCCGAGGCTGTCCATCAGCGCCGGGGCGGCCGCCCGCAGCGGCGCGACCAACCGCTCCCCCTCCTCCGGCGCACCGCACCAGGCGATCCGCAGGTGCATGACGTACCGCCCGCGCAGCGGCGCCGGCGCGGCCTCGATGTCCGGCACCAGGACCATCAGCACCGAGGAGGTCATCTCGTCCGGCACGGTCCGGGTCCACTCGGCGTACGCGCGCAGCGCGTCGGGTACCGCCTCGGCGCCGAAGTAGAGGCCGCCGCCGTAGAGCCGGGTGACCGGGAACAGGTCGACCTCGAGCGCGGTGACCACGCCGAAGTTGCCCTTCCCGCCGCGCACCGCCCAGAACAGGTCGGGCTCCTGCGTCGCGGTGAGCCGGCGCAGCCGGCCGTCGGCCGTCACCAGGTCGACCGCCCGCACGTGGTCCGCCGCGAAGCCGTACCGCCGGCCGAGCATGCCGATCCCGCCGCCGGTGGTGTAACCGACCGCGCCGACCACCGGGCTGGAGCCGTTGAGCGGCGCGAGGCCGTGCGGGACCGTCACGGCGAGCACGTCGCGCCAGCGCACGCCGGCCGCCAGCCGGGCGGTACGCGCGGTCGGGTCGACCCGTACCCCGGTCATCCGTCCGGTGTGGACCAGTACCGCGTCGTCGGCCGGCACCGCCGGACCGTGCCCGGTCGCCTGCACGGCGACCGGCCGCTCCTCGGCGGCGGCGAGGCGCACCGCGGCGGCCACGTCGTCGGCGTCCGCCGCCTCGACCACCAGCGCGGGTTTGTGCTCGATGACCCGGTTGTAGCCCGAGCGGTGCGTGTCGTAGCCGGCGTCGCCGGGACGGTGGACGGCTCCCGAAATCCCATTCATGGCAGCAACCATAATGGGCGGCCGGACGATCCGAGACTACTTAACCCGCGTGACGAACATACTCTGTCGGCTTTTTTCCGACCCCGAGAAAGGGGTAGCGTACGCCGATCGGCCGGCAGCTGTCGCTCAGTTGTCCGGAAGGCGACGCACGCCTGTCGCCGCCGCGCCGACATCGATCCGGCCGCGACCACGCACATTGCCGACCACCTGCGAATCCGTCCACTGCCGAGGAAGCGCTCCGGCGGCCGGATCCGCACCGCCGGACACCCCGAAGACAGCAATTTGCGCGAAGACTTTTCGCGGCTCGGACGACATGCTGAAGCGGGTCGACGGGGCCGTCGGCGCACCCCGCGTCCATTCCGCAGCGCCTATGTCCGCGCCACCCTGCCCTTTTCGCTCGAGTCGGCGGCCGTGATTGGTGACCTCATGACGACCAATTCGCACCTGGGTACCCGCGACGCGCCGGACCTCGACGACGTCGCCGTCGTCCGCCGGCACCTGCTCGGCGCCCCCGGACCGGAGGCGCCGGTGATCCGGCGCCAGGTCGGCGCCCGGATCGAGGCGGCCGACGGCTCCTCCTGGCTCGACGCGGCCTCGGCCGGCTTCGGCCCCGGCCACCCGACGGTGACCGAACGACTCGTCGCGCAGGCCAGGCGCACCGCCCTGTCCAGCCGGATCCTGGTCAGCCGGCCGCTGGCCGAGGCGGTGACCGCGCTGCACCGGCTCTGCCCCGACCCACTGACCGTCTCCTACCTCTGCAACAGCGGCGCCGAGGCGCTGGACTCCGCGCTCAAGCTCGCCAAGGGCACCCACCGGCGCCGGCGCCTCGTCGCGGGCTTCGCGGGCGCCGACCACGGCACCCTCCTGCACGGGCTGTCACTGACGCACGGCTTCCCGCTCCTGCCCGACCAGCCGCTGCGCCCGGTCGCCGTGCCGCGCGACCGCCCCGACGAGCTGGTCGCCCGGATCCGCGACGACATCGCGGCAGTGGTGGTGGCGCCGGCCGCCCCCGGCCGCCGACTGGCCGACCTGTCCCCCGACTGGTGGCGCCGGCTCCGGGCGGCCTGCGACCGCAGCGGGGCGTTGCTGGTGCTCGACGAACGGCTCACCGGGCCGGCCCGGCTCGGCGTCGGCGTCGCGGCCGAGCGGCTGCCGGTCATGCCGGACGCCCTGGTGCTCGGCGAAACACTCGGCGCCGACGCGGTGCCGGTCGGCTGTGTGATCACCAGCCGGGCCACCTACGACCGGGTCTACGCCCGCCGCAACCCGAGCCTGCACGGGTCGACCTTCGGCGCCAACCCGCTTTCCGCCGCGGCCGTCGCCGCCGTGCTGGCCGCCTGCGCCGACGAGCGGCTGGCCGACCGGCAGCGGGAGGTGGAGAGCCTCGCCCGGTCCCGGCTGGCGCCGCTGGCCGGCGCCGGGGCGGTGACCGAGGTGGGGGCCGACGGCGCGCTGGTCTGGCTGCGGGCCGCCGGGCCCGCCGCCGCCCGGGCGCTGGTCACCGAGCTGGCCCGGGAACACGTCCTGGTGCGCCCGCCGGACGGCGACGTGGTCGCCGTGCTGCCCCCGCTCACCGCCACGCCCGAGGACGTGGCCGAGCTCCTCGACCGGGTCGCCACCGCCGGTGACCGGCTCGCCCCGACCGGGCCCGACGCCGGGCGGGAGGTACCCGCATGACCTCGCTCGACGACCGGCAGCGGATCTTCTCCGCGCTCGGCCGGCACTGGAATCCGACGGCCGCGACAATGCTGGCCGCCGCCGGGCGCGCGGTGGAGAGCCACGCCAGCGGCAGCCAGGTGTACGCGGAGGACGGCGCCGTCGCCCTCGACCTCGCCGCCAGCTACGGGGTCTTCCTGGTCGGCCACGGCAACCCGCGGGTGGCCGCGGCGGTGACCGAGGCGCTGCGCCAGGCGCCCGCGACCCCGCCCGGCGCGGTGCACCCGGCCACCGCCGCGCTGTTCCGGGCGCTGCGCGAGATCCTGCCCGCCGGGCTCGACCGCTTCGTGCTGGGCTGCTCGGGCGCGGAGATCGCCGAGACGGCGCTGCGGGCCGTCCGGCTCGCCCGGCCCGACCGGCACCGGATCGTCGTCGCCGACGGCAGCTACCACGGCAAGACCCTGGCCGCCCTGTCGCTGCTCGGCCAGGGCAACCACCGGGCCCCGTTCGAACCGCTCGGCGACCACCTCGTCGTCGTGCCGTACGGCGACGCCGGGGCGGTGCGCACGGCCGTGGCGGACGGCTCGGTGGCGGCGGTGTTCCTGGAGCCGGTGCTGGGCGGGGCGCACCTCACCGTCCCGCCACCCGGGTACGTCCGCGCGGTCGCCGAGGCCTGCGCGGCCACCGACACCCTCTTCGTGGCCGACGAGATCCAGACCGGGTTCGGCCGTACCGGCCGGATGTTCGCGGTCGAGCGCGACGGGGTGCGGCCGGACGTCATGCTGCTGTCCAAGGCGCTCACCGGCGGGTTCGTGCCGATCGGCGTCTGCGCGCTCAGCGCCGCGGTGGCGGACGACGCCGCCCGGCACCCCCGCTGGCACCCCTCCCTGCTGACCTCGGGCGCGGCGGTCACCGGCGTCGCGGTGGCCGCCGCGGCGGCCACCATCGAGGAGGTCCGCGAGCGGGACCTGCCGGCCCGGGCCGCCGAGCTGGGCCCGCGCCTCACCGAGGGCCTGGCGGACGCCGTACGCCGGCATCCGAAGCACCTGCGGGCGGCGCCCGGGATCGGGCTGATGACCGGCCTGCGGACGGCCAACCCCGCGGTGGAGCTGATGGTGTCGATCGGCATGGGGCAGCGGGGCGTGCACACCGGGCACTCGCTCAACGAGCAGATCGCCGAGCCGGTGCTGCGCATGTACCCGCCGCTGACCTGCACCGCCGAGGAGATCGACCAGGCCCTCGCCGCGCTCGAGGAGACGCTCACCTGGCTCGACCGGCAACCCCGCGCGCTGACCCGCGCCGCGACCGCGGTGCTGCGCCGGCAGTACCGGCTGCCCCCGCGGCTGCTGCTGCGGATGAACAGATCCCCGATCCGGATGGACTGGCAGGCGGCATGACGATCACCCGAGCCGCCGCCGCCCCCGCGCGGCCGGCGACCATCGGCGCGGACCCCCTGCGGGTCCGCGTCACCAGCCCACCGTCGCCGGAGTGGGACGCGGCCGCCGCGTTCGTCCGCGCCGGGTACGCCGAGATCTACGGCGCCCTGATCGACCCGTCGCCGGACTGCTTCGTGCTGGCCGCGCGGCACCGCCCGGACCGGCCGGAGGAGATCGTGGCCTGCGGCGGCATGACGTTCAACTCGTCCCGCGGCTTCTTCTCGGAGCGCTACCTGGACCAACCGCTGGAGGAGGCGCTCCAGCGGGTCGCCGGGGCGCCGGTGTCCCGCGACGACGTGGTCGAGGTCGGGTCCTTCGTGGCCGTCGGCGGCAGCGGCGCGGAGCTGATCCGGCTGCTGCCGCTGCTGGCCTGGTGCCAGGGCATGCGCTACGCGCTCTGCACGGCGACCGGCCCGCTCGCGGCGGCGCTGCCGCAGTTCGGGGTGCCGTTCCTGTCCCTGGGCCGGGCCCGGCCGACGTGGATGACGCCGGGCGAGCGGCGACGCTGGGGCACCTACTACGACCACGCGCCGACCACCGGCCTGGTGCCGCTGGACCGGATCGGCGAGCTGGTGCGCGCCTGCACCGGCCGTTACCAGTTCCTCAACCTCGACGTCGCGCTGCGCCGCACGCCGCCCCGGGAGGCGATGACCGATGCTCGTTGAGGAACGGCTCACCCGCCTGGCGGCCGACGGGCGCGCCCTGGTCGAGGCGCTGGACCACGACGGACGGCCGCGCGCCGTGCTGTCCTACCGGGACGGCGTCGGCGCCGCCCGCGTACTGGCCGCCCGGCTCCGGCTCGCGCGGACCCGGCCGGTGGTCGGGGTGCTCACCGGCAACACCGCCGAGTTCGTGGTCGCCGACCTCGCGCTGCTGCTCTCCGGCGCCGTCGAGGTGCCCGTGCCGCTGGCGTTCTCCGCCGAGCAGGCGGCCAGCCTGCTGCCGGAGGCCACCATCTGCCTGGTGGACGAGGCGGGCGGGCGGCGGCTGGCGGAGTGGGGCGCCGACCGGGTGCTGCCCGCCGGCTGCCGGGTGGTCCCCGTGGAGCTGGCCGACCTGGTGGCCGAGGCGGCCGTGGCGGCCGCGCCGAGGCCCGACTCCCCCTGGCGGGACGAGCAGGCGATCTGCAAGGTCGTGCACACCTCCGGCACCACCTCCCGTCCCAAGGGGGTCCGCATCCGCGGCGCCGGCCTGGACGCGCTGATCCGGTCGCTCGACCGGGTCATGCCGGCCGGCGCGTACACCCGCTACCTGTCGCTGGTCCCGTTCAGCCTGCTGATCGAGCAGGTCGCCGCGATCTACCTGGTGATCTGCCACGGCGGCACGGTGATGCTCCTGCCCCCGGACGAGCCGCTCGTCGGCACGTCGTCGTTCGCGGCCGGCGCGGTGCTGCGCTACACCCCGGCCGCCCGGCCGACCGCGCTGGTGGCCACGCCCGCCCTGGCCGAGGAGCTGGCCGACCGGGCGGACCGGGCCGCGGCGAAGGGCCGCCCGGTGGTCCGGGAACTCTTCGGCCGGGACGAGGCGCCGCTGATCTGCTGCGGCGGAGCCCCGGTGGACGTCGGCACGCTGCACCGCCTGGACCGGCACGGGCTGACCGTGTACGAGGGCTACGGGCTCAGTGAGAACAGCTCGACCGTCTCCTGGAACGTCCCGGGCAACCGGCGGATCGGCACCGTCGGGCAGCCGCTGGACCACGTCGAGGTGCGCCTGGCCGACGACGGCGAACTGCTGGTACGCAGCTCGTCGCTGTTCGCCGGCTACACCGGCACCGACCCGTCGGCGTGCCTGGTCGACCCGGACGGCTGGCTGCACACCGGCGACCTGGCCGAGATCGAGGAGACCGGCCACATCCGCATCGTCGGCCGGAAGAAGAACGTGATCGTCACCTCGGCCGGACGCAACATCGCCCCGGAGTGGGTGGAGGCGCAGTACGCCACGCTGCCGTTCGTCCGGGCCGGCGCCGTGGTCGGCGACGGGATGCAGACGCTGCACGGCCTCTTCCTGGTCGCCGACGGGATCGACGAGGCGGCCGCCCGACGCGACCTCGCCGCCCTCGGCGCGGAGCGGCTCTCCGCGGTGGAGCGGGTCTCCGCCGCCTGCGTACTGCCCGCCGCCGACGACCTGTACGGCCGGTACTTCACGGTGACCGGCCGGCCCCGGCGGGACGAGATCAGGGCGGCCATCGCCGACGGGCGGCTGCCCTGCCGGCCGCTGGACCCGCCGGCCGACCGGCCGGCCGCGACGCCCACCCCCTTCGAGACCACCCTCGGGAGATGACGGCAATGCTGACCACCACCTTCGCCATGAGCCGCTACGGCACCGGCAACGGGCTGCTCTGCACCGCCCCGGCCACCGCCGCGCTCAGCGACCTCGACCCGCTGGTCACGGTCCGGCTGCTGCGCGAGTCGGGCTTCATCGTGTTCCGCGGCTTCCGCGCCGACCTGGCGCTCTTCTCCGCGCTGGTGCACTCGGTCTCCGGCCGGATCACCCTCGACCCGGCCCGCGAGTTCCACGGCGGGGACGTGGCGCAGAAGGTGGACGCCGGCACGGACGCGGTCGGCCTGCACATCGAGAACGGCAACAGCCCGTTCGCTCCCGACCTGACCTGGTTCTTCTGCGAGAAGGCGGCCGCCGAGGGGTCGGAGACCACGGTCTGCGACGGCTACCGGGTCTGGGACGGGTTCAGCGAGGAGACCCGGGCGCAGTTCGCCGCGCAGGACATCGCGTACAGCCGGCGGGTGGAGGAGCACCGTTGGAAGGCGTTCGTCGAGCACCAGCTCGGCGACGCCAAGCCGGTTGACGAGATCACCGTGGACGACATGCGGGCGCTGGCCACCGGGCCGGGGAAGACCCTGATCGAGCCGCTGGACGACGGCGCCATCCGCTACGAGTTCCAGGTGCCGGCCGCGCACCCGACCCTGTTCGGCTCCCGCCTCGCGTTCGCCAACAGCATCCTGGGTCCGTCCTACAACTACGAGAAGCCGCGGATCACCTTCGCCGACGGCACCGAGTTCTCCGCCGAGCTGATGCGCGAGGTGGAGGAGAAGACGGCGGCCCTCACCGAGGACCTCGCCTGGCAGGATGGGGACGTGGCGCTCATCGACAACACCCGGGTGATGCACGGGCGGCGACGCATCCTCGACCCGGCCCGCACCATCTACAACGCGCAGAGCTACCTGTCCGACGAGCTCCGCGCGGCGGCATGACGGAGGTCGTCCAGGAGCGGATCATCATCCGGGCGCCGGCCGCCGCGGTGTACGCGGCGGTCAGCGACGTCCGGCGGATGGGTGAATGGAGCCCGGAGTGCGTCGGCGCCACGCTCGACGACCCGGGCTCCCCGCTCGCCGTGGGCAGCACCTTCCGGGGCCACAACCGGCAGGGCCGCTGGCGCTCCTGGACGACCCGGTGCACGGTGACGGCCGCCGAGCCGGGCCGCTGCTTCGGGTTCGACGTCCGGCTCGGCGGCACGCTGGTCTCCAGTTGGCGGTTCGAGCTGACCTCAGCCCCGGACGGCGCCGGGACGGAGGTCGTCCAGTCCTGGTGGGACCGGCGCGGACCGGCCCGACGCCGGGTCAGTGCCCTGACGTCGGGGGTCCGCGACCGGTCCCGGCACAACCGCGAGGGGATGCGACGGACGCTGGCCGCGCTCCGGATCAGCCTCGAGTCCGGAGCACCGCCTCACCGTTGATGTGCCGCTGCACGAACTCGTACGCGTGGTCGCCGATCTTCTGGCCGATCTCCCAGGAGGCCCGGATGGCGGGCATGAAGTGCACCCCGCCGTAGTAACGGCTCATCCCGCAGTCGTGCAGCCAGTCGGTCCAGGTGTCATAGCTCAGCACGAGGTCCTGGCGCGGGGTGATCCCCGGCTCGATCACCGAGGAGCCGGCCTTCCGCTCGTACCGGAACTGCACCTGGTCGGTGCCGAGGAACCGGCGGGCGGCCTGCGCCTGGGCGGTGCAGAGCGAGGTCGAGCCGGACGGGTACTCCGGGTGGTCGGGCACCTGCAGGTAGCCGCGCCACTGCTCGGCGGGCAGGTCGCGGACGGTGCCCTTGCCCGGGCCGCCCCAGGCGGTCACCGTCTGGCCCTGGTAGACGTGGCGGATCGCGCTGAACGGGCGCACCGCGTCGTAGATGTTCTTGTTCCACCAGATCGCGGTGGCGGCGTCCCAGGTGGCGGTCTCCACCACGGCGTGCAGGTGGACCCAGGCGTCCAGGCCCAGCCCGGCGTTCTGGATCGCCTGCCCGACGGCGATGCCGAGGCTTTCGAACTTGTTGTCGAAGAACTCGGCAATCATCTTCTGCTTGTCGGTGAGCCCGGCGGAGGTGGCCAGTATGGCGTCCACCTGCGCCTTGTACTCGGCCTTGTTGCGGTGGTTGCTGGCGGTCGGCACCGGCGCCCGGACCTCCTCCAGGTCGGTGAAGCTCAGCGGGGCGACGTTCTTCAGCTGCGGGGTGACGAACTGCTGCACCTGGAAGATTCCGTTGCCCTTGGTGACGACGGCCGGCTGCCAGCGCGAGGCGTCGATCAGCTCGTACGCGGTGTTCTTGGGCCGGTAGCCGGTGTAGTCGGAGTACGGCCGCCGGTTGTAGACCTGGCCGCCGTAGTCGCCGAGCTGGTTCATGCCGTCGTGCTCGCGGTAGGCCGCCACGCCCTTGCCGGCCAGGTTGCCGATACCCACCGGGGTGCTCGGATCGGTGCTCTCGTCGGACGGGTCCAGGCCGACCGACTGGAGCATGGCCCGCCAGGTCTGGTTGTGCTGCGGCAGGATGCTGTTGAACGCGTGGTACGAGGCGTGCAGGATGGCGATGTTCTTGTTGCGGTTGGTCTGCGCCTCGGCGCGCGGCCGGCGGGGCAGCTGCGTGTAGATGCCCACCGCCGTCGGGTGGTAGGGGGCGATGGCGTCGAACCAGCTGAGTTCCAGCATGTGCGCCCACCGGATGATCAGGGTGGCGTCGCCCTGCCCGACGGCGGTGACGACCACCGGGCCGGCGAACGGACCGAGCACCGACTCGGCGGCGTTGCCCGTGTCGAAGTCGAACGGTGGCAGTTCCTCGGCGGCGATGGTCGTCGGCGTGGCGGCCGAGGCGGCGCTGGTCCCGCTGAGGGCCAGGCCGACGCCGGCGCCGGCCGCGCCGAGCAGCACGGCGCGGCGGGAGGTGGCATGCTGGCGCACCCGGGCCAGCCAGTAGTCCTGCATGGTTCGTCCTTCGTGGGAGGGCGCCGGCGGACCGGCGCGGGCGGGATCGTGGACCGGCCGGCCGCCGGCCGGCAGGGCACGCCGGAACGAAAGCCCGACACGCGGTACCGGCGCGGGTGGAGGCGCGTCCGGGCCGTGCGATCGGGTGGCGGGCGAGATCCGATGAGGACGGTCGGGCTGATCCGGAGCAGCCGGACCGACGTGGGAGGCGTACCGGCCTCCCTTGCGCGATTCCCATCCTGGGAGTGAGGACGATCACTGTCTTCTCCGAGATTGCTGCCCCGGAGCGCACCCGGCGAACGGTGTCCGAACGGCCTCCGGCGGCTGCCCGACCGGCCAGGGTTACCCGCCGGTCACCCCGCCGGCGGGGGTGGCCGGTCCCGGTCGGATACCCCGCGGATAGGGGCCGACCGGCCCGGGCTAGGGGTTGTCCGCGCTGGTCCGATGCGTTTGGCTGACGTCGACGTACGCGCCCGCGCTCTGTCCGATCAGGACGGACCGGCGCATCGCCCACACCCCGGGAGGGATCGCATGACGGAACGGGTCGAGGCGGTCGTGGAGGCGCTCTACGACGGTCTGAAGCGGATGGACGCGCCGGCGGTGGTCAGCCTCTTCCACCCGGACGCGGAGATCGTCACGCCGAAGTCGTTGCCCTGGTCCACCGGCCACTACAGCGGCCTGGACGGGGCGATGCAGTACTTCACCGGGGCGCTGGAGATGCTCGACGACAACCGGTTCGACGTCGAGGAGGTCCGGGTCTCCGGCGACGACTGGGCCGCGGCCATCGGCATGTGGTACGGCCACTTCCGCAGCGGCGGCGAGTTCAACGTGCGCTTCGTGCACTTCTGGACGCTGCGCGACGGCAAGGTGGTCAAGGGCGAGGGCATCTCCGACACCGACGGCATCGTCCGGGCCAGTCGCGGCGAGAAGGTGGGCTGACCCGGACGCCAGCGCGCCCGGCCCGTACGTGACGGGCCGGGCGCGCTCGTGTCCCGGCCACCCCGGCTGGTCGGGGTGGCGGCTCAGTCCTCGGCGACCCAGCGGTAGAACACCGTGGCCACCGAGTCCTGCGGGCCCCGCCAGCTCTCCGGCCGGTACGGCTCGACGTACGGCGCGAGTTCCGCCATGAGCTTGCCGAACGCCGGCTTCTGCTGGTGGTTGTCGCGGAGGCTCTCGGCGACCGCCGAGTCCTGCTCCACCAGGTGCACGAAGACGTCGTCGATCGAGTAGAGCCAGCGCGCGGCGACGCCCAGCTCCCGTGGGAGCGACCCGGCGTCGGAGTCGGCGAAGATCCGCGCCACGTCCGGTTCGGCGCCGGGTTTGATCCGCTGGACGATGACGGTCAGCGTGGTGTCCGCGGGCGCCGTCCCGTCCTCCGGCGCCCAGCGGTAGAACTCCTTCGCGACCGAGTCGGACGGGTTCTTCCAGTATCTCGGGTACGGCGTCACGTACGGCCCGATGGCCTCGGCGATCTTCTGGAACGCGGGCAGCCCCCGGGTCTGCCCCGAGATCTTCGGGTCCTGCACCCGCTCGATGACGTGCAGGTAGAGGTCGTGGTGGGACAGCAGGATCCGGCCGATGACCCCGAGGTCCTGCGGTCGGGTGGTCCGGTCGTAGTAGCCGAAGACGTCGCCGACGGTGCCCTCGCTACCGGGGACCATGCGGCAGACGATCACGTTACGGAAGACCATGGCTGCTCCTTGGGTGGGATCGGATGAGTCGGATCGGGTCAGGCGGCGAAGGTGACCGGCAGCTCCAGCAGGCCCCGGAACGGTGACCCGGCCGGCAGCCGGCGCACCTCGGCGAGCGGTACGGCGAGGCGCAGCCCCGGCAGCCGGCGCAGCACCGCCCCGAGGCCGATCTGCGCCTCCATCCGGGCCAGCGACACCCCGAGGCAGTAGTGCACGCCGTGGCCGAAGCCGAGGTGCGGGCCGCGTACGCGGCGGATGTCCAGCCGGTCCGGGTCGGCGAAGTGCGCCGGGTCATGGTTCGCCGCGTTGATCACCACGCCGACGACCGAGCCCTGCGGGACCTTCACGCCCTCGTACTCGACGTCCTCGGTGGCGATCCGCGGGCTGGCCACCGGGAGCGGGCCGTCGAAGCGGAGCAGCTCCTCGATCGCCGACGGCAGCAGCTGCGGCGTGGTCCGCAGCAGTTCGAGCTGGTCGGGATGGGTGAGCAGGGCGAGCACGGCGTTGCCGAGGAAGTCGGCGGTCGTCTGGTGGCCGGCGAACAGCAGCAGGAACGTGGTGGCGACGACCTCCGCCTCGGACAGCGTCGCGTCCTGGTCGCTGGCCTCGATCAGCGCGCAGATCATGTCGTCGGCCCGGTCCGCCCGTTTGGCCTGGACCAGATCGACGAGGTAGTGGTGCAGCCGCAGCTGGGCGTCCTGCACCGCCGCCCGTTCCTCCTCCGGACTGCGGCCGGAGGAGCCGGAGGTCCGGATCACCTGGGTCCAGTCGAGGACCCGCCCGTGGTCGGCCGGTGGTATCCCGAGCAGTTCGCAGATCACCGTCATCGGCAGCGGGATGGCGAAGTCCTGCATCAGCTCGGACCGGCCGTGCGGGACGACCTTGTCGAGCAGGTCGTCCACGATCCGCGCGACCCGCGGGCGCAACGCCTCGATCCGGCGCGGCGCGAACGCCTGGGACACGATCCGGCGCAGCCGGGTGTGCTCCGGCGGGTCCGAGTTCAGCATGTTCCGGTTCAGCCCGGCCGAGTTCGGTCCGAAGATCCGAAGGTAGTGCTGGCCGGGACCGTAGAGGTCCTTGGAGAGCCGGGGGTCGGTCAGCGCGACCCGGGCGTCGTCGAACCGGGTGATCAGGTACTGGTCGAACCGGGCGCTGACCGGGCACACCGGCCGGTCGGTCCGCAGCCGCGCGAAGGTGGGATAGGGGTCGGCGGCGAACTCTTCGGTGTAGAGCTCCCGGCCGGGTACGGGCTCTTCGGTCATCTCGACTCCTGTGGCTCGCCGCTGACGCTGTGCAGCACCTGGTACGTGTGGCGCTGGGCGGACTCGCGCAGCTCGCGGATGATGCGCAGCAGCCGGTCCCGGTGTTCGCTGCGGCCGAAGGCGTCCAGCCGTTCGCGGTCGGCCCAGTCGCTGATGATCAGGTAACTGCGCGGGTCGTCGGCGTCGCGGACCAGGTCCTGGTGCAGGCAACCGTCCAGCGTCCGGATCTCCTCGGCCGCCGAGAGCCACTCCGCCTCGAACCGCTCCTCGCAGCCGGCCCGGGCGCGCATCGCGAGCACGGTGCGTACCCGGGTCATCGGGCACCGCCGAACACCAGGTGCAGGTGCTTGCGCAGGCCGTCGCCGTCGACCGGCTGGCTGCGGTACCCGACGTGGCCGTCCGGCCGGATCAGGTAGAGCGCCGTGCCGGCGGCGCCGTAGGTGGCGCGGAAGGCGCCGTCGGCGTCCACCACCGCGGGCGGCGCGAGCAGCCGCGGCGCGCGGGCGTCCGGGCTGAGCAGCAGGTACGCGTCCAGCTCGCCGGACGCCTGCCGCTGCACGTCGGCGCAGAGCTCCGCCGCCGCGGTCAGCGCCTTCTCGTCGGCCGTGGCGTCGGCGTACACCAGCAGGGTGTGCCCGGTGCCCCGGGTCAGGTCGCGCAGCCGCAGCGGGTGTCCCACCCCGTGCCGGCGCAAACCGGCGACGTCGGGGGCGCGGTCGCCGGGCCCGGGGCCGGCGCGCAGCGCGTCGGGGTCGGCGACGGACTCCCCGACCAGCGGGCTGCCGGCGTAGCTGAGCAGCATCGACATCTCCTGGAGGAACTGCCGCTCCAGGTCGGCCCGGTCCAGCTCGTCGGTGAAGGCCATCCGTACCGCGCGGCCGACGATCTCCTCGCCCTCCGGCCGCCGTTCGGTCTCGTAGCTGTCGAGCAGGCCGGGCGCCGCGACGCCGCGCACCGCGAGGGCCAGTTTCCAGGCCAGGTTCCAGGCGTCCTGGATCCCGGTGTTCATGCCCTGGCCGCCGGCGGGCGGGTGCAGGTGCGCCGCGTCGCCGGCCACGAACACCCGGCCGTCGCGGTACCGGTCCACGATGCCGTGGCTGATCCGGAACACCGACGACCAGCGCAGGTTCGACGCCCGGGTGCCGGGCGGGGCCAGGTGGTCGAGCGCGGCCTGGACGTCGGCCGGGGTCGGTTCGGCGAGTTCCTCGCTGAACCCGGGCGGGGCGTCCTGCCCGCCGGTCTGCGCGAAGAAGCGGGGCGGGGCCAGCGTGGCGATCCGGTAGCGGCGCTCGCCGCGCAGCGGTACGCAGACCAGCATGCCGTCCATCCGGCCGTCGGTCTCGTGCAGGAAGCGCAGCAGGTGGCCGTCCGGCATGTCCCAGTCGACGTCCACGTCGCCGAGCATGAACAGCTGCGGGAACCGGCCGAGCCCGCCGCTGAACGTCAACCCGAGCAGCTCGCGGACCCGGCTGTGCGCGCCGTCGCAGCCGATCACGTACTTCGCGCGTACCGTCTCGGTGCCGCCGTCGGGGGTGGCCACCACGGCCGACACGCCGTCGTCGTCCTGGGTGAACGAGACCAGTTCGACCCCGCGCTGCGGGCGTACGCCGAGGGTGGCCAGCCGCTGGGTGAGCAGGCGCTCGGTCTCGTACTGGGGCAGGCCGAGGTGCGCGTACGGCAGGCCGGGCAGCTCCCAGCTCATCCGGTGCGTCTCCACACCGTTGACGAACACCATGTTGCCGGTGAGCCAGATGCCGGCGTCCATCGCCTCCCGGACGATGCCCTGCTCCTCCCAGAGTTCCATGGTGCGGCAGTGCACGCCGATCGCCTTGTCGGCCTGCCCGGCCGGCGCGGCCAGCTTGTCGATCACCCGGCACTCGACGCCCCGCCGGGCCAGTTCGACGGCGGCGGTGAGCCCGGTGGGGCCCGCCCCGACGACGAGTACGTCCGTTGTCCTGTGCACGTCGGCCTCCCTGCCGGTCCTCGCTTCTCGGCTGCTTCCCGGATCGGCCACGGCGTGGAAGAGCCGGCGCCGGATGTCGAGGAGGAACGGCGCGATGGGGCCGGCCTCCTCCTGCGCGTGCGCCGGGTTGCCGATCCAGCGGTGGAACTCCGCTTCGCCGCGCCATTCGGCGAAGATGTGGTGGACGTCCGTGCCGGGCTCGTACAGCAGTTCCTCGCGCAGGTAGCCGGGCACCGCGGCCATCCGGGCGAGGACCTCGGCGTACCCGCGCCGGAACTCCGCGCGCCGGTCGGCCGGCACGGTGAGTTCGACGTCCACGTAGATCGTCGACCCCCCACCGGGCGCCTCCCGCATCACCCGCTGGTGCCGTGCCCCCACGCAGAGCGGGCGCACCGCCTCGGCGAAGCGCGTGGCGACCGGCCCGGCCGCGTACCGGCGCAGGGCGGCCTCGCCGGTCCACTCGGTGACCATGACGAACCCCCGCGGGTCGTCGGCGTCGCGCAGCAGGTCCTGCCGGAGGCTGCCGGCTAGCCCGGCGATCTGCCCCGCGACCGTCCGACACGCGGCCTCCACCACGGACTCGCATCCGGGGCGGGCGGTGAGCCGGAGCATCGTCCTGATCATGAACTCTCCTCGGACGGCCTGGACGGGACGAGGGGGCTGACGTCGTGCAGCGACCCTGCCGGAGGTCGCGTCACCCGCCCGTCACCAGACCCGGGCGTCCAATCCGCCCCCGGTGACGCGGCCGGGGTCGTCCGCGGGGGCCTCGGCGACCGCCGGGCAGGTTTGCCGGGCGGGGCGGCGGGAAGGGCGACCCGCAACCACGAGGCAGGAGCAGCGGATGAACGGGCCGGTACGGGACGAGCCGCTCGGCGAGTTGGAACTGGTGCACACCTTCACGGGCCCCATGCCGACCGGGGTGAGCGTGTCGCACACCGGCCGGATCTTCGTCAACTTTCCGAAGTGGGGCGACGACGTGCCCGCCACCGTGGTGGAACTGCGCGACGGCCGCGAGGCGCCGTTCCCGGACGAGGCGTGGAACCGCCCGGCCGGCGACGACGACCCGGGCGCCTTCGTGTCGGTGCAGAGCATCGTGGTGGACCCGGCCGACCGGCTCTGGGTGCTGGACACCGGCAGCCCGATGTTCCAGCCGACCAGCCCGGGTGGCCCGAAGCTGGTCCGGATCGACCTGGACACCGACCGGGTGGCCCAGGTGATCACCTTCCCGACGGACGTGGCGCTGCCGTCGACGTACCTGAACGACGTGCGGTTCGACCTCCGCCGGGGCGAGGGCGGCACCGCCTACGTCACCGACTCGTCCGACTCGGGCCCGAACGGGATCATCGTGGTGGACCTGGCCAGCGGCGCGTCCTGGCGGCGGCTGCACGACCACCCGTCCACCAGGGCCGAGCCGTTGTCCCACTACCGGCCGGTGGTGGAGGGGCGCCCGCTGCTGGAGCGGCCCCCGGACGGGCCGCCGAAGCCGATCGCGATGGGCGCCGACGGCATCGCCATCTCCGCCGACGGCGCCCGGCTCCACTACTGTCCGCTCGCGTCCCGTCGGTGGTACAGCGTCGCCACCGACGCGCTGGTCGACCGTACGCGCGACGACGCCGAGGTCGCGGCGACCGTGGTGGACGAGGGGGACAAGGGCGGCGGCTCCGACGGCCTGGAGACCGACGACGCCGGCCGCCTCTACCTGACCTCGTACGAGCACAACGCGGTGCTGCGGCGACGCCCCGACGGCGAGTACGAGACGGTGGCGCACGACCCCCGGCTGCTCTGGCCGGACACCATGTCGGTGGCCGCCGACGGCTACCTCTACGTGACCGCGAACCAGCTGCACCGGCAGCCGAAGTACCAGCGCGGACAGGATCTGCGGCGCAAGCCGTACGCGCTGTTCCGGATCCGGATCGACGCCGGACCGGTCCGGCTGCGCTGAGGCGCGGCGGGGGGGGCGGGGACGACGGGCGGGAGCGGGCGATGGGACGCTACGACAAGGAGGTCATCTCCCTCGCCCGGCCGATGACGGCCGCCGAGGACCTGGACGCACTGCTCGACCGGGTGGGCGACGCCCGGGTGGTGATGCTGGGCGAGGCCACCCACGGCACACGGGAGTTCTACACCTGGCGGGCGACGCTCAGGCGGCGGCTGATCGAGGAGAAGGAGTTCTCGTTCGTCGCCGTCGAGGGCGACTGGCCCGACTGCGACCGGGTGGACCGCAGCGTACGCCGATCCGGCGGGGCCGCCGACCCACGGGCGGCGCTGGCCGGTTTCACCCGGTGGCCCACCTGGCTGTGGGCCAACGAGGAGGTCGCCGACTTCGCCCGCTGGCTGCGCGCCCGCAACGGCGCGGTCGCGCCGGAGGACCGTGCCGGGTTCCACGGGCTGGACGTGTACTCGCTCTGGGAGTCGTTGCGGGCGATCCTGCGGTGGTTGCGGGAGCACGACCCGGAGCGGGTCCCGGCGGCGCTGGCCGCGTGGCACTGCTTCCAGCCGTACGAGGAGGACGCGCAGCGGTACGCCCGGGCGACCCGCCTGGTGCCGGCCGGCTGCGCGGACGAGGTCGTGGCGCTGCTGGTGGCGCTCCGCGGACGGGCGGCCGCCGACGGGGCCGGCCGGTTCGGGGCGTGGCAGAACGCCGAGGTCGTCGCGGGCGCCGAACGCTACTACCGGACGCTGGCCCGGGGCGGCCGGGAATCCTGGAACGTCCGGGACCGGCACATGGACGACACCCTCGCCCGGCTGCTGGCCCACTACGGCCCGGGCGCGAAGGCCGTCGTCTGGGCGCACAACACCACGTGGGCGACGCCCGCGCCACCGACATGGTGGCGGCGGGAGAGGTCAACATCGGTCAGCTCGCCCGCGAACGGTACGGGGCCGATCAGGTGGTGCTGGTCGGTTTCGGCACGTACCAGGGCACGGTGGTGGCCGGGGACGCGTGGGGTGCGCCGATGGCGGTGCGGGCGGTGCCGCCGGCCCGGCGGTACGGCCTGGAGGACGCCCTGCACGCCGCCGCCCCCGGGCAGGCCCTGTTCGTCTTCCCGCGCGACGGCCAGCCCGACCTGCTGACCCACGAGCTGGATCACCGGGCGATCGGGGTGGTCTACCACCCGGACCGGGAGAGCGTGCGCAACTACGTGCCCACCGTGCTCGGCCGTCGCTACGATGCCTTCTGCTGGATCGACCGGTCACAGGCGGTCCGCCCGCTGGCCGTGCCCGCCGCGCACGTCGCGGAACCCGAGACGTACCCGTCCGGCGCGTGAGGTCGGGGGCGCCGGAGGGTGGGTTGACTCCGGCAACGATCGGGGTAGAAGTCCCGGGGTGAAGGTCCTCCCCCGGATCACCATCGCGGCCGTGGCGCTGCTCGGACTCTGGGCCGGGTTCGCGTACCAGGTGTCCCGGCCGCCCGAGGCGTCGGACTACCTGCGCACGGCGGTCCAGGTCGCCACGTCGGCGCACGACGCCGCGGCCACCGGGGTCCTGGTCGGCCGGCAGCAGCTCCGGGGCCACCTCACCGGCCCGTTCGCCGACACCGCCTACGACGACGCGCTGCGGGCCGTCGCCGGCGCGCAGCACGAACTGGCCGCCGCGATCCCGCCCGACCCGGCCACCACGGCGCTGCGGGACCGGCTGGCCCCGCTGGTGCAGGCGGCCGGCCGGTCGCTGACCGACGCCGCCGGCGCGGCGGACGAATCGCGCCTGCGCGCGGCGATCGACGACCTCGACGAGACGGCCGACCGGCTGGACCGGCTGATCGAGGAGCACCGGTGAGCCGAGGGGCCGGCCTGAAACGGGTGCTGGCCGTCGCGTTGGGGATCCTGACCGCGATCGGCGGGTTCGTCGACATCGGCGACATCGTCGCCAACGCCGAGTCCGGCGCCCGGTTCGGCCTGGCCCACGCCTGGGTGCTCGCCGTCGGCGTGCTCGGCATCTGCGCGTACGCGGAGATGAGCGGCCGGGTGACGGCGGTCAGCGGGCGGCCGGTCTTCGACCTGGTCCGGGAGCGCCTGGGCCCGCGGGTGGCGCTGGCGAACCTCGCCGGGTCCCTGGTCGTCACCGTGCTGACCCTCGGCGCGGAGATCGGCGGCGTCGGGCTGGCGCTGCAACTGGCCACCAGCGTCGACTACCTGCTCTGGGTGCCGCTGGTCGGGGCCGTGCTGTGGCTGGCGCTGTGGCGGGTGAAGTTCTCGGCGCTGGAGAACCTGTTCGGCCTCACCGGCCTCGTCCTGATCGTGTTCGTGGTCGCGCTCCTCCGCCTGCCCGCCGACCCCGGCGAGCTGTGGCGGCAGGCCAGCCACCCGGGCCCGCCGGCCGGCGAGGACTGGGGCACCTACTGGTTCATGGCGGTCGCCCTGTTCGCCTCCGCGATGACCCCGTACGAGGTGTTCTTCTTCTCCTCCGGCGGCGTGGAGGAACGCTGGAGCAGCCGGGACCTGCTCACCTCCCGGGTCAACGTGTTCCTCGGCTTCCCCCTGGGCGGCCTCCTCGCGTTCGCGCTGATGGCCACCGCCGCCACCGTCTTCCAGCCGGTGGGCGTCGGGGTCGACGCGCTGTCCCAGGTGGCGCTGCCCGCCGCCATCGCGCTGGGCAAGCTGGGCCTGGCGGCGGCGATCCTCGGCTTCTTCGCCGCCACCTTCGGCGCCGCCATGGAGACCGCCCTGTCCAGCGCCTACACGGTGGCGCAGTACTTCGGCTGGGCCTGGGGCAAGCTGCGCCGGCCCCGGGAGGACGCCCGGTTCCACACCGTCCTCATGCTCTCGATCCTGGTCGGCGTGCTGCTCCTGCTGACCACCATCGACCCGATCCAGCTCACCGAGTACACGCTGGTGTTCAGCGCCGTCGCGCTCCCGCTGACGTACCTGCCGATCCTGGTCGTCGCCAACGACCGCGGCTACCTCGGCAACCGGGTCAACGGCCGGCTCGCCAACACCTTCGGCCTGCTCTACCTGGTGGTCGTCCTCGTCGCGGCGGCCGCCGCGATACCCCTGATGATCGTCACCCGGATGGGAGGTGGCTGAGGTGCTGATCGGCTTCGACCTGCTGGACCGGCAGATCCTCGACCGCGACGGCGAACCCGTCGGCAAGGTCGACGACGTGGAGCTCGCGCTCGCCGACGACGGCACCGCGTACGTGGCCGCGCTGCTGGTCGGGCAGCAGGCGCTCGGCGACCGGATCGGCGGCCGGCTCGGCCGCTGGCTGGCCGACGTCGCCCGGCGTCTGGCGCCGGACCGCGACCGGGGACCCATCCGCATCCCCTACGACCTGGTGTCCGAGCTGACCAGCGCGGTCAACCTGTCGGTCAGCCGGGACCTGCTGCCCGACCCGCCGCTGGAGGTCTGGCTGCGCGACCACCTGATCGGCCGCATCCCCGGAGCCACCGATGCCGGCTGACCGGCCGGCCGGGGCACTGCGGGCCGGAGCGGTGATCGGCCGGCCCGTCCGCGACGCCACCGGCCGGGTCGTCGGCCGGGTCGCCGACATCGAGACCCGCCCGGACGACACCGGCCGGGAACAGGTCACCGCCCTGATCGTCACGGCCGGGCACTGGGGGCGACTGCTCGGCTACGAGCGCCACGAGACCCAGGGCCCCTGGCTGCTCGAACGGCTCGCCCACCTGGTGCTGCGCCGCCACCTGACCCGGGTGCCCTGGCCGGAGGCGCGGCTGTGACCGGCGGACCCGGGTCAGGGCCGCCGGCGGGCGCGGACGACGCCTCGTCGAACTCCTCGGACACGCCACGGCTCCGTTCCGTGCTCACAGACCGTGCCGGCGGTCGCCCGCCACCAGTTCACCCACCCGTGCCTCGGCTGCGGGCGAGAACGGCTCGTGCCGGGCCGCCACCGCCCGGCGGGTGTCCTCGGCGACCAGGTCGGCGTTGATCTGGGCGGCCACCACCGTGCCGGCCGCCGCGGCGGCGCCGACCTGGGCGGCGGGATCGGTGACGTTGCCCGCCACCCACACCCCGGGCACCGCGGTCCGGCCGGCCGGGTCGGCGGGCACGTGCTCGCCCATCCCCGACGGGTGCTCCTGCGTCGCCAGCCCGAGCGCCGCCAGGAACCCGGCCCGCGCCACCATCCGCGGCGCGACCGCCAGGGCCTCCCGGCGGACCACCGTGCCGTCGGCCAGCCGCACCCCGACGAGCCGGTCCCCGGCGACCTCCAGCGCCGCGACCTCGCCGGACACCACCCGTACGCCCCGGGCGGCGAGCTGCTCGGCCTGCTCTCCCGCCGGCGGGGTGGTGGTGTGGACGAAGTAGGTGACGTCGTCGGTCAACTGGCGGAACAGCAGCGCCTGGTGCACCGACATCGGCCCGCCGGCCAGCACCCCGACGGCCCGGTCCCGCACCTCCCACCCGTGGCAGTACGGGCAGTGCAGCACGTCCCGGCCCCACCGCTCGCGCAGTCCGGGCACGTCCGGCAGCTCGTCGACCAGGCCGCTGGCGACCAGCAGCCGCCGGGCCCGGGTCACCCGGCCGTCGGCCAGCGTCACCGCGAAGCCGTCGCCGTCGCGGGTGACCCCCGCCACCTCGCCGGGCAGCACCTGGCCGCCGTAGCCCCGCACCTCCGCCCGGCCGCGCGCCAGCAGCTCGGCCGGCGGCATCCCGTCCCGGGCCAGCAGCGCGTGCACCCCGGCGGCCGGGGCGTTGCGCGGGGCACCCCCGTCGAGCACCACCACCGAACGGCGGGACCGGGCCAGGGTCAGCGCCCCGCTCAACCCGGCCGCGCCCCCGCCGACCACCACCACGTCGTACCCGTTCCTGAGCTGTTCGGTCACCGTGACCACCTCCCACGGCAACCATGCGGACCTGCCCCGCTAGGTGGCAAACTTTGTTGCCGGAGTGGCAAACTCGGCGGATGGACGACCTCGAACAGACCCTCGACGGGGTGGGACCCCGGCTGCGGGCGCTGCGCCAGCAGCGCGAGACCACCCTCGCCGAGCTGTCCGCGGCGACCGGCATCTCGGTGAGCACCCTGTCCCGGCTGGAGTCCGGCACCCGCCGGCCCACCCTCGAACTGCTGCTCCCCCTGGCCCGGGCGCACGGCGTCACCCTCGACGAACTCGTCGACGCCCCACCGACCGGGGACCCGCGCATCCACCTGCGCCCGATCACCCGGCACGGGATGACCATGCTGCCGCTGACCCGCCGGGCCGGCGGCATCCAGGCGTACAAGTTCGTCATCCCGGCCGGCGGCCCCGCCACGCCCGACCCGCAGACCCACGAGGGCTACGAGTGGCTCTACGTCCTCAACGGGCGGCTCCGGGTCGTCCTCGGGGAACACGACCTGGTGCTCTCCCCCGGCGAGGCGGCCGAGTTCGACACCCGGGTGCCGCACTGGTTCGGCGCCGCCGACGCCGAGCCGGTCGAGTTCCTCAGCCTCTTCGGCAGGCAGGGCGAACGGGCCCACTTGCGCGCCCGCCCCCGGGCGACGCCGGACCGGCCGAGCGGTGGCTGACCGGGCTCAGCCGCCGCGACCAGGCCCCGGGCGTCCGGTTGTCCGGCCACGGCGAGCCGCTGCTACGCCGGACCCGCCGGTCCCGGGCGGCCCGCGTCGGCCGTCCGGGACGCCGCGCGGTCAGAAGACCCGGACCGCCCAGTCCCCGGCCACATGCTGCGGTTGGACGGTGATGGTGACGCTGTCGCGCTTCGTCGGCCGGTCGAGGTCGCCGGGGAGGAACTCCTCGTAGCAGCCGTTGTCGATCTCGGCCCGGCTCGGCCTGGTCGCGGTTGGCGCGTAGTCCCACTTCACGCAGGTGGTGATCTCCCGACCGTCGGCCAGCACCCGCAGCGTCCCCGGCGTCTGCGACTGCGCCAGGAAGGTCAACCGCTGGCGCCGCGACACCGCGACGGACTGCGGGGCGAGCGGATCGTCCGGCGCGCTGCGGATCGTGGTGCCGGTGTCCGAGGTGGGCAGTGGCGGCAGGGTGGCGGGCCGGGGCGGCAACGGGTAGGCGGCGAACGGCACGGCCTCCCCGGCAGCGAGCGCGATCGTCCCGTTCGCCGGTGGCGCCGTCTGCCGCGGCTCACCGGGCCTCGGCATGGTGCCGTCCACGTTGAGCCGCAGGGTGACCGGCCGGCCCACCTTGATGCCGAGGTCGGCCAGCGATCGGGCTCGCAACCGGTGGCTCCCGCCGCACTCGCCGCCGAGGAGGGCGCCGCTGGGCGCCTCCACCTGGGCCAGGATCTCGGGCGGATCGCAGCGGGTCCAGATCATCAGGTTCGTCGTGGTGGGCACGAACGTGAGGCTGACGGTCATCTCCGAGGCCGGGGCGGAGGTAGCCCACCGCACCCGGCCGCCGTCGAGGTATTCCGGGAAGCCCGCGATCGTGCGGGCGGACGGGCTCGGGCTCGGAGTGGGGGTCGCGGCGGGCAGGGCACCGGCGGGCGGCTTCCGGATCGACGGACGTACCTCCGCCGCCGCCCCGACCCCGACGGCGAGGGCGACGACCGCCACGGCCGTGCCGGCGGCGGCGATCCGGCGACGGCGGAGCCGGGCGATCCGGCGGTGCACGGCGGCCAGCCGCGCGGGGTCGCCGCTCTCCTCGGCCACGTCGCCGGCCCGCTCGTCGAGCACGTCCCGCAGCACGCCGTTCATGCCATCACCCCCAGCGTCTCGTCGAGCCGCAGCTTGGCCAGCGCCTTCGCCGCCTGGCTCTTCACGGTGCCGACCGTGCAGCCCATCACCTGGGCGATCTCCGCCTCCGACAGGTCCTCGAAGTAGCGCAGCACCAGCACGGTGCGCTGCCGCCTCGGCAGCCGGCCGAGGGAGCGCCACAGCTCGTCGCGGGCGTCGAGGACGGCGTACGGATCCGTTGGCTGCTCCTCCGGCGGCTCGGCCATCGCCTCCTCCCCGTTCCACCGGCGCCGCCACCACGACGCGTACGTGTTGGCGATGATCTTCCGGACGTACGGCTCGGGCCCACCGTCGAGGCGGTGCCAGACGAACCACGCTTTGGTGAGGGCGGTCTGGAGCAGGTCCTCGGCGAGCACCCGGTCCCGGGTCAGCAGGTACGCCGTCCGCAGCAACCGTGGCGAACACGCCACCACGAACTCGTCGAACTCCTGCCGTTTCGACACCCGCGTCTCCTTCGCCTGTCGGTCACCGGTAACTACCGGTCGGGTGCCGGGGGAGGTTGCCCGGGGAGGCGAGAAAGTTCACCAGGGGCGGCCCGGCAGCTCCCGGGCCCCCATCACGGCGGTCGGCCGGGACCCGTCCGTCAGCCGACCGCCGCCGCGGCGGCCCGGCCGGCGACCCGGCCGGAGAAGAGGCAGCCGCCGAGGAAGGTGCCCTCCAGGGCGTTGTAGCCGTGCATGCCGCCACCGCCGAAGCCGGCGACCTCGCCGGCGGCGTACACCCCGCCCAGCGGCTCGCCGTCGGGGCGCAGCACCCGGCCGGACAGGTCGGTGTGCAACCCACCGAGGGTCTTGCGGGTGAGCACGTGCAGCTGCACCGCGAGCAGCGGGCCGGCGGCCGGGTCGAGCAGCCGGTGCGGGGTGGCCACCCGGATCAGCCGGTCGCCCCGGTAGCGGCGGGCGCCCCGGATGGCGTGCAGCTGGGCGTCCTTGCCGTACGGGTGGGCGATCTCCCGGTCCCGGGCCTCGACGACCCGGCGCAGCTCGGCGGCGTCGAGCTGCGGCCCGCCGCTCTCGGCGGCCAGCTTGTTCATCCCGTCGACCAGCTCCGACAGGTCGTCGGCCACGACGAAGTCGGCCCCGTGCCGCTTGAACGCCTCCACCGGCCCGGGCGCGCCGGGGCGGACCCGCTGCAGGACCTGCCGGACGCTGCGGCTGGTCAGGTCCGGGTTCTGCTCGGAGCCCGACAGCGCGAACTCCTTCTCCAGGATCTTCTGGGTGAGCAGGAACCAGCTGTAGTCGTGCCCGGTGGCGCGCAGGTGCCGCAGGGTGGCCAAGGTGTCGAAGCCGGGGAAGAGCGGCGCCGGCAGCCGCCGGCCGGTCGCGTCGAGCCAGAGGGACGAGGGCCCGGGCAGGATCCGGATGCCGTGGCCGGGCCAGATCGGGTCCCAGTTGCGCAGTCCCTCGGTGTAGTGCCACATCCGGTCCGGGTTGATGATCTGGCCGCCGGCCGCCTCGGTGACGGCGAGCATCCGGCCGTCCACGTACGCGGGCACCCCGGTGACCATCCGGTCCGGCGGGGTGCCCAGGCGGGCCGGCCAGGCGCGCCGGACCAGGTCGTGGTCGCCGCCGATCCCACCGGAGGTGATGATCACGGCCTGCGCCGCGTACGTGAAGTCGCCGACCACGGTGCGGGAGGTGGGGCGGCCGCGGGGGGCGTCGTCCGGGGCCAGGATCGCGCCGCGGACGCCGGTGACCACGCCGCCGCTGGTGACCAGCTCGTCGACCCGGTGCCGGAACAGCAGCCGGAGCCGGCCCTGCGCGACGGCGGCCCGGACCCGCCGGGCGAACGGCTCGACCACGCCCGGGCCGGTGCCCCAGGTGACGTGGAACCGGGGCACCGAATTGCCGTGCCCGTGCGCCGCTCCCCCACCGCGTTCGGCCCAGCTCACCACCGGGAAGATCCGGTGGCCCATGGCGCGCAGCCAGGCCCGCTTCTCCCCCGCCGCGAAGTGCACGTACGCCTCGGCCCAGCGGCGCGGCCAGTGGTCCTCGGGACGGTCGAAGGCGGCGCTGCCGGTCCAGTCCTGCCAGGCCAGCTCGACCGAGTCGCGGATGCCCATCCGCCGCTGCTCGGGCGAGTCGACCAGGAACAGCCCGCCGAACGACCACCACGCCTGCCCGCCGAGGTTCTGCTCCGGCTCCTGGTCCAGCAGCAGCACGCGGCGGCCGGCGTCGGCCGCCTCGGCGGCGGCGACCAGGCCCGCCAGGCCCGCCCCGACCACGATCACATCGGTGTCCACGTGCCCGACGGTACGTACCGGGCTGCCAAAATCCTTGGTCGGGGTGCGCATGATTCGCGACCGGTCTTGTAACCGGGGTGACAAAAGGAGGCGGCGGTGGTCGACACGCTGCGGGACATCGAGCCCGGCCTGGCCGGTCTCGCGCCGGCCGTCGGCGAGCACCTGCGCGGCCTGCGCGAGCCGTTGCACGGCCGGATCCTGGCCACCGTCCGCGCCGCCATGCGGGCACAGGGCCGGTCCCTCACCGGCGGGCAGGGGCAGGGCCTGACCCTCGGCGTGCAGACGGCGGTCGACGCCTTCGTCGACGCGGTCGCCGACCCCGGCCGGGACCTGGCCGCGACCCGGGCCGTCTTCCACGCGCTCGGCCGGACGGAGTACCGGGAAGGGCACCGGGTCGACGCCCTGCGGACCGTGCTCACCCTGGGCGCCCGGGACATCTGGGCCTTCCTGGTGGAACACGCCACGGCCGAGGGCCCGGCCCCGGCCGACCTGTACGTGATCGCCGGGGCGCTGTTCGGCTACGCCGACGCCCTGGCCGGCGCCGCCGCCGAGGGCTTCCTCGACGAGCAGCGCGACGCCGCCCAGGACTGGGCCACCACCCGCCGCCGGCTGATCACGCTGCTCGTCCAGCCGGAACCGCCGGCCGAGGCGGCACTGCACGCCGCCGCCGACGCTGCGCGCTGGCCGCTGCCCCGCACCGTCGCCGTGCTGAGCGTCGAGGGCACCGACGCCGAACACCTGGCCCGCGCCATCGGCGGCGGCGCGATCGCCACCGTCATCGCCGACGCGGTACGGATAGTGCTGCCCGAGCCGGACACCGCCGGACGCCTCGACGGGGCCCGGCGGGCGCTGGCCGGGCGGCGGGCCGCGCTCGGCCCGACCGTCGCGCTGGGCCGGGCCCGGTTGTCGTACCGGATCTCCCGGCGGGCGCTGATCCTGCGGCAGGAGGGCGAGCTGCGGGCCGACCCGGTGGTCGGCGACGCGCACCTGCTCACCCTGCTGCTGCGCTGGGAGCCGGGGCTGGCCGCCCACCTCGCCGACACCTGCCTCGCGCCGCTGGCCGGGCTGCGGCCGGGCAGCCGGCGGGTGCTGGCCGAGACCCTGCACGGCTGGCTGCGCCGGCAGGGCCAGGTGGTCGCCGTGGCCGAGGAGCTGCACACCCACCCGCAGACCGTCCGGTACCGGCTGCGCCAGCTGCGCGCGCTGTTCGGCGGCGCCCTCGACGACCCCGACGCCCGGCTCGCCCTCCAGCTCGCGCTGCGGCACCGGCTCGGTCGGCCCGCCGGGGACTGAGCACCCTCGGGAGTTCCCCGGACGGGCGGCCCGGCGGTCCGGATCGCGGACCGCCGGGCCGCCGCCGGTCAGAATCCGGTCAGCCCGGCGCCGTACGGGTACAGCGGGTTGCCGTACGTCGTCGCCGGCGGTTGGCCGGCGTCGATGCTGGCCCGGATCTGGGTCCGCTCGGCGGCGCCGGCCCCCAGGTCGTACGGCAGGTCCCAGGCCTCCACGGCGTCGGCCGGCACGTCGGTGCCACCCGGCCGGAGCACCTGGTCCAGGCTGCGCGGCAACTGCCAGGGCAGCTTCCCGCTCGGGGTGTAGTCACCGAAGAGCAGGCCGGCCAGCGCCGGGCCCATCTCCTCGCCGCCCCGGTAGGTGACCACGATGGCGCTGGCCAGGTCACGCCACTCGGTGATGACGTACGGGCGGGGCAGCACCAGCGCCACCACCACCGGGATCCCCCGGGCACGGAAGTCCTGGATCACCTGGAGCTGGTCGGGCGGCAGGTACGGCTGTTCCTTCGGCCAGTTGGTCGCGTGGGTGTAGGACGCCTCCCCGACCGCCACGACGGCCAGCTTCGGGTTGGGCCCGTCGCCCGAGTAGACGTTGACGCCGTTGCGCGCCGCCCGGGCGCGCACCGCGTCCAGGATGGTCTGCGAGCCGTACTCGGAGTGGAAGAAGCTGGTCCAGACGCAGCAGGCGGCGGTGTCGGCCGCCCGCGGCCCGGCCACCACGATGTTGTCGCCCGGGTTGAGCCGGACCGGCAGCACCCCGTCGTTCTTCAGCAGCGTCATCGCCTCGCGGGACGCCTGGTTGGCCAGGGCCGCGTACGCCGGCTGGTGGAAGCGGTACGGGCCGTTGACCGGGTCGCCGTAGGGGTTCTCGAAGATCCCGAGCTGGAACTTGAGCCGCAGCACCCGCCGCACGGCGTCGTCGATCCGGGCGGCCGGCACGTTCGCCAGGAAGGTGGCCATCGAGAAGCCGGCCGCGCCGGGGTCCGCGCCGCCCATCACGTCGGACCCGGCGTTGGCCGCGCCGACCCAGGAGCCGGACGGCAGCCAGTCGGTGGTGATCAGGCCCTGGTAGCCGAGGTTCTGCCGCAGGTACGCGAGGATCGGCGCGCTGTCCCCGGCGCCCGGGCCACCCGGGTCGAGGTACGAGCTGCCCGCGTACCCGGGCATGATGTTGACCGCGCCCGCCTCGATCGCCGCCCGGAACGGGATCATGTGGTACTTGATCGTGACCCCGTCGTACACGATCAGCGCCTCGCCGCCGGCGCCCTCGCCGGGCCAGTGCTTGACGGTCGCGAGCACCGAGTTCGGGTTCAGCTCCGGTCCGCCCTGCAGCCCGGCCACCAGCGCCCGCACCTGGGCGGCGGCCACCTGCGCGTTCTCGCCGTTGCCCTCCTGGATGCGCGGGTAGATCACCTTGGTGCCGACCTCGGCGAGCGGCCCGAGGACGCCCCGGGTGCCGACCTCGAGCTGTTCCCGCCGCTGCATGTCGCCGAGCTTGTAGTCGAGCGCGTAGTTCCGGGCGGCGGCGAGGGCGCTCTGCATGGGATAGCTGGTCTGGTAGCCGTGGATGGTGTCGCCGGCCGAGACGAACGGGATGCCCAGCCGGGTGCCGGCCGACGCCAGGAGCTGGTCGTGCAGGTCCTGGGCCTGGGCCGGGCCGAAGTGCCAGCCCGAGCGGGGGTACGCCTGGGCGTTGTAGAACATCTGGTACGCCTTCTCCTCGGCCGTCATCCGACCGAGGAGGTCGTCCACCCGAGTCTCCACCGGGAGCCGCCAGTTCTCGTAGGGCTCGATGGCGCCGTTCCGGTTGAGGTCCCGGCTGCCGGCGACGATGCCGATCCCGTCGGCGACGGCCTCCAGGGTGGGCAGGTAGACGCTGAAGCGCCGGATGTTCGAGGCGGTCGTGGTGGCGCCGACCGCGGTGACGTACCACTTGTAGGTCCAGCGGTCCGGCAGGTCCCAGGTCGGCGTGTACGAGGTGCCCGTCGGCTCGGCGACCTTGGTGTAGAGGTCGATGAGGTTGCCGGGGGCGGTGAAGTCGTAGTCGGTGCGGCTGATGTTGATCCACACCTGGTAGCGGGTGGCGCCGGCGACGGCCGCCCAGCTGAGGGTGGGCCGGCGGGTGGTGGTGACCATCGCGCCGTCGGCCGGGGCGGTCAGCGCGAACTGGTTGAGCGTGCCCGGCGGCCGGGTGGGACCGGAGAGCATCGGCGCCGTGGTGGCCGCCTCGTCGACGGAGCCGTACACCTGGAACTCCCAGAGCGAGTACCCGTAGCCGGTGGCCCGGGCGGTGCCGTGGAAGCGCAGGTAGCGGCCGGTGCCGGCGACGGTGAGCTGCTCGACGCCGCCCCGCCCGGAGGTGGTGGCGTAGATGATCGTCCAGGAGGTCCCGTCGGTCGACGTCTCCAGCCGGTAGCCGGTGGCGTACGCGGCCTCCCAGTTGAGCACGACCCGGTTCACCGTGGCGACGCCGCCGAAGTCGACGCTGAGCCACTGCGGGTCGCTGAACTGGCTCGACCAGCGGGTGGTGGTCCGGCCGTCGAGCGCGGCCGCGGGGGCGTTGCCGCCCTCCCAGGACGACGCGGCGACCTTCTTGAACTCCGAGATCGGCCGGCCGCCGGGCTGCCCGGAGCCGGTGGTGCCGTAGACCTTGAACTCCCAGAGCGAGTAGCCGTAGCCGGTGGCCCGGGCCGTGCCGTACATCCGCACGTAGCGGCCGGTGCCGGTCACGGCGAGGGTCTGCGTCCCGCCGGTCCCGGTGGTGGTGCTGTAGATCGTCTGCCAGGGGCCGGCCGGGTCGGCCGCGACCTGGAGCTGGAACGAGCGCGCGTAGGCGGTTTCCCAGACCAGTTCGACCTGGTCGACGGTGGCGGTGGCGCCGAGGTCGACCTGGAGCCACTGCGGATCGGCGAAGGCGCTGGACCAGCGGGTGCCGGGATCGCCGTCGGTGGCGGCGGCGGCCGGGGTGGCGGCCTGTTCGACGGAGGACGCCGTGGTCGGCCGGCCCTGCGAGATGAGCGGCCCGGCGGCGCCGGCGGGCGGGGCGGGTACGGCCAGGTAGGCGGCGAGCAGGACGAGCAGCGCCGCGAGCGCGGTGGTGAGGCGGCGTCGCCGGCGGGGTGGTGGCAGGGGTGGTGTCGCGGGCATGGCTGGCTCCCAGGACGGCTCGTGGTGGGGACCGGGATGGAGAGCGCTCGCCATCAGAGTCATCGAGCCGTTTCTATCAGTCAATGGCCTGGGGAAAGTCCGGAATGGATCTTGCTGGACCCGGATCCGCTCCTTGACAGGACCGCGGGCGGCGGGCGACTCTCGGGCGGAGAGCGCTCTCCATCGGACACCACGCCGCAGGAGAAGCCATGCACACCGCTCCCCCGCTCCCCCACCCACCTCGACCGGCGGGCCACCGCCGGCACCGCCCCGCCCATCTGCTCACCGCCGCCGCGGCGGCCCTGGCGCTGCTGATCGGTCACCTCGCGGTGACCGCGCCCGCCGACGCCGCGTCCGCCCTGCTCTCCCAGGGCCGGCCGGTGACCACGTCGTCCATCGAGAACGCCGGCACGCCGGGCTCCGCCGCCGTCGACGGTGACCCCGGCACCCGCTGGTCGAGCCAGTTCAGCGACCCGCAGTGGCTGCAGGTCGACCTCGGCGCCACCGCCACCGTCGACCAGGTCGAACTGGTCTGGGAAACCGCCTACGCGCGCTCGTTCCAGCTCCAGGTCGCGGCCGACCCGGCCGGCCCCTGGCAGACGATCTACAGCACCACCACCGGGACCGGCGGGACGCAGACCCTCGCCGTGACCGGCACCGGCCGCTACGTGCGGATGTACGGCACGGCCCGGGCCACCGGCTACGGCTACTCGCTCTGGGAGTTCAAGGTCTACGGCACCACCGGCTCCACCGGCTGCACGGGCAACGCCGCGCTGAACCGGCCGGCGACGGCCTCCTCGACCGAGAACGCCGCCCTGCCCGCCTCCGCCGCCGTCGACGGCGACCCCGGCACCCGCTGGTCGAGCGGCTTCGCCGACCCGCAGTGGCTCCAGGTCGACCTGGGCGCCACACAGACCCTCTGCCAGGTCGTCCTGCAGTGGGAGGCGGCCTACGCCCGGGCGTTCCAGGTGCAGGTCGCCGCCAACCCGGACGGGCCGTGGACCACCCTGTCCGCCACGACCACCGGCACCGGCGGCACGCAGACCCTCGCCGTGACCGGCTCCGGCCGCTACGTGCGGGTGTACGGCACGGCGCGGGCCACCGCGTACGGCTACTCGCTGTGGGAGTTCGTCGTGCGGACCACGTCCGGCTCGACCCCGCCCCCGACCACCCCGCCGCCCACCGGCGGCTTCTGGGGCGACACCGGCACCATCCCGCCGGCCCAGAACGTGCTCATGGTGAAGGTCCTCAACCGCACCAACGGCCGCTACCCCGACAGCCAGGTGTACTGGAGCTACAACGGCCAGGCGCACTCGATCGCCGAGCAGCCCTACTTCGACATGCCCGTCAACACGGCGGGCCGGATGTACTTCCACCTCGGATCACCGACCAGCCAGTACAGCGACTTCATCGAGTTCACCGTCGGGCCGGACCAGTTCAACGGCAACACCACCCGGGTGGACGCGTTCGGCCTGAAGCTGGCCATGCGGCTGCGCAGCCACGCCGGGTACGACGTGGCCGTCGGCGAGACCGAGGCGACGTTCGCCGAGGACCGGTCGGTCACGTTCCAGCGGTTCTCCGACGCGATGCCGGCGGAGTTCAAGCACCTGGCCACCATCGAGGCGCCGTACCGGATCCCGTCGCCGGGCAACAGCCCGCAGTTCCGGGCCGGCGGCCAGTACGCCGACTACCTGAGCGGCTACGCATCGTCGGTGGGCCTGCCGGCGTCCACCTCGGACATCTTCGGCTGCGCCGGACCGCTCGCGGGCAACCCGGCCGGCTGCGCGGCCCTCAACCGGCACGTCGCGCACCTGCCGTCGGCGCAGTGGACGGACCCGAGCCTGTTCTACCAGCAGGCGCCGGCCAACTGGTACGCGAAGTTCTGGCACGACCGCGCCATCGGCGGCCGGTCGTACGGCTTCCCGTACGACGACGTCGCCGACCAGTCCTCGTTCGTCTCGGCCGGCAACCCGCAGTGGTTGCTGGTGGCCGTGGGCTGGTGACCCCGCGCCGGAGCCGGCCGGCCGGGTCCCGGCCGGCCGGTTCCGGAACCTCCGGAACCGGCCGAATCTATTGACACCGTCCGATGACGCGGCCGAACCTGTCTGCCAGAGAGCGCTTTCCGACGCCGGTCGTCGTCGACCGGTGTCCGCCGTCCGGCTCGGCCGCCGTCCCCACCACCACCCGGCGACCGGGCACCGCCGGCCCGCGTGGACCGTGCCGCGGGCTGCCGCTCCCTCCTGGAGACGTCATGAACAGCCATCCCGTCCCGGCCGCCGACCCCCCACCTGTCCCCCACCTCCGGCGACGCCGAGGCGCCGCCGTCCTCGCCCTCGTGGCCGCCCTGGTCGCCACCTCCGTCGCCGCCGTCACCGGCAGCGCACGCGGAGCCGATCCACTGCTGTCCCAGGGCCGGCCGGCCACCGCCTCGTCGACCGAGAACGCCGCCTTCCCCGCCTCGGCCGCGGTCGACGGCGACACCGGCACCCGCTGGTCCAGCGCCGCGGCCGACCCGCAGTGGCTCCGGGTCGACCTGGGCGCCACCGCGACGGTCACCCAGGTCGTGCTGAACTGGGAGGCCGCGTACGCCACCGCGTATCAGGTCCAGGTCTCCGCCGACGGTGCCGCCTGGACGACCATCCACAGCACCACCAGCGGTGACGGCGGCGTGGACACCCTCGCCGTCACCGGCTCCGGCCGGTACGTGCGGGTCCTCGGCACCGCCCGGGCCACCGTGTGGGGCTACTCGCTCTGGGAGTTCCGGGTGTACGGCACGACCGCCGGCACCGGCTGCGACACCGCGGGCAACGCCGCGCTGAACCGCCCGGCCACCGCCTCCTCGACCGAGAACGCCGCCTTCCCCGCCTCGGCCGCGGTCGACGGCAACGCCGGCACCCGCTGGTCCAGCGTCGCGGCCGACCCGCAGTGGCTCCGGGTCGACCTGGGCGCCACCCGCACCTTCTGCCGGGTCGACCTGAGCTGGGAGGCGGCGTACGCGACGGCGTACCAGATCCAGGTCTCCGCCGACGGCACCGCCTGGACGACGGTCTACGGCACCACCACCGGCACCGGCGGCAGCCAGCAGCTCACCGTCTCCGGCACCGGCCGGTACGTGCGGGTCCTCGGCACCGCCCGGGCGACCGGCTGGGGCTACTCGCTCTGGGAGTTCGCGGTGCACGCCTCGGACGCCCCGCCGTCGAGCCCGCCACCGTCGAGCCCACCGCCCGGCGGTGACGTGCTGCTGTCCTACAACAAGCCGGCGTTCGCCTCGTCCTACCAGGACGACGGCGCCTGCTGGCAGTGCTTCCCGGCGCGCGCGTTCGACCTCGACCCGGCGTCTCGCTGGGCGACCAGCGCCACCACCGGCTGGGTCGACCCGGGGTGGATCTACGTCGACCTCGGCGCCACCGCGACCATCCACCGGGTGGTCCTGCAGTGGGACCCGGCGTACGCGACGGCCTACCAGCTCCAGACCTCGAACGACGCGGTCACCTGGACCACCGTCTACAGCACCACCACCAGCGCCGGCTTCAAGCAGACCGTCAACGTCACCGGCACCGGCCGGTACGTGCGGATGTACGGCACCGCGCGCAGCAGTGGCTACGGCTACTCGCTCTGGGAGTTCCAGGTATACGGCACGGGCGGCGCCCCGACCGCTCCCCCGCCGGTGCCGCCGGACCCGACGTTCCCGGCCACCACGCTCGTCTTCGCCGACGAGTTCAACGGCCCGGCCGGCGGCAAGCCCGACCCGGCCAAGTGGACGATCGACCCGGGCACCGGGCAGAACAACGAGCTGCAGTACTACACCGACAATGCCAACGCCGCCATGAACGGCGCCGGCCAGCTCGTCATGGAGGCCCGTCGGGAGAACGTCGGCGGGCGCGCCTACACCTCGCACCGGATGAACACCGGCACCACGTTCACGGTGCAGTACGGCCGGATCGAGGCCCGGATCAAGGTGCCCAAGGGCAACGGGTTCTGGCCGGCGTTCTGGATGATGGGGGCCGACTTCCTGACCGGGCGCCCGTGGCCGTACAACGGCGAGATCGACATCATGGAGATCCTCGGCCGGGACACCTACCGCAGCTACACCACCCTGCACGCGCCGGCGTACAACGGGGGCGGCGGCTACGGCCAGGAGCGGGTGTGGACCGTCGACCTGTCCGCCGACTTCCACGTGTACGCCGTGGAGTGGGACAGCCACGGGATGCGCTTCCTGGTCGACAACACGGAGGTCTTCTACGCCAGCAAGGAGACGGTGGAGTCGACCCGCGGCCCGTGGGTCTTCGACCATCCCTTCTACCTGATCCTCAACCTGGCGGTCGGCGGCGACTGGCCCGGCCCGCCCGACGCGTCGACCCCGTTCCCGTCCCGGATGCTGGTGGATTACGTCCGCGTCTACCGGTGACCCGCGGCGTGCCGGGCGGACCGGTTCCGCCCGGCACGCGCCGTCGACTTGACAACAAAGTTAACCGATCGGCAGTCTTCAATGAGAGAGCGCTCTCTCCCCCCGTCTCACGCCGGGCTCGCAGGCCGCGCCCGGCCGGAAGGAGATCGATGAACAAGCTCCTCGGGCTGCTGGTCACCGGCGTCCTCGCCGCCGGCCTCGCCGCCCCACCCGCGTCCACACCGGAACTATCAGCGGCGGCGCCCACCCCCGGCGCCAGCGGCCCCGCCCCCGGGATGGCCGAGGCCATGCGGCGAGATCTCGGGCTCACCGACCGCGAGGTCGCCGCCCGGCTCCGCGTCGAGGCCGGGGCCGCGCTGATCGACCGACGGCTGCGGGCCCGGCTGGGCACACGGTACGCCGGCTCCTGGCTGACCGACGGCCGGCGCCTGACCGTGGCGGTCACCGACCGGTCGGCCGCCGCCACCGTCCGCGCCGAAGGCGCCGAGCCCCGGCTCGTCGCCCACAGCCTGACCACCCTCGCCGCCGCCCGCGCCGCCCTCGACCGGTACGCGACCCGCCGCCGACCGGCCACCGCCGTGCGCGGCTGGTACGTCGACAGCGTCGGCAATACGGTCGTCGTGCTGGTCGAGCCGGGCCGGGCGGCGACGGCCGCGTCGTTCGTGGCGGCCAGCGGAGCACCCGCCGCCCTCGTCCGCTACGTCGCCCAGGCGGACGCCCCGCGCCCCCTGTACGACATCCGCGGCGGCGACCAGTTCGTGATCAACGGAAACGTGCTCTGCTCGGTGGGTTTCGCCGTCGCGGGCGGGTTCGTGACCGCCGGGCACTGCGGCGGCACGGGCAGCTCCACCCTCGGCTACAACAACGTGGCCCAGGGCACCTTCGCCGGCTCGTCGTTCCCCGGCAACGACTACGCCTGGGTCCGTACCAACGGCGACTGGACCCCGCGGCCGTGGGTCAACAACTACGCCGGCGGCAACGCGCCGGTGGCCGGATCCGCGGAGGCCGTGATCGGCAGCTCGGTGTGCCGATCGGGCCGGACCACCGGCTGGCGGTGCGGCACCATCCTCGGCCGGAACGAGACCGTCAACTACGCGCAGGGCGCGGTCTACGGTCTGACCCGCAGCAACGCCTGCGCCGAACCCGGCGACTCCGGCGGCTCCTGGCTCTCCGGCGACCAGGCGCAGGGCGTCACCTCGGGCGGCACCGGCAACTGCACGACCGGCGGCACCATGTGGTTCCAGCCGGTCAACGAGATCCTCGGCGCGTACGGGCTCTCGCTGACCACCACCGGCGGCGGGGCCGGTACGCGGATCATCAGCAACTGGAACAACCGCTGCATCGACGTGCCGTTCTCCAACTTCTCCGACGGCGTACCGCTGCAGACCTGGACCTGCAACGGCACCCTGGCGCAGAGCTGGACCTTCACCGGCGGCACCCTGCGTACCCAGAACAACCTGTGCATGGACGTCGCCTGGGGCTCGCGCGACAACGGCGCGGTCATCCAGATCGCGTACTGCAGCGGCAACCCGGCTCAGCAGTTCGTCCTCTCCGCTGCCGGGGACCTGGTGAATCCGCAGGCCAACAAGTGCGTCGACATCAAGGACTGGAACAACTCCGACGGCGCTCGCCTGCAGCTGTGGGACTGCGCCGGAACCGCCAACCAGAAGTGGCGCACCGGCTGACACCGGGCCCGCTGACAGCCGTAACACCGACTCCCGTCCCGTCCCCCTCCGAGGTGGTCCCCTTGGGTATCCGAAGAAAGCTGCTCGCCGTCGCGTCGGCCCTGCTCGCCGGCCTCGCCGGCACCGTCGCCGCCGCCCCCGCCCGCGCCGTCGGTCCGGCGTTGCTGCCGGTCACCGTCACCAACACCACCGGCCGCGCCGACGCGGTGTACCTCTACGTCATCGGCGTCCAGCTGGCCACCGGCCGGCTCGGCTACGTCACCGCCGGCGGCACGTTCGTGCCGTGGACCGGCGGTTCCATCCCGCCGTCGCCCGCGCCGGACGCCTCGATCCCCGGCCCCGGCAATGGCGGCAGCACCACCATCCAGTTCCCGCGCGGCTTCTCCGGCCGGGTCTATTTCGCCCTCGGGCAGAAGCTGAAGTTCTTCCTCACCCCGGACGGGCTGGTGCAGCCCGCCCCGTGGGCGGCCGGTGACGCCAACCGGGACATCCTCTTCGACTGGAGCGAGTTCACCTACAACGACGCCGGGTTGTGGCTGAACAGCTCCCAGGTGGACATGTTCGCGGTGCCGCACGCGGTGACCGTGACCGGCGCCAACGGCGTCACCAAGCGGACCGGTGACCTGGTGGCCAACGGCCGCAACGCCGTCATCGACGGGATCCGGTCCCAGCCGGGCTGGGCCGGCACGGTCCACACCCGGTCGGACGGGACGGTGCTGCGCGTCCTGGCTCCCGGCAAGGCCGCCGGCGCCGGCCTGCTCAGCCCCACCTACCTGGACTCCTACATCGCCGCCGCGTGGAACGCGTACACCACGAAGACGCTGACCGTGGTTCCCTTCGCCGACCAGCCGACCACCCGGTACTACGGGCGGACCTCGGGCACGGTCATGACCTTCACCAACGGCAGCGGTCAGGTGGTCGCCTCGTTCAACCGGCCCTCCTCGGCGAGCGTCTGGGGCTGCGACGGGGACCTGCCCGCGCCGAACGACCAGGTGGTCGGCCCGATCTCCCGTACGCTCTGCGCGGCGCTGAACCGGGGCACGCTCGGCACGATCGACACCCAGCCCAGCACCAATGCCGCCGAGTTCTACCGCAACAACCCGACCAACCAGTACGCCCGGCTGATCCACGCCAACATGGTCGACGGCAAGGCGTACGCGTTCGCCTTCGACGACGTCGGCGGGTTCGAGTCGCTGGTGTACGACGGCGACCCACGCGCGGCCGGGCTGATCCTGAGCCCGTTCGGCGGCGGGGGCTCCGGCTCCGGGGTGGCCGTGGTCAGCAACTGGAACAACAAGTGCATCGACGTGCCGAGCGCCAACTTCGTCGACCGCGCCCAGCTGCAGATGTGGACCTGCAACGGCACCAACGCGCAGAAGTGGACGTTCACCGGCACGGCCCTGCAGAGCCAGAACAACAAGTGCATGGACGTCGACGGCGGGTCCACCGCCAACGGCGCGGTCGTCCAGCTCTACACCTGCAACGGCACCGGCGCCCAGCAGTTCACCCTGAACGCGGCCGGCGACCTGGTCAACCTGCGGGCCAACAAGTGCGTCGACATCAAGGACTGGAACGGTGGCGACGGCGCGAAACTGCAGATCTGGGACTGCGCCGGCACGGCCAACCAGAAGTGGCACAAGGGCTGACCCGCCCCTCGGCGGCGGGGTCGATCGGAGGTCGGCTCCGCCGCCGTACCGCCCCGTTCGCGGCGACCGACGGGCGGCGGCCAGGTGTGCCTCGCCGCCACGCGGGTACCCGGTCGAGCCGATCGGGAGGAGGGCCGCCGTGACGGACGAGGCGCCGGACTACTTCCAGCCCGCGCACGGGCTGGTGCTCACCCACCTGCTGATCGTGCGGGACGTGGACCGCTCCCGGGAGTTCTACCGCACGGTGCTCGGCGCGACGGTCGTCCGCGAGCGGCAGCCGGCCATCCTCCGGCTGCACAACAGCTACCTGGTGATCAACGACGAGGGCGGCCCGACCGACGACAAGCCGACCGTCCGGGCCCAGGCGCCGGCCGACCCGGACGTGCTCAGCAGCGCGCTGAACGTCCGGGTCACCGACGTGCACGCCGTCTACGAGCTGTGGCGCTCCCGGGGCGGGCAGTTCCTGACCGAGCCGAAGGATCACGGCATGGAGATCCGGTGCTACCTGCGCGACCCCGACGGCTACCTGATCGAGCTGGGCCAGGCCACCGGGATCCTGGCCGAGATGGGCCGCCCTGCCACCGGTTGACAGCCAGGTCCGGTGGCGGGGGCGGCGGGCCGGCGGGTCAGCAGCGGGGCACGCCGGGGATGTAGCCGTCGTAGCCGGTGAGGACGAAGGCGTCGGACACGTACCGGTTGGTGCCGATCCGGTTCCAGATGTTGCTGGTGCCGTACGTCCCGGTCACGGTGGTGCCGACCGCCTGGCAGTAGATCGAGACGCTCGCCCCGTCGGTCAGCGATCCGACGACGGCGTAACCGGTGCCGGGTCCGGAGCGGACGTTGACGGACGAGGAGGTGTGCACCGTCCCCGATCCGATGCCGGTGATCCCCTGCACGAGCTGCATGTAGTAGGTCCAGTTCCAGTTCGGGCCGGGATCGGTGTGGGTGGCGCCGGGCACCTCGACGTGCCCGATGATGTGCGACCGGTCCCGGGGGATGCCGTACCTGGCGGTGAGGGTGCGGGTGAGCGCCGCGGACGAGCGGTACATCGCGTCGGTGAACCAGGCGGGATCGTCGACGTAGCCCTCGTGCTCGATGCCGATCGACTGGGTGTTGTAGGTCCAGTTGCCGGCGTGCCAGGCGATGTCCTTCTCCCGGACGGACTGGGTGACGGCCCCGTCGGAGGAGCGGAACGTGTAGTGCGCGCTGACCTGCGCGGCCGGGTTCTGGAACCAGCTGATGGAGCCGGCGTAGGAGCCCTGGGTCACGTGGATCACCACGTACCGGATCGGGTGGCTGGTGGGCCGGTTGGCCACGGTGTAGTTGCTGGTGCTGGCCGGCGCCCAGGCCGCCGGCCCGTAGTCGGTGCTCAGCGTGCCGATGTCGCCCGGCGCGGCGGCCCGCTCCAGCGCGCCCCGCCGCGGCGCGACCGGACGGGCCGTCACGCCCGCGCCACCGACCGCGGGAAACCCGGTGCGGAGCAGGTCGTAGACGGTGTCGGCGTAGAGCCGCGCGACGGCCAGGTCGCTCGCGCCACCGTACCGCGCGACCGGCCCGTACCAGCGGTCGACGTCCTTGTGCGCGGCGTCGTCGAGGCCGGCCTGGTCCGCGTAGGAGCGCAGCACCGCGGCGGCGCCGAGCACGTTCGCCGCGGGCTCGGTGCGCAGCGCCGGCAGTCCCAGACCGGTCAGTCGGGCCGCCTCGTCGAGGGTGCGTACGGCAGGGTTGTGCACCAGGTGCATCAGCCCGTACCCGCCGCTGGCGCTCGGCGCGCCCGCGTGCATGTCCAGCCGGGTCTCGGCGTAGCCGAGCGCCACCAGCAGGTCGCGGGGGACGTCGTACCGGGCGGCCGCGGTCGTGAAGGCCCCCGCCAGCGGACGTGCGGAGGTGGCCGCTCCGGCCGGCGCGGCGGCCGCCGGTGGCGCGAGCGTGGCGGGCGCGGCCAGCCCGGTGACCAGCGCGAGGACGCCACCGAGCAGGCGCCGGGTGCGGCGGCGGGCGACTGCGGACACAGGCATGGCTGCTCCTCCGTCTCGGCGGGGGCGGCCGGGTGGCGCACCCGCCGCTCATTGATGGGCGTCACTCAGTTGCGGCTGACGATAGACGGGGCGTCGAAAGTTGTCTACAGCCCGGCCCTACTGTCCGTAGGAATGCTTCGCCCGCCGGACGCTGAAAATTTCCAACGAGTTGCCGGTTCGATATTGAAGCTGGTTTTCACCGACGGCTACCCTGCGGAGAACGATCCACTATCCACCTTGGAGGTGCCGGACCATGCGCAAGCTGATGTCAGCGGTCGGAGCGGGGGCGTTGCTGACGGCCGGACTGTTCGTCGGCGCCGCACCCGCGCAGGCCGCGACCTGCACCCTGGTGCAGTCCGAGATCTACAACGGGGCCAACATCATCGCCTGGTCGCGGGGCCTGGAGGGCTGTGCCGGCGACGTCTACTGGGAGATCCAGTCCGGCGACAGCGGCACCTGGCAGGTCGCGGACAGCGGCACCACGTACTACAACAACCAGGTCGTGAGCTACTACGGCGACGTCGAGCTGCCGTGCTACCTGCGGCTCTACGCGAAGTTCGGCACCCAGGAGAAGCTGACGCAGCCGGCGCGCAACAACAACTGCGCCGGCTGAGGCGGAACGCGCCCGTCGGGGCGGACGCGGCCCATGGAGGCGGCGGGGGTCGTCACCGTAGGTGACGCCATCCGGGGGCGGAACGTCCCGGGACCGATATGCCGCAGAGTCATATTCATGTCTCTGCGGCATATCGCTCGCAGGTGATGCGCCCGCCGCGGCCCAGCCGACAACGGGTCCGGCTCGCCCGAAGACCCTGGCTGGGCTGCTCTTCGCCCGGCACTCATCCGGCGCGCAGGTCGGTGCCGCCCCACGCGGCCTCGACCAGGGCCGGGAGCGCCTGGGCGGCCGGGCCGCGCAGATTGACGTCGGCGACCCGGTCGAGCGGGGTCTCGTCCGGGTTCACCTGGATCACCGCGGCACCGCGCCGGGCGGCCAGGTGGGGAATCTCCGCGGCCGGGTACACCAGGCCGGAGGTGCCGACGGTGATCAGCAGGTCGCAGGCGGACGCCGCCTCGACGGCGGCGGCCAGCGCCTCCTGCGGCAGCGCCTCACCGAACCACACCACGCCGGGCCGGACCAGGCCCGCGCAGTGCCCGCAGCGGGGTGGCGGCACCCGCCGGCCGTCGGCCGGTTCCTCCGCCACCCCGTCCGGCGCCGGCGCGGGTCGGGCGCAGGCCGCGCAGCGCGGCGCGAACAGGCTGCCGTGCAGGTGGACCGGGGCGGCCGAACCGGCGCGCTCGTGCAGGTCGTCGACGTTCTGGGTGATGAGGACGCTGTCCGGGATCCGGGCTTCGATGGCGGCCACGGCCCGGTGCCCCGCGTTCGGTCGGGCCCGCCGGACGGCGCTGCGCCGCCACTCGTACCAGCCCCAGACCAGCGCGGGGTCGTCGTGGAAGGCTTCCGGGGTGGCGAGCGCCTGCGCGTCGAACCGCCGCCACAGCCCGGTGAGGGCGTCGCGGAAGGTCGGCACGCCGCTCTCGGCCGACATGCCGGCCCCGGTGAAGACCACGACCCGCCGGGCCTGCCCGAGCAGTACGGCGGCGTCCCGCGTCGCGTGCTCCATCCGGTCCTGCTCCCCCCTGGCGCGAGCCTCCCATCTTTCCAGGCCCGCGCGCGGCGGTGGTCGCCCCGGCCGGCGCCGGGGCGACCACGCCGGTTCAGAGCTGCTGCACCCAGTACGGCGCCACGTCCATCCAGCCGTTGGCGGCGGCCCCGTTGAGCCGGCCGGAGCTGGCGGTGCTGAGCGTGTACCAGGAGTCGACGTAGTCCGGGTCGTCCGTCCACCAGCTCGCCGGCATGGCGTCGATGATCGCGTTGACCAGCGGGGTGTACGTGCCGTAGTCGACGACGGTCAGCAGCGCGGTGATGAGGGCCTTGGCCAGGTCGCGGTAGTTGGTGTCGCCGTCGTCCTCCCACATCACCACGTCGGCCAGGTTGTACTTGTAGTTGTTGAAGTGGACCAGCAGCTGGTTCGGGTAGTAGGTGGTGCCGTCGTTGTCGAGGTACGGCATCTCCACGATGTTGACCGTGGCCTTGCCGTCGAGTCCGAAGCCGCCGACGACGTCGAAGATCTCGGCGCCGCCCTTGACCCACGGCTCCTTGTCGTCGTTCAGCCGGACGGCGTTGACCTTGGTGGCCCAGTAGCCGGCCTGGGTCGTCATCGTGGACGTGGTGCGGCTCAGGCCGCTCGCCGCGAGCTCCTGCCGGACCTGCGCCAGGCCGCGTGCCATCGCCTTCGCCACGTCGACCTCGACCACCAGCACCGGCCGGGCGGGTAGCCGTACCGGATCCAGGAGGACCTGCCCGCCGGCCGGGTCGTAGCCGACCACGCTGCTCAGCGCGTCGTCGGTCGACGCGGCCGCCACCAGCGGAGTCTCGCCCCGGGTCAGCGCCGCCGCCATGTCCGCGTGCCCGAGCCGCAGTCGCAGCACGGAGCCGGTGGCCGCCGGCAGGCCCTTCGCCGCCAGCACCGCCTGGTTGGCCGAGCCGGCGGCGCGGTCGGCCCGCGCGTCGAGTCGGGTGGCCAGCAGATCCACCGGCCCGGCGGTGACGGCCGCGACGACCCGGTCCCGGACGGCGGGGGCGGCGAGCGTGGCGGCCACCTCGCGGGCGAGCCGGTCGGTGGCCGAGAAGACGGGCGCGACGCCGGTCGACGTCGCCCGGGTGGTCTGCGGCGCGCGGTCCGGACCGGCCTGGGCGGGTGTCGCGGTCGCGGTGATCAGGGTGGTTGCCGCCAGGCTCAGCGACGACACGGCGATCCGGAGGGAACGTGTACGCATACGGACTCCTCTGCGGTAGCGGCGCCGGCTCGTGACCGCGCCGCCGGCTTTGCCGAATGATCCCATCCGGACATAGGAGTCGGTCAATGGTCTGCTGGATGAACACCGGGAACCGGCTCCGCGGATCGACCGGCGCGCCGCCGGGCACGCCCCCGGCAGCCGCGGCCGGAACCGCCCGGGTCAGGACTCCTGGCCGCCGACCTCCGCCGCCGTCCACTCGGCGGCGGCCGGCAGCAGGTGCTGCACCGCCGGCGCACCCTCGGCCAGTTCCCGCGCCCGGTACTCGGCCTGCTCGTCCGCCTCGGTCAGCCGGCCACCGTGCTGGCGCAGGTGCTCGTCCCAGGACGGCACCAGGTAGACCTCGGCGAACTGGTCCGGCGCCTCGCCCGCGCGGAACAACCCCCAGCGCATCGCCCCGGTACGCTGCCGCGACCCCCGGACGTGCTCCATCGCGTCCAGGAACTCGGCCTCCCGCTCCGGCCGGACCGTGTAGGTGACGGTCACCAGCACCGGCCCCACCCGGGGATCCGGTTGCAGGGCCAGGGTGAGCGGTGGCCGGTAGGCGGCCGGGTCCTTGGTCACCCCGCGCAGGTCGGGCAGCGGCCAGATCTGCGACGTCACCGCGCCGACCAGCATCAGGGCGGCTGCCACTCCGAACGCGGCGACCAGCCCGCCGACGTCGGCGACCAGACCCCAGATCAGCGCGCCGACCGCCTGCCCGCCGCCCTGGACCACCTGGTAGACGGCGAGGCCGCGGGCGCGTACCCAGCCGGGCAGGAAGAGCTGGATCTCGGCGTTGACGTTGGCGAGCACGGTCACCCAGGCCACCCCGGCCGGCAGCAGGGCGATCAGCACCACCGGGACGCTGCGGACCGAGGCCACCACGGTCAGCGTCGCGCCGTACAGGATCCCGGCCACCAGCAGGAACTGATTGGCGGTGATCCGGGTGCGGATCCACGGCAGCAGCAGGCCGCCGGCGATGGCGCCCACCCCCAGCGCGGCCAGCAGCAGGCCGTACCCGCTGGAGTCCAGGCCGAGCCGGCGGCTCGCCACCAGCGGCAGCAGCGCCCACAGCGCGCTCGCCGGGATGACGAAGACCAGCGCGCGGCGCAGCAGCCGACGGACGGTCGGCGAGTGCCGCACGTACCGGCCGCCGGCGCGCAACGCCGCGGTGAACCGCTCGGGCACCTCCACCGCACGGGCGTCGCCGGGTCGCCAGCGGAACAGCGCGAACGCGTAGATCAGGAACGCCACCGCGTTGAGGCCGAACACCGGCGCGACGCCCACCTTCGCGATGAGCACACCGGCGGTCGCGGGGCCGACGGCCCGGGCCACGTTGACGCTGATCGAGCCGAGCGCGGAGGCCGCCCGCAGCTGTTCGCGCGGCACCAGCTCCGGGATCACCGCCGCCCAGGCCGGCAGGGTGAGCGCCTGGCCCACACCGAAGGCGAAGGTGAGGGTGAGCAGGAGCGCCGGCGGCATCCGGCCGGCCGCGGTGAGCAGCGTCAGCGCCGCGGCCACCACCACCAGGAACAGCTGTACGGAGATCAGCAGGTGCCGGCGGTCGAAGGTGTCCGCGAGCGCACCCGCCGGCAGGGCCAGCAGCAGCATCGGCAGCAGGCTGGCGGTCTGCACCAGGGCGACCAGGGTGGAGGCGTTCGCCTGGTGCACCAGCAGCCACTGGGCGCCGACGGTCTGCATCCAGGTGCCGATGTTCGCCGCGAGCAGGGCCAGCCACAGGCTGCGGTAGACCGCGGTGCGCAGCGGCGACCACGCCGAGACCGAGGGCTCGACGGTGGCGTCGGTGGGGGCTACCACCTCCCGTCCGCCCGCAGCACCAGCTCGCCGGAGACGTACAGGTCGTCGGGGGCGAGCCGGAGCAGCCGGACGACCTCGGTGGCGACCTGGTCGGGCAGGGCGTACACCTCGTCGAGGAACTGGTCGCCCACCCGCTCCTGCAGCCGGGTGGGCATCGGACCGGGATGCAGCTGCATCACCTTGATCCGGTTGCTGTGCTGCGCCTCGGCCACGGACTCGACCAGGCTCCTGCCGTAGCTCTTGGTGGCCCGGTAGACCGGGATTCCGGGGCGCGGCTGGGTCACCGCCATCGCGCCGACGTACACCACGTTGCCGAAGCCCTGCCGGTGCAGCTGTTCCAGGGCCACCTTGAGCACGTACGTGGTGCCCAGCGCGTTGACCTCGACCGCCCGCCGGATCCGCTCCGGGGGGAGGTCGGCCAGGTCCCCGCCGGCCCAGATCGAGGCGCAGTCGACCACCCCGTCGATCGTGTCGTACCGGTCGGCCACCTCGGCGAAGGCGTCCCGCACCTGGGGGTAGGAGGAGATGTCACAGATGATTCCGCCGCAGCCGAGTTCGTCGGCCGTCGCGTCGACCTCGTCCGCCACGTCGCCCAGGACGACCACCTGGTCCTCGTCGGCGAGCAGCCGGGCGACCGCCAGCCCCAGTCCGCTGGTCCCCCCGACCACGATGAAAGTCCTGGCGCCCATGCCTCCCCCAACGCCGTGGCACACGAGCGGTACGCGAGTGCGGCCGCGGCCTGCCTTCCCGCTGGCGGCGGTTCCACACCAGCACGGGGGCGGCCGGACGGGCTCGGCCGGGGCGCCGGGTCAGGCGGTGGCCAGCCGCCGTTCGTGCCGGCCCTCGGCGAACTCCTCCACCATCTTGTCGCAGAACGCCGGCAGGTCACGGGGGCGGCGGCTGGTGACCAGGCCGTTGTCGACCACCACCTGCTCGTCGACCCAGGTCCCGCCCGCGTTGGTGATGTCGGTGCGCAGGCTGGGGTAGGAGGTGACCCGGCGCCCCCGGACGATGCCCGTCTCGACCAGCGACCACGGGCCGTGGCAGATCGCCGCCACCGGCTTGTCCTGCTGGAAGAAGGCCCGGACGAAGTCCATCGCCGCCGGGTTCATCCGCAGCCGGTCCGGGTTGACCGTGCCGCCCGGCAGCACCAGGGCGTCGTAGTCGGCGGCTTCCGCCTGGTCCACCGTACGGTCGACCCGGTGCCGGCCGGCCGGGTTGATGTCGTGGTTCATGGCCTGGATCTCGCCGGGGTCGAGCGAGATCAGGTGCACCTCGGCGCCCGCCTGCTCCGCGGCGGCCCGGGCCTGGCTGTACTCCACCTCCTCGACCCCGTGGGTGGCGAGGATCGCCACCCGCCTGCCCCGCAGTGACCGTCCGGTGTCACCCATGACGCGTACCCCCTTCGCGGCGTCGGCCCGTGCGGCGCGGCGCGATCCGCGCCGCCTTCCCGGCGTGGCTGCGGGCAAACGGGGGCGCCCGTGGGGCTGGTCGCGGTCTCGGGCGGCGGGTGTGGCGGCGCGAATTCCGGGAAAGGCACGCCGGCCGGTTCGGCGGCCCGGGCCCGCCGGGGCGGTCCCGCGATCACCGAATACACGGGGTGGAAGGCATGAGACGAGAGACGACCCTGGGGGTCCGTTCGGTGACGGACACCCTCGGCATCGAGCGGGCGACCTCGGACCGTGGCGCGGAAGGGCTGGCCCGCGTCCTCGGCTGGTTCAGCCTCGGCCTCGGGGTGACCGCCCTGGCGGCCGGGTCCCCGCTGAGCCGGCTGTGCGGGGTGGACGACTCGCGGACCGCGCGGACGGTCCTGCGCGCCGCCGGTGCCCGCGAGCTGGGCCACGCCGCCGCGCTGCTGGTCCCCCGTCGGGCCGGTCTGGGTGTCTGGACGCGGGTCGCGGGCGACGCGCTGGATCTGGCGGCGACCGGTCGGGCGTGGCGCAACCGCCGCGGTGACCGTCGGCGGCGCCTCGCGTACACCATGACCGCCCTGGCCGGGATCACCGCCGTCGACCTGTACGCCTCGGTGCGGGCCACCCGCAACCGGCGGCCCACCGACGCCGGCCACGCGTACGGGTCGGTGACGGTCAACCGCCCGCCGGCGGAGGCGTACGCCTTCTGGCACGACGTCGAGAACCTGCCGCGGTTCATGTACCACCTCCAGTCGGTGCGGTCGACAAGCGACCGGCGCTCCCGGTGGACCGCGAAGGGGCCGGCCCGGCGGAGCGTGCAGTGGGAGGCCGAGGTCCTCGAGGACCGACCGAACCAGCTGATCCGGTGGCGCTCGGTCGACGGGGCGCGGGTGCCCAACTCCGGGACGGTCCGGTTCACCCCGGTCGCCGGTGGCCGGAGCACGGAGGTCCAGGTGGAGCTGGACTACCAGATCCCCGGCCGGCGGGTGGGCAGCCTGGTGGCGAAGGCGTTCGGCGAGAACCCGCAGCAGCAGATCTGCGACGACCTGCGCCGGTTCAAGCAGGTCATCGAGACCGGCGAGATCACCCGGTCCGACGGCACGCCGGAGGGCACCAGCGTCCAGACCCGGACGAAGCAGCGTCCCGCGCGGCCGCTGGCGACCCGGACCGCGTGAGGGAGGCGCCATGAAGGCCAACTGCTGGCTCGCCCCGAACCAGGTGGCCGTCGAGGACGTACCGGATCCGCGGATCCTCAATCCGCGCGACGCGGTCGTCCGGGTGACCTCGTCGGCGATCTGCGGATCCGACCTGCACCTGCTCGACGGCTTCATCCCGGCCATGAAGCGCGGGGACGTCCTGGGCCACGAGTTCATGGGCGAGATCGTGGAACTCGGCCAGGGCGCACGGGACGGCCTGCGGGTCGGCGACCGGGTCGTGGTGGCCTTCCCGATCGCCTGCGGCGACTGCGCCTCCTGCCAGCGCGGTCTCTATTCGGTCTGCGAGAACTCCAACCCCAACGCCGCGATCGCGGAGCTGGCCATGGGCCACACCCCCGCCGGCATCTTCGGCTACTCGCACCTGATGGGCGGGTACGCCGGCGGCCAGGCGCAGTACGTGCGGGTGCCGTACGCCGACGTGGGGGCGCTCAAGATCGAGGACGACCTGCCGGACGAGCAGGTGCTGTTCCTGTCCGACGTGCTGCCGACCGGCTACATGGCCGCGGAGCTGTGCGACATCAAGCCGGGCGACGTGGTGGCGATCTGGGGCGCGGGGCCGGTGGGCCAGTTCGCCGCGGTCAGCGCCTACCTGCTCGGCGCCGAACAGGTCATCGTCATCGACCGGTTCCCGTACCGGCTCCGGCTGGCCCGGGACAAGGCCGGCGCGGAGACCATCAACTACGAGGAGAGCGACGTCCTGGACACGCTGCGGGAGATGACCGCCGGGCGCGGCCCGGACGCCTGCATCGACGCGGTCGGCATGGAGGGCCACCACGCGTCGGCCGCGCTGCACGCGTACGACCGGGCGAAGCAGGCGGTCAAGGCGGAGACCGACCGGCCGCACGCGCTCCGCGAGGCGATCCTGAGCTGCCGCAACGGCGGCACCATCTCGGCGATCGGGGCGTACGGCGGGTTCATCGACAAGTTCCCGATGGGCTCGTTCATGAACCGGTCACTGACCATGCGCTCCGGGCAGGCCCACGTGCAGCGCTACATGCGCCCGCTGCTGGACCGCATCCGCCGGGGCGAGATCGATCCGAGCTTCATCATCACCCACACCATGCGGCTGGAGGACGCGCCGCACGGCTACGACATCTTCAAGAACAAGCAGGACGACTGCCTGAAGGTGGTGCTGAAGGCGTAGGCCGACCGGCCGGAAACCGGCCGGGGCCGCCGTCACCCGACGGCGGCCCCGGCCCGCGACCCGGTGGTCACCACTTGTCCCACGGGATGGTCCAGTCGCCCACCCCGTCGGTGAGCGCCATCCGGCGCGGGGTGTTGCGCACGTCGACCACGTCGCCGAGCCGGAACGTGTCGTAGAACCAGCGGGCGTGGGCCGGCCCGACGTTGATGCAGCCGTGCGAGGTGTTCTGGTTGCCCTGCGCGCCGATGTTCCAGTCGGCCATGTGCACGAACTCGCCCGAGTAGGAGATCCGCAGGCAGAGCTTGATGACCTCGTCGTAGTAGTTGGGGTCCTCCGGGTCGGTGACCCCGTAGCTGGCCGAGGTCATCCGGTGCGAGGGCTCCCGGGTCATCACCACGTGCGGGCCGGAGCGGGTCCAGTAGCTGATCTCCTCGCCGTTCGCCCCGGTGGTGGTGCCGCCCTTGCCCATGCTGATCGGGATGTCCCGCACCATCCGGCCGTCGATGTAGACCTTCATCCGGTGGGTGTTGGCGTCGGCGATGGCGATGCGGGACGGGCCGATGGTGAAGTTCGTGCTGGCGTTCGCGCCGCCGTACACGCCCTTGCCGAGGTCACGGCCGAAAAGATTGATCTTCACAGAGATCTTCGTGCCCGGGGTCCAGTACTTCGCCGGCCGCCAGTGCGCGTTCTGGCTGTCGATCCAGCGCCACCGTCCCTCGACGGCGGGCGTGGTCTCCACCAGCATCTCCTGCTCCGCCTCGGCGCGGTTCCGGACCGGCCGGCTGAAGTTCACCATGACCGGCAGACCGACCCCGTACGTCCCGCCGTCCTTCAGGGCGGTCAGCTTGTTGGCCTGGAAGGTGACCGAGGCGACCCCGGACGGCTTGAGGGTCCGGAAGGTGCTCGTGTGCTCCGTCACCGTGCCGGCGGCGTCGGCCGCCGAGACGGTGACCGTGTACGTCTTGTTGTAGGCCAGCTTGCCGGTCGACCGCCAGGACCGGCCGTCGTCGTCCAGCTTGCCGGCGATGGACTTGCTGCCGGTGGTCACCGTGACGTCCTTGAGCGTGCCGGCCTCCACCGCCACCACGACCGGGTCGAGCGGCGACACCTTGGTGGCGTCGGCGGCCGGCGTGACGGTCACCTGCACGGCGCCGGCGGGGGCACCGGTCGCGGCGGCCTGACCGGGCTCTGTCCACGTCGTGGCGGACGACGCACCCCGGCTGCACCCTGCGGTCACCACGCCGGCCGTGACACCCAGACCGGTGGCGATCAACTTTCGACGACTGATCATCGCGTTCCTCTCCGAGCGGGAGAGTACTTGCCGGCGGCGCCACAGGGGAGCCCGGTGTTGCCTCCATGACGGTTGATCGGGAATCCGACCGCGGCATCTGTCACGGACGCCCGGGATGCCCGTCTGTCCGGCGCGCCCGGCCGACCCGTTCGGCGAGCACCCCGGCGAGCAGGAGGGCGGCGAGCACGCCGAGCGCCGCGGCCGGCGGGAGCACCCGCCCGAGCGGCAGCAGGAGCAGCACCAGCACGGCGACCGCCACCTGGTCCAGCCGGACCGGCTGTCCGGAGAGCCGGCGGAACAGCAGCCGGCCGGCCAGGTAGAGCGCGGCACCGCCGTACAGGGCGATGGTGGCGGACCAGGTCAGCGTCCGCGCACCGCCGTGGTCGCCCCGGTGCGCCTCGGTGACGTGGGCGAGCACCTGCTCGATGCCGACCGCGAGGTAGATCACCCCGATGATCAGCAACAGGTGGGTCTGGCTGTAGGCGTCGGCGGCGACCCGGTCGCGCCGCTCCCCTGCCACCTCGGTCAGGGTACGGGCGGCGGTGCGCGCGCCGCGCTCGAAGTACAGCCACCACAGGCAGACGGCCACGACCAGGCCGAGCAGCGCCACGCCGAGGACCGGTGGCGCGGTCACCGCCGACGCGGCGCCCACCCCGGCGGCGCTGAGCGACTCACCGAGCGCGATGATCAGCACCAGCCCGTGCCGCTCGGTGAAGTGGCTCGGGCTGCGCACCGGCCAGGTGCCGCGCGACGCGTACGAGAGGCGTTGGCCGCCGCTCTCGATCACGAAGGCCAGCACCCAGAGCACGGCGTGCGCGACCCCGCTGGTCAACGCGCCGAGCACGAGCAGCAGCCAGCCGGCGGCACTGACCGCCGCGAAGAACCGGATCCGGGCCCGGAGCCCGGGCACGCTCGCCGCCGCCCAGTGGTACAGCCCCAGATGGACCATGCGCAGCAGCACGTAGGCCAGCGCGACCAGCAGTGGCCCGTCCAGACCCGGACCGGGCGACCAGGCCTGGGGCATGGCCAGCGCCGCGACGAAGAGCGCCGCCATGGCCACCAGGAAACCGGCGCGGACCAGGCCGACGTCCGCCCGCGTCTGGTTGCCCAACCAGGCGTACGACGACCAGGCCACCCAGAGCAGCACGAGCAGGAGCAGCCCCTGCGCCATGGTCACCGGGGCCGGCGCCCGCCCGATCAACGCCATGATCCGGGTGATCGCGAACACGAAGACCACGTCGAAGAAGATCTCGAACGGCGTGACCGGACGGTCGCGGGGCGCCGGCTCCGGGGGGCGCGGCCAGGCCAGCCCGTGCCCCGCGCGGTCGCGCCCCATCTCGCCGCCCCTCCGACGCCCGGCCGATCGTCCCTGCCGACGTTAGGTCCCGCCGCGAGGGCCGAGCCGCGGATTCACCGAACCGAACGGCGGCCTACGGGGCGAGCACCACCACCGGCGACCAGGCAGCCCCGCGCCGACCGCCCGGCCGGCGGGCCTGCCGGGCCGGCTCCGGATCGCCGATCCCACGGCGGGGGCGCCGGGCCGCTGCCCTCACCGCCGGGGCAGGGCGTCCAGCCAGCGGTCGAGGGCGGCCGGGGAGCGGAACAGCAGCACCGGCGGCCCGGACGGGTCCGCCTGCCAGGCCCGCATCCGCCGCCGGGCCCGGCCGAACGCGGCGATGTGCCAGAGCAGGATCGAGTCCCGGGACAGCACGCTGCCGAGCGACTCCCGGTTGCCGTTGCAGATCTCCTCCCGGGTCACCAACCGGCGCAGGGTGCGGCGCAGCAGCCGCCAGAACGAGCGCCAGCGCGGGTAGTCCAGGCCGACCACCAGGTCGGCGCGGGCCAGCGGCACGTCCCGCCAGCCGTGGTACGCCCCGTCGAGGATCCAGCGGTCCCGCCGGCAGATCGCCTCGATCCGGCTGCGCTGACGGGGCACCGGCACCTCGACCCAGCCGGGCTGCCAGAGCAGGTCGTCGACCGGGTACCACGGCAGCCCGAGGCGTTCGGCCAGCCCTGCCGCGAGGGTGGACTTGCCGGCGCCGTACACCCCGTAGACCAGGATGCGGGTCGGTGCGCTCACGGCGGCAGCGTACGTCGGGCACGCCATCCGGGCGCTCAGGCGGGGACGGGCCCGGCGGTGATCTGGACGTGACGTTCACGATGGACGATGGGTGGCATGCAGTTCACCCGACGGAGCCTGCTCGGTGTGACCGCGGCGGCCGGCGTGACCGGCCTGGCCACCGGCTGTGAGCCCGAGCGGCGGGATGCCGCGGGCGAGGTCACGGCCACCGGCGCGCCGGCCTTCGACCCGGCGAGCTGGGAGAGCGTGCAGGCCCAGTTCGCGCTCGACCGCAGCCGGGCACACCTGGCCACCTTCGTCTTCGCGGCGCATCCCGCGCCGGTACGCGCCGCCGTCGCCGCGTACCGGGACGGGCTCGACCGGGACGCGCTGGGCTACCTGGGCACCAACGAGGAACAGCTGGACAAGGGCGTGCTCACCGCGGCCGCCGGCCACCTCGACACCCGACCCGACCAGATCGCCCTGACCGACTCGACCACGATGGGCCTCGGCCTGCTCTACACGGCGGTACGGCTGGGCCCCGGTGAGGAGGTGCTGACCACCGAGCACGACTTCTACGCCACCCACGAGTCGTTGCGGCTGCGGGCCGAGCGGGACGGGGTGACGGTCCGCCGGGTGCGCCTCTACCTGGACCCGGCGGTGACCACCGTCGACGAGATCGTCGGCAACCTCGCGGCGGCGGTCACCTCCCGTACCCGGGTGGTCGCGCTCACCTGGGTGCACTCCAGCACCGGGGTGAAGCTGCCGGTCCGGCAGCTCGCCGAGGCGGTGCGGGCGCGCAGTCCGCAGGCCCTGGTCTGCGTCGACGGGGTGCACGGCTTCGGCGCCGAGGCGGTGACCCCGGCGCAGCTCGGCTGCGACGTCCTGGTCTCCGGCTGCCACAAGTGGCTGCTCGGGCCGCGCGGCACCGGCCTGGTCTGGGGCAGCGCGCTGGCGTGGGACCGGATGACGCCGGTGATCCCCTCCTTCGACCGGCGCAGCATCGGCGCGTGGCTGTACGGCGGCGCGGGCGGGCGGTCGACGCCCGGCGGTCCGGCGCACACGCCGGGCGGCTACCACTCCTTCGAGCACCGGTGGGCGCTGGCCGCGGCGTTCGAGTTCCACCGGCGGATCGGTCCGGAGCGGGTCGCCGCGCGGACCCGCGAACTGGCCGACCGGCTCAAGGACGGGCTGGCCGGCATCCGCGGGATACGGATGGTCACCCCGCGCTCGGCCGAGCTCTCCGCCGGCATCGTCTGCTGCGACGTGACCGACGTGCCGGTGGGCGAGGCGGTGGGCCGGCTGGCGGCCGCCGGCGTGATCGCCAGCAGCACCCCGTACAACCCGTCGTACCTGCGGTTCGGCGCGACCATCGCGAACAGCGAGGCCGAGGTGGACGCGGCGCTGCGGGCGGTACGCGGGTTGGTCTGAGCGCCGGGGACGCCGAAATCCCGGTGCGGCTACCTTGTCCCGCCGGTTACGTTCCGGCCCATGAGCACCCAGCCGCGCCTGCACTTCTACCGGGATCCCGGCGAGTTCCTCGCCGCTGCCGGTGACCACCTGGCCGCCGACCCGGTGGTCAGCACGGTGGTGACCACCATCGCGCACCGGCTGTCGTCCCGGCAGGCGGATGGGATCGCGCTGCCCGACCGCGACTGGTGGCTGGTGGTCCGGGACGCCGGCGGCAGCGTGGTCGGCGCCGGGATGCGGGCCGCGCCGTTCGCGCCGTACCCGCCGTTCCTGCTGCCGATGCCGGACGAGGCGGCGGTGGCGCTGGCCGCCGCGTTGCACGAGCGCGGCGAGGAGGTGCGCGCGGTCAACGGCGCCCTCCCGGCCGCCGAGCGGTGCGCCGCCGAGCTGGCCCGGCTGGGCGGCGGCCGGGTCCAGGTCGGCCAGCACACCCGGTTGCACGAGCTCGGCGAGCTGGTCCCGCCGGCCCCGGCGCCCGGCCGCCTGCAGGTCGCCACCGAGGACGACCTGGAGTTGGTGACCGATTGGTTCGGCGCGTTCATGGGCGACGCCGACGAGCAGGCGGGCCGTCCGCGCGGCGCGAGCGCGCACGAGGTGCCGGACCGGGCGGAGCTGCTGCTGCGGCTCCGCGCCGGACGGCTGTGGTTCTGGGTGGACGAGGCCGGGCAGCGGGTGCACCTCACCGGCGCCAACCCACCGTCGTTCGGGGTCGCGCGGGTGGGCCCGGTGTACACGCCGCCGGCCCAGCGCGGGCGCGGCTGGGCCAGCAACGCGGTCGCCGAGGTGTCCCGGCTGATCCGGGCCGAGGGCGCGCGGGTGTGCCTCTACACCGACCAGGCGAACCCGACCTCGAACAAGATCTACGCGGCGCTCGGCTTCCGGCCGGTCGTCGACATGGCCAACCTGGTGATCGTCCGCTGATCCCCGCTCCCCGGTCGGGGACGCGGGACGCGAAACGCGGGGCGCGGGCGCTCGGGGAGGGCGGCAGGAAAAGCGGGCGGAACTTCTCCTTGATCATCTGGTAGCTTGCGGCGGCGAACGCGACGGCACACGGGGGAGGAACCATGCGGTCGACTCGGCTTGGACTGGTCAGTCCGGTCATGCTGGCGCTGGTCGTCATGGCGGGTTGCGACGACGGCGGCGGCGCTCCGGCGGCCGATCGCACGCCGTCGGGCGGCGCGGCGGCGGCCACGGCGCAGCCGTCCGCCACGGGGGCGACCATGAGCGACGCCACGAAGACCGCCTGCACCACGATCAGCAAGGACATCGATGCCGCCCTGGCGAAGGTCGCCACAGCGGAGAAGATCGGGCCGCCGGCCGGCCACCTGGCGGTCAGCGCGCAGTTCTCCGCCGGCGCCGCCGGGCTCTACGCGCACACCTTCACCGACAGCACCGCGGTCAACGACGCCGCGAAGCAGGTCGCGACCGCCATGTCGGACCTTGCCGACGCGTACGCGAAGGACCCGAAGGCGAAGCCGGGCCGGGCGGCCCTGGACGGCGCGGTGACGCAGCTGAAGACGGCCTGCGCGGCCGGCTGAGGGAGGGTCGGATGCGCCTGCACGTCGGGTGCGCCATGTGGACGCACAAGTCCTGGCCGGGACGCTTCCTGGCGCACCCGTTGCCGGCGCACGAGCGGCTACGGGCCTACGCGGGCTGGTGCACCGCGGTGGAGGGGAACACCACCTTCTACGCGACGCCGTCGCGGGAGACGGTGGCGTCGTGGGCCCGGCAGACCGACGTGGACTTCCGGTTCGTGCTCAAGCTGCCGAAGGCCGTCACGCACGTACGCCGGCTCACCGGCGCGGACGAGGAGCTGCGGGTCTTCCTGGACGCGATCGAGCCGCTCGGCCCGCGGGCCCACGCCCTCTGGATCCAGCTGCCGGGTTCGTTCGGCCCCGCCGACGTGCCCGCGCTCGCCCGCTTCCTGCGCGGGCTGCCCGCCGCCCACCGGTACGCCGTGGAGGTCCGCCACCCCGCGTTCTTCGAGGAGCCCCGGGCGGCGCGCACCCTGGAGGAGGCCCTGGCCACGGTCGGCGCGGAGTGGATTCCCTTCGACACCACCGCGTTCTTCCGCACTCCGCCGACCAGCGACGCGGAACGGGAGGCGTGGACCCGGAAGCCGCGCATCCCGCTGCGCACCCGCGCGCTGACCGACCGGCCGATCGTCCGGTACCTCGGCCGCGACGACCCCGCGCGCACCGTCGAAGGCTGGCGACCGTGGCTCGACGTGGTGACCGGCTGGCTGCGCGAGGGCCGCTCGCCGACGGTGTTCGTGCACACGCCGGACAACGCCGACGCGCCCGAACTCGCCCGCCGGTTCCACGACGAGGTCCGGACGCGGCTGCCCGAGGTCGAGCCGCTGCCCGAGCCGGCGCCGGTCGGGCCGGCCACGCTGTTCTGACCGCCGCCGGACACCGGTGGTCGACGCGGGTTCGCATGGCGGCGTCGGGGCGCCGGTCCGCCGGCCGTCCCACGGGACGACCGGCGGAGCGACCTCAGCTGATCTCGGTGATGGTCCAGCGCGGGGAGGCGTTGGTGACCGGGACGGTGTCACCGACCAGTGTGGTGAGCGCCTGCGTGTCCCGCTGGGTGCTCGTGCCGACCCAGAGTTCGACGTCACCGGGCTCGACGACCCGGGTGAGCGTGCGGTCGGAGAAGGCCAGGCGGGTGGTGGGGACGGTCAGCTCGACCGTGGCGGACTGGCCCGGCGCCAGGTGGACCCGCCGGTACCCGAGCAGCTGCGCCACCGGTCGGGTCACCGAGGCCACCAGGTCACGGCCGTAGAGCTGGACCACGTCGTCGCCGGCGAGCGCGCCGGTGTTCGTCACCCGCAGCGCGACGTGCAGCGCCCCGTCGGTCGGCACCGTGGCGGGCACGGTGAGGCCGGTGTGCGCGAACGTCGTGTAGGACAACCCGTGGCCGAACGGCGCCACGGGCGTCGCCGGCAGGTTGGTCACCTCACTGCCCGCACCGAGGGTGGGGTGCAGGTACGAGTACGGCTGCGCCCCGGCCGAGCCGGGCAGGCTGACCGGCAGCCTGCCCGACGGGTTGACCCGCCCGGAGAGCACGCCCGCGATCGCCCCGGCGCCCTCCTCACCGGGGAAGAACGCCTGCACCACCGCCGCGCATCGTGGCAGGGCCCAGCCGACCGCGTACGGCCGGCCCGTGACCAGCACGAGGACGACCGGCGTGCCGGTCGCCAGCACCGCCTCGACGAGCTCGCGCTGGACTCCGGGCAGCTCCAGGTCGTCGCGGTCGCAGCCTTCCCCGACCGTGCCGCGCCCGAAGAGGCCGGCGTGGTCACCGACGACCAGTACGGCGACGTCCGCGGCGGCCGCCGTGGCGACGGCCTCCTCGAAACCGGACCGGTCGTCGGTGTCCACGTCGCAGCCGCGCGCCCAGGTGACGTGATCGGCACCGAACTCGACGCGGATGGCGTCGAGCACCGTCGGCACCTCGAAGCCGGTCTCCACGCCGGGATGCTGGACGAGCACATGGTTGAGGAACGAGTAGCACCCGAAGAGCGCGCCCTGCCGGTCGGCGTTCGGGCCGATGACCGCCACCCGGCGACCCGCGGGCAGCGGCAACGCGTCCCGGTTGGCGACCAGGACGATCGACTCCTCGGCCAGGCGGCGGGCGATCGACCGGTGCTCCGGCGAGTCCAGGTCCACCGCCTGCGGCGGCTCGTCGGTGAAGGTCGCGTCGAGCAGCCCGAGGTCCCGCTTCTGGCGCAGCACCCGCAGCACCGCGCGATCGATGAGCGCCTCGTCGAGCTTGCCGGCCCGGACCGTCTCCCGCAGGGTCAGATAGGCATCGCCGGTCGGGAGCTCGACGTCGACCCCGGCGGTCAGCGCCTGCCCGGCCGCCTCCGCGTGGTCTGCCGCGACGTGGTGCAGCAGGTTCAGGAACGCGACACCGTAGTAGTCGGCCACCACCGTGCCGTCGAAGCCCCACCGGTCCCGCAGCACGCCGGTCAGCATCGTCGGATCGGCGGCCACGGGCACGCCGTCGATCTCGGCGTACGAGTGCATGACGCTGCGCGCGTCGCCGTCGAGGATCGCCATCTCGAACGGCAGGAGCAGCACGTCGGCGAGTTCCCGGGGACCGGCGTGCACCGGGCCGAAGTTGCGCCCGGCGCGCGACGCGGAGTAGCCGGCGAAGTGCTTCAGCGTGGCGTGCACCCCCTGCGACTGCAGGCCACGCACGTACGACGTGCCGATGGTGCCGACCAGGTACGGGTCCTCGGCGATGCACTCGTCGACCCGGCCCCAGCGCGGGTCCCGGATCACGTCGAGCACCGGCGCGAGCCCCTGGTGGATGCCCAGGGCCCGCATGGAGGCCCCGATCGCCGCGGCCATCTCGGTGACCAGCTCGGGATCGAACGCGGCGCCCCAGGCCAGCGGGGTGGGGAAGGTGGCGGCCTTCCACGCCGAGAGCCCGGTGAGGCACTCCTCGTGGACGATCGCGGGGATGCCGAGCCGGGTGCCGGTCACCAGGTCCCGCTGGAACTTCCAGAGCCAGGCCGCGCGCGCCGCGGCGTCGACCGGGCGGGTGCCGTAGGCCCGGGTGAGATGGCCCAGTCCGTGCCGGGCGAAGTCCTCGAGCTTGACGGCGTCGCCGAACTCGCCCTGCAGGGGTGCGACCGCCTCGCCGTCCTCCTTCTCCCAGAAGCCGACGAGCTGCGCGATCTTCTCCTCGATCGTCATCCGGCCGAGCAGTTCACGTACGCGCGCCTCACCGGCGTGCCCGTCCGGCCGGTCGTGGTCGGGAGTTGCCTGAGCCGGTGCCGGCCCGTCCACCACCGCGTGGACCTCTGTCATGTTGTGCCTTTCCATTGGTTGTGCTTGTACCGCTGCCGCTCAGCCCTTGACCGCACCCTGCAGGCCACCGACGATCTGCTTCTCGGCGAGCGTGAAGAAGAGCAGTGCTGGCAGCATCGCCAGCGACGTGAAGGCGAGGACGCCGGCGGTGTCGGTGGAGAACTGGCTCGAGAAGTTCTGCACGCCCAGCGGCAGGGTGTGCAGGCTGACGTCGCCGAGGACGAGCAACGGCAGGAGGAACGCGTTCCAGCTGGCCACGAAAGCCAGGACGCCGACGGTGACGAGCGCGGGCCGCGACAGCGGCAGCGCGATGCGCCAGAGGAAGCCGAGCCGGCTCGCGCCGTCGATCGCCGCCGCGTCCTCCAACTCGCGGGGGATGGCGGACAGGAAGGGCCGCAGGATCACGATCGTCAGCGGCAACTGGAAGGCGACCTGGGGGAGGATCACCGCGTAGTAGGAATTGATCAGGTCCAGATCACGCAGCATGAGGTAGAGCGGCAGGATCGCCGCTCCGGCCGGGAAGAGCAGGCCGAGGGTGAAGAAGGTGTAGAGCGCCTCGCGCCCCCGGAAGGCGTACCGGGCGAGCACGAACGCGGCGGCCATGCCGAGCACCACGACGCCGAGCGTGGTACCGAGGGCGATCACCCCGCTGTTGAACGCCTGCTGCCAGAAGTTGCTCTTCGTCAGCACCCGGGCGTAGTTGTCGAAGACCCACGGGTCGGGCAGGCCGGCCGGGTCGGCGACGATCTGCGGGGTGGTGCGGAAACCGCCGACGACCACATAGAGGATCGGGGCGATCGACACGGCCGCGACCGCGAGCGCCAGCGCGTACGTGAGCGGCGTGCCCCACGACACCGGGCGGCGCCCGGCGGTGGGGGGATGAACGGAGTTGGTGGCCACAGTCAGTTCGCCCTTCCGGTGATGGCGCCCTCGATGTCCCGGCGGAGGATGAAGCGCTGGAACACCAGCGCCGCGACGAACGAGATGACGAAGAGGATCACGGCCACCGCGTTGCCGTAGCCCCACAGCCGGGCGAAGAAGCCGTTGTCCACCATGTACGTCGCCATGGTGCCGGACGCCCCGAGGGACCGCACCGCGGGCACCGAGGTCACCCAGATCACGTCGAAGACCTGCAGCGAACCGATCATCGACAGGAACATCCAGATCCGGATCGTCGGGCCGAGCAGCGGCAGCGTGACGTGGCGCTGGGTCTGCCACCAGCTCGCGCCGTCGATCGCCGCGGCCTCGGTCAGCTCGTCGGGCACGTTCGACAGGCCGGCGAGCAGGAGGATGATGGCGAAGCCGACGTACTTCCAGGTGAGGACGAGCAGCATCGTCCAGATGACGATGTCGAGGTCGGCGAGCCACGCCTGCACCAGGCCGCCCATTCCGAGCGACCGCATCAGGGCGTCGACCGTGCCGCCGTCGGTCAGGATCAGCTTCCACATGATGCCGACGGTGACCTCAGCGAGCACGTACGGCACGAACACCAGCAGGCGGAACACGGCGCGCCCGCGGAAGCGGCGGTTGAGCAGCAGGGCGATGCCCAGGGCGAGGGGCCCCTGGATCAGCAGCGACCCGAAGACGATGATGGCGTTGTTGCGCAGCGCGTCGAGGAAGATCGGGTCCTGGAAGGCGAGGACGTAGTTCTTGAAGCCCACGTACTCGGTGGGTGGTCCGACCCCACGCCACCGGAACAGGCTGTAGTAGACCGCGAAGCCCATCGGCACCAGCACGAACATCACGTAGATGACGAGCGCCGGCGTGGTGAGCCCGATGATCTCGTACCACTTGCGGCGGGTTTCGGCCCGGCGGGACGATGCGCGTCCGGCGGGCCGGAGGCCCGCCGGCGGCGCGGAGACGCCGCCGGCGGGGAACCGGGTCTGGTCGGTGGAGGTCACTTGCTCGCGGCTGCCTTCATGGCCGAGACGACCTTCTCCGGCGTCCCGTTACCCGAGAAGATGGCGACGATCGCGTCGTTCATCGCGGTGCCGACGGTGCTGCCGTAGGCCGTGTCGAGCCAGAGCTGGACGTAGCTCGCCTCGGACGTGGCCTGCAGGATGGACTTCAGGGCGGGGTCCTGGACGCCGGCCTCGGCGCCCTTGGCGACGGGCAGGCCCTGGCCGGTCGCGGCGTAGCCCTTCTGCACCTCGGGGCTCGCAATGTACTTGAGGAACTCGACGCACTCGGCCGGGGCCTTCTTGGCGCAGGCGAAGCCGTCGCCGCCGCCGAGGGCCGCCTTGGGGTCACCGGCGGAACCGGCGATCGCCGGCACGGGGAACCAGCCGAGGAACTTGGCGAGCTTGGCCTTGTCCGTGGCGACGTTGTCCAGCGTGCCCCGGTTCCAGTCGCCCATCAGCTCCATCGCGGCCTTGCCGTTGGCGAGCAGGCCGTTCGCGCTGGTCGGGTCGTTCTGGCCCGGCGTGGCGATGAAGTTGTTCTGGAACGGCTTGGTGTCGATGAAGGTCTTCAGGTCCTGGCCGGCCTTCACGAAGCACGGATCGTCGAAGACCTTGTCGGTGGACGCCTTCTTGAGGGTGTCGACCGAGCAGGCGCGCAGCGCGAAGTTGTACCACCAGTGCGCGGCGGGCCACTTGTCGCCGGCGCCGAGGGCGATCGGGATGACGTTGATGGCCTTGAGCTTGGTGACCGCGGCGTTGAGTTCCTCGAAGGTGGTCGGCGGAGCCGTGATGCCCGCCTTCGCGAACATGTCCTTGTTGTACCAGATGCCCTCGATGCCCATCCGGAACGGCAGGCCGTACTGCTTGCCGTCCACCTGCCAGATCTCGGCGGCGCTGCCGATGTTGGCGACCTCCGTCTTGACCTGGTCGGTGATGTCCTTGAGGTAGTCGGCCTCCACCTGCTCGCGCATCTCGCCGCCGCCCCACGACATGAAGATGTCCGGCGGGTCGTTGCTCAGCAGCGCGGCGGGGATCCGGGTCCGCTGCAGCTGGTTGGTCTCGATCGCCTCGATCTCGATCTTGACGGTCGGGTGCAGCGCGGAGAAGTCCTTGGCGACCTTCTCCCAGTAGATCTTGCCGGGGCCGTCCTGCGGGGCGTTGTGCCACCAGGTCAGCGTGACCGGGTTCTTGTAGAGCTCACTCTGGGGAGCCGCCTCCTCCTCGCCGCCGCCGTTGCATCCGGCGACGACGAGAGCGCTGGTCATCAACAGTGCCAGGACGGCACCCGCACGGCGCTTCATCGCCATCGATGTCTCCTCGACCACTCAGTCGGGTTACTTGCGGGGGAGTTTTACAGTCGTGTAACTCGATGTCAATCGGTATCGATAACGTTTTCGAAACCTCGTGGCGGGGCCTCCGGCAGCCCTCTATCATCGTCGGCGTGGCGTTCCCCCAGCGGATCAAGATGTCGGATGTGGCTCGTACCGCCGGCGTCTCGGTGGCAACCGTATCGAAGGTTGTCAATGGGCGGTACGGCGTGGCCCAGGCGACCGTGGAGCGCGTCCAGCAGGTCATCCACGAGCTCGGCTACGAGGCCAGCCTGGGGGCGCAGAGCCTGCGCAGCCACCGCACGAACGTGCTGGGCATCCTGGTCGCCGAGTTCGAGCCGTTCTCGACCGAACTGCTCAAGGGGGCGTCCCGGGAGGTCGCCGGCAGCGGATACCAACTGCTGGCCTACTCCAGCGGCGACGGCGAGGGCGCCGCAATAGGGTGGGAACGGCGCTCGCTGGCCCGCCTGTCCGGCACCCTCATCGACGGGGCCGTGATCGTCACGCCGACCGTGGTCGAGACCAAGCACGGCTTCCACGTCGTGGCCGTCGACCCCCACACGGGCCCGTCCGGCCTGCCCACCGTCGACTCGGACAACTTCGCCGGCGCCGTACTCGCGACCAACTACCTGCTGTCCCTCGGTCACCGCCGCATCGGGCACATCAGCGGACGTCCCGACCTCGAGTCGGCACGGCTGCGCGAGGCCGGCTTCCGCAGGGCCATGGCCGACGCCGGCGTGCCGGTGGACGAGCGGCTCGTACGCGTCGGCGGGTTCCGGATCGAGAGCGCCGCCGGCACGGCCGCGGAGCTGCTCGCGCTCCCCGACCGGCCGACCGCGATCTTCGCGGGAAACGACCTCTCGGCGATCTCCACGATGGACGTCGCCCGCGGCATGGGCCTCACGGTGCCCGACGACCTGTCGGTGATCGGCTTCGACAACGTCCCGGAGTCGGCGCTGGTCAACCCGCCGCTGACGACGATCACGCAACCGCTGCAGCGCATGGGCGCCGAGGCGCTGCGCCTGCTCATCGACCTGATCGCCGGCGTCGAACGCGACACGCACATCCGGCTCCCCACCGAGTTGGTCATCCGTTCGTCCTGCCGCCCCTACCGCTGACGCCGTCACCCCGGGAAACAGCACGCTCCCCGCGCCGGGCCAGCGGGGCGGCGCTGTCGCGCACGATGAGCTCGGTGGCGAGTTCCACCCGCGGGCTCTCGATGCGCTCACCCTGGGCCAGGCGCAGGACCGTGCGGGCGGCGAGCATGCCCATCTCGGCCAGCGGCTGCCGGACGGTGGTCAGCGGCGGGGAGCACCACCGGACCTCCGGCAGGTCGTCGAAGCCGACGACGCTGATGTCGTCCGGCACCCGCAGGCCGCGTCGCCGAACGGCTTCGTAGACACCGAGGGCCATCTGGTCGCTGGAGGCGAAGATGGCGGTGGGCGGGTCGGCCAGGCCCAGCAGGTGGTTGCCGCCGGCGAACCCGGCCTCGTGGTAGAAGTTGCCCGGGCAGATCAGCTTGTCGTCGACGGCGAGACCGGCGGTCTCCAGCGCCGCCCGGTAGCCGTCGACGCGCGCCCGGCTGCACATCAGCTGCGGCGGCCCGGCGATGAAGCCGATCCGCCGGTGGCCGAGACCGAGCAGGTACTCGGTGGCGCGCAGGCTGCCCACCCAGTTGGTCGCGCCGATCGTGGGCGCCTCCTGCGGCGGCACCCCGGCGGGGTCGACGATGACTCCGGGGATGTTGAGGCGGCGCAGCTCGGCCTGCAGCGGCGGCTCCAGGGTGGAGGTCACGAAGATGACCCCTTCGGTGGAGCGGACGCGCATGTTGTGCAGCCACTGCTTGGCCGACGAGCTGCGCCGGTGGATCGCGGACACCACGGTGCCGATGCCGGCCGCGTGCGCGACATCCTCGACGCCCCGGATGATCTCGAGCGCCCACGGGCTGTCCAGGTCGTTGAAGACCAGGTCGACCAGGCCGGAGCTGGCCCGCATGCTCGGCGGGCGGCGGCGGTAACCGTGCCGGGCGAGCAGTTCCTCGACCCGTTCCCGGGTCTGCGGCGAGACGTCGGAGCGGCCGTTGATGACCCGCGAGACGGTCGGTACCGAGACACCGGCCAGCCGCGCGATCGCCGCGATGGTGACTCTCCGGGAATGGTCCGAGGTCACGAGGCGCCCTTTCGACATCGCTCAGGCCAACGACGGCACCGGAATTTTCATCGACGCGACGACATGTTTCAACGTGATGGCGGGTACGTTACGACGCACTCCCGCCAGGGTCAAGGCTCTGTCGTCGGTCGCCGCAAGCCGTTACGGTGAGCGGGAATCTGGAAACTCATGGCGGACAACTTCCGGAAATTCGACGGAAGACCGACCCCAAGGAGCCGTACATGTCGACGGAGATCGCAGACGTGGCCACGACCGCCCGGACGATCCGCAACCCGGTCCTCACCGGGTTCCACCCGGATCCCTCGATCCTGCGGGTGGGCGACGACTACTACCTGGCGACCTCGACCTTCGAGTGGTACCCGGGCGTCCGCGTCCACCACTCGCGCGACCTCGTCCACTGGCGTGCGCTCGGCGGGATCATCACCGATCGCCGGCTCCTGGACCTGCGCGGCTGCGGCGACTCCAACGGCGTGTGGGCGCCCGACCTCACCTACCACGACGGCCTGTTCCACCTGGTCTACAGCGACGTCGCGAGCTTCGCCAGCGGCTACTGGGACCCGCAGAACTACCTGGTCACCGCACCGGACATCAACGGGCCGTGGTCGGATCCGGTGAAGCTGCACGCGCACGGCTTCGACGCCTCGCTCTTCCACGACGCCGACGGGAGCACCTGGCTGCTGAGCATGAGCGCGGACTGGCGTCCGGGACGGGACCGCTTCGGCGGCATCGAGATCCAGCGGTACGACCGCGAGCAGCGACGGCTGGTCGGCGAGGCCCGGATCATCTTCCACGGCACCTCCGCCGGGCTGACCGAGGGGCCACACCTCTACCAGCGGGACGGCTGGTACTGGCTGGTCACGGCCGAGGGCGGCACCAGCTGGGAGCACCAGGTCACCGTCGCCCGCTCCCGCCACCTGCTCGGCCCCTACCTGGCCGATCCGAACGGTCCGCTGCTCACCTCCGCGGGCCGCCCCGAGCTGCGGCTGCAGAAGGCCGGACACGGCTGCCTGGTGGAGACCCAGCGCGGCGAGTGGTACCTGGCCCACCTCGTGGCGCGCCCCTACACGCCGCGGGGCAACTGCGTCCTCGGCCGGGAGACCGCGATCCAGCGGGTCGACTGGCCCGCCGGGCAGTGGCCGCGGATCCCCGGCGGCGTACCTGCCGACGCCATCCCCGCGCCGGACCTGCCGGCGCACCCGTGGCCCGACGAGCCCGCGACCGACCACTTCGACGCTCCCCGGCTCGCGGCCTGCTGGTCGACGCTGCGCCGCCCGGCGGGCCCGGACTGGCTCGACCTCGCGGCGCGCCCGTCACACCTGCGGATCCATGGTGGGCAGTCGCCGGTCGGCAAGCAGACCCCCAGCCTGGTCGGCCGGCGGGTCGGGGCCGCGAACTGCGTACTGGAGACCGTGGTCGAGTTCGATCCTGTCGACCACCGGCACCTGGCCGGCCTCACCGCCTACTACAACACCCAGAACTGGCACTACCTCTACCTGACCCGGGCCGACGACGGCCGGCTGGTGCTGGAGCTGCTCAGCTGCGACCGGGGGCGGCGGATCGTCCACCCGGACCTCACCGTCGACGTCGCCGACGCCGTCCCGGTCGGCCTGCGCGCGCGGTTCGACGGGCCGGTGGTGCGCTTCGGCTACGACCTCGGCGCCGGCTGGCGGGAGCTCCCGGTGGACCTCGACGCGACCACCCTGTCCGACGAGCACGCCGCGCTCATCATCGACGGCGAGCCGGCGGCCTGGGGCTTCACCGGCGCCTTCCTCGGCCTCTGGGTGCAGGACCTCGGCAACGACGGCGTGTACGCCGACTTCGACCTGGCCACCTATCGGGAGCACTGAACCCGCCGACCGGTTGACGGACGCCATCGACCTCCGTAACCTTCCGGGCTACTTACGGAAATACCTTCGGAAGTTTCGGAGCAGAGGACCCCGCTTCCCGGAAGGAACCCCCATGAAGCTGAGACGCTGGATCGCCGCCGGCGCGGTCGCCGTCGCGACCGTCGCCGCCCTGAACATCACCCCCGCCACGGCGGGCCGCCCGCACGATCCCGCCGCGCAGAGCCTGCGCGACCTGGCCATGCGGCACGGCCTCCACGTGGGCACCGCGGTCGACATGGCCGCCCTGAACGACCCCGCCGACCCCCGCTACCGCGAGCTGACCGGGTCCGAGTTCTCCACCGTCACCGCCGAGAACGTGATGAAGTGGGAGAGCCTGGAGCCCACCCGGGGCAGCTACAACTGGGGACCGGCCGACGAGCTGGTCGCCTTCGCCCAGCAGCACCACCAGCGCGTACGCGGGCACGTGCTGGTCTGGCACAACCAGCTGCCGGCCTGGTTGACCAGCGGCGTCGCCGACGGTTCGATCAGCACCACCGAGCTGCGCCAGATCCTGCGCGACCACATCACCGCCGTGGTCACCCACTTCAAGGGCCGGATCTGGCAGTGGGACGTGGTGAACGAGGCGGTCAGCGACCCCTGGGACACCCCGTCGACGCTGCACTACAAGGGCTTCTGGGCCCAGCACCTCGGGCCGGACTACATCGCGGACGCGTTCCGCTGGGCCCGGGCCGCCGACCCGAAGGCCCTGCTGTTCTACAACGACTACAACATCGAGGCGTTCGGCTCCGGCGACCCGGCGAACGACAAGACCCAGTTCGTCTACGAGATGGCCCGCGACCTGCTGGCCGAGGGCGTGCCGATCGACGGCATCGGCAGCCAGGGCCACCTGGGCACCCAGTACGGCAACTACGACACCTTCCAGGTCGCCGCCGCGCTCAAGAAGTTCGCGGGGCTGGGCCTGGCGACCGCGTTCACCGAGGTCGACGTCCGCAGCCAGCTCACCGAGGGAGTGCGGGCCGGGGATTCCAACGAGATCAACCCGAGGTTGCAGGCGTCGGCGGCGAACTTCAACGTGCTGCTGCGCGCCTGCCTGGCCTCGCCGCACTGCCTGTCGTTCACCCTCTGGGGCTTCACCGACAAGCACTCCTGGGTGCCCGGCTGGTTCGAGAACCCGCCCGAGGGACTGGCGACCGTGTACGACGAGAACTACCAGCCGAAGCGGGCGTACCAGGAGTTGAAGGCCGACCTGGTCTTCTCCGGACCGCCCTTCGTGCTGCCGCGGGTGCCGCAGCAGCCGCGCCGGTAGGCGCTCCTGCCCGACGACGGCGGCGGGGCCGGTCCACGACGGACCGGCCCCGCCGTCGTGTTCCGATAGTTTCCGGAAGTTGTTGACGCTGTCGCCGACGCGTACGGACAATGACATCCGCGAATGGAGCCCCTCCCTGCGGGAGCGGCGCTCCGATCGACTCACGGTGGACGCAGTCCGATCCGCGCGGCTTCCGGGCGACCGCGCGGCGAGGCGGCACCGTGGTGGGCAGTCGGCGGAGCGGGCTCGTCATCCACCACACCATGGAAAGGCTTCCTGATGGACAAGGTGCTCGCCCGCGGCAGCGGGAGCCCCACAGCCCGGCCGCGATCGCGTGCCGCACTGCTGTCGGCGGTGGCCGGCGTCGCGATGATCGCGGCGACGGTGGTCGTCGCCACCAGCGCCAGCGCCGGCACCACGCTCGGGGCGTCGGCGGCGGAGAAGGGCCGTTACTTCGGCACCGCGGTGGCCGCGTACAAGCTGTCCGACAGCCAGTACGTCGGCATCCTGAACCGCGAGTTCAACATGGTCACCCCCGAGAACGAGATGAAGTGGGACGCCACCGAGCCGTCCCAGGGCCAGTTCACCTTCACCAACGCCGACCGGATCGTCAGCCACGCCCAGGCCAACGGGATGCGCGTGCGCGGGCACGCGCTGGCCTGGCACTCGCAGCAGCCCAGCTGGGCGCAGAACCTGTCCGGCTCCGCGCTGCGCCAGGCGATGGTCAACCACATCACCCAGGTCGCCAGCTACTACAGGGGCAAGATCTACGCCTGGGACGTGGTGAACGAGGCGTTCGCCGACAGCGGTGGCGTCCGCCGCGACTCCAACCTCCAGCGCACCGGCGACGACTGGATCGAGGTGGCCTTCCGCACCGCGCGGGCCGCCGACCCCGGCGCGAAGCTCTGCTACAACGACTACAACACCGACAACTGGACCTGGGCAAAGACGCAGGCCGTGTACAACATGGTCAAGGACTTCAAGGCACGTGGCGTGCCGATCGACTGCGTCGGCCTGCAGTCGCACTTCAACAGCGGCTCGCCGTACCCGAGCAACTACCGCACCACGCTGCAGAACTTCGCCGCCCTCGGCGTCGACGTGCAGATCACCGAGCTCGACATCGAGGGCTCCGGCACCGCCCAGGCCACCACCTACGGCAACGTCGTCAAGGACTGCCTGGCCGTGTCCCGCTGCACCGGCATCACCGTCTGGGGCATCCGGGACAGCGACTCCTGGCGGGCCAGCGGCACGCCGCTGCTGTTCGACAGCAACGGCAACAAGAAGCCCGCGTACACGGCGGTACTGGACGCGCTGAACGCCGGTGGCACCACGCCGCCGCCCACCACCACTCCCCCGCCGACCACCCCTCCCCCGACCACCCCGCCGCCCACCACGACCCCGCCGCCCTCGGGCACGGGCTGCACCGCGACGCTGACGCTGAACCAGTGGCAGGGCGGCTTCGTCACCTACGTCCGGGTCACCGCCGGCGCCGCCGGCACCAACGGCTGGACGGTCACGCTCACCCTCCCGGCGGGCGCCTCGATCACCAACACCTGGAGCGCCCAGCCCAGCGGCACCAGCGGCGCCGTGACCTTCCGCAACGTCGACTACAACGGCCGGATCGCCCCCGGCGCCTACACGGAGTTCGGCTTCCAGGGCGTCGGCACCGGCCCGTCCGGCACCGCCACCTGCACCGCGAGCTGACCGACCATGGCCCGGCGCGGGGGCTTCCCGCGCCGGGCCTCCCCGTGCCGTTCACCGCCCCGGCTAGGCTCGGTCCCGTGATCGAGGCCGTGGTTGTCGACGTCGACGACACGCTGTGCCTCACCGAGGCGGTCTGCTTCGAGCTGGAGAACGAGGTCCTGGCGGCGCTGGGACGCCCGCCGATGTCCCGCGCCGTACACCTCGCAACCTGGGGCGAACCGCTGCTCGACGCGATGCCGAAGCGGTCACCCGGGCTGGACGTCGGCCAATTCGACGCCGCCTACCGGCCGGTCCTGCGCCGCTACGTCGTCGGCGGCCGGCTGGACGTGGTCGCGCCGGAGAACCTCCGCGCGCTGGACCAGCTCGTCCGGGCCGGTCGGCGGCTGATGCTGCTGACCTCGCGTACCGAGGCCGAGGTCGAGCACATGCTGGCCCCGGATCACGTCCTGGCCGAGCGGGTGGACGCGGTCTACCACGCCGGCAACACCCGGTTCGGCAAGCCCGACCCGCGGGTGTTCGACGAGTTGCTGGCGGCCACCGGGCTGGCACCCGAGCAGTGCGTGTACGTGGGCGACTCCCCGGGGGACGCCCAGGCCGCAGGTGGCGCCGGCCTGCACTTCGTCGCGTGCCTGCAGAGCCGCGTACGCACCCGCGAGGACTTCGACGCCCGCCACGTCAGCGCCTTCATCCAGACCTTCCCCGAGCTGGTCGACGCGGTGGGGCGACTGGACTGACCGGAATCGCTGGCCGGCCGGTCCCGATCAGCGGCCTGCGCCGTCCGCCTGCCCGTGATCGTGGAAAGCCGTCCGAGCGGTACACCGCCGAAGACTGATATGTCTCTGCGACATAAACATGTCTCAGAGACATGTCGCTCTCGAACGGTGTGTGGCGAGGGATTTCGCTTGTGCTGGCGCACCTGCTCGTCGCAGACCTCCTGGTCGCAGTCCGGGTCCGGCGGGATCCACCGGTGCGAACCGTCGCTGTAGTGGAACTTCTCATCCCCGGCGCGCAGGATGCTCACCGCAGCCACCCGAGGAAGCGCCGGTGCAGCGTGCCGGCCGGCGCCCAGGTCAGATCCGCGGTGGCCCGGACCAGCTGCGCCCCCATGTAGAGCGCCAGCGACACCGGCGCGTCCGCGAACTCCGCCCGCAACTCCCGCCGCCGCGTCGCGCACGGCCACGGCGCGCCGCACCCACCACAGCTCCAGATCGGCAACACTGGCCCGTGCGTGGTCACGCGCGACCTCCCAGCAGCGCCGCCGTCAACGACCGCCCCTGCCCGCTGGTCGCCCACTCCACCTGCCAACACGGGTACGGAGTCAACCGCGCCCACCACGCCCGGCAACCCACACACATCCCGTCGAGGCCCCGCAGGTGTACGCCAAGAATCTGCTGCTCCTGCCTCACCACTCGCCCTCCGCCGGCCAGTGCCCACGACCGATCGGAGCCCGGTGACGGGCACGGCACGGCAGATCCGCTCCGCAGCGACAGACCCGCCGCCACCTCCCCCACGACCAAACCAGCCGGTGACGGCGAGCCAAGGTCAGCGCGACGGCAAGCAGGTACCCCTCGTACGAGACACGCTGCCTGCCCTCGGCCGACGTGGCACCAGCGCCAGCCACCATTCGGCTCACCGGTGACCCCTCGTCCCGTAGCCGGCACGCCGGCCCGGCGCCATGGGCATGGTCGGGGCGATCTGCGTCGATCCGCGGTGCCATTGCGTGTCCCGCAACCGCTTCGCCTGGTCGAGCAGCCGCCGCTGCGCCTCCGCCTGCTCGCGTGTCTGGTACTGCTGGCCGGTGCCGGGTGTTGGAGGCGGCTCCGGCCGCCGGAACAGCCACCGCACCAGCTTGCGCAGTTCGGACCAGGTCGCCACAGGTTCCGCCTCCACGTCGAGCGTCGGAAGGCGGTGGAGTCTCGTCAGGCCCTGTCGAGGACCGGACCTGATGAAGATCCGCCGCGGTCGGTGACGTGGACGCTACGAGCGGTCACGGGCGGCGGTGGGGACAGTTTTTACCCGAGGGAGGGCTACCCCGTCACCCCGATCGCGAGAGCCAACTCCCGCGCGTCCTCCCCGACCGTGCCAGGCCGGTTCGACAACTCCAGTGCGACCGTGCGGGCGAACGGCTGGTGCCGCACCGTGTCCACGCTCTCCCGCAGCGCCCGACCGAGCAGGTGGATCGCCGCGACCTCGCCTCGATCCAGCATGTGCGCCCGAGCGGCCTCGATCAGGGCGGCTGCCCGACGGGTATGCGAGGGCAGTGCCCGGTAGTCCGCGGTGTCGGCCCGCCGGACAGCCTCACCAGGTCGGCACAGGTCCGTCTCGATGGTGACCGCATACGCGGCGCAGGCCGCCGGCCCGAACATCAGCCACGGGTGGGCGTACTTGGGACCGAGCCGGCTCGCCGCCTCCTCGGCGGCGTCCCACGCGCGCCACGCCTTCCCTGCCCGCCCGGCCTTGCTGTGCCCGAGCGCGATGCCGAGCTGCGCCTGCCCCCACCGCGCCAACTGCTCCCCACCGGCAGCCGGGTCAACGAGGCCGGCGGCGTCGATGAGCATCTCCTCAGCGGCGTCGACCTGATTCGCGCCCCGGTAGACGTGGGCGTAGTACCAGGCGGCCACAGCGATCGCGGCCGGATCATCGGCGTTCTGCGCGGCGAGCATCGCCCGGTCGGCGGCGAGCCACACCAACTCCGGATACGGCTGGTGGGCCAGGTACAACTGCGCAAGGTGGTAGACGCGCGCCAACTCGACCAGCGCCTGCCGTCGGGCCGGACCGTCCAGCCGACGAGCGCTGCGTTGCGCCTCCGCCAGCAGCCCGGGAAGCACCGCGGCGACCGCCGTTCGCTCGACAGTCGACCGGTGCCACAGCGCCCACGCCTGATCGACCAAGCCGCGCAGCACGTCGACGGGTGTCGGCTCGCCGACCGGCACCGCAGTGCGCTGCATCGCCGCAGCGACGTTGTCCACGTCGGGGTGACCGGCGCGGGTCACCGAAGCCACCGGCAAGGACTGGTCGCCGGTCAGGTCCGCCAGGTCGGAGATGTCGAGCACCTCGGCCAGGCGAAGCAGCATGGGCAGGCGGGGCGGGAGAAGACGGCCATTCTCCAGAGCCTTGACCCACTCGGCGCTGCGACCCACGAGCCCACCGAGGACCGGGCGGGTCTTGCCTGCGCGTTCGCGGTGAGCGCGGAGGCGCGCACCGAAGGTCGCGGGATCGGTCATCGTCGTCTCCCAGGTAGCGGACTGGGCGGCGGGCCGCCGGCCGCTACTCCGGCGGGCCGCCACAGTCGACGGTACTCGCGCGGCAGCCTCCACGCGCTCTGCCGTGAGCGAGTTGCAAGGAAGCGCCGCAGAGGGCGCGCTGTACGACTGGACCACCTGGACGGAATCTGGCGTACTGGTCGACTCATCCGTCGCCCACCGATTTGACGGTCTCGCAACGGGCTGACGGAGCCTGGGACGGCCCGATCTTGGACTCGGGGACTCGGGGAACTTGACGCCCGCCCCCGCGGCGTTCGCCGCCAGCTACGGTCGTCGCGTGAGCGTGGTCAATGTGGTTCAGAAGTTCGGGACGGACGATGTCCTCGAAAGCTCCTGGGAGCTGCCCCCGGAATTAGTCGAGCCGCTCCGGAAGCACGTCAACGTCGGAGATGACGGTTGGATTATCGACGAATGGCGCATGACGGAGCAGATCGCCGCCATCGTTCAGCCGTGGGTGAGCGAGCACATCGACGTCGGCTCGGGCGCCTGGTTCGTTGGCTCGTGGTACCACCCTGACCAGGTGTGAAAGCAGGACGAGGCCTGGTGCCCGCATCCCAGCTTTACACCCATGTCCCGCACCATGCCCTCGGCCTCGCGCACCATGTCCTGTTCCAGTTGGGCGCGCTCAGCCGGGGAGTCCTGCCAGAGGTCGGCGAGGAACGCGAACGTGGCAAGGGGTTCCGGGAACCCTAGAGACCCGGCACAGGCAGCGAGAGCATGTGCGCCATCCACCGGTGCGGTGGTCCCGGACACCATACGGCGCGCGTATAACCCGGTACCTCCCAGACGGCTTGGTCGGCGTCGGGCAGGTTGCGCAAGCCCAGCTCGCCGACCACCTGGTCCAGCAGCTCACGCGCCTCGCGGTACTCGCCTCGCGAGTGTCCGGCAAGTTCCCTCAGCGATGGACTGTCCAGCCCTTCGGCAAGCGCTTGCGCCGCAATCATCGGCAACTCCTCGCTCGCCAGGTCTCCCGCCAGCAGGCGTACCCCGATGTCCCGCATGTCGATCACACGCCGAGTGTCGGAGACTCCGCTGATCCCCGTCCAGCGGATTGCGCTGCGCCCCTCCTTTGCCGCTTCCCGCTTCACAGCGCGGCTGGCGATCTGACAGCATCGGCGGATGCTCGGGATGGAGAGACCGGTGGTGATCGCCGTGTGCGGATCCCCGGGGGCGGGAAAGACCACCGTTGCGTCGGCGACGGCGCGCCGCCTCGGACTGCCGTTTCTGACCCGGGACGAGATCAAGAACGGCCTCGGGCTGTCGGCCGCTTCCGCCGCACCGGACGGCGGCCTTCAGCTCGACCGGGCGTTTCACACCGCCGGCGGCCCGTTCAGCGTCCGCGCTGAGGCCGTGATGGTCGACGCAGCCCGGCTGTTCGCCACCGCGGGGGTGAGCTTCGTGGTGGAGTCCTCGGTGTTGTCCCGCGAGCTGCTGGATGCGCTGCTCGCGGCCGGCGCCCGAGTGCTCGCGGTTCACGTCGTCGCCCGCGAGGCGGTGATCGACGTGCGCCTGCGTGCGAGGGCAGCCGCGGGCGGGGCCATCGACCGACAGCTCGCGTCCCAGTTCCAGCGGGGCGAGATGAAGTCGTCGATCTTCGAGCCGCCGGACGGAGTCGACGCCGTCGTTGAGGTCGACACCTCGGATCACGGACATCCGGTCGTCGAGACCGTCGAGGCGGCGTTCGTCGCCCTGCTCGGGTCACCGTCTGCGCCCTACCTGCCCGGCGAGGTCCGGATCAGAGGTTGACGTGGAACCAGGAGCGACGTCTCGTGCCCCGGCTACCGTCCGACCTCCGTACGCGGGATCATCTCCGGCGACCAGGTGAAGTCGTACCGGGGGGCGGCGACCGACTCGGCGAAGGCCGTGGCCGCGGCGCCGGAACTGATGATCCGCCAGTCCCGTTCCTTGTCCACCTCGAACCAGATCAAGCCGATGATGTCCGGATGGCCGGGCAGCATCCGGAAGGTCTCTCTGATCCATTCGGCCTTGCGGCCGCTGGCCTCGGCGGCACCGGTCTCGGTGACCACCAGCGGCTTGCGGGTGAGGGCGCGGATCTCCTTGACGGTGCGGCCGAAGATCGCGTCGAAGGAGTGGTACTTCGCGAACGACCCGCTGCCGTAGTAGCCGGTCATGCCGATCCAGTCCACGTACTGGTCGCCGGGGTAGAGCGGGGCGAGCGCCGGGGTCGAGTCGCTCCACCGGACGTTGGCGCTCCACACCCAGATGGCGTTGGTGACCCCGGCGGTCCGGAACAGGTCGTGCACGTGGCGCCACGCCTTGACGTAGTCGCCCGGCTGGTTGCCGTTGGCCTTCTCGCACCAGGGGTACCAGTCGCCGTTCATCTCGTGGGCGAACCGGATGGCCACCGGGTAGCCCAGGGACCTGATGCCCTGGGCCCAGGACATCAGGTGGCTGTCGAAGTCTCCGCGCGCGATGGCGGACAGCCGGTAGCGCGGCTGGTTCGAACGGATCTTGTCGATCTGCCGGTTGGCGAGCTTCTGCTTCCGGCTTGCTTCGTCGACCCGTTGGTCCCACGGCTCCCAGCCCAGCATCGGCAGCATGCCGCGATCCTTGATCCGGTCGAACAGCGCCCGGTCGAACGGGGTGTCCGCCCAACCCGCGCTGAAGAGCATCACCTGCGGCTGGTGCTTGGCGGCGGCGGTGAACGTGTCCACGGGCGTGAAGTCGTACGGTCCCTCCTCGGTCATGACACCGATGAACGCCTTGCCGGCCGGCGGGAAGACCTCCGTGGCGGTCTGGGACGTCTCGGTCGCCGCGGCCGTCGTCACCACCGCCGGCCCAGCCTTCGGGCTCCGGTCGGGCAGGGCCTCCTCCCGGCCGCCGGCCGTCGTGGCCGGTGCCACCGCGAAGGCGTACGTCAGCAGCAGCGCGCCGACCAGCACCATCACGACCCGCGGAATCGTCACCCTCACCATCGCGTACCTCCGTTGGCAGCCACCCGCGCGGCCGGCGTCTGGCGTTCACCGTTCCCGGGCCGGGCGGCCGGCCCGGTGGGCTCGTCGGGCTGTTCGCGTCTTGCCCTGAGGTTCGTCGCCAGCGCGATCAGCGGCGGGCCGAGACCGGTCAGCAGGGTCAGGACCGGCCACACCCGCAGCAGGGGCGCGCCGGTGCCCAGCACGAAGCTCGCACCGAGCAGGCCGGCGGCGGCGGCCGCCCAGCAGAAGTGCAGCCGGAACGTGCGGAACGACTCGGTGGTGCGCAGCTTCCCCTTGGCCGTCACCACGAACCCCAGCTTCCGGCGCAGCAGCGCAGCGACCCCGGCGGCCACGTAGACGGGCCCGGCGAACAGCGCCAGCGCCATGCCGACCAGGCCGATCTCCTCGCGTTCGTGGGGCGCGATGTTGAACCGGCGGAGCCAGAGCCACAGCATGAACCAGGTGCAGAAGGTCGAGCCCCACAGGACGGACCAGACGCTGACGTCGAGCTGCGCGGTGCCCACCCCGGTGAGCAGGTACATCGCCGTGGCGAGGTTGCCCAGCAGCAGGCTGACGGCCACGCTCGGGTAGTAGAACTGCAGCAGCCGGTACTGCCAGCGCCGCCGTGCCGGCAGCGTACGCGGCGCGCGCAGCTCGGGGCGGACGAGGATCTCGCAGATGCCGGCCGCCCACCGCTTCTGCTGGTTGAAGTAGTCGGCCCAGGAGGTCGGCCCCTCGCCGAGGGCCACCACGTCGGGGGTGTAGACGCCCTTCCAGTGGTTGCCCGTCCGGGGGTTGGTGGCGGCGTGGATCCGGATGCTGGTCAGGTGGTCCTCGATGATCGAATCCTGGTAGCCGCCGATGGTCCGCCAGGCCGACGGCCGGTAGAGGTGACCGGTGCCGGTCAGCAGGGGGGCGTCCAGGCCGTTTCCGCCCCGGGCGATGAGGCCGTTGTAGAGGTACTGCTGGACCGAGGCGCCGTGCGCGACGAAGTTCTGGTGCATGTTGCCGTACACCTGCGGCGTCACCACGAAGGCGACGTCCGGGTCGCGGAAGTAGCCGAGCGTCCGTTCGAGGAAGTGCGGCAGCGGCACGTGGTCGGGGTCCACGTTGGCCACCACGTCGTACTGGTGCTCGTGCTCGGCTCGCCAGGCGTTGTGGTTGCCGGACTTGGTCCTGGCCCGGAACTCGCCGCCGGGCTGGTTGTACTCGGGCCGTCCCTTGCGGCTGAAGTGCCGGACGCCGAGCCGGGCGGCCATCTCCTTCACCGCCGGGTCGTCCCCCTCGTCGAGGATCCAGACGTCCACCTGGCCGCAGTACACGATCTGCCGCAGTCGCCGCAGGGTCCGCTCCGCGACGTCGAGTGGTTCCTTGCTCGGCACGATCGTGGTGAGCAGGGCGACCCGCAGGCCGACCGGAGGGTCGACGGGGACGGGATCCTTGGCGTGGAACGCGAACATCCAGACGACCACGTTCTGCGCGAGGCGGATCAGCTCCACCCCGACGACCACGCAGAAGCCGAGCCGCGCGGCGACCATCTGCCAGCTTCCGAGCCCGCTCGCGCCGGTGCCGGGCACGTGCTGGGGAAGCAGCAGCCAGCCGATGAACAACACCCCGGCCGCGGTGTTGACCAGGACGAGCAGGGTCAGGACCAGGCGCGCCCAGGGCGAGGCGATATGGCGGAACGCGACCGCCGCGTCCGGGCGCCCCGGCGCGACCAGCGGGCCGGCGGTCGCGCCGCACCGCGCGTACGCGAGGCGGGCTCTGATGTTCCGCTGGCGACGGTCCGGGCCCGGACCGGACGGCGGGGCGGCCGAGCTGCCCACCGGAGCACTGTCGGCCGGGTTCCCCCGCCCTGCGGCGCGGGACAGGCGTGTATCGGCGGCGACGGCCACGTTCCCCCCATGGGTCTGAGTCTTGCTCGCGAATGGTTGCTGTTCCTAGGCAGGCAAAGAGGCCGAAGAAGTGCGAACTACCGATGCGACCGGACAGCCGCGCGGGCGGAACTCCGGAGGCGCTCGCCGGTCAGAGATCCGTGTACTCGTCCACCAGCAGGGCCAGCGTGAACCCGCTCGGTCGCCAGACCTGCTCGACGTGATAGCCCGCCCGGAGCAGCCGCCCGGTGGCACCGCTGGCCGGCGGCACCGGGTCGGTGCGCTCGCCCACGCGGATCACCCACAGTCGCCGTACGCCGCGCAGGCAGCCGGGGAGGCATCCGGGGGCCGGCGTCGCGCCGTCGACGCGTGGCGTCGTCCCCGCGAGCACGTCCACCGGCCGGCGGTCGGGACGCAGGTAGCGGGCCACCATGTCGCGGACGTCCGAGCCGTCGCCGGCGTCCCCGAAGCCGTAGATCATCCCGTCGCCGGGTCGCCAATGACCGTCCATGATCTCGGCGAGCCGGCGGGGGGCCTGGTCGTGCCCGTCGGGCGCCCGCACGGCGGCCTGCGCGGGGGCACCGATGAGGGCGATCACCGCCAGCACGCCCACCGACCACCGGGCGCGTACCCGGGACAGGGCGGCCGCGCCGAGCGCCGCCCACGCCGGAAGCGTGAACAGCAGCCACTGCGGGGACCAGATCGGCGTCACCCGTGCGACCAGCACCAGGAGGAGCGGGGGCAGCACCGCCCAGGCGGTGAAGACGGCCGCGGCGTACCGCAGCGGGAGGCTGAACAGCGCCAGCCCGGCCAGCACCGCACCCAGCGCGGTCACGCCGAACAACTCCCGGGGGGCCGCCGTGAGGGCGGTCAGGTCGGGCCGGGCCACCGTGGCGAGCTGCCCGCCGTCCCGGAGCACGAGCCAGCTCAGCGCGGCGGCGGGCAGCGCGCCCACGATCACGGTGGCGAGCCACCGGCCGGCCACGCCGCGCCGGAAGGCGAACACGGCCCAGCCGTGCCCGACGAGCAGCAGGAGCGCCACGACGTGACACAGGCCCAGCACGACCACCGCGCCGCCGTACGCGACGAAGCGCCGCAGGCTCGGCCGGTCGACGGCCGACAGCAGCAACCAGGTGGCGAGCACCGCGGCGAGCAGGGTCAGCGCGACCGGCTGGGCCGCCTGCGCGTACCGCGTCGAGGTCGGCAGGAGCGCGAAGATCAGACCGGCCAGGAGCCCGGCGCCCGGCCCGAACATCCGGGCCGCCACCGCGCCGACCAGCGCCGCGGCGGCGGCCATGGCCAGGATGGACGGTACGCGCAGGGCCAGGTCGGAAGCGCCGAACGCCTCGACCCAGGCGCGCATCAGCAGGTCGTACGGCGTGAGCGTGCCGTCGCCCCAGTGCGGCGCCGACCAGTCCGGCCAGGACGAGGTGGCGCTGCGCCAGGTGGCCAGTTCCTCCCTGCCCAGGCCCGGCATGCCGGCCCCGACGGCACCGAGCACGCCCATCAGCAGCGCCGGCACCAGCCAGGCGGCCATCCGCCGTGTCGTGGCGGTCGCCGGCCGGCCGAGCGCCTCGGCCGACTCTGTCCGGCGGTCGGTCGGCAGGTCCTCGTCCCAGGGATCCTCGAGGCCGGCCTCCACCGGCCCGAGCCGGGGCAGGACCATGGTGTCCGCGTCCTTCATCGTGATTCACGCATCTCCGTGGGCTCCGGCGACAGAGGCCCAGCCCGCCCGGCGGTGCCGCGGGTCGGCGTGCTCGGGATGTGCCTGACCGAGCAGTACGAGCCCGCACCCGAAGTCCCGGGTCGATGACTGGATGACACCGTGGAGCCTAATGAGCAGAAGTCGACATAACGCCCGAAAAACTCAAAAGGGGCATACCCATTCACCTCACCCGGGGATCGCCGGCCGGCCACGCCGCGCCGGGACAGCGCCCGGGTCACCGGCCGGTTAGCTGATCATGTGCGAGGACCTCGGTCACCGCCGTCCGCTGCTCTTCCGTTCGGTCCGCGGGCAGGCTACGGTCGCTCTCACACCGCCGGCGTCACCGGCGCTCGGATCGTTCACCTCGGTCGCAGCGCCGCCACCGCGGAAGGGGTTCGCCGCCATGACGATCAATCAGGTCACCGTCGGTCAGGGACCGCGCAGGGTGCTGGCCCTGCACGGGTGGTTCGGGTCCGCGAAGGGCTGGGGCGGCCTGCCGGACCTGATCGACACCGAGCGCTTCACCTGGGCCTTCCTCGACTATCGGGGATACGGCGCCCGCGCCGGGGTGGCCGGTGACCACAGCATCGCGGAGATCTCCCGCGACGCCCTGGACCTCGCCGATTCGCTCGGCTGGGACACGTTCTCGGTGGTCGGGCACTCCATGGGGGGCAGCGCCGCCCAGCGGGTGCTCGCCGACGCCCCCGAGCGGGTGGAACGCCTCGTCGGCATCAGCCCGGTCCCGGCCGGCGGGGTGCCCTTCGACCTGCAGGGCTGGGCGCTGTTCGACGGTGCGGCCGCCAACCCCGACAACCGGCGCGCCATCATCGACCTCACCACCGGCAACCGGCTGTCCGGCCGCTGGCTCGACGAGATGGTCAGGTTCTCCCTCGACAACTCCACCCGGGAGGCGTTCGGCGCGTACCTCACCGCCTGGGCGCGTACCGACTTCACCGACGAGATCAAGGGCAATCCGGTGCCGGCGCTCGCCGTCGTCGGCGAGCACGACCCGGCGCTGGGTGCCGACACGATGCGCCAGACCTGGCTGCGCCACTACCCCAACGCCCGGCTCGAGGTGCTCGCCAACGCGGGGCACTACGCGATGTACGAGACGCCGGTGCGGTTGGCCACGGTGCTCGAGGAGTTCCTCGGCCAGTGACGGTCGATCCGACGCCCCTGGTCGACCCCCGCACCTACGTCGACGGCGTCCCGTACGACCTGCTCGCCACGCTACGGGCGGCCGGCCCGGTGGTGTGGGTCGAGGAGCCGCCGCTGCTCGGACTGCCCGGCGGGCCGGGCTTCTGGCTGGTGCTCCGGCACGCCGACGTGACCGACACGCTCAAACAGCCCCGGCTCTTCTCGTCCTGGCTCGGCGCCACCCAGATCCGCGACCCGGCCAGCGCGACGGACCTGGGTTACGTCCGGCGGATGATGCTCAACATGGACCCACCAGAACACGGCCGGTTGCGCCGGCCGGTGGCCCGCTCGTTCACCCCGCGCGCGGTCGCCGCGCTGGAGGCGTCGATCCGCGCCAACGCGACGGCGCTCGTCGAACGCACGCTGGGCGACGCGGACGAGGGCACCTGCGACTTCGCCCGGGACCTCGCCGCCGACCTGCCGCTGCTCACCCTCGCGGACGTACTCGGCGTGCCGGAGCCCGACCGCTGGCTGCTGTACGACTGGTCGAACCGGGTGATCGGCTTCCAGGATCCGGACTACGCCGTGTCGGCCGCCTTCGACCCGCGGGCCGGCACCCCGGCGGCCCGCGAGGCGCTGCGGCACCGGCCCGTCCCGGACGCCGACGGCCGGATGCCGGACCCGCGCACCCGCGCCGGGATGGCTGACCTCTACGCGTACGCGCACCTGCTGGCCGAGTCCAAGCGCCGCAGCCCGGGACCGGACGTCATGTCCATCCTGCTCGCGCAGCACGGCGACGACCGGCTCTCGGTGGACGAGTTCGAGAACATGTTCTGGCTGTTCGCGGTCGCCGGCAACGAGACGATCCGCAACGGCCTGCCGGGCGCGATGATCGCGCTGCTGGAACACCCCGCGCAGATGGCGCGGCTCCGCCGGGACCCGGCCCTGTTCGACACCGCCGTCGACGAACTGCTGCGCTGGTGGACGCCGGTCATGCTGTTCCGGCGTACCGCCACGATGGACACCGCCGTCGCCGGCGTACCGGTGCGGGTCGGGGACAAGGTGGTGGTCTCGTTCGCGTCGGCCAACCGCGACGAACGCGTCTTCGCCGATCCCGACCGCCTCGACCTCACCCGCCATCCCAACCCGCACCTCGTCTTCGGCCACGGACCGCACTTCTGCCTCGGCGCCCACCTGGCCCGGTGCCAGCTCCGGGCCCTGTTCGAGGCGCTGCTCGCGCGCACCGCCAGCATCACGTACGCGGGCCCACCCGCCTACCTGCGCTCGAACTTCCAGCGTGGGGTGAAGCGGTTGCCCATCCACTGGCGGCGTCGCTGATCAGGCCCCGGCCTCGCGCAACCGCCCGTCGGCCAACCGCAGCGCCGGACTCGCCGGCCGGCGGGCCCCGCCGTCACCCCGCCCGCACCGACCCTCGAAGGGCGCCGATGGCCAGGTCGAGGACGGCCTCCAGGTGGTCGGTCCGTCCGGTCGCGAGCAGCAGCAGCACGCCGCCCTGGATGCCCGCCAGCAGCGCCGCGGCGGCGCGGTCGGCGTCCACCTCCGCGGCGATGTCGCCGGTCGACTGCATGTGCCGGATGCCGTCGGCGAGCGCGTCCTGCCAGCGCGACATCAACGCGGTGAGCACGGCCCGCGCGGCCGGGGAGCGCCGGCCCGTCGGGCCGAGCAGGCCGCTCAACGGGCAGCGCTGGCCCTGCTCCCGGTAGCGCGCGACCACCCGGTCCCGCCACGCCTGCCAGGCGGGCCAGGAGGTGAGGTCCCCGAGCATCGGCTGCTGGTCGGCGAGCACCTGGTCGGCCTCGTGCTGGGCCACCGCGAGCAGGAGTTCCTCCTTGCCACCGGGGAAGTAGTGGAACAACTGGCTCTTGCTGGTGCCCGTGCGCCCCATCACGTCCTCGAGGCGGACCTCGTCGACGCCCCGCTCGCGCACCTCCGCGGCGGCGCCGGCGACGATCCGCCCCCGGGTCGCCTGGCCCTTGCGGGTCAGCGCGTGCGCCATGAGCCCTCCGCCGATGAGACGTGCCAGCCCCACCGTAGCGGCCGGCGCGGCCGGCTGCCGCCGCCGAGCCGGCGGCACCCGGCCACGACCCGCCCCGGCGGGACGCGGTCGTGGCCGGGACGGGTACGGACGCGGCTCACGCGGCGCGGTTGAGGACCGGGGGCGCGTACCCGGCCGGCTTGTCGCCGATGCCCAGTCCAGGGCTGACGATCCAGGACTGGTACTCCGGGGTGAACATCGAGTACGGGGTGGCCAGCGGCTCGGCGCTGGCCCGGGCGAGCCGGTCGCGCAGCTCCCGGGGGATCTCGAAGTCGAGCGCGGCGAGGTTGCCGTCCACCTGCTCCGGGCTGCTCGCCCCGATGATCACGGAGCCGACGGCGGGCTGGGTCGCCACCCAGTTGATCGCCACCTGGGCCATGCTCCGGCCCAGTTCGGCGGCGACGCTCTCCAGCGCCTCGATCACCCGCCAGTCCCGGTCACCGACCGGCCGCCCGTTCCCGCCCGCGCCGCCGAGCCGCCCCGCGCCGGTCAGGCCGTCCGCGGTCCGCCGGTACTTGCCGCTGAGCAGGCCCCCGCCGATCGGGCTCCAGGCGGTCAAGCCCAGCCCGAGGGACTGCGCCATCGGCACGTACTCCGGCTCGATGCCGCGAGCGACCAGCGAGTACGGCAACTGCAGGCTGATCATCGGGGTGAGCAGGTGCGCCTCGGCGACGCTCTGCGCCCGGGCCGCGTACCAGGCGGGGACGTCCGACAGGCCGGCGTACCGGATCTTGCCGGCCCGGACCAGGTCATCGAAGGTCCGCACGACCTCCTCGACCGGGGTGATCCGGTCCCACGTGTGCAGCAGGTAGAGGTCGAGGTAGTCGGTGCCCAGCCGGCGCAGGGACGCCTCGACCGCCCGGATCATGTGCTTGCGGCCGTTGCCGCTGGCGTTCGGATCCGTCGGGTCGACGCTGTTGGTGAACTTGCTGGTCAGCACCAGCCGGTCCCGCGCACCGGCGGCGGCGATCAGCCGGCCCAGGATCCGCTCGCTCTCGCCCGCGGTGTAGAAGTCCGCCGTGTCGATGAAGTTGCCGCCGGCCTCCAGATAGCGCCGGAAGATCGGCTCGGCCTCCGCCTCGGTTTTGCCGTAGGCGGCGTGGAAGCCGTCGGTCCCGAAGTTCATCGTGCCCAGGGCCAGGCGGCTCACCCGCAGCCCGGACCGGCCGAGCAGGTAGTAGTCGTGCATGGTGTGGATCTCCAGATGGCTCGTCCGCTACAACCGCGGCCCGCCCGGGCCGGGCCGCCTGGTCCACACCCTGTCTCGGCAAAAATGGACCCGCAAGTCCAGAAAACTGGCCAGGGTTGCCGGCGGCCCCGACCGGGACCACCGACGGCGGTCAGCGCCCGGCGGGAGCCACGTGGTCGCGCCAGGAGTGGCGGGGCTCGTAGCCCAGCACCCGTCGTGCCTTGTCGATGCTGAGCAGGGTCTCGTGCTCGCCGAGTTCCCTGCGGATCTCCACACCCGGGTAGACCTCGGCCATCAGGCTGGCGCTGGACCTGCTCATCACGGTGTCGGCGTTGGCGATGATGAAGACGTCGGCGCCGGGCCGGTCGTGGGCGAGCGCCCGCTCGACCGCCTGGGCCCCGTCGCGCGCGTCGATGTAGCCCCACAGGTTCCACCGGCGCAGGCGCGGATCGGCGTCGAAGGACGGGAACTGCGCGTAGTCCTCGACGTCCATCACGTTCGAGAACCGCAGGCCCACCATGACCAGCTCCGGATCCCAGCGGCAGAAGTGCCGCGCCATCTCCTCCTCGAGCGCCTTGTTCAGCGAGTAGGTCGACTCCGGCCGCGGCGGGTACTCCTCGTCGACCGGCGCGTACGGCGGCGCGGTGTCGAACGGCAGCCCGAGCACGGTCTCGCTCGACGCCCACACCACCCGCTTGATCCCCGCCGCCCGGGCCGCGGCGAAGACGTTGTACGTCGCCGCGGAGTTGTTCGCGAAGGTGGTCGCGTTGGGCTGCAGCCCGGGGGCCGGCACCGCCGCCAGGTGCACGACCGCGTCGACCCTGCCCCCGTGCTCGTCGGCGCCGCCGGTGAGGGCCTCCACCACCTGCCCGTAGTCGGTCAGGTCGACCAGCAGGAACTCGCCCTCGACGTCGCGGGGGTCGCGCCCGCCGGCGCGGTCCACGGCCAGGACGTCCACGCCCACGGCCCGCAGGTGGGCGACCACGGTACGACCGAGCTTGCCGGTGGCCCCGGTCACGACAACGCGTCCGGGGAGGGTGGAACCGAGAACAGCGCTGCTCATGGTTCACATCCTTTCCTGCGGTGCGCGCGGCCGTACACGCGGGGCGCGGCCGGGGGCCGCGGCATCACGGCACTATCCGGCAATTCCTCTTCTTCCCACCACAACCGGACCGCTCTGCCCCGCCGTCGTGTCCACCTTGCGCAGTCGCCGTTGTACCAGGTGTGACGGCGATACGGTCAGCCATCGGGACGAACGTCGCGACGGGCCAGCCCGGATGGCAGGTCAGGTGGGCCCGACGCGAGAACGAACGCCGGCAGCGGGCGCACGAGGCCGCGCTCGAGGCCTGGCACCGACGCGAGGAACAGTTGGTCCGGCTGCGTCTCGAGGCGGCCGGATTCCTCGGTTGCACGGAGCCCCGCACCGGCCTGCCGGCGGAGCTCGCCGACGACGAGGTCGTCTACCGCGTGCTGCCGAGCGTGGATCTGGTCGAGGCGGAGGCACGGCACCTCACCGGGCTGCCCGCGCCCGCACTGACGATCGCCACGGCGCCGGTCGGCGAGCCCGGACCGCTGCCGACCGGCTTGCGGGTCGTCGACACCGGCATGGCGGTGGTGACCAACCTGCGGGTCGCCTTCGCCGGGCGCACCGGCCGGCGGGAGTGGTGGCACGCCGACGTACGGGGGCCGGGTCACCATCCGGAACTCCCGATCACGCTCCTGCACACCACGGACGGTCGCCGGCCGGCCGGGTTGCAGGTGCCGGCCGCCGTGGCGGTGAACTTCCGGTTCTACCTGACTCTCGCGTTCGCCACCGCCAGCGGGGATCGGGCCGCCATCGCACCGCAGGTCGACACCCTGCTGGCGGCCCATCGCCAGGCCCGGCCGGCCCCCCCGCCCCCGGCGGCGCCCGCGGACGCGCCGATGCCGCTGCTGCGCCCGGAGCGCCTGGCCGCCGCCAGCGCCGTCGCCGTCGCCGTGACGATCGGCGTCCTGGCCGCCGGCACCGTGAACGCGCCGGAGGTGCCGTACCGGGCGGAGCCGGGAGCGAGCGGAATCGCCGCCGGCGCGGACGGCCGGGGCAGCATCGGCCGCGCGTTCCCGACCGCGCCGGGTGCCAACCCCACCGGCGGCGCCCCGGTCCCGTCGCGGACGGCCGGGAGCGGGACCCGGCCCACGGGTGGCGGCGGCGGGGTGGACGGGCCGGTCCCCCAAGCGGCAGCGGACCCCGGGGAGGCGGCCGCCGAGGCGCCGCCCGCGGCAGCCCCGAGACCGACGCGGACCGCCGGCACCGAACCGACCACGCCGGCGCCCCCGGCGACGACGGAACCCACGCACGCCACGCCCACCCCGAGCGACCCGACGCCCACGACCGATCCACCCGGGACGATCCTCTGCCTGCAACCCCTCCAGTTACCGATCGTGGGACCGCTCCTCTGCCCCGGAGCGTGACGGCCCGGGGGTCCACTGCGGCCGGACCGGCGTGCATCGAAGGACATCGTTGACGTCTTAGTTAATGCTCTTTAATATTTGGCCTACCTCGAGGAAGACCGTCCCTGCCCCACCCGTACGCCCGATCCGGCGACCGGCCGATCCCACGCCGGCCGGGCGGTACGGCCGCAACCCCGCCAACGGGAAGGCCCCTCGATGTCCTCACCACGCCCCCGCCGCTCGGCCCTGCTCTCCGGCCTGCTCGCCCTGGCCACCGCCGGCGCGACCATCGCCGTCGCCCCGTCCGCCGCCGACGCCGCGGTCCTGCCCAACAACTTCAAGAGCGTCGGCTACCTGCCGTCCTGGAGCGGCAGCGTCAACACCGTCCAGTACGGCAAGCTCACCCACGTCAACTACGCCTTCGTGCTGCCCAACGGCGACGGCAGCCTGCAACCGGTGGACAACCCCAGCAAGCTCTCCTCGCTCGTGTCGCTCGGGCACGGCAACAACGTCAAGGTGTCGATTGCGATCGGCGGCTGGAACGACGGCAACGACTCCGCGTTCGAGGCGCTCGCCGCCAACTCCGGCGCCCGCGGCGCCTTCGTCAACAACGTGGTCAGCTTCGTCAACCAGTACAACCTCGACGGCGTCGACATCGACTGGGAGTACCCCGACCCGGGCACCTCGGCCACCAACTACTCGCTGCTGATGCAGCAGCTCAGCAGCGCCCTGCACAGCCGCGGCAAGCTGCTCACCGCCGCCGTGGTCTCCGAGGGCTACTACGTGCAGGGGGTACCGACCGCGGTGTTCGGCTACGTCGACTGGCTGAACATCATGGCGTACGACGGCGGCAGCCCGCACGCCAACTACGACTGGTCGATCAACGCCGTGAACGGGTGGAAGTCGCGCGGCCTGCCCGCCGGCAAGGCGGTGCTGGGCGTGCCCTTCTACAGCCGGCCGGGCTACTACACCTACGCCGCTCTGGTCGGCATGGACCCGGCCAACGCCAACCGGGACTGCACCACGGTCAGCGGGGTGCAGCAGTGCTACAACGGCATCCCCACCGTCAAGCGCAAGACGCAGTGGGCGCTGGCCAACGCCGGCGGCATGATGAACTGGGAACTGTCCCAGGACACCACCGGCGCCACCTCGCTGGTCAGCGCCATCTACGACACCGTCATGGGCGGCAGCACGCCGCCGAGCGGGCGGACCGGCCCGATCACCGGCATCGGGGGCAAGTGCGTCGACGTCGCCTCGGCCAACACCGCCAACGGCACCGCCATCCAGCTCTGGACGTGCAACGGCACCGGCGCGCAGTCGTGGACCGTGGCCACCGACGGCACGCTCCGCGCGCTGGGCAAGTGCATGGACGTGACCAGCGGCTCCACCGCCAACGGGGCGAGGGTGCAGCTCTGGGACTGCAACGGCACCGGCGCCCAGGTCTGGCAGGCCCAGTCCAACGGCACGCTGCGCAACCCGCAGTCCAACAAGTGCCTGGACGCCACCGACGTCAGCTCCGCCGACGGCACCCGGCTGCAGATCTGGGACTGCTTCGGCGGCGTCAACCAGGTCTGGCACCTGCCGGCCTGACCGCTCCCGCCGGCCCCCGTCCCACCCGCTCGGGGGGACGGAGGCCGGTTGCGTCACCCGGCCGTTGACGTGCCGCTCGGGTGACGGACACGTGCGGTCCACCTGACGCCAATAGCGTGCACCCGCCAGCCGTTCGGCGCGAATCAGGTGGTGTCTCATGGCAAGTGTTGACCGTCGGAACTTCTTGAAGATGCTCGGCGCACCGGTGGCGGCGGCCGCCCTGCCGGTGGACTTCAGCAAGGCGCTCGCCATCCCGGCGAACAGTCGAACCAGTTCCATCGAGGATGTCGAGCACGTCATCTTCCTGATGCAGGAGAACCGGTCCTTCGACCACTTCTTCGGCACCCTGCGCGGGGTCCGGGGCTTCGCGGACCCGCACCCGGTGACCCTGCCCTCCGGCAGGAGCGTGTGGCACCAGCCGAACGGTGCGGGCGAACTGCTGCCCTTCCGGCCCGAGGTGCCGGACCTGGGACAGACCTTCCTGCCCGACCCGCCGCACGGCTGGACCGACACCCACGGCGCCTGGAACGGCGGCCGGTACGACCGGTGGGTGCCCAACAAGGGCGTGGTCACCATGACCCACCACACCCGCGCCGACCTGCCGTACCATTTCGCCCTCGCCGACGCCTTCACCGTCTGCGACAACTACCACTGCTCGGTGCTGGCGTCGACCGACCCGAACCGCTACCACATGTGGACCGGGTGGGTCGGCAACGACGGCAGGGCCGGCGGCCCGGTCATCGACAACGCCGAGGCGGGCTACGACTGGTCGACGTATCCGGAGCGGCTGGAGCGTGCCGGCGTGTCCTGGAAGGTCTACCAGGACGTCGGCCTCGGCCTGACCGCCGACGGTTTCTGGGGCTGGACCGGGGACCCGTTCATCGGCAACTACGGCGACAACTCGCTGCTCTACTTCCACCAGTACCAGAACGCCCAGCCCGGCACGCCGCTGGCGGACCGGGCGAGGACCGGCACCGAGATCCTGAAGCAGGGCCGCGCCCCGGAGGCGCTGCTGGCCGACTTCCGGCGGGACGTGGCGAACGGGACGCTGCCCCAGGTGTCCTGGATCGTGGCGCCCGAGGCCTACAGCGAGCACCCGAACTGGGGGCCCGACTACGGGGCCTGGTACATGTCGCAGGTCGTCGACATCCTGGCCGCACACCCCGAGGTGTGGAGCAAGATGGCCCTCTTCATCACGTACGACGAGGAGGGGGGCTTCTTCGACCACCTGGTGCCGCCGACGCCGCCGCAGAGCCGCGCCGAGGGCCTGTCGACCGTGCCCACGACCAACGAGATCTTCCCCGGCGACGGTCGGCGCCCCGCCGGCCCGTACGGCCTCGGTATCCGGGTACCGATGATCATCGTGTCGCCGTGGACCCGGGGCGGCTGGGTCAACTCGCAGCTGTTCGACCACACCTCGTTAATCCGTTTCCTCGAGGCCCGGTTCGGCAACGGCAGCACCGACCTGGTCGAGTCCAACATCACGCCGTGGCGCCGCGCCGTGGTCGGCGACCTGACCAGCGCGTTCGACTTCCGGACCCCGAACGCCTCGCCGCGGGTCGACCTGCCGGACACCGACGACCTCAAGCCGGTCGACCTCACCCGCCAACCGGACCAGGTTCCGGTCCCGCCGGCGGACCCGCGCCTGCCCGGCCAGGAGCGAGGGGTACGACCGGCACGGGCCATCCCGTACACCTTCCACGTGGACGGGCACGCCTCCGCCACGTCGTTCACCATCGACTTCCGCAACACCGGCGGTGCGACGGGTGTCTTCCACGTCCGCTCGGCCGACCCCGCCCAGGCTCCGCGCACCTACACGGTGGAGCCCGGCAAGCAGGTGACCGACAGCTGGGCGGCCACCTCGGGGTACGACCTGGAGGTGCACGGCCCCAACGGCTTCTTCCGCCGCTTCAGCGGCGGCGCGGGAGCGGCCCTCGACATCCGGACCCGGTACGACGAGGACGACCATGAGATCAGCCTGGAGGTGGTCAACCGGGGCACGCAGCGCGTCGAGGTGACGGTGGCGGACCGCTACTCGTCCCGGAACACCCGGCTGTCGGTCAAGCCGGGCGAGGCGAAGACCCCCTCGTGGTCGCTGTCGCGCACCCGGGGCTGGTACGACCTGACCGTCACGGTCGCCGGCGACGCCGGCTTCACCACCCGGTACGCCGGCCACGTCGAGAACGGCAGGCCCAGCATCAGCGACCCCGGCATGGGCGGCCTGATCTGACTGCTCCGGCCGTCGTCGCCGGCTGAGGTGACGGCCCGCCCCGTTCGGGGCGGGCCGTCACGCCGTCACCGCCGGCGGGGTGACACCCCTCACCCGAGCCGGCCTGGCCACGCGGCGGCGGGCGGAAAAGCGGGTGACCGCCGGCAGGGGGACGGTTAGCTTCCGCACCATGCAACCACTCGAGGAGAAGGACATCCGGCAGTCCTTCCTGAACTGCAGCAAGGGCGAGGCGAGCCGGATCCGGCTACCCGCCGGCTTCGCCGAGGGCAGTGTCCCCTGGGCCGACCTGGACTTCCTCGGCTGGACCGACCCGGGTGCCCCGCTGCGGGCACTGCTGGTCGTACCCGGCCAGGACGGGCTCACCGGCCTCGTACTGCGGCGGCCGGAGGCGTACAAGCCGAACGCCCTGCGATCGAGCATGTGCCGGATCTGCCTCACCGATCACGCCGCGTCGGGAGTGACGCTGTTCGTCGCACCGCTGGCCGGGGCGGCCGGGCGGAAGGGCAACACGGTCGGCGAGTACATCTGCGCCGACCTGGCGTGCTCGCTCTACGTACGGGGCAAGCGGCAACCGAAGATGCGGCTGGTCCGCCGGGAGGAGACCCTGACCCTGCAGCAGCGGATCGACCGGGCGATGGCCAACCTGGCGGCCTTCACCCACCGGGTCGCGGTGGGCTGACCGGCGGACGGACCGCTCGCCTTCCGTGAAGGGCGGAAGCTGCGCTGAGAGAGACGGCGAACCGATGAGAAACGCACCGAGTGGCGGCACAAGACGCGGCCCCGCCGGCCGCGACATCGCGGCCGGCGGGGCCGGATCCGTTCGACGGCGACTGTCAGGCCAAAGCTGACCGGAGCCGCAGGGCGGGCCAGTGCGGATCGGGACGGAAGTCGGTGTACGTGCCGTCGAAGGGGAAGTCGCCGGCCTCGATCAGCGTGATGAGCCGCTCCCCCTCCGCCCGGACAGCGTCCGCGGCAGCGCTGTCGAAGTAGAGCGGGTGCCCGATGCGTCCGCTGAACTCGTCGACGTCCTTCCACTCCCACCGTCGATGCGGCGTCACGACGATGTCGAGGACGTGGTCGTTGGTGTCGACGGCACCCGGTCGCCGGACGTAGGGCTGTTCGAGGTTCACGTACCAGCCGGCGAAGTCGCCGTCGCGGAAGAACCACCACACCGAGTGGGCGGCCTGCGGCGGCATGAGGACCAGGATGTCGTACGTCTCCCAGGTGAGGACCGTCAGCTTGGGATCACGCATCTCGTCAACGGGGGCGTCGTGCGGGGTGCTGCCGTCCGCGTCGACCAGCCTGGCGAAGTCACTGCCGGCCGGATGCCAGAGCAGCAGCCCGTCCTCGTCGTCGGCGATGACGCGCATCGGCTGTGCCCACGTGCACCACCGTCCGCGCAGATAGCGGCGGTGGATGATCTCGCCCGGCTCGAACCGCATCGCCGCAGCCTAGCCGCTCCTGATCGGTGCCACGGCCCCGGAACCCGGCCGGACCCCGGGGAATCGGAATCCCCCTGGCATGTCAGGATGCGGCGCATGCGTGCCGTGATCTTCGACGAGTTCGGTGCCCGACCCGAGGTCCGCGACGTGCCGGACCCCGTACCGCCGGCCGGGGGGTGCGGTCATCCGCGTCGAGGCGACCGGGTTGTGCCGCAGCGACTGGCACGGCTGGCAGGGACACGACCCGGACATCCGCCCGCCACACGTCCCCGGGCACGAGTTCGCCGGTGTCGTCACCGCGGTCGGCGCCGGCGTACGCAACTGGCGGCCCGGCGACCGGGTGACGGCACCCTTCGTCTGCGCCTGCGGGCAGTGCCCCGCCTGCCTCGCCGGCGACCAGCAGGTCTGCGAGCGGCAGACGCAGCCGGGCTTCACCCACTGGGGCTCGTTCGCCGAGTACGTGGCGGTCCAGCACGTCGACGTCAACCTGGTCCGGCTCCCCGACGAGCTGGACTACCCGACCGCGGCGGCGCTCGGCTGCCGCTTCGCCACGGCGTTCCGGGCCGTGGTCGGCCAGGGCCGGGTGGCCGCGGGCGAGTGGGTGGCGGTGCACGGCTGCGGCGGCGTGGGGCTGTCGGCGGTGATGATCGCGGCGGCGTGCGGCGCCCGGGTGGTGGCCGTCGACGTCGCCCCCGGCGCGCTGGAACTCGCCCGCGGCTGCGGGGCGACGGTCTGCCTGGACGGCAGCGCGCTCACCGCGCCGGGTGCGGTGGCCGCGGCCGTCCGGGAGGCCACCGGCCGCGGCGCCCACCTGTCCCTCGACGCGCTCGGCAGTCACGCCACCTGCGTCGCCTCGATCGAGAGCCTGCGCCGGCGCGGACGGCACGTGCAGGTCGGGCTCCTCCCTGCCGCCCAGGGCCGCCCGGCCCTGCCGATGGACCTGGTGATCGCGTACGAGCTGGAGCTGCGCGGCAGTCACGGCATGGCCGCGCACGCCTATCCGGAGCTGCTCGGCCTGGTCACCGCCGGGGTGCTGCGCCCCGCCGAGCTGATCACCCGCACCATCGGCCTCGCCGAGGCGCCGGACGCGTTGGCCGCGATGGACCTACCCGCCCGCGGCGGCATGTGCCTCATCCGGCCCCACTGAACCGGCATCCCGCTGCGGCACGGCACGGCCGTCGCCCGAGAGCACCGGATCGATCGGCGTGACGACCCCGTACGCGTCCTCGATGACCTGGGCGGCCGCGAGCGCCGTGAGGTCGCCGAACCGGCGGGCGGTGAACTGCGCGCCGACCGGCAGCCCGTACGCGGTCCCGCACGGCACGACCGCGGCCGGCAGGCCCAGGAGGTTGGCCGGCAGCAGTGGTCGGAGCAGGTCGAGGGCGGCTCGCAGGCCGTCCAGTGAGGTGATGTCCGCGTCGTGGCGGGGCGGCGGGGTGGCGCCGGCCGGGGTCAGCAGCACGTCCCAGTCGGTGAGGAACCGGTGCCACCGCAGCTCCGCGGCGTGCCGTTCGAGGTACATCGTCGTGACCGCGGCGGTGTCGATCGGCGGTAGCAACTGCTGGGCGTAGGTGAGGTACGCCTTCGAGCCCGGCCCGAGCACGCCCTCCAGGGCGGGCAGCAGCACGCGGAAGTCGTTCATCAGCAGCGCCGCCCACACGTCGGCCGTGCGTTCGTACCCCGCCGGGGCCGCCTCCTCCACGATGTGCCCGGCGGCGGCCAGGCGGTCCGCGGCGGTCCGGATGGCGGCGGCGATGGCCGGGTCGACCGCGCAGCCGGCCGGTTCGGCGGCGACCGCGATCCGGAGCCGGGCGTCCGGCTCCGGATCGGCCAGGGTGACCGGCAGGGCCAGGGGATCGCGCGGATGCGGCCCCGCGACCGCCAGCAGCCCGGCCCGCGCGTCGGCGACCCGCCGGGCCAGCACGCCCTGGGCCAGCATGAGCTGGTACGTGATGAGCGCTTCCTCCGGTGGGATCGACGAGGCGTGCGGCACGACGCCGGTCGACGGCTTGACGGCCACGATCCCGCAGCGGTTCGCGGGTTCCCGGACCGAGCCGCCGACGTCGTTGCCCACCCCCAGCGGGGACATGCCGCTGGCGATGGCGGCAGCCTCGCCACCGCTGGACCCACCGGCGGTGACCGCCTCGTGCCACGGGTTGCGGGTGCGGCCGTGGAGGGACGAGTCGGTGTGGGCGCGTACCCCGAAGTCCGGCATGTTGGTCCGGGCGAAGGGGATGGCGCCGGCGCCGCGCAGCCGTTCCACGACCGGCGCGTCGAGCGGCGCGAGCGCCTCGGCGAAGGCCGCGGCGCCGTGGGTGGTGGCGGATCCGGCGACGTCGATGTTCTCCTTGACGGTGACCGGCACCCCGTGAAGGGGGCCGAGTGGCGCCCCGTCCGCCACCGCCCGGTCGGCGGCGACGGCGGCGGCCGTCGCGCTGTCGTCGAGTCGGGCGACGACGGCGTTGAGGTGCCCGTTGACCTCCTCGATCCGGGCGCGGAACGCGTCGAGCACCGCCAGGCTGGTCGTCTCCCGGTTCCTGATGGCGGAAGCGATCTCCAGCGCGCCCAGCCGCCACAGCTCCGTCATGGGTCTCCTCCTCACGGTCGGCCGCCCGTATGCGGAGAACTGTAGGCTAATGATCTTCGATTGGATACACCTGTTGTCCAATCGGATGCACACCGATTCCGCGCCGTCGGGCGCATGTAGGAAATCTTCGTTCAAGGCGTTGACGCCGGTGAATCTCGACACAACAATTGCCATCCATATCGGCATTCATCTTTGTCGATAACCCGCTATGGGAGGAGGTATCCATGGCAGCTCTGCGTGGCGAGATGTCGTGGTTCTGCTGCGGCACCGCCTGGGGTCCCTGCGGCACCGCGGGAGGCGGTGCCTGCGGCACCTGCAAGTCGGGCAACTACCAGCACGCCTGGCCCAACACCTCGGACGCCTGCTTCGCCATCACCCACCCCGACACCTGCGGCATCAGCATGAGTCGGCGCGGCTGCGGCTTCCGGCACTACACCACCAACCTCTGCAACGGCGCCCGGGTCGGCACCACCATCGCCGACTGTGGCCCGCAGACCGACCTGTTCTGCGGCGAGACCACCTGCTGCGGGTCGGCCTGCGGCAGCAACCGGATCATCGACCTGACCCCCGCGGCGTTCAGCGCGATCGCCAGTCTCTCCGCCGGGCTGCGGCCCTGCTCGGTCGACATCGTCTGAACAGGAGGACCGCCATGCACCAGACCCTGGACCGTCGACGGCTGCTCGCCACCGCTGCGCTCGGCGGCGTGGTGGGCGCCACCGGGCTCGGCTCGCTCGCCCCCGAGGCCGCCTTCGCCGCCGAGGCGGCGGCCGTCGAACCCGGCGCTCCCGACCCGAACTTCGTCGAGGGCCGGATCAGCAAGATCTCCGGCCACCTGCTGCTGGTCACCGGATCGGACACCGTGCTGCACTCGATCCAGATCACCAGCGGCACCAGCATCTGGAAGCTGCACCCGACCACGTTCGACCAGGTGGCCGTCGGCGACGGGCTCTACGCCCGCGGCGTCCGCCTGCCCGACGGCACGCTCGCCGCGGACTCCGTCTGGGTCAACATCGTCAACCTGCACGCGCACATCGCCGCCGTCGGGCGCAACGTGCTGCACCTGGACCACCAGGGCCGGCGGATCGTCGCACACGTCGTGCCCGGCCGCTCCGCCGCGGTCTACAACGGCACACCGGCGGTCAGCGACCTGTCGCTGCTGCGGGTCGGCCGGCACGTGCAGGTGCTCGGCGCCTGGCACCCGGACACCAACGAGATCGACATCGCCACCGTCTACGCCGCCGCCTGACCCGGCGACTCCCCGGGCGGCGCGCACCCGCTCCGCCCGGGCCTCGCCCGCCGGCCAACCCGATGGGAGAACCCATGATCGACACGATCGCGGCGCTGCAACCACCGGTCCTCGGTGCGGTGCTGATCTGGTCCGCGCGCGTCAAGCTGTTCAGCCGGCACGCCGCAGCCGCCGCCCATCGGTCGGCGCTCACCCGGCTGCTCGGGCAGCGCCGGGCGCTGCCCGCGTACCGGCTGCTCGGCGGGGTCGAGCTGACCCTCGGCGCGCTGCTCCTGCTGCCACCCGTACTGCGGCTGGAGGCAGCCGCCGCGACCCTGCTGGCCGTCGGCTTCCTCGCCTACCTGACGTACGCCCGCCGGGCCGCCCCCGCCTCCTCGTGCGGCTGCCTGAGCGCCCGCGCCACCCCGGTCTCCGGCCGCAGCCTGGCCCGGGCCGGGCTGCTCGTCGCGGCGGCCGGGCTGGCCTGGCTGCTCCCCGGCGACTGGCCGGCCACCCTCACCGCGCGCCCGCTGGCCGGCGGCGCCCTGCTGCTCGCCGAGGCGGCGGCGGTGGTGGCGCTCTCCCCCGAGCTGGACGCGGCCTGGCTGCTGCCGCTGCGCCGGCTGCGGGCCCGGCTGACCCACCCGCTGCGCGGCGGCACCGGCCTCCCGTTGCTGGCCACCCTCCAGCAGGTCCAACTCAGCGACACCTACCGGCGGGTGGCCCCGCTGCTCCGCTCCGACGTGCGGGAGCACTGGGACGACGGTGACTGGCGCTTCGTCGGGCACGCCGCGCGCTACCAGGGCCGCGCGGTGACCGCGGTGTTCGCCGTGCCGCTGGCCGACCGCGATCCGGACACCGTACGGGTCGCCGTGGTCGACGACAGCACCGGACACACCCTCCTGGCCCTGGCCGGCACGCCGAAGCCCAGCGGTCCCCAGCTCGACGTCGTCCCGGCGTAGCGGGACGGGGTCCGGATCGGGCGGGATCACCGGCCTCGGTGATCCCGCCCGATCCCCAAGGGCGGCATCGGCCGCATCGTGCTGGCGGGCACGAAACGCCTTCGGCAAGCGCTGGGACATCGAAATCAGCGAAGGGCTGACCGACATCCGTCCCGCCGTGCAGTCCCAGCAGTGACCGAGGAGCCCGGAATCGGCAACCGCGGGCCGCCGGCCTGGCGGCTTGCATCGGCTTTCTTACACACCCTCGCCCGCCTGCCGCCGGGGCTGCCAAGATGCCCTGAGGAAGATCGCGAAGCGGTCGCTCAGACCGGGTGACAGCCGAGCGCCCCGGCTGGTCGCGTCAGGACGTGGCCGTGTCCCGGTGCCGGGCGCCCGGCGGCGGCACTGGCGGGAGGGCCGGTGGAGGGTACGGCGACAACTCAGGCCCGGCACGTGCGCGTCGAGGTACTGCACCGCTTCCGCGTGCTGGTCAACGGACGGTACGTCGCACTGCCCGAGGGCAGTCAACGGTTGATCGGCTGCCTCGCCGTCGCCGACCACCCCCGACCCCGGGCCACCCTGGCCGGGACGCTGTGGCCGGAGCGCAGCGAGCGCGACGCGCACGCGTCCCTGCGGCAGGCGCTCTGGCGGCTCAACCGGCACGTGTCCGGGCTGCTGGAACAGGACAACCAGCACATCGGGCTGGCCCGGGGCACCGAGGTCGACTTGCACGAGATCTACCGGCTCTCCGAGGCGGTCACCGACAGCGAGCCGCGGGTGGACCGGCAGGCCGTGCGCCTCCTGGAGGGCGACCTGCTGCCGGAGTGGTCCTACGACTGGCTGGACGGGCGACGCGAGTCGCTGCGCCAGGTACGCCTGCACACGCTGGAGGCGCTCGCGCGCAACGACCTGAAGGCCGGGTGTACCGCGACCGCGCTGGTCGCCGCGCTCGCCGCGGTCGGGCTCGACCCGTTGCGGGAGAGCGCCCAACGGATCGTGATCGCCGCCCACCTGGCCGAGGGCAACACGTCGGAGGCGATCCGCCAGTACGGCCGGTTCCGTGACCTGCTGTGGGACGAACTGCGGCTGCGGCCCAGCCGGCAGCTCCAGGAGATGCTGCCCGTGCCGGTCGGCTGACCGCGCCCGCCCCCGCACCACCCCCGTCCCGGGCTGCCCGGTACCCCACCGACCCACCGCCCTGCCGGCCGATCCTCCGTTCCGCCGGGCGGGCGGTCCTGCGTACCCGTTCGGCCGCCGCCGGCTGACCGCGGCGGCGGCGCCGGGCTGCCCGCCGGTGCGGCGACAACGCCGCGGAGACGCGCGGACAACGCGCCTGCGACGGCCCGGCCACGCTCGGGAGACGGGTCGGCGACGAGCGGCGGCGAGAATCCGCGCATGAGCGTGCAGACCACATACCCCGGCGTGTACGTGCTCGAACGTCCGTCGGGCAGCCACGCGATCACCGGTGTGTCGACGTCGTTGACCGCGTTCGTCGGCGCCGCCCGCAAGGGCCCCGGCGACACCCCCGTGCCGGTGTCCAGCTTCGCCGACTACCTGCGGCAGTTCGGCGACGTGATGGACACCGCGCACCCGATGGGTCACGCCGTCGGGCAGTTCTTCGTCAACGGCGGCGCCCAGGCCGTCGTGGTCCGGGCGCTCGGCGCGGGCGCGGCCGCCGGCACCCTCGCCCTGCCCGCCGTGAACGGGCTGACGGTGACGCTGCGGGCCCGCTCGCGCGGCGCGTACGCCAACGGCAGCGGCGCCGGGACGAGCGGGCAGACCGGCCTCTTCGCCGAGGTGAAGCCGGCCGACGACTTCCCGGCCGACCGGTTCGACCTGGAGCTCACCGAGTGGACGCCGGGCGTCGCCGGCGGGCCGGCGACGGTGAGCGTCAAGGAGGTCTGGCGGGAGCTGTCGATGTCGCCGGCCAGCACCCGGTACGTGGTGTCCGTGCTCAACGCCAGCACGCTGGTCACCGCCGAGGTCACCGGCACGCCGGCGCCCGCGCCCTCGGCCGGGACGTCCACCGGGGCGCTGAGCCCGGCGAGCGTCACCGTGACCGGCAAGACCTTGCGGCTCTCGGTCGACCAGGGACCGGCCAACGACTACGTCCTCTTCCCGGCCGAGGACCCGCCCGTCTCGCACACCCTGGCTCAGGTCCGGGACCACATCAACGCGCCCGGCTCGGTCTGGCCGGTGACCGCCAGCGTGTCCGGCGGCAAGCTCGTGCTGACCAGCAAGACCAGCGACCTGAACAGCGCGGTCGTGGTCGGGCTGAGCGGACTGAACGACGCGTCGGCCGACCTCGGCCTGGGCGTGGCCCGGGGCGGCGCCGAGGTGAGCGCGAGCGCGCCGTACCGGCCGGCCGTTGCCGCGGCGGCGCCGCTGGCCGGCGGCTCCGACGGGGCGACCGTCGGGGCGAACGAGATCGTGTCGGCCACCGCCGGCCAGGGCATGCTCGCCCTGGACACGTTGGACTTCCCCCGGTTCAACCTGCTCTGTCTGCCGGGCGTGACGACCGCGGACACGGCCCCGATCAACACCGCCCTGGACTACTGCCGGCGGCAGAACGCGTTCCTGGTGATCGACCCGGCCCCGGGGCTGAACCCGGCGCAGTTGAAGACCGCCGCGAACCTGCTGCGGGCGCAGGGCGCGCACGGCGCCGTCTACTGGCCCCGGCTGGTCACCCCGGACGGCGGCGCGGACGGCTGGGGGCCCAGCGGCGCGGTCGCCGGGATCATGGCCCGCACCGACACCTCGCGCGGGGTGTGGAAGGCCCCGGCCGGGCTGGAGGCCGGCATCGCCGGCGCGGTCGGGCTCACCGCGCCCACCAACGACGACGTCTCGGGCACGCTGAACCCGCTCGGGCTCAACGTGCTGCGCACCTTCCCCGGCGCCGGCATGGTGGTCTGGGGCGCCCGGACCCTCGCGGGCAGCGACGTGCTCTCCAGCGACTCCAAGTACGTGCCCGTCCGCCGGCTCACCGACTACATCCGGACCAGCCTCTACCTGGGCACCCAATTCGCCGTCTTCGAACCGAACGACCCGGACCTCTGGGCGCAGTTGCGCCTGGCCGTGGGGGGCTTCATGCGCGGGCTGTTCCGGCAGGGCGCGTTCCAGCAGTCCGAGAAGCACGCGGAGTCGGACAGCTTCTTCGTCATCTGTGACTCCTCGGTCAACCCGCAGACCGAGATCGACAACGGCCGGGTCAACGTGGTGGTCGGGTTCGCGCCGCTCAAGCCCGCCGAGTTCGTGATCATCACCATCACCCAGCTGAGCCAGGCAGGAGAGTGACATGGCCGAGTTCAGCGTGAACCCCACGCGCTTCGACCCGTACAAGAGCCACATGTTCCGCGTCCGGTGGGACGGCGTGTACGTGGCGGGGCTGTCGAAGATGTCCCCGCTGAAGCGGTCGACGGCGCCGGTGACGCACCGGATCGGCGGCGACCCCGGCCACGACCGCAAGAGCCCCGGCCTGACCACGTACGACGCGGTCACCCTGGAACGCGGCGTCACGCACGACCTCGCCTTCGAGGCGTGGGCGAACAAGGTGGCCAGCCTGCGCCAGCCGGGCATCTCGCTGCGGGACTTCCGCAAGGACCTCATCGTCGACGTGTTCAACGAGGCGAACCAGAAGGTGCTCAGCTACAAGCTGTTCCGCTGCTGGGTCTCGGAATACCAGGCACTGCCGGCGCTGGACGCCGCGACGGCGGTGGTCGCGATCCAGAGCATCAAGCTGGAGCTGGAGGGTTGGGAGCGCGACACCTCGGTCACCGAGCCCGCCGAGCAGAGTGTCTGAGGCGGGCCGGATCGTGTCGGCGGCACCCGGTCTGGCGCGGCTGGTCGCCGCGCTCGACGACGGCGACGGCCTCCTCGCGCAGGCCGTCGCGGTGCTGCGCGCCGCCGCCCCCGAGCCCGACCCGGCGTACCTGCCGGCCGGCACCGCCGACCGGCTGCTGCTCGCGGTGCACGAACGGGCGGTGGGCCGGCCGCTCGAACTGACCGTCGCCTGCCCGGCCTGCGGCGCGCTGACCACCCTGCCGCTGGGCCGGGCCGACGTCGGCGAGCACCATGAGCGCAGCGCCTGGTGCGGGCCCGGGATCGGCGTACGCGAGCCGAGCTACGCGGACCTGCTGGCCGCCAGGGGCGACCCGTACCGGCTGCTGGCGCTGTGCCGGGTCGGCGACGGCGCCACACTCGACGACCTGGCCCGGGTGGAGGGGTCGCTGTGCGGGCCGGTGCGCTCGACGTGCTGCGACTGCGGCGCGCCGCTGGCGGCGGACGTCGACGTGGTGGCGCTGGTGCTGCGGGCGCTCAGCGACCTGCGGGTGGACATCGACCGGGAGGTGCACCTGCTCGCCTCCCGGTACGGCTGGGACCTCGCGGTGATCGAGTCGCTGCCGGACGAGCGCCGGCGCCGGCTGGCCGCGCTGGTCGCGGGGAGTACGCCGTGAGCGTCCCGCCGGCCGTCGCGCGGCTGGCCGCCCGCGCCACCCGGCCCCCGGTCACGGTCGGCTCGCCGCTCGCCGCCCACCTGGACGACGCCGGCACGGCGCTCCCGGCCACGGCCGTGCCGCCGGTCCCCCACCCGACCAGCCCGGCACCGCCGACCCGCCCGGCGCCGCCGGCCTGGCCGACAGGCGACGGCCAGCCGATCGAAAGGCCGCCCTCGTCGCCGGCCGGGTCCATCGCGCCGCAGCCCGAACCGGCCGCCCCGGCGTCGTCCCCGGCCGGACGGCCCCTGCCGGCCGTCCCCGCGTCGTCCCGGGCCGGGCGGCCCCTGCCGGCCGTCCCGGTGGCGGTGTCCACGCCGGACGCGCCCGCCCGGGTGGCCACCGGTCCCGTCGGCCCGGCACGGACCGGGCCCGTGGTCGGCTCCGACGTCGCGGCGGTCCCGGCCGCGCCGGCCACCGGGGTACCGGTCCGACCCGCCGCCCGGGCCGCCGCGCCCGACGGGGAGCGCCACCGGGCGGCCGTCCCCGCGGCGGCGCTGCCCGCCACGCCGGTCGGCACACCGGAGGCCGGCACGGCGTGGCCGGACCAGACCACGTCCCCGCCGGTCCTGGCGACACCCGGGCCGGGCGCGGCGGACAGCCCTGCCCCGGCGGCCGGCGCCCCGGCACCGGGCAACGCGGCGCAGCCCGCCCCGGTACCGCCGGTCCAGATCGGACGCATCGAGATCCAGGTCGCCCCGCCGCCCGCCGAGACCGACCCGTTCCGCGGCTGCCGCGCGCTCGAAGGGGGCGTCACCGCCCGGCGAGGGGGTGGCTGGTGACCCTGTTCAGCCCCGGCCCGCCCGTGCTGGCCGGCGTGGACGAGGTGCTCCGGGTGCTGACCACCGAGGCGCTGAAGGGACTGGCCACGCCGGTCGGGGTCAGCGTCGGCCCGCTCGACCGCCCGGTGGACGGGCCCCGGCTCAACTGGTTCCTCTACCGGATCGAGCCGGCGCCCGCGTACGCCAACATGGAGGCGCCGCAGCACGGGTGGCGGACCCGGCGCGGCCGACCCCCGCTCGCCCTCACGCTGCACTACCTGCTGACCGCCGACGCCGGCGAGCTGAGCGAGAGCGGCACCGAGGACGACGTGGTGCACGCCGCCCTCTCCGCGCTCATGTCGGCGCTGCACGAGAACGGGATCTTCGGCGCGGACACCCCGGTCGCCACCGGACCCGCCCGCTCCGTCACCGACGTCGCGGGCGCGCTGGAGGGCATGGTCGAGCCGCTGCGGATCACCATCGAGCAGGTGCCGATGGAGACCATCACGGCACTGTGGAACACCGGCTCGCACGCGCTGCGGCTGTCGATCGGCTACCAGGTCAGCCTGGTCACCGTGCCCGCGCAGACGGCGTACGTGCCGGGGCCGCCGGTGCGTACCCGCCGGGTCGGCGTGTCGCCGTCGCCCGCGCCCGTGGTCGAGGGCGTACGGCCGGCGACGGCCTGGTTCGACCAGGCCCTCACCGTACGGGCGCACGGCGTGACCGACCTGCGCCAGGTCACGTTGGGCCGGCTACCCGGCGACCCGGACGACCCCACCGACGGGCGGCCCGATCCGGCCACCACGCACAGCACCGGGCCGTGGCGGCTCACCGCCAGCCCGGCGCCGGACGGCCTCACCGTGCACCTGCCCAACGGGGAACTCGTGCCCGGCGCCCGGCCCCTCACCGTCACCAACCTCGCCGACGGGCTGGCCGCCGGCAGCGGGCAGGCGACGGTCACCGTGGTGCCGGTCGTCGTGTCCGCCGCCGCGCCGCTGGCCGCCGGCGCGACGGCGGCGCTGGCCGTGCGGCACGCCACCGCGGGCGGTCAGGCGTTCTTCGCCGGCCGGGCGGTGCCGTACACGACGCTGTCGGCGACCTCGATCCAGGTCGTCGTCCCCGACCTGCCCGCCGACTCGCTCGGCGCGACGGTCCCGGTCAGCCTGCGCTGCGGCACGGTCGCCGGGCCGGCGACGGAGCTGGCGGTGGCGCCGTGAGCATCGCGACGGTCGAGGCGCCCGCGCGGGGAACTCCCTCGGCGCTGGCCGACCCGCGCCTGCTGGCCTGGCGGCACCTCTTCGTCTCCGGCGCCGCCGAGGTGCTGCGCCGCTACCGGGAGGCGTGGGCCGACCCGACGCTGGACGACGCGACCCGCGCCGTCGCCGCCGTCGGCGTCGTCGACCCGCATCCCCGCGTGGCGCTGCTGCCGCTGCCGGCCGAGGGCGAGTTCGCCGAGCTGGTCCGGGTCACCGGCCTCGACACCGGCGCCGAGGCGGTGCTGGCGATCGCCTGGTGGGCGGCGGTGGAGCCGCAGGTGGCGATCGTCTGCGGCTGCGTGCACGACGACGCCGGCCGCCGGTGGCCGAGCCTCGGCCTGCTCGCGCACGTCCTCGCCGGGGTGGGCGTGACCGTGCCGCTGACCGTAGACGCCACCCACCCGCTGGTCCGCGGCGGGCTGCTGGACGCGCTGCTCGACCCCGACGCCCCGGTCCGGCTGCCCACCACGAGCGTCGCCGCGATCGCCGGCCAGCGCCCCGCCCCAGCCGTACCCGGTGGGATCGCGCCGCGGGTCGCCGCCGCCGCCGCGCGGATCGCCGCGCTGCTCGACGCGGGCGTCCCGGTGCTCGCCCGCTGCGAGGTCGCCGACGACCGTACGCCGCTGCGCGACGCCGTGGCCGCGCAGCTCGGCATCGCGCCGGCCCCCGCGGTACGGCCGCCGGCGGTCGCCCGGCTGCTGCTGCGCCTGGGGCACGAGCTGCCCGCGGTCCTGCTCGAACCGGGTGCGGCGCCGCCGGACGGGACGGTGTTCGCGCTGGGCGGCACGGACGAGCCGGGCCCGCCCGGGTGGCACGTCGTGGAGCTGGCCGCGCCGACGCTGGCCGTCGCGGAACAGGTCTGGCGGCGCGCGCTGCGGCAGGCCGGCGTCGCCGCGACCCCGGACGAGCTGGCCGACCTGGTCGGTCGGCTGCCGCTGGCCGAACCGGCGATCGCCGCCGTGGTGGGGCGGGCCCGCGCGGTGGCGGCCCTGGACGGCCGGGCCGCGACGGCCCGGGACGTCAGCGCGGCGCTGCGGGCCCAGCCCCGCCACGACCCCGGTGGGTTCGCCCGCCGGCTGCCGGCGACGACCACGCTCGACGACCTCGTCCTCCCCCCGGCGACCCTCGCCGCGGTGCGGGACCTCGTCGCGCACGCCCGCCACTCCCCCGCCGCGCACGACCGGCTGGGGTTCATCGGCCGGCGGGGCCGGGCCGTCATCGCGCTGTTCCACGGGCCGTCCGGCACCGGCAAGACCGCCGCGGCCGAGGCGGTCGCCGCGGCGATCGACCGCGACCTGTGGATCGTCGACCTGGCCCGGGTGGTGACCAAGTGGCTCGGGGAGACCCAACGCAACCTCGACACCGTGCTGCGCGACGCCGCGACCGCCGGGGCGGTGCTGCTCTTCGACGAGGCGGACGGGCTGTTCGGCAAGCGGGGCGAGGTCACCGACGCCCGCGACCGGTACGCCAACCTGGAGATCGACCACCTGCTGCAACGCATCGAGGTGCACACCGGCGTAGTGGTGCTGACCAGCAACCGCCCGGCGGCGCTGGACGACGCGTTCGCCCGGCGGATCCGGCTCGCCGTCCGGTTCGACCTGCCCGACCACGGCGAGCGGGAACTGCTCTGGCGCCGCCACCTGCCCGACGTGGACACCGCCGTGGTCGCCCGCGAGGAGCTGTCCGGGGCCACCATCCGGGCCGCCGCGCTGGCCGCCACCGTCAGCGCCATCGCCGCCGGCACGGAGGTGCGGTCCGAGCACCTGCACGCCGCCGTGCGCCGCGAGCTGGAGAAGAGCCGCCGTCCACCCACCGCCCGGAGGCACCGGTGACCGACATCCAGATGACCGTCGACGCGCCGCCCGAGCCGGGTCTGCTGCGCGCCGCGATCGAGGCCGCGCTGGCCGGACGGCCCTGGCCGGACGGGCCGGAGGCGGCCGTGGCGCGGGCCGTCGCCGAACACGTGACCGGCAACGACCACGGACCGGGGAGCCAGTCATGTTGATGCGCGGGATGCTGCTGTCCTTCTCCGACCCGGTGGCGGGGATGGTGCCGAGCCTGGTGCCGTTCCAGTACAACCCGGCCGAGGTCACCCGGGTGCTGCGGGTGCAGTCCGGCACGCCCGGCGGGTCGGGGCTGCGGGTGGGCGGGCCGCCGGTGGAGTCGTACACGCTGAAGATCGAGCTCGACGCGCTGGACGCGATCGACAAGCCGATCACCGGGTCGCTCGGCATCGGCCCGCTGCTGGCCACCATCGAGGGACTGCTGGAGCCGGGCGGCGGCGGGTTGGCCGCGCTCGTCGGGGCGGTGGCCGGCGCGCTCGGCGGCGGTGGTGGCGGCGCCCCGCCGGTGCCCGCGCCGTCCCTGCCGCTGGTGGTGCTCGCCTGGAGCCTGGAGCGGATCGTCCCGGTCCGGGTGGACAGCTGCACCATCCACGAGACCGGCTTCGACGCGCTGTTGCAGCCCGTGCAGGCCACCGTGGACCTGTCGCTGACCGTGCTGCGCGGCCGGGACCTCAGCGAGGACATGAAGCTGGCGAACGTGCTGGCGACGGCCTACCAGGCGGTACGCACCGCCAGCGCCACCGTCGGCATCGCCCAGGGCGTGGAGCTGATGCTGTGAGCGGCCGGTACGCGGACCAGCCGCAGCTGGACGTGACGCAGGACGACGGCTCGACGCGGCGGATGTCGACGCCGCGGATCAGCGTCGCGCCGAGGGCCGACGTGGTCTACCCGGTCCGCGCCGGGGACCGGCTCGACCTGCTCGCGGCGGCGGCGCTCAACGACAGCACCCGGTGGTGGGTGATCGCCGACGCCAACCCGGCGGCCGACGCGCTCACGCTGGAGGAGCCGGGGACGATGCTGGCGGTGCCCGATGCCTGAGACGCGTACGGTGATCACCGTCGCCGGCGCGCCGTTGACCGCGCGGCAGCTGGAACTGGTGCAGAGCGTCAGCGTCGAGGAGTCGCTCGGCAGCCCGGACAAGGCCAGCGTGACCGTCGCGATGGACACCGACAACAGCAGCGCCTGGCGCAGTTCGCTGGACGCGCTGGTCGCGCCGGCCACCCCGTTCACCGTACGGGTGAGCCGGGGCGGGACCAGCTACGAGATCGACGCGCGCAGCGTCAGCGCGAACTGGAACTTCACCCCCGGCGGGCTGTCCACGCTGACCGTGGAGGGGATGGACCGCAGCGTCGAGATGGACCGCCGCGACGTGCAGCGGCTGTGGCAGGACACCACCGACTCCACGATCGCGCAGACGCTCTTCACTCAGTACGGCCTCGCCGCGCAGGTCGAGTCCACCCCGGCCGGTACGGACTCGGCCACCTACTCGCCGCAGCAGAGCGCCACCGACTGGGCCTTCCTGCGCGGCCTCGCCGGGCGCAACGGGTTCGACCTGCACGTGGAGTCGATCGACGGGGTGGTCACCGGGGTGTTCCGGCGGATCAACCCGACCGCGGCGGCGCAGGGCACGCTCCGGCTCGGCTACGGCGCGCTCGGCGGCCGGGCCACCGCGTCCGTGCAACTGCTCGCCGGACAGGAGGTGCACCTGACGCGGACCGTCCCGGGCACCACCGACACCGACGTGGCGAGCGACCCGGGCACCGGGAACGCGATGGGCCCGCGGTCGCTCGGCGGGGCCACCCTGATCCGTACCCACGCCGCGGCCGGCATCAGCGTGCTGGACGCCCGGACGACCGCGACGGCGATGGCCGAGCGCAGCGCGTTCGGGGCGTCCCTGGCCACCACGCTGACCGCCCCCGACATGCCCCTGGTCCGCGCCCGCCGCACCATCACCGTCGCCGGGCTCGGCCCGACGCTGGACGGGCTGTGGCTGGTGAAGTCGGTCCGGCACACCATCACCGCCGGCGGGCACAGCCAGGCGCTGGGCCTGATCCGCAACGCCCTGGGCAGCGGACCGGCCGGCGCCGGCGGCCTGGCCGCCCCGGCCGTGGCGGTGGCGCTGTGAACGGCGGCTACGTCGGGCTGTTCCCCGGCACCGTGCACGACAACGACGACCCGGAGAAGAAGTGCCGGATCAGGGTGGACGTCCCGGAGCTGCTGGACGGCCCGACCGGCTGGTGCCTGCCCGCGCTGCCGTACGCCGGGGACGGCTGCGGCTTCGCGCTGGTGCCGCCGGTCGGCGCGGCCGTGCTGGTGCAGTGGCCGCGCGGCGACCTGTCCGCGCAGCCGGTCTGGTCGGGGGCGAACTGGAGCGCCGGCCAGGCGGTGCCGGGCGCGGGACCGGACACGGTCGTCCTGCTCACCCCCGGCGGGCACCGGCTGGAACTGTCCGACGCCGACGGCGCGCTCACCGTCACCTCCTCGGCGGGCCCGGTCATCACCCTCGACGACGACGGCGTGCGGATCGACAACGGGTCGGGCGCGACCATCGTCATGCAGAACGGGCAGGTCGACATCAACGACGGCGCACTGGTGGTGAAGTGATGCCCGGCTATCTGCTGACCACCGCCACCGTGGCGACCTGCCCGCACGGCGGGTCGGCGAGCTTCACCGCGAGCCAGGACCGGGTGCTGGCCGACGGCGCGCCGGTGCTGGTGGTCTCCGACGGCGCCACGATCACCGGCTGCCCCTTCATGGTCGGCAACGTGGCCAGCCCCTGCACCACGGTGCGCTGGCAGGCCCCGGCGACCCGGGTCACGGCCGGCGACCCGGTGCTGCTGGACACCAGCGTGGGGCTGTGCCTGAGCGCGGCGTCCGCGCCGCAGGGGACGCTCCAGATCAGCTCCAACCAGTCGAAGGTGGAGGGCACATGACCCGCTTCGCCGCCCAACCCTGGACCGTCGGCGCCGGACGCCGGCTGGCCACCCGCTCCGCGCTGGAGCACCTCGACGACCTGGTCCGCCTGGTCCTGCTCACCGGACCGAACGAACGGCTGCACCGGCCGGGTTTCGGCGCCGGGCTGGGCCCGTCGACGCTGTTCCAGCCGCTCTCCCCCGACCTGGCCGGCACCGTGCGGGCCCGGGCCCGGGGCAGCCTCACCGACGCGCTCGGCGACCGCCTGGACGTGGTGGACGTGACCGTGACCGTCGCGGACTCGACGCTGTCCGCGCAGGTGGTCTACCGGCCCCGGCCGGCGGGCGAGACCCGTACCGTCACCCTCACCCTGCCGGCGGCGGCGCTGTGACCACCTTCGACGCGTACACCGAGCCGGCGCAGCCGCAGGCCAGCGCGCTGCGGCGGCCGGAGGCGCTGTTCGGCGGGGGCAGCGTCATCGGGCTGCGCGCGGCCAGCACCACCGGATCGGGCACCACCCGCACGGTGTCGGTCTGGCTCTACGACGACCCGCCGGCCGGGCTGACCGCCGCTGGGCTGTGGTCGTTCCAGGGCCGCCCGGCGGTCACGGTCACCGGCCCGGGAACGGTCGTCGCGGCGACCACCGACCCGGACGGCAACCCGGTCCCCGCGCACCTCGACCTGCCCGTGCAGGCGGTGGGCGCGGCGCTGCCCGGCCGGGCGCCGTACCGGCTGGGCATCGACCCGGCGGGCCTGGCCGGGCTGGGGCTCCAGGTCGACCCGCTGCGCCGGCACCTGCCGGTACGGCTGCGCCCGGAGTGCGGGGACGTGCCGGACTGCGTACGGATCCCGGAGCCGCCGGCCCCGCTCACCCCGCCCGACTACGACACCCTGGCCCGCGACTACGCCGGCCTGCGCGCGATGCTGCTGGAGCGGCTGGACGCGCTCGCCCCGCACGCCGACCACTCCCCGGCCGACGTCACGGTCACCCTGCTCGAACTCATGGCGCACCTCGGTGACCTGCTGCACTACCGCCTGGACCGGGTCGCCACCGAGTCCTGGCTCGGCACCGCCCGGCGCCGCGCCAGCGTCACCCGGCACGCCCGGCTGGTCGACCACCCGGTGCCGCCCGCGACCAGCGCGGCCACGTTCGTGCAGGTGCGGCGGGCCCACCCGGACGCCGGCCCGACCGACAGCAGCTTCGTCGTCCAGCCCGGGGACACCGCGACCGACGCGGCCGGCGACCCGGACCGGTCGCCCGACGCCGCGCACTTCACGCTGGAGACCGACGCGCCGGTCACCGTCTTCGCCTCGCACGCCGAGGTGCCGCTGTACGACTGGACCGAGGCGGACGCGGTGCTGACCGCCGGCGCGACCAGTGCGGTGCTGGTCCGCCCCCGGCCGGCCGACGGCACCCCGCTGGCGACCTGGCTGCCGGTGGGCTCGCTGCTCGCCTTCGAGGTGGTCGCGCCCGGCCCGGCCGGGGCGCAGCAGGACTGGGCGCGGCGGGTCACCGACTGGCCGCCGGACGACGGCGGCGGTGAGCAGATCCGCCTCCCGCTCGCCTCGTACCCGGCGCAGGTGGTCCGGGTGACCCACACGGTCGAGATGACCGACCCGCTCTCCCCCGGCCTGCCGCTGGTGCGGGTGTTCTGGGACGCCGCCGACGCGCTGGCCCGGACGGTGCCGGTCAGCGTGGACCACTCCGGCGGCACCCCGCGGGTCGGCGTGGCCCGGCTCGGCGTCCTGCCCGCCCACCACGGCCTGCTGGTCGACGGTCCGGCGGCGGTCGCGCCGCTGGACCCGCTCACCGGCGGCCGGCCCGACCCGGCCCGCGAGCGGGTCGCGGACTACCTGCTCGTCCGGGCGGGGGCGGTGGGGCTGTCCTGCGCGCCGGGCGGACGGCCGTGGCGGCTGGACACCCGGGTGGCGCTGCCCAGCGGGGTCACCGTCGGGGCGACCCGGGTGACCAGCCTGCTGCGGGCGACCGCGGAGGGGTTCAGCGTGGTGGTCGACCACGACGACGACCAGCCGCCCCGGTTGCGGTTCCGCACCGGCGTGCTGGGCGTGGTGCCACCGGCCCAGTCGACGGTGACGGTGCGCTACGAGGTCGGCGCCGGCCCGGACGGGCTGATCGCGGCGAACACGCTGACCCGCCTGGTGCGGACCACCTCCCCGGTCGGGCAGCCGTGCGTCTGGAGCGAGGCCGGCGCGGGGGTCACCGCGCGCAACCTCACGCCCGGGGTGGGCGGCGCCGCGGCGGTGCCGCTCGACGACGTACGCCGGGACGCCCCGCAGGCGTACGCGGCGGTGCCCCGGCGGGCGGTGCTGGTGAGCGACCTGCCACCGTTCGCCACGCAGGTCCCCGGGGTGGCCCGGGCCGCCGCGCGCCGCTCCTGGTCCGGCTGCTGGCCGGTCGGGCTGGTGGCCGTGGAGACGGGGAGCGACCCGGCCGACCCGTCGGTCGACGCGGCCGTGGGCGAGGTGATGGACGCGGTGCGGATGGCCGGCACCGAGGTGGTCACCCTGCCGGCGACCCCGGTCGGCCTGCTCGTCGCGGTGACCGTGTGCCTGACCCCGGGGACCGATCCGGCGCTGGCCCGGCTGCGGATCCTGGCGGCGCTGCGGCCCGGCCGGCCGGGGGCGGTCTTCTCCCCCACCGCCCACCCGCTCGGCACCTCGGTGTACGTGTCGACGGTCGTCGCGGCCGTCGCCGCCGTGCCCGGGGTGGACGCGGTACGGGTGACGGAGGCCCGCCGGCTGTCCGAGCCGGCCGGCACGTACCACGAGGTGCTGGTGGTCGGCCCGGACGAGATCGCGGTCTGCGACGACGACGCCGCCGCGCCGGACCGGGGCCGGATCGAGCTGACCGTGGAGGGGGGCCGATGAGCGCGCCGGAGCCCCGCGAGCTGACCCCGCGACCCGATCCGCCGCCGGGGCTGTCCCGGCTGCGCCGCCGGCTGGCCGACCGGCCGGACTTCCGCGACGCCCTGCTGGCCGGCATCGCCGGGACGCCGGGGCCGGGCGGCCCGCTGGGCGGGCGGCTGGACGTGGCGGGCGACCCGACCGTGGTCACCGCCGCCGAGCTGTGGTCGCGGGTGGCCGACTCGGTCGCCGCGTACACCGAACTCACCGCCGGCGAGCGTTACCTGGGCACCGCGCAGGACTGGACGGACCTGCGCCGCACCACCGACCTGCTCGGCCATCGGCCGACGCAGCGGGCCGCCGCGCGCGGCTGGATCCGCTGCACGACCGACTCCGGGGCGAGCCCGCTCGTCCCGGCCGGCACCCGGGTGCAGGCCCCGGGCACCGCCACCAGCGCCGCGCAGACCTTCGAGGTGGTCACCGACACGCAGCTGCGCGCCGACTGGGCGGACCTCACCGTCACCGCCGTGCCGGCCCCGCAGCCGCCGCCGGGGCGCGCGCTGCGGCTGCTCACCGACCCCGGCTTCGGCGCCGGCGACCGGGTCGCGCTGGTCGCCGAGAAGCCCTCCGGGTACGTGCCGATGCCGTCGACCTGGTGGGACTGGCTCGGCTGGATGTCGATCGTCTACACCCTGTACACCAGCAACCTGTCGCTGCGCGCGGTGGTGACGGTGACGAAGAAGTCCGACGACCTGGGCGCCTTCCTGGTCACCACCGACCGGGTGCTCACCGGGCTGCTGGCGCCGGTCAGCGGCACCACCTACGCCGCCTACCGGGTACGGGCGCGGCTGTCGCTGGCGCACCGGCTCAGCAAGCTGTCCTACGTGAACTCGTCCGGCGCCGCCGCGACCGCCGCGGTCAGCTACCCGGGCGAGGCCGCACCGGTCGGCGCCGGCCATCTGCTGGTGACCGACGCGAGCGCGGCCAGCCCGGGCATGAACATCCTCGTCGCCAACTCGTACGGCGCGTTCGTCACCACGGTCAAGTCGGTCAGCGGGGTGGACTGGTCGGTCGCGCCGGGCACCCGGCACCACGTCGGGCGGATCGAGCTGACCGATCCGCTGCCGACGGGCCAGCAGGACGAGAACATCGAGATCCTGCTGGTCGACCAGCGGGTCGTCGCCCAGCACCACGAACTGCCGCCGCTGGCCCCCGGCGGGACCCGGCTGCGGGTGCACCCCCGCCCCGCCGAGGTGCCCACCCGCATCGCCGTGCGGACCACCGCCGGCTGGGAGCTGGCGGACTGCTCGCGGGACGCCGGCGACACCACCGACGACGTGGGGGGCATGCTGCTCGTCCTCGGCGCCGGGCTCACCGGGACGGCCGCGAAGGCCCCGGCGACCGCCAACCTCGTCCCGATCCGGCACGGCGAGACGCACCGCGGGCCGCTGACGGTGACCGACGGCGGCACCGTCGTCCCGGGCCCGGTCACCGCCGACGTCGACCCGGCGGGCCGGGTCACCGACAGCCTCACCGTCCGGGTCGGCGGGGTGGCCTACGACGAGGTCGACAGCCTGTACGGGCGGGACCCGGCCGCGCCGGTGTTCACCACCCGCCTCGCCGCCGACGGCCGCCTCGTGCTCCGCTTCGGCGCCGAGGCGGTGCGGGGCGAGGTGACGGCGACCTGGCGGGTCGGCGGCGGCCTCGTCGGCGAGCTGGACGCGACCCGGATCGACACGCTGCTCGGCAGCGTGCGCGGCGTCCGCAAGATCGCCGGGGTGGGCCGGACCACCGGCGCCGCCGACCAGGAGGACCCGCTGCGGATGCGGCGGGCCGCCGCCGCCCGGATCCGGGCCCTGGACCGCGCGGTGTCGGTGGACGACCTGGCCGACCTGGCGCTCGGCGTACCGGGGACGAGTCACAGCGTGGCGTGGCGGGGCGCGGGCCCGGCGGGCTGCCCCTGCGGCGGGGTCGGCCTGCACGTGGCGTCGCTGCGGTTCGGCGACACCGGGGTACGCGCGCCGCTCGCCGCCGAACTGGCCTCGCTCGCCGGCTACCTGGACGCCCGCCGGGACACCTCGGTGGGCCTGTGCGTCTGCGCTGGCGTGCCGAGCGGGCTGACCGCCACGCTGACGGTGACCGCCGACCCGCGCCGCGACCCGGTGACCGTGCGCGAGGCGGTCCGCGCGGCGCTGCTCGACCCGGCCGGCCCGCTCGCGCCCCGGCCGCGCGACCTCGGCGTCCCGGTCGACGCGAGCGACGTGCTGGCGGTGGCGCAGGCGGTCACCGGGGTGGTCGGCGTGGTCGCGCTCTCGGTCACCTCGGGCCTGCGCGCGCCGTCCGCCGCCGAGGCCGCGATCGGCCGGACCCCGGCCGAACGGTACGAACTGCTGAGCCTGACGGCGGTGACGGTCCAATGAGCGAGCGTTTTCTGCGGATGGTGCCGCCGGCGCTGCTGCGCGCCGCGCCGGACGGGACCGAGCCACCGCCGCTGCTCGCCCTGCTGGCGGCCCTCGAGGAGCAGTGGCTGCTGCTCGCCGCGGACGTCGACCGGGTGCTCGACGACGCCTTCCCGGACAGCGCCGCGGAGTGGGCGTTGCCGTACCTGGGCGCGCTGCTCGGGCTGCCGCCCGACGCCGGCCGGCGGGAGATCGCGTACGCCACCGCGCTGCGCCGGCGCAAGGGGACGCCGGCGGCGCTGGAGGACTTCGCCGAGGTCGTCACGGGCTGGTCGACGCGGGTGCGCGAGGGCTGGACGGCCACGGTGTGGTGCCAGCAGCTGGGCCACCCGGTCCGGCGTACCGCCTCGCTCGACCTGCGCAACGGCGAGCACCTGCTGGCGGGCACCGGGCTCGACCCCGCCCGGCGCTCGGTGACCCCGGGCGGGTCGTACCACCCGGCGGCGGCGACCATACAGGTGTTCCCGTGGCAGGTGCTCGGCTACGACCAGGTCGAGGTGGCGCCGCTGGGCGGCGGCCGGTTCGCGCTGCACCCGCTGGGCGTGAGCGCGCCGCTCTACCTGCGGCCGCGGCCGCTGGAGATCGCCAGCGACGCCGAGGACGAGCGCCCGCCGGGCCGGCCGCCCGTCCCGCGCCGTCCGCGCGCGCCGGGCGAGCTTCCGGTACGCGCCACGTGGCGGCTGATCGACGCGCTCGGTGACGTGAGCTACGGGCCGGTGTGGACCCTCGCGCCCGACCATCCGCTGACCGGCGACGGGCCGGCGCTGCTGGAGCTGACCGTGGACGGCGTGCCGCTGCCCTGGGCGAAGATCGGCCTGACCGCCCTGCCGCCGGTCGGGTCGCCCGCCGCCCCGGCGGGGACGGTGCTGGTCGACCCGTACCGGGGGGTGGTGAAGCCGGCCGGGGACGTGACCGGCACCCTGCGCGCCACGTTCTACCGGGCCGTCCCGGGCCGGCTCGGCGCGCTGGCGAGCACCGCCGAGACCCGCGACGACGCGGGCGTGGTGATCGTCGTCGACCCGGCGTCCGGCCCGCACCCGGCCGGGCAGCTCGTGGTACCCACGTTGAGCGCGGCGTTCGCCGCCGCCACGGCGGCGACCAGCAGCCCGAGCGAGCCGGACGCGCCGCAGGTGGAGATCCGGCTGCTCACCAGCGACCGGCTCGCCGCACCCGCCGGGCCGGTGACCGGGACCCCCGCGCTGACCCGGTGGCGGGTCGTCGCCCCCAGCGGCTGCACCCCGGTGGTCACCGGGAACCTGTCCCTGCGGCTGGCCGACGTCCAGGTCGAGCTCTCCGGGTTCCTCCTCGCCGGCGCGCTGCGGATCGGCCCGGAGCTGGCCGGCGTCGACCTGGTCGGGATCACCTGCGACCCGACGTCCGGGCACGGGATCGAGGTCGACCCGACGGCGTGGACGGTCCGGCTGACCGCGACGCGCTGCCTGCTCGGCCCGGTCCGCGCCGACCTGTCCGCGTACCCGATCCAGCTGACCGACTGCGTCGTCGACGGGCGGGGCGCGGCGCTGATGCCGTGCGGCGGGGACCCGGGTGGCGACCCGACCCGCGCCGCGGTAGCCGCCGCCGACCGGTTCCCGCCCGACCTCGCCGCCACCGGGGTCACCTTCGTCGGGCCGGTCGGGGCCGACGAGGTGTGGGTGACCGACTGCCTGTTCACCGGCGGGCTGCGCACGACCGTGACGTCGACCGGTTGCGTGCGCTACTGCCATCTGGGCGAGCACGACTCGCCGCAGGCCCACCCGCCCGCGTACCACAGCCTGACCGGGCCGTTGCCACGCTTCGGCGGGATCGGCTTCGACTCGGCCGGCTACTACGCGCCGGTGGTCGACGCCCCGTCGACCCGCCCGTCGTCCGCGCTGCTCACCGGTGCCAGCGACGGCGGCGAGATCGGGGCGTACCACCACGCCCGCCGGGGGCCGCTGGCCGTCCGGCTGGCGCAGCGCCTGCCCGAGATGACCCCGTTGACCGTGCATCCGCACCTGAGCGTCGCGCACCCGGAGGAATGACATGACCGGAGACGTCACCAGCGTCCCGTTGCGCGCCACCGACCGGTGGACCGCGGCGCTCCTGCAGCAGGGCCGGGTGCTGCTCGACACCGACTGGAACCTGATGGTCGGCGGTCCCGCCCGGGACGCCCGGCAGCTCGCCCGCGACACGATCGGCCCGGCCGGCGTGCCGGTCGGCAGCACCGCCTTCAAGGTGGAGTTCGTGGGCGGGGCGTTGACGGTCCGCGCCGGGACGATGTGGATCGGCGGGCTGCTCGCCCGCAACCCCACCGACCTGGCGTACGCGGCGCAGCCGGAGATCGCCGCGCTGCCCGCGTCCGGTCTGGTGAACGTCTACCTCGACGCGTTCGTCGAGGAGGTGCAGGCGGCGGAGGACCCGAGCCTGCTCGACCCGGCCCTCGCCGGGGTGGACACCACCACCCGGACCCGGGTGGGCTGGCGGGTACGGGCCGCCGCCACGAACTCCGCCACCTGTTCGGTGGCCGGCCTGCCCGCGCCGGTGTCGACGGGCCGGCTGGACGTGTCACGGACCGCCGCGCCGGTGTCGGCGGACCCGTGCGCGCCCCCGGACGACCCGCGCAGCAAGCTGCCGGACGGGCTGCTGCGCATCGAGGTGCTCGACGCGGGCACCGAGAAGACGGCCCGGTTCGCCTGGTCGTACGCGAACGGCAGCGAGGCGGTGGCGGCGAAGGTGGCCGGCACGGCCGTCACGCTGGCCCCGTCGCCCGCGGTGACGTTCGCCCCCGGTGACCTGGTCGAGGTGTCCACGCTGGCCCGGCGGGCCGACCGGCGCAACCACGGCGCGCTGTTCAGCGTGGCGGCGGTGGCGCCGTCGGCCGGCGGTGACACGGTCACCCTCGGCGCCGCCAGCCCGCTGGCGGGCAACCCGCCCGGCACCTGCCTGCGGCGCTGGGACGGGCAGGTCGTCGGCGCGGCCGGCGGGGTCCCGCTGACCCTCGGCGGCGCCGACGTCGGCATCGCCTTCACCGCCCGTCCCGGCACCTACCAGGCCGGTGACTGGTGGGGCGTGCGGGTACGCGGCAGCGCCGCGGACGCGGTGGAGACGTTGACCGACGCCCCGCCCGACGGCGTCGTGCACACCGCCGCGCCGCTGGCCGTGGTGGACCTGACGAGCAAGACGGTGCTCACCGACTGCCGGCCGACCTTCCCGCCGCTGACCGGCCTGCGCGGCGGCACCTGCACGGTGACCGCGTTCCCCGGCGACGACCTGCAGGCCGCCCTGGACGCGCTGCCCGCGACCGGCGGCGAGCTGTGCCTGGCCGCCGGGACGTACCGGATCGGCGTCCCGCTGACCGTCAAGGGCAAGCGGCGGGTGGTGATCACCGGGGTCGGGCCGGCCACGGTGCTGGTCGGCGAGAAGCACGAGGCGGTGCTGGTCGCGACCCGTTGCCCGGACATCGAGGTCACCCGCCTGCGGGTGGAGTCCGGCCTGGCTCCCGGCACGCCGCCCGGCGAGGAGCACCTGCTGGGCGCGTTGACCTTCCTGGGCTGCGACGGGGTACGGGTGCGCGACTGCGAGGTGTGGTGCCCGGACTCGTCGGGGAAGGCGCAGTCGGGCATCTACGCGGCGCCCGACCCGGAAGGCGTGCGTCCGGGCGTGGTGGAGGTGCGCGGCAACCGGTTGGAGATCGGCGACCAGCAGGCCGGCATCGTCGTCGCCTCGGCGACCGAGAGCACCGTCGTGGACAACACGGTCGTGCTGTCGGCCGGCAAGGCGACCGTGGGGATGACCCGCCTGGTGGCCCGCGAGCTGGGCCGGTTCGTCGCCGCCCACCTGGCCGTCGACCCGAAGGCCGGCGGCGCGGCGGTCACGCTGGCCGACGAGCGCACGGTACGGATGGACGGCCCGGCCGCGCTGCGCCGGCTGGCCGCCGACTGGGCGAAGGCCACCCCGGCGCGGCGACTGGCGTCGGGCTCCTCGCTGCACCAGGGGCTGGCCCGGTTCGTCGCGGCCAGCGCCACCGAACCGCACCAGGCGGCGGTCGGCGCGGTCAGCGGCCGGTTCCTCGCGGCGGCGCTGAACGACACCCGGGCCATCGGGCAGGGCATCGTGGTGGCCGGCGACCGGGCGAACCTGGTCCGGGTCGAGGGCAACGAGGTGACCGGGGCGTTGCAGGGCGTCCACGTGGCGCTGCGGGCGGCCGGTGGCGGCCGGCGGGTGCTCGGCCAGGTCGTGATCAGCAACAACACGGTGTCCTGCGCGGTCCCGTTCTTCTGGGGCCGCCAGCGCCACGCCTTCTACGTGGGCAGCTTCACCAGTCTGACCATGCTGGACAACCACGCGCGGTTGCAGCGTACCGGCGACCGGACCGAGGGCACCCTGGTCGACGCGGTGCGGGTGACCGGCCAGTTCGGCGCGTTCCTGCAACTGCGCGGCCTCGACGCGTCCGGGCCGTTCCGGGCCGGGGTGGTGCTGCGCGACGAGGGGCCGGTGCAGCGGGTGTCGCTGCGCTACGTCAGCGACGTGCTCAACCCGCTGGGCGTCGGAGTACGCGTGGAGCAGGGTTCGTTCACGCTGGACCGTTGCATACCCTGACGAAGGGGATTATTCTCGGAGGTCCAGGCATACGACAACCCGCGGTAGGGACAGCCGAGACCTTGCGGTCATGGATGAGGGGTTCGACACCCCGTATGGCTGGACGGCACGGATGACGAGGCGCCGACGAGGTCGGCGCCTTTCGTCTGTCCGGGCTCGCCCGGCTCACCAGCCGGTGATGGTGCCCCCGCCGGTCGGCGAGTAGTCGGCGTTGAGCTGGCGGATGCGCACCCGGCCGGCGGCGAACGCGGCCCGGATCGCGGCCTCCAGCGCGGGGTCGCCGAGGTTGAGCCGGCCCGGCGCGATGGCCGCCTGCAACTCTGCCATCCAGGTGGGCTTGATGGTGGTGGCCGGCGTCGGGAAGCTGCCCACGGTGGACAGTTTGACGTCGGTGGCGACGAGGGTCACCTGCCCGTTGGCGTCGATCTCGGCGGTGTAGAAGTCGCCGCCGGGCACGTTCGAGCCGGTCGGTCCCTGCAACCCGATCTCGCCGCGAGCGAGGGCCTGCCGCCAGGCCGCCGCCTCCCCCTCGTCGGCCCGGATGCCGGTGATGAGCGAGCGGGCCGTCTGCGCCGACGCGGACCGCTGCCCGAGCACCTGGCCGGAGAACGGGTCGACCACCTGGCGGGCCGGGTTGGGGATGAACGCCCCGGTGGAGACCCGGATGGCCACCGCCTGCTGCGGCTGCTGCGCCGGTGCGGGCGCCGGCGCCTGCTGCTGCACCGGCGCGGGAGCCTGCTGCACCGGCGCCGGCGCCTGCTGCTGGACCGGGGCCTGCTGCTGCACCGGCGCCTGGCCCTGCGGGACGGCCCCGCCCTCGACATCCCGCACAGTGATCATCGCCGAGGTGGGTGACTCCCCCATCCGCACCGAGGGCCCGACGTTGCTCAGGCCGATCATCAACGCACCCGCGTACGTCCGCGTGGTGCGCATGAACCCCTGGCCGAGCTGGAACGCGCGCTGCTGGGTGGGGGTGACCCCGGTCGGCTGGCGGCTGGCGAGCGCGCCGACGGTGAGCCCCAGCGCGCCGGCCTGCAGCGTCTGGCTCCAGTCGCCCCCGGTCTGGAGGTACGTCCCGCCGGCGCCGGCCAGGCTGGGCAGCCCCACGCCGACGCCGAACCGGGCGGCCGGGTTGCTCAGCCACTGGGAGCCGGTGCCGGCCGCGCCGCCGAACATGCCGAGCCCGGCACCCCACGCGCCGGACCGCAGCACGAACCCGGCCCGGCTCTCGCCCTCCGGCACGTCGCTGAGCGCGGCGCCGGTCATCGACCCGAGCGCGTTGCCGCCGCCACCGGCGAGCGCGCCGCGCCACAACTGCCCGCCGCGGGTCAGGCCGGCCGCGCCCACGCCGAGGTTGCGGGCCAGCCCCAGGCTCGCCCCGCCGCCGACACCGATCGCGAAGCCCTGCTCGCCGACGCGTCGCCCCTCGCTCAGCCCGGTCCGCAGCGCCGCCCCGCCCCCGTGACCGGCGACCAGCTCACCGCCCGCCCCGCCGGCGAAGCCGAGCAGGAAGCCCTCGCCGCCCACCACGGTCCCGGTGCCGACCGCGGTCATGCCGGTGGCGAGCAGGCCCGTCGCGCCGGTGCCGGCGACGCCCGCCGCGACCACCGGGGCGGCGAGGATGGCGCCGATCGACAGCGCCACCGCGAACGCCAGGTTCCGGGTGATGGTCAGCCCGGTGACGATCGCGCCGGCGGCCGCAACGGCCCGGTCGATACCGTTGAGCACGATGGTCTGCGCCTGGTCGGCCTTCGTCACGGCGGTGAAGACGGCGTCGGCCATCTCGCTCAGCGAGCCGCGTTGCTGGGCGGTGCGGTAGCGGCTGAGCGCGACGTTGGAGTCGGCCATCGGGCCGAGCATGCGCCGCTGGAGGTCCACCGGCTCCTCGCCGCTGACCAGGCTGACGAAGAAGCCGACGACGTACTGGTCCTCGTAGTTGAGCCGCAGGTGCTCGTTCATCCGGTACTCGGTGCTGTCGTTCATGTCCCGGGCCCGGCGTGCCGCCTCCTGCAACGCGGCGGTGACCTCCGCGCGTACCCGGTCGGCCAGTTCCTGCGGGAAGACCAGCAGCTCGCCGTCGTGCATGACGTACGCCATGCCCGGCTGCTCCTGGTAGGGCCGGATCGACTCGATCAGCCGGATGTTCGCGAGCACCGCGGCCTCGTCCGCGCCGTCCCCGGGCGACAGGGCGCGGGCCAGCCGCTGCTGCTGCCGCTGGGCGCTCGCCCGGCCCAGCTCCGCGCCGAACCCGGGCTCGAGCGAGGCGAGTTCCTGCCGCAGGATCGACCGGTCGGCCCGGCTCAGGTCGGGGCGCTGCAACCAGGCGGTGATCCGGTCCACCTCGGCCCGGATCTCGGCCGGGTCGGTGAGCTGCGTGCTGGTCCGCTCCCGCAGCACGCGCGGCATCTCCGTCTGCTCGGGCAGCTCCGGCTGGGGCTGCGCCTGCGCCGCCCGGCCCCGGCCCCGGCGTCGCGGTGCTGGCCGGTCGGCGGCCCGGATGGCGGCCTGCCGGCGGGCGATCTCCGCCTGCAGGGCATCCTTGGCCTCCATCATCCGGTCGGTCTCCTGGCTGCCGACGATCTGCCGGTTGAGCCACTCGTCGACGGCGCGCAGCTCGTCCACCAGCTCCGTGAAGCTGTAGTGCCGGATGTCCGGGGTGCCGTGCAGCCAGTCCTCGGCCGCGAACGCGACGTACGGCGTGCCGGTGCCGCGCAGCGGCCCGAGCGCGTGGAGGTCGTACGCGCCGTGGTGCGCCTGCGCCTCCGCGTCGGCCGGCGCGGCGTCCCCGTCGCCGGACTGCTGGGCGGCGTGGATCAGCTCGTGGGTGAGCAACGCGTCAGGGACGGCCTGCCCCGGCCCGACCGCGATCCCGATGTCCCGCCCGAGGGTGAAGGCGGCGGCGCGGGCGGCCCGGGCCGCCGTCCGCACCCGCGGGCCGGTGTGCACGCGTACGCCGGCCAGCGACACGCCGGTGGCGGCCTCGACGGACGCACGGACCGCGCCGTGGACGGGCCGGGCCGGGTCGGCGAACGCCCGCTCGAACGCCACCCGGCCGAACTCGGACCCGGCGGCCGGCCGCGTCGATGCGGAGGGGCGCTGGTCGCTGGTCGGGGCGGTCTTCGCCGCGGGCGGGGCGGCGCTCGGGGCGGCAACAGCATGCGTCTGGCTCACCGCAACTCCATCCGTCCCCGCCCATCCTGCCGCCCCACGGACCGTCGAACAAGGACCGTTCGGGCTGGTCGGATCGCATTTCCGACAACCGTTGCGGCCCCCACGACCGCAAGCGGCGGAGACGGCGGCGCGGCGGCCCGGGGCCGCCGCGCCACGCAGGGAGGCTCGGGGTCAACCGGCGGCGCAGGACACCGTCGGCCAGGTCCAGTTGCCGTTGTGCTGGATGGTCACCCCCCAGTTGTTGCCGTTGCCGTTGGGTCGGGCGGTCAGCACCTGGGCGCTGGGGTAGCTGGCGCTGATGTTCCAGGTCGCGATGATCTTCGCGGGGGACGGCACGGTCATCGTCACGGTCCAGTTGGTGGCCCCGGACACCGAGACGTTGAGGTTGTACCGGTCGCTCCACTGCTGGCCGGCGGACAGCGTGGCGGTGCAGCCGCCACCGCTGCCCCCACCGCCGCCGGACGTGCCGCCGATCGTGATGTTGGAGTTCCCGCTGCTCTGGTAGCCCTCCGTCGCCAGGATCATGTAGTTGAAGGCGCCCAGGCTCATGCCGTTGCGGGCCCACGCGTCGAAGTGGTTGCCGGTGGTGATGGTGCCACCGGTCTTCTTCGACTGCCGGACGCTCCAGTACTGGTTGAAGGTCTTGGTGCCCTCGATGGAGGGGGCGTTGTAGCGCGTGGTCTGGTAGATGTCGTAGGTGCCGCCGTCGCTGGTGACCGTCCCCTTGTAGGTGCCCGTGGGCCGGTAGGTACCCCAGTTGTCGACGACGTAGTACTCCACGAGCGGGTTCGTGGTCCACCCGTAGAGGGCCAGGTACGCGTTGCCGGACGGGTTGAAGCTGCCCGAGTAGTTCACGCTCATGCGGCCGCCGGTGCTCCAGCCCTTGCCGGCGACGAAGTTCCCGGTGTTGCTCCATGAGGTGCTGTAGTTGCCGCCGGACCCGAGGTTCATGGAGACGGTCCCGGGGCTGTCGGTCCAGAAGGAATAGAAGTAGCCGTTGTTGGTGCCGGTCTGGTTGGAGGTGACGGCGGCGTTGGCGACGCCGGGCAGCAGCAGGGCGGTGGCGGCGACCAGCACGACGGCGCAGGCGCCGCTGGCGAGCAGCCGGAGGCGGCCGCGTCGGCGACGTACGGGGTGGACGGGGGCATCTTTCCTGACCATGCTTCCTCCCTCGGGACGGGTGCTGGGAAGTCAGGCAGCCATACGTTGAAGCCTGTCGATGGCGAAAGTATCGGATCAGGCCCGTCCACCGGTCAACAACTTTCGGAAATGTTCCGGGACCTCGCTCTTCGGCAATCGCTGCCGGGCGGGACGGCAACGCAGCCCAGCAGCGGACGCAGGATCCGCCGGGGTCGATCGACGACGGGCGAGTGGCGGTTCACCGCATCGAGATCTCCGAAACTTTCGAGGCCCTTCCGGGTAGCGCCGGCGCGCCGCGTCGCCCTTGACCGGGCACTCCGACCGGCTTAGCTTCATCGATCAGGAAGGTTCCTTTACTGAATCTCGTCCGTCCCTTGTGGGAGTGCCGATGCGACCATTCCGCCACCGCCGCCTCACCACCCTCGTCGCCCTGACGACCCTGCTGGTCACCGCGGTCCCGCCGAGCGCCGCGAGCGCGACGGACAACGCCACCCGCCGGGCCGGATACCACCGCGTCGGCTACTTCACCCAGTGGGGCATCTACGGCCGGGCCTTCCCGGTGAAGAAGCTCGACACGTCCGGGGCGGCCGGGCGCCTCACCCACGTCAACTACGCCTTCGGCAACGTCAGCGAGGACGGCCGCTGCTATGTGGACGGCGGGCCGGGTGAGGGCGACGCCTGGGCCGACTACCAGCGCCCCGTGCCGGCGGAGGAGAGCGTCGACGGTGTCGCCGACGCCTGGGGCGAGCCGCTCAACGGCAACTTCGGCCAACTGGCCAAGCTCAAGGCCCGACACCCCGGCCTGCGGGTGATGATCTCGCTGGGCGGCTGGAGCTGGTCGACGTACTTCTCGAACGCCGCCCGCACCGACGCCTCGCGCAAGGCGTTCGTCGCCTCCTGCATCGACCTCTACCTGAAGGGCAACCTACCGGTCCTGGACGGTGGCAGTGGCGGCCCGGGCGCCGCCGCCGGCGTCTTCGACGGCATCGACCTGGACTGGGAGTGGCCGAACTGGCCCGGCGAGTCGGGCAACGTGGTCCGCCCGGAGGACCGGGAGAACTTCACCGCGCTGCTCGCCGAATTCCGCCGCCAGCTCGACGCGTACGGCCGGCAGACCCGCAAGCACTACTCGCTGACCGCCTTCCTGCCGGCCAATCCGGCGGCCATGGGCGCCGGATACGAGGGCCGCCGGATCTTCCGGTACCTGGACTTCGCCACCGTGCAGGGATACGACTTCCACGGTTCCTGGGACGGGGTGACCAACCAGCAGTCGGCGCTGCGGGTCCCGGCCGGGGCGCCGGACAGCCCGGACTTCTCGGCCGAGGTGGCGATCGACGGCTGGATCGCCCGCGGCGCGCCGCGCGACAAGCTGGTGCTGGGCATCCCGTACTACGGTCGCGGCTGGACCGGCGTGACCGGGGGCGGGGACGGCCTGTTCCAGCCCGCGGCCGGGCCCGCGCCGGCCACCTTCGAGGCCGGGTCCGAGGACTACCGGCGGCTCAAGGTCCTGGCCGAGAACGGCTTCACCGTGCACCGCGATCTCCGCGCCGGGCACGCCTGGCTGTTCGACGGCACGACCTTCTGGACGTACGACGACCCGGCGGTGGTGCTGCAGAAGGCGCTGTACATCCGCCGGGCCGGGCTGGGCGGAGCGATGGTCTGGTCGTTGGACGGCGACGACGACAACGCCACGTTGACCAGGACGATCAGCTTCGGGCTCGCGACGCCCTAGCCGTACCGCGACGGTCGTCGGCCCGCCGAGAGCCGTTTCGTCCCACCGGACCCCCGTCCGGCGGGACGATGACCACGGGATCGTCGGTCGGCGGGGAGCGGAGGGTCTGGTGTTCGACGGCTTCGAGGAGCTGTACGTCCGGACGAGAGACACGGTCATCCACGGCCGCCGGGGTGGCGAGGGCCCGCCGGTGCTGCTGTTGCACGGCATGCCGGAGACCCACCTCATGTGGCACCGGGTGGCCGGACGCCTCGCGGAGCGGTTCCACGTGGTCGCCACCGACCTGCGCGGCTTCGGTGACAGCGGGAAGCCACCGAGCAGCGCGGACCACGCGCCGTACAGCATGCGGGTCATCGCCGACGAGCAGCTGGAGGTGATGCGGCTGCTCGGGCACGACCGGTTCGCCGTGGTCGGGCACGACCGTGGCGGCCGGTGCGCGTACCGGATGGCGCTGGACCATCCGGACGCCGTCACCCGCCTGGCGGTGCTGGACATCGTGCCAACCGGGGACGCCTACCGCCGGGCCGACCGGGACTTCAGCCTGGGATTCTGGCTGTGGTCGTTCCTCGCCGCGCCCGAGCCGGTGCCCGAGCGCCTGGTCGGCGCGGCGCCGCGGGTGATCGTCGACCACATGCTCGACGACCTCGCCGAGCTGCCGGACGCCTTCTCCCCCGAGGTACGGGCCGAGTACACCGCGAAGCTCAGCGCGCCGGAGACCATCCACGCCGTCTGTGAGCAGTACCGGGCGGCCGCGACGCTGGACTACCAGCACGACGAGGCCGACCGGGGGAACCGGCGGATCCGCTGTCCGGTGCTCGCCCTCTGGGCGCACGCCGGTCCGGTCGCCGCCTGGTACGACCCGCTGGCGGTATGGCGGGCGTGGGCGGACGACGTCGAGGGACATCCGGTACCGGCCGGCCACTTCTTCCCGGAGGAGGCGCCCGACGAGACGATCGGGCACCTCCTGTCGTTCCTCGGCTGACCGCCCACGCCGGCCCGGCCCGGGCCGGCGTGGGCCTGGCTCATTCGTTCCGCGCCGCCTCCGGGCCGGTGATCCGGCGCAGGAGCGGCAGCGTGGCGGCCACGATGCCCAGCGACGCCGCCAGCCCGCCGGCGACCATCAGGTAGAACGGCAGGTCCGGTGGGATCAGCGTGTAGTGCAGCTGCGCCCGCAGGAAAAGGTGCGCGGCCAGGAACCCCATCCCGATCGCCACCGCCGCGACGAGCAGCAGCGGCACGACGGTCTCCAGCGCCACGACCCGCCGCAGCGTACGCAGCTGCACCCCGGTGAGCCGGAGCATGCTGAAGGGGCGTTTGCGGTCGCTGAGCCCGCCGGCCACGCTCACCGCGAGGCTGCAACCGGCGATCGGCAGGCTGGCCAGCATGATCACGTTGGCCAGTTGCTGGAACTGCCGCATCAGCCGCGCGGAGTCCGCCTCCCACTCGGCGGTGCTGCTCGGGAACCGCCCCGTCGGGAAGGCGTTGATCAGCATGGTCCGGGCCTGCTCGAAGGCGGCGCGGCTGGTGGTGTTGACGACCACTGACCGGATCGGCTGCCGGTCGACCTCCGCGGGGTCGGCGTCGGCGGCCGGCCAGACGTAGCTGTCCGCGGTCAGGTCCCGCGCGCGCTCGCCGATGAGGTCGTCGGCCACGGCCGCGACCTGCGCGCCGGCGGGGCAGCTGCCGAACACCGCCAGCCGGTCCAGCTCGGCGCAGGTAATGACGCCTGGCCACCACCACGGCTGAAAGGCGGCGGAATCCGTCGGCTGCTGCCGAACCTCGAGCGGGGGTGGTTGGTCGACGGGATTGGCGCGGACCAGGGTCACGCTGCGTACCCCGGGGATGGTCGCGAGGGCGGGGATCTGATCGGCGGTCGGCGCGGGGCCGTCCTCGGGCGGGAACCACTTCGACAGGGAGGTGGCGGCCACCGAGTCGGTGCGCGGCTCGCCGCGGTTGGCGACGTAGGTGGTGATGGTGCCGGTGGCGACGCTGGTCACGAAGAGCGCCACGATCAGGCCGCTGACCGACCGGAAGGCCGCCTTGGGGTTGTCCGCGAGGCGTCGCCCGGCGATGAGGGTGGCGGGCCGGCTGGCCCGCCCGGCCAGCAGGCGGGCGCCGAGCATGGTCAGCCACGGCCCGGCCAGCAGCAGCCCGGTCAGGATCAGGAGAAACCCCGACAGGTACGCGGTGAGCTGGCCGTTGGTGGTGGGCGGACGCCGGCCGATGAAGTACGTCAACTCGGCGAGCCCGGCGACCAGCGGGATGAGCCGCCAGGCGCGCGGCGGCTTCGGCGTCACCCGCCGGGCCACGCCCAGCGGGGAGATCTGCACCCGGCGCAGCGCCAGCCAGGAGGCCACGACGGCGCCGAGCGGGATGCCGAGCGCGACCGCCAGGACGTCGACGGGGGTGAGCGACAGGTCGGCGGTGAAGAACGACTCGCCGGTGAACGGGATCGCGGCGAGTGCGGGCCGGAACGCGAGGAACAGCCCGAACCCGACGACGGTGCCGGCCGCGGCGGCGAGGGTCGACTCGACGGCGGAGATGAGCGAGACCTGCCGTGGGGTGGCGCCGACCAGCCGCATCGCGGCGAAGCGCTGCTCCCGGCGGGTCGCGGCCAGCCGGGTGGCGGTGCCGATGAAGATGAGCACCGGGAAGAGCAGCGCGGTCGCGACGACGGAGAGCACCAGGGCCATGCCGTCGTGGTTGATCCCGACGTAGCAGCCGCTGGGGCAGCCGCTCGGCGAGGTGGCCATGATCCGGGTGACCTGCCGGGCCCCCAGGTGCTCCAGGTCGGTCGGGGTCCGGCCGATGACGATCAGCAGCGAGTCGGGGGACGGCAGCGCCACCCGGCCGATGGTGCCGACCTGATGGCCGGGGAACCGGTCGCCGAGTTGCGCGGCCGGGGTGGTCCGCAGCAGCTCGCCGAGGGCGGGCGAGACGTAGTACTCGCCGGGGCCGGGCAGGCGCGGGATGCCCGGCGGGACGGGCGCGTCCGGACCGGTCGCCGCGACCTCGACCCGGCCGATCGACTCGCCGTGGTGGTAGTCCTCACGGATGAGCCACCACAGGGGGTCGGCCGAGGGGTCGGGCGAAGCGACGGCGGTGTTCAGCCAGGCGTACCGCTGGTTCTGCGCGTCGACCGCGTTCATACCGGCGAGCGTGGACAGCAGCATGCCGACGCCGAGTGCGACGGCGGCGGCGATGATGACGAGCCGGGTGGCCGCCTCCCGGCCACTGACCAGGGCCAGCCGCAGCGCGAACCGGATCATGACAGCACCAGCGCGTTCACCTTGCCGTCGCGCACGATGACCTGCCGGTCGGCGTACGCGGCGACGCGGGCCTCGTGGGTGACCAGGACGACCGTGGTGCCCTGCTCGCGGGCCGAGGCGACCAGCAGGTCCATGACCTGCTCGCCGGTCAGCGAGTCGAGCGCCCCGGTCGGCTCGTCGGCGAACAGCGCCCCGGGCCGGGCGACCAGGCCACGCGCCAGCGCGACGCGTTGCGCCTGGCCCCCGGAGAGCTCGCCGGAGCGGCGCCGCTCCAGCCCGGCCAGGCCGAGCCGCTCGAACCAGGGCCGCGCCTCCTTCAGCGCGGCGTCCCGCTTGACGCCGCCGAGCAGCAGCGGCAGCGCGACGTTCTCCTCGGCGGTCAGCTCCGGCACCAGCTGTCCGAACTGGAACACGAACCCGAACTGGTCCCGGCGCAGCATGCTGCGCTCGTGCTCGGTCAGGGTGTCGATCCGCCGGCCGTCGAAGTGGATCTCGCCCGCGTCCGGCACCAGGATCCCCGCCAGGCAGTGCAGCAGGGTGGACTTCCCGGAGCCGCTCGGACCCATGATGGCGACGATCTCGCCAGGGGCGACCGCGACGCTGGCGCCCCGCAACGCGGGAGTCTCGCCGAAGGACAGGTGGACGTCGCGCGCCTCGACCGCCTTCATCCGCGTACCACCTTGCGGAGGGCGTCCAGCCGGGCGACCGTGGTGTCGATCCAGTGCAGGTCGGCCTCCAGGTGGAACAGGCCGTGGTCGGCCAGCATGGCGTCGACCAGGTTGCCGCTGCGCTTGATCTCGGTCAGCTGCGTCATCCGCCGCAGGTGCGTGGCGCGCTGCGTGTCGAGGTACTCCTCGGCGGGGCGGTCGAGCATGAGCGCCAGCACCACCTTGGTGAAGAGCACCGTCTGCAGGTTGGGCTCGGCCGCCACCGGCTCGGTCAGCCACGACTCGAACTCGGTCGCGCCCCGTTCGGTGATGACGTAGCGCTTGCGCTCCGGGCCCACTCCCGGCTCGACCTCGCCGATCACGATCTTGCCGTCCCGGGCGAGCCGGGCGAGGGTCGCGTAGACCTGGCCGAACGGCAGCGGCTTGCCCCGGCTGAAGAAGGAGTCGTAGTCGCGCTTCAGGTCGTAGCCGTGGCTGGGCTCGCGCTCGAGCAGACCCAGGAGGGTCATCGGAACACTCATGCCGACACCCTACACCGCGCGTATACCTCGCGTATATATCCCCGGTGTGCATCGGGCGCGCGGCCCGGCGGTGTGCCCCGCACACCGCCGGAACCGGCTCAGGCCGCCAGGGCCGCCTCCCGCACCACCTCGGGGGCGCCCAGCCGGACGGCGTCGGCCGCCGCGTCGTCGGGCTGCTCGTGCGCGGCCCGCTCGGCCCGGACCCGCGCCACGTAGTGGCCCACCTCCAGGTCGACGCGCTGGTCGTCCCAACCCAGGACCGGGGCCATGAGCTCCGCCGCCGGCCGGGCCGCCGCCAGACCCCGGTCGAAGCTCTCGATCGAGATGTGGGTACGCCGGGTCAGCACGTCCTCCAGGTGCAACGCCCCCTCGGCGGACGCCGCGTAGACGACCTCGACCCGCAGGTAGTCCTCCGCGCCGTCGAGCGGCTCGCCGAGCGTCGGGTCCTCCCCCAGCAGCGCCAGCACCTCGTCGACGGCGGCGCCGTAGCGGCGCAACAGGTGCTCCACGCGGTCGACGTGCAGCCCGAACCGCTGTGCCAGCCGGCGCCGCTGGTTCCAGCGGGCGACGTGGCCCTCCGCGCCGAGCAGGGGCACCCGGTCGGTGCACGAGGCGGGCACCACGCCGCCGAGGCCGCGTACCGCCTCGTCGACCGCGTCGCGCGCCATCACCCGGTACGTCGTGTACTTGCCGCCGGCGACCATGACGAGTCCGGGGGCGGGGCTGACCACGGTGTGCTCGCGGGACAGCTTGGCGGTCGCGTCCGACTCCCCGGACAGCAACGGGCGCAGGCCGGCGTACACGCCCTCGACGTCGTCGCGGGTCAACGGGGTGGCCAGCACCTGGTTGACGTGCTCCAGCAGATAGTCGATGTCCCGGCTGGTGGCCGCCGGATGCGCCTTGTCCAGGTCCCAGTCGGTGTCGGTGGTCCCGATCAGCCAGTGCCGGCCCCACGGGATCACGAACAGCACGCTCGTCTCGGTACGCAGGATCAGGCCGGTGCGGGACCGGATCCGGTCGCGCGGCACCACCAGGTGGATGCCCTTGGAGGCCCGCACCTGGACCTGGGCCCGCTCCCCCACGAGCGCCTGGGTGTCGTCGCTCCACACCCCCGTGGCGTTGATGACCTGCCGGGCGCGTACCTCGAACACCCGGTCGGTCTCCAGGTCGTGCACGCGCGCTCCGGTGACCCGGGCGCCCTCGCGCAGGAAGCCCACCACGCGGGCCCGCGACAGCGGGTGCGCGCCGTGCGCGGCGGCGGTGCGGACCAGGCAGGTGACCAGCCGGGCGTCGTCGACCTGGGCGTCGTAGTACTGCAGGGCGCCCACCAGCGCCTCGGGCCGCAGCGACGGGCAGGCGCGCAGCGCCCCGCGGCGGGTCAGGTGCCGGTGGGCCGGCACCCCGCGCGCGTGGCTGCCGGAGAGGCTCATCGTGTCGTAGAGCAGGACGCCGGCCCCGGCGTACAGCCGTTCCCAGCCCCGGTGGCGCAGCGGGTAGAGGAACGGCACCGGCCGGACCAGGTGCGGGGCGAGCCGTTGCAGGAGCAGGCCCCGCTCGCGCAGCGCCTCGCGGACCAGCCCGAAGTCGAGCATCTCGAGGTAGCGCAGGCCGCCGTGGATCAGTTTGCTGGACCGGCTCGACGTACCGCTGGCCCAGTCGCGGGCCTCGACGAGCCCGACCGACAGGCCGCGGGTGACGGCGTCGAGAGCGCAACCTGCGCCGGTGACGCCGCCGCCGATCACCAGGACGTCCAGTTCCTGGCCGCCCCCGAGCGCGGCCAGGGACCGCTCGCGGGCGGCCGGTGACAGTGTCGCGGAGTGCATCCGTCTTCTCTCTTCCGGGAGGGGTGGGGGGCGGCCGGCGAGGGGGCGCCGGCCGCCCGGATCGTGGGGTGGGGACGGCCGTGCGGCGTCAGCCGACGTCGACCCAGTCGAGGGTGCGCTGGACCGCCTTCTTCCACCGGGCGTAGCCGTTCTCGCGCTGCTCCGGGGACCAGGCCGGCTGCCAGCGCCGGCTCTCGTTCCAGTTCTCGCGCAGCTCGTCGGTGTTCTTCCAGAAGCCGACGGCGAGGCCGGCGGCGTAGGCCGCGCCGAGCGCGGTGGTCTCCGCGACCACCGGCCGGCTGACCGGCACGCCGAGGATGTCCGCCTGCAACTGCATGCACAGGTCGTTGACGGTGACGCCGCCGTCGACCTTCAGGCACTCCAGGTGCACGCCGGAGTCCTGCTCCATGGCCTCGGCCACGTCCCGGCTCTGGTAGCAGATGGACTCCAGGGTGGCCCGGGCGATGTGGGCGTCGGTGTTGAACCGGGACAGGCCGACGATCGCGCCGCGGGCGTCGGAGCGCCAGTACGGGGCGAACAGGCCGGAGAATGCCGGGACGAAGTAGACCCCGCCGTTGTCGGCCACCTGGCGGGCCAGGATCTCGCTCTGCGCCGCGGTGCTGATGATCTTGAGCTGGTCGCGCAGCCACTGCACGGCCGAGCCGGTCACCGCGATCGAGCCTTCGAGCGCGTACACCGGCGCGTCGTCGCCGAACTGGTAGCACACCGTGGTGAGCAGCCCGGCCTTCGACCGCACGATCTCCCGGCCGGTGTTGAGCAGCATGAAGTTGCCGGTGCCGTAGGTGTTCTTCGCCTCGCCCGGCGAGAAGCACACCTGGCCCACGGTGGCGGCCTGCTGGTCGCCCAGATCGCCGGTGAGCGGCACCGGGCTGGTGAACGGGCCGTGCGGCGCGGTGCTGCCGTACGAGCGGGGGTCGGACGAGGGCCGGATCTCCGGCAGCATGGCGCGCGGGATGCCGAAGAACGACAGCAGCTCGTCGTCCCAGTCCAGCGTCTCCAGGTTCATCAGCATGGTGCGGCTGGCGTTGGTCGGGTCGGTGACGTGCACGCCGCCCTCGGTGCCGCCGGTGAGGTTCCACAGCAACCAGGTGTCGGTGTTGCCGAAGACGGCCTCCCCGCGCTCCGCCGCCTCGCGGACCCCGTCGACGTTCTCCAGGATCCACTGGATCTTGCCGCCGGAGAAGTACGTCGCCGGCGGCAGCCCGGCCTTGCGCCGGATCACGTCGCCCCTGCCGTCGCGTTCCAGCGCCGAGGCGATCCGGTCGGTACGGGTGTCCTGCCAGACGATGGCGTTGTAGTAGGGACGGCCGGTCCGGCGGTTCCACACCACGGTGGTCTCACGCTGGTTGGTGATGCCGAGCGCGGCCAGGTCGGCGCCGGTCAGGCCGCGCTCGTTCATCGCGGTCTGGATCACGGTCTGGGTCCGTTCCCAGATCTCCAACGGGTTGTGCTCCACCCAGCCGGCCTGGGGCAGGATCTGCTGGTGTTCGAGCTGGTGGCGGCCGACCTCGTTGCCGCCGTGGTCGAAGATCATGAAGCGGGTGCTGGTGGTGCCCTGGTCTACCGCGCCGACGAAGTCAGCCATGCGGGGGGTCTCCTTGTCGTGGTCGTCGTGGGGGGTTTCGCGGGTCGCCGGGTTCACACGCGGGCGAGTTCACCCTCGGCCGGTGCCGTCTCGGTGGCCAGTGTGCCCGGCTCCGGCTGGTCCTCGCCGGGCAGGAAGCGGCCGATGATCAGCTCGTACAGGCCGGCGCCGATGACGCCGCCGACGAGCGGCCCGACGATGGGCACCCAGAAGTACGGATAGCCGCTGCCGTCCTGGAAGGCCGTCTCGTATCCGGTCAGGAACGAGGCGAGGCGGGGGCCGAAGTCGCGGGCGGGATTGATGGCGTAGCCGGCGTTGGCGGCGAAGGCCATGCCGATCGCGACCACGATCAGCCCGACGATGAACGGGGCGAGGTTGCCGCCGGGCAGCGAGTTGCGGGCGTCGGTGACCGCCAGGACGAGGAAGAGCAGGATCGCGGTGCCGATGATCTGGTCGCGCAGCGCGCCCCACTCGGTCACGCCGGCGCCCGGCAGGGTGGAGAAGACGCCCTGGCTCTTGACGGTCAGGCCCGGATCGAACCGGGACAGCGCCTCGCTGTAGTTCCAGCGGATGAGCAGCGCCGCGACGAACGCGCCGGCGGTCTGGGCCAGCGAGTACGGCAGCACCTTGCGCCAGGAGAAGCCCTTGAAGACCGCCAGGGCGACGGTCACCGCGGGGTTGAGGTGGGCTCCGCTGATCCGGCCCGCGACGTACACGCCGAGCGTGACGCCGAGGCCCCAGGCCCAGGCGATGCTGTCGAACTCGCCCGTGCCCGCCGCGGCGACCTGGGCGACCACGCCCACGCCGAACAGGATGAGGATCGCGGTGCCGGCGAACTCGGCGGCCAGCTCGCCGACGAGCCCGGGGACTTTCACACGTTGCGTCATCTGGTGCCTCCGGAAGCGGTGGGGGTGGCGGCCCGCGCCCGGGGGGAGGGCGGCGGGCCCGCGGCGACTTCAGCTCGGTGCGGCCGGCGCCGCGCCGCGGCCCGAAGCCGTCGCTCGATGACGCGGCGGTGTCGGGCGTCATCGTGCGGTGAACCGTAGGAAGCCCGGGAGATCGGGTCAACGAACCCCGGTCGACAATGTCGAACACTGTTGCGTCCGGCCGAACACCGCTAGCATTCCGCCCCATGCCGGGTCAGGTGCAGTCCATCGCGCGTGCCGCGGCGATCCTCCGCCTGCTGGCCAGCAGCTCCGGCCGGCTCGGCATCGGGGAGATCGCCCGCTCCCTCGACCTGCCCAAGGGCACCGCGCACGGCATCGTGCGCACCCTGCAGGACGTCGGATTCGTCGAGCAGGACAAGACCTCCGGCAAGTACCAGCTCGGGGCGGCCCTGCTGCACCTGGGCACCAGCTACCTCGACGTCAACGAACTGCGCTCACGGTCCATCAACTGGGCCGACCCGCTGGCCGCCCGCAGCGGCGAGGCCGTCCGGATCGGCACCCTGCTGGACGGCAAGGTGCTGGTGGTCCACCACGTCTTCCGGCCCGACGACACCCTGCAGACGCTCGACGTCGGGTCCCTGCTCCCCCCGCACGCCACCGCGCTCGGGAAGGTCCTGCTCGCCTACGACGTCGGCGCCGCCAACGCGGTGCTGCGGGGCGAACCCGAGCCGTACACCCGCCGCACCCTGGTCAGTGCCCGGACGCTCGCCCGGGCGCTGAGCGAGATCCGGGACAACGGCTGGGGCGCCGAGATCGAGGAGATGACCCTCGGCGAGGCCGGTATCGCCGCGCCCATCCGCGGCTACGGCGGTCTCGTCGTGGGCGCGATCGGGCTCTCCGGCCCGGTCGACCGGGTCTGCGACGGCAAGGGCGACCCCCGGCCCACGCTCGTCGCGTACGTCCGCGACGCCGCCCGCGCGGTGTCCCGCGATCTCGGCGCCGCCCGCTGGTGACCCGTCCACCCTGCTCCGCCACCCCCGCGCCAGAGAGGACGATGACATGACCGACAGCTACGTCGTCTCCATCGACCAGGGCACCACCTCGACCCGCTGCATCGTGTTCGACCGACGCGGCAACCTCGTCTCCGTCGCGCAACGAGAGCACCAGCAGCACTTCCCCCGGCCCGGCTGGGTGGAACACGACGCGCTGGAGATCTGGCGCAACGTCGGCAAGGTGGTGCCCCGGGCCCTCGCCGAGGCCGGCATCGGCGCCGACCAGATCGCCGCGATCGGCATCGCCAACCAGCGGGAGACGACCGTGGTGTGGGACCGGCGCACCGGCGTCCCGGTGGCGCCGGCCATCATCTGGCAGGACACCCGCACCGACGCGCTGGTGGAGACGCTGGCCCAGGCGCCCGGCGCGGAGGACCTGCGGGAACGCTGCGGGCTGCCGCTCACCACGTACTTCTCCGCGCCCAAGCTGCGCTGGCTGCTGGACCACACCCCCGGGCTGTACGAGCGGGCCGAGCGCGGCGAGGTGCTCTTCGGCACCATGGAGAGCTGGCTGATCTGGAACCTGACCGGCGGCCCGGACGGCGGCCTGCACCTGACCGACGTGACCAACGCCAGCCGGACCATGCTGATGGACCTGCGCACGCTCCGCTGGCACCCCGACTCGCTGGCCTTCTTCGGCATCCCGGCGGCCATGCTGCCCGAGATCCGCTCCTCCTCGGAGGTGTACGGCACCGCGACCACCGTCCTGCCCGGCGTGCGGATCGCCGCCGCCCTCGGCGACCAGCAGGCGGCCCTGTTCGGCCAGACCTGCTTCGCCCCCGGCGACGCCAAGTGCACCTACGGCACCGGCAGTTTCCTGCTGCTCAACACCGGCGCGGAGCTGGTGCACTCCCGTCACGGGCTGCTCACCACCGTCGGCTACCAGATCGCCGGCGAGCCGGCCGTCTACGCCCTGGAGGGCTCCATCGCGATCACCGGCTCCCTGGTGCAGTGGTTCCGCGACCAACTGGAGCTGATCAGCACCGCACCGGAGATCGAGACCCTCGCCCGTACCGTCGACGACAACGGCGGCTGCTACATCGTGCCGGCCTTCTCCGGGCTGTTCGCGCCGCACTGGCGCAGCGAGGCTCGCGGGGTGATCGTGGGGCTGACCTCGTACATCACCAAGGGGCACCTGGCCCGCGCGGTGCTGGAGGCCACCGGCTGGCAGACCCGCGAGGTGGTCGACGCGATGAACGCCGACTCCGGCCTGGCGCTGACGGCACTCCGGGTGGACGGCGGGATGACCGCCAACAACCTGCTGATGCAGTTCGTCGCCGACGTGCTCGCGGTGCCGGTGGTCCGCCCCATGGTCGCCGAGACGGTCTCCCTCGGCGCGGCCTACGCGGCCGGGCTCGCGGTCGGCTACTGGGCCGACCTGGAGGGGCTGCGCAGCAACTGGCACCTCGCCGCCCGCTGGGATCCGGAGCTGGACGAGACCGTCCGCGCCGAGGAACGGGAGAACTGGCAGCGCGCCGTGGAGCGCACCTTCGGCTGGGTCAGGCCGGAGGCCCGGGCCGCCAACGAGTGACCGAGCGCCCTGCCTCAGGTCTGGTGGGCGGGTACCGACACCGGTGCGCCGAGTGGCCCCTCGTTCCCGCTGCGATCCAGCCCGGACACGCAGTAGGACAGGGAGCGGCCGGCCGGGGCAGTGCGGTCGAGCCAGTCGGTGCCCCGGGCGGTGCCGACGAGCCGGGCGGCGTCCCCGTCCACCCGGTACACGGCGAAGCTCGTGGCGCCGTTCCCGCGCCAGGTCAGCGCCACCCCGCCGGGGCCCGTACGCCGCGCGCCGGTGACCACCGGCGCGGCCGGCGGCGCCGCCGGCAGCTGCGCCATCGGGGGCAGCAGCGCCGGCCCGGCGTAGTGCGCCGCGCTGTACCGGGTGACCGCCCCGAGCTTGTCCGCGCGCACCTGCCGGGCGCTGAAGTGCACGCTCCCGCGCACCCCGTACCGCCGGTTGAGGGCGAGCTGGCGGTCCAGCTCGGCCGGGTCGCGCCAGGCGCCGCGCTCGCCCACCCGGTAGTCGGCCTGACCGATGTAGAGCTGCACCCGGGTGCCCTTCACCGTCGCCGCCCACCAGGGCAGCAGCTTGGCGTAGTCGGCCCTGCCGAACCCGATGTGCCAGTAGAGCTGCGGCACGACGTAGTCCAGCCACTGCTCGCGTACCCAGAGTCGGGTGTCGGCGTAGATGTCGTCGTAGCTCTGCAGCCCGGCGGTCGCCGAGCCGGCCGGGTCGGTGCGCTTGTTGCGCCAGATGCCGAACGGGCTGATGCCGAACTTCACCCACGGCTTGATCGCCTTGATCCGCTCGCTCATCTCGCGGACCAGGGTGTTCACGTTGTCCCGGCGCCAGGCGTGCCGGTCCGCGAACCCCCGGCCGTACCGGGCGAACGCGGCGTCGTCCGGGAAGTCCTGCCCGGCCTCCGGGTACGGGTAGAAGAAGTCGTCGAAGTGCACCCCGTCGACGTCGTACCGCTGGACCGCCTCCAGCATGGAGTCCTCGACGAACCGGCGCGCCTCGGGAATGCCCGGGTTGAAGTAGAGGCGGCTGCCGGGCCGGTCGGCGCTGGGGTAGGTGACCACCCAGTCACGGTGCCTGCGCAGCGGATGGGTCGGCGCGAGCAGGTCCAGCCGGGGGCCGGGCCCGCCCACCGTGGCCGGTTGCCCGCCCCGGTACGGGTTGAACCAGGCGTGGAACTCCAGGTTGCGGGCGTGGGCCTCGGCGACCATGAACTCCATCGGGTCCCAGCCCGGGTCGCGGCCGTCGCGCCGCCCGGTCAGCCACTGCGACCACGGCGCGTACGCCGACGGCCAGAGCGCGTCGCCGCTCGGCCGCACGTGCACGAAGACCGCGTTGTGGTTGCGCCGCACCGCGAGGTCCAGCCACCCCCGGAACTCCGCCCGCACGGTCTCGGCCGGCAGCCCGGGCCGGCTCGGCCAGTCGATGTTGTTCACCGTCGTGATCCACATGCCGCGCAACTCGTGGGGCGCCCGGGCCGGCCGGCCGGCGCAGCCGGCGGCGGCTGCGGCCTCGCCCGCCGCCGGCGCACCGCGCTCGCCGACGGCCCGGTCCCGCAGCGACCAGGCGCCGATCCCGACCGCCACCGCGAGCAGGGCGACCACCGCGGCGAGGGCACGCGTACGACGTCGGTGGGTGGCGGGAGCGAGCGGGGCAGCGGCGGGCATCGCCCCAGTCTGCCCAGTGCCGCCCGCCGGGTGAACCGGTCGGGCCGTTACTTAACGGCGGGCTAAGGACGGCCGCTGACATCCGGCGGCCCCGCCGCGCAAGAGGTGATCACCATCCCCGTCGTGGATATGACACCGTCGAGCCGGAAATAGACGAACGTGCAATGCCTCCCGCCGAACGCATCGACGGCCGGCACGATCCGGGGATCCCGCCGAAGATCATGAGTGCCAAGATGTGACCAGCCCCTCTCATTGAGTGATCTACATCTGTCGTATGGACGGCTGTTCAGGGGGCCCGGCACGGGTAGCTTCCGACCTGCGGGGTCATCCCGCCGGCCGGTCGTGTCACCACGTCCCGGGCCGTACCAGTGGCCGAGCTCCACCAGGCCCATCTGACCCCAGGTGAACCAGCCGTCATCGACCGGTGAGGGCTGCTGGACCACGAGCAACCGACGGCACGGGCCGGCGCCTCCTCGGCGCTGTCCCGGCCGGTGCTGCTGCATAGGAGGCGGAAGCGATGACCGACGTCCTGAGATCCCGGCAGGCGACACCCGTCGCCCCGCTCGGGGTCGACACCGACGGCGCCACCCCTGCCGTCGGCCCGGTCGCGGCCTCGTACGAGCAACGCCAGATGTGGTACCTGAGCCGCCTCGACCCCGAGCCGGCCACCTACCTGGTGCCGCTGGCGTACCGGCTGGTCGGGCCGCTGGACGTGGCGGCGTTGTCGGCGGCGCTCGACGGGCTGGTGGCCCGGCACGCCGCCCTGCGCACCACGCTCGCGCCGGCGCCCGACCGCCCGGGCGAGCCGTCGGGTGTGGACGCGGCGACGCAGCCGCTGGTCCAGGTGGTCCACGACCCGCGCCCGGGGCTGCTGCGGGTGCACGATCTGAGCGGGCTGCCCACCTGGCAGCGCGACCAGGAGCTGCAGGCCCGGATGCACGCTGAGGGCACCGCCCCGATCGACCTGGAGCACGGACCGGTGCTGCGCGCCACCCTGCTGCGCTGCGCGCCCGAGGAGCACGTGCTCCTGCTGACGATCCACCACGTCGCCGTCGACGAGTGGTCGCTCGACATCCTGCACGGCGAGTGGGCGCGGCTCTACACGGCACACCGTACGGGGCAGCCGGCGGACCTGGACCCGGTCCGGGTCGACCACCGCGACCACGCGGCCCGGCAGCACGACTGGCTGCACGGCACCCAGGCGGCGGCCCAGCGCGAGTACTGGCGCGGGCAGCTCGCGGACGCGCCCGCCGTGCTGGAGCTGCCCACCCGCGGGCCGCGGCCCACCGTGCCGTCCAGCGCGGGGTCCACCCTGGCGTTCCCGCTGGACGTGTCCACCGAGGCGCTGATGGCGCTGTGCCAACGGGCGGGCGTCTCCCCGTACATGGTCCTGCTGGCCGCCGTGCAGGTGCTGCTGGCGCGCTGGACGGGGCAGCGCGACATCGTGGTGGGCACGCCGGTGGCCAACCGGCACCGGCCCGAGACGCAGCAGCTCGTCGGGCTGCTGCTGAACACCGTCGCCATCCGGGCCCGGCTGGACGACGACCCGTCGTTCGAGACGCTGCTCGGGCGGGTGCGCACGGCCGTCCTGGAGGGCGTGGCCAACGGGGAGCTTCCGTTCGGGACGGTGGTGGAGTCGCTGTGCCCGGCCCGCCAGCCCGGGTTCAGCCCGCTGTTCCAGGTGATGTTCGTGTACGGCCGCGAGGCGACGCCGCCGCGCCTGGACGGCCTCGAGGTCGTCCCGCTCGAGGTGCCCGGCCGCACCGCCAAGTTCGACCTCACCGTCTCGGTACGGGAGAACGCGGACGGCCTGCGGACCGAGCTGGAGTACCGCACCGACCTGTTCGACGACGAGGCGATGGTCCGGCTGGCCGGACACTTCCAGACGCTGCTGGGGTCGCTGCTGGCCGACCCGGGCGCACCGGTCGGCTCGGCCGCGATGCTCACCGCCGACGAGTACCGGCAGGTCGTCCTGGACTGGAACCGCACCGCCACCCCCGCCGAACCGGACGACCTGGTCCACACGCTGATCGAGCGGCAGGCGCGCCGGACCCCCGAGGGCGTGGCGGTGACCGACGGCGACCGCGCGCTGACCTACCACGAGCTGCACCTGCGGGCCGAGGCGCTGGCGGAGACGCTGCGCCGGCGCGGGATCGGCGTGGGCGGCCTGGTGGGGGTGCTCCTGCCGCGCGCGGTCCCGTTCGCCGTGGCGGTCCTCGCCGTGCTGAAGACCGGCGCGGCCTACGTGCCGATGGATCCGGCCAACCCGCCGGCCCGGCTGCGGTACCTGCTCGACGACACGGCCGCCCCGGTCGTCCTCACCTGCGCCGAGCTGGCGCACCTGGTGCCGGACGACACGGCGCTGCTGGTGCCGGACCTGGACACCCCGGTCGCGGCGGACGGTCCCGGTCGGGACGCCGGCAGCGCGGGGCCGAGACGTCGGCCGCGGCGCCGGCCGATGCCGGCGGCGGAGGACCTGGCGTACGTCATCTACACCTCCGGGTCCACGGGCCGCCCCAAGGGCGTCATGGTCACCCATCGCGGCGTGTGCAACTACGTGCGCTGGGCGGCTCAGGCCTACCGGCTGCGGCCCGGGGACACCGTCCCGCTGCACTCGTCGATCGGGTTCGACCTGACCGTCACGAGCCTGCTGGTCCCGCTGACCAGCGGGGCCACCGTCCTGATGATCGGCGAGCACCTCGGCCCGGAGGCCCTGGGCGAGGCGCTGCGCCGGCAGGAGCCGGCGTTCGGACTGGTCAAGATCACCCCGGGTCAGCTCGACCTCGTCGCCCACCAGCTCAGCCCCGCCGAGCTGGCCGACCGCACCCGGTGCTTCGTCATCGGCGGCGAGAACCTGCGCGCCGACCAGGTGGCGCCCTGGCGGGCCCACGCGCCGGACACCGCGCTGGTCAACGAGTACGGGCCGACGGAGACCGTGGTCGGCTGCGCCGCGTACGAGGTGGACCCGTCGACGCCGGCCGACGGCTCCGTCCCCATCGGCCGGCCGATCGCCAACACCGAGCTGTACGTGCTCGACGGATGGCTGAACCCGGTCCCCGCGGGGGTGGTCGGCGAGCTGTACGTCGGCGGGGCCGGCGTGGCACGCGGGTACCTGCACCAGCCCAGGCTGACCGCCGAGCGGTTCGTCCCGGACCCGTTCTCGTCCGTCCCCGGCGCGCGCCTGTACCGCACCGGCGACCTGGTGCGCCTGCGCCCGGACGGCGACCTCGAATACCTGGGCCGCACCGACAGCCAGGTCAAGCTGCGCGGCTACCGCGTGGAGTGCGGTGAGATCGAGGCGGCCGTCCGGCGGTGCCTGCCGGACCACGACGTGACCGTGCAGCTGCGCCGGGACGACCCCGACGACCCGCAGCTCGTCGCGTACCTGGCAGGTGGGGCGCGGGGCGACGCCGACGTCGCGGTCCTCCGGGCGGCCCTGACCGCCGAGCTGCCCTCGTACATGGTGCCCGCGGCGTTCGTCCTCCTCGACGCGCTGCCGCTGACCGGCAACGGGAAGGTGGACACCGCCGCGCTGCCCGCTCCCGGCCGCGTGGACGTGCCGCGGCAGCGGCCCGCGCCGGATCAGCCGGCGACGCCCGAACCGCCGGTGGCCCCGCCCGCCGACGCCGGCCCGGCGCACTGGGACTCCGCCCGGATACGCCTGGAGCGGCTGGTCACGGAGGTGTGGCGGGACGTGCTCGGCGTCACGCCGGCCGGGGTGCGGGACAACTTCTTCGACCTCGGTGGCCACTCGATGCGCCTGCTGGCCGTCCTCGAACGGCTGCGCGCGCGGCTCGGCGACGTCGTCACGGTCACCGACCTGTTCCGGCATCCCACGGTCGAATCCCTGGCGACGTTCCTGACCACCGCCACCACCGGCGCGGCGCCCGCCCCGGCCGCCGCGCGCCCCGCCCCGGCCGCCGCCGCCCGGCCGTCCACCGGCGCGCGCGACGACACCGGCCAGCCCGGCGGCCTCGTTGCCGTCGTCGGCATGGCGTGCCGCTTCCCCGGCGCGCGGACCGTCGACGAGTACTGGCACAACATCCGCACCGGGGTGGAGTCGGTGCGGGAGTTCAGCGTCGAGGAGATGCTGGCCGACGGGGCCGATCCCGCCCGCCTCGACGACCCGGCGTACGTCCGGGCCGGCACCTACCTGCCCGGGATCGACGAGTTCGACGCCGCCTTCTTCGGTTTCACCCCCCGCGAGGCGCAGACCCTCGACCCGCAGCACCGGATGCTGCTGGAGTGCGCCTGGCACGCGCTGGAGCACGCCGGCTACGACCCGTCCGGGCATCCCGGCCGGATCGGCCTGTTCGCCGGGTCGGGCCGCAACAGCTACCTGCTCGACCACCTGAGCAGTCATCCGGAGCTGATGAGCAGCATCGGCGAGCACCAGCTGTCGCTGGGCAACGACAAGGACTTCCTGCTCAGCCGGGTCGCGTACAAGCTGGACCTCACCGGCCCCGCCGTCACCGTCGCGACCGCCTGCTCGACCTCGCTGGTGGCGGTGCACCTCGGCCGGCAGAGCCTGCTGGCCGGCGAGTCCGACCTGGTGCTCGCCGGCGGGGTCAGCGTCTTCCCCGCGCAGCGGCGCGGCTACCTCTACCACGACGGCGGGATCTACTCCCCCGACGGGCACTGCCGCCCGTTCAGCGCGGACGCGCGGGGCAGCACCGAGTCCAGCGGGGTCGGCATCGTCGCGCTCAAGCGGCTGGAGGACGCCGTCGCGGACGGCGACACCATCTATGCGGTGATCCGGGGCTCCGCGATCAACAACGACGGGGCACGCCGCACCGGGTACACCGCCCCGGGCGTGGACGGCCAGGTCGAGGTGGTCAGCAGCGCCCTCGCGGCGGCCGGCGTGGACCCCCGTTCGGTGAGCTACGTGGAGGCCCACGGGACGGGCACGAGCCTCGGTGACCCGATCGAGGTCACCGCGCTGACCGAGGCGTTCCGGCGGGGCACCGACGACCGGGGCTTCTGCGCGCTGGGCTCGGTCAAGGCCAACATCGGGCACACCGACGCCGCGGCCGGGGTCGCCGGCCTGATCAAGACGGTCATGGCGTTGCACAGCCGTACGCTGCCGCCGACGATCAACGTCAGCCGGCCCAACCCGGCGATCGACTTCGCAGGCAGCCCGTTCTACCTGAACGACACCGCCCGGCCGTGGCCCGGCGACGGCCCGCGCCGGGCGGGGGTCAGCTCGTTCGGCATGGGCGGCACCAACGCCCACGTGGTGCTGGAGGAGCCGCCGGCCACGCCGGCCGCCCCGCCGGCCACCCCGGTCGCCGGGCCGCAGCTGCTGGTCGTGTCGGCCCGTACCGTCGAGTCGCTGGAGCGGCAGACGCGCCAGCTCCGCGACCACCTGGCTGCGCATCCCGAGGTGGACCTCGGGGACGTGGCGGCCAGCCTGGGCCGGCGCCAGTCGATGAGCCACCGGCGGTTCCTCGTCGCGACGAACCGGGCCGACGCGCTGGTCGCCCTCGACTCGCCGCAGCGGCAGTTCACCGGCGTCCACCCCGGCGGCCGGCGACCGCTGGTGTTCGCCTTCCCCGGGCACGGCGCCCAGCACGTGGCGATGGGCGCCGGCCTGTACCGGGCGGAGCCGACCTACCGGGCCGTGGTGGACGAGTGCGCCGAACTGCTCCGCGACGACCTGGGGCTCGACCTGCGTACGCTGCTGTGCCCGCCGCCCGACGGACATGAGCGGGCCGAGCGGCTGCTCGCACGGCCCGCGCTGATCCAGCCCGCGCTGTTCGTCACCGAGTACGCCCTCGCCCGGTCGCTGCTCGCCCGGGGCGTGACCCCGGACCTGATGGTGGGGCACAGCCTCGGCGAGTACGTGGCCGCGTGCCTCGCCGGCGTCTTCTCCCTGGCCGACGCGCTGCGCCTGGTGTGCGCCCGGGGCGAGCTGGTCGAACGGACCCCCGCCGGGGCGATGCTCGCGGTGAGCCTGCCCGAGACGGCGGTCGCCGGCCTGCTGGACGCGGGGCTTTCGCTCGCGGCGGTCAACGCCCCGGAGCTGTGCGTGCTGTCCGGCACGCCCGAGGCGGTCGAGGAGGTCCGGCAGCGGCTGACCGGCGACGGGGTGGAGTGCCGGTCGCTGCGGGTCAGCCGTGGCTACCATTCGACCCTGCTCGACCCGGTGCTCGACGAGTTCGCCGCGCACGCCCGCCGGGTCACCTACCGGGAACCCGAGCGGCCCTACCTGAGCAACCTGACCGGCGGCCCGGTCTCCCCCGGCCAGGTCACGGATCCGGGGTACTGGGTGCGGCACATGCGGGAGCCGGTGCGGTTCGTCGAGTCGGCCGCGCTCCTCGCCGAGCAGGACGTGGTCCTCGCCGAGCTGGGCCCCGGGCACGCCCTCGGCGGCCTGGTGCGGCTGGCCGGCCTGCGGCCCGGCCAGGTGGTGGCGGCGATGCGGCATCCGCGCCACGACGCCGACGACCTCACCACGATGCTCGACGCGGTGGGCCGGCTGTGGCTGTCCGGCGTGCCGGTCGACTGGGCCCGGTTCCACGGCGGCCCGCGCCGCCGCCTGGCCCTGCCCGGCTACCCGTTCGAGCGGCACCGGTACTGGGTGGACGCGACGCCGCGGACGGTCCCGGCCTCCCCCGAGCCCGCCCCGCCGGCGGCTGCCCCGGCGACCCAGGACGCGCCCGAACCCGTCGACGCGGGCAACCGGCCGGCCGTCAGCACCGCCTACGTCGCGCCCGGCACGCCGGCGCAGCAGTGCGTGGCGGAGATCTGGAGCGAGCTGCTCGGCATCCGGCCGATCGGGGCGCTCGACAACTTCTTCGAGCTGGGCGGCCACTCGCTGCTCGCCACCCAGTTCGTCGTGCGGCTGCGGGCCCGGCTGGGTGTGGCGCTGGCGCTCGAGACGGTGTTCGCGCAACCGACCGTCGCCGGGATCGCGGCGGCGCTGCCGCCGACCACGGCCGCCCCCGCACCCGCCGCCGTGCCGCCGACCGCGGCCGCTCCCGCACCCGCCGTCGTGGCACCACCCGTCGCCGCGCCGGCGGTCGAGCCGGCGATCCCCCGCGCCGAGCCCGGCGCCGGCCCGGCGCCGCTCTCCTCCGGCCAGCACCGGCTGTGGTTCCTCGACCAGGCGTACGAGCAGGACGCCTACACCGTCAGCACGGCCCTGCTGCTGGACGGCGCCCTCGACGTCGACGCGCTGCGTCGGGCCCTCGCCGAGCTGGTCCGGCGGCACGAGTCGCTGCGTACCGTCTTCCCGCTCGGCCCCGACGGCGACCCGGTGCAGGAGGTGCGGCCGCCGGGCGCCGTCGACCTGCCGATCGTGTCGGCGCCGGCCGACGCCGACGCGGAGGCCCCGCGCAGCATCGTGGAGCCGGCGGTCGCCGACGCGGTGCCGCCGTGGGTGCACGCGGCCCTGGCCGCCGACGTGCGACGCCCGTTCGACCTGGCCCGCGGGCCGCTGTTCCGGGCCGTGCTGCTCCGCGTCGCCGAGGACCGGCACGTGCTGTCGCTGACCATGCATCACAACGTCTCCGACGGCTGGTCGCTCGGCATCATCGCGGGCGAGGTGGCCACCCTCTACGGCGCGGCCCTCGCCGGGCGCCCGTCGCCGCTGCCCGACCTGGCCGTCCAGTACGGCGACTACGCGCGCTGGCAGCGCAGCCGGATGGCGGACGCCGACAGCGAGGACATGCGGTACTGGCGCCGGCAGCTCGACGGGGTGGCCAGCGTCCTGGAGGTGCCCACCGACCGGCCCCGCCCGCCCGTGCAGACGTTCCACGGCGCGGCCCGTAGCCGGGTGCTGTCCCCGCGGGCCGCCGACGAGCTGCGCCGCTTCAGCCAGGCCCGCGGCGCCACCCTGGCCATGACGGTGCTGGCCGCGTGGCAGGCCCTGCTCTGGCGCTACACCGGGCAGCGCGACATCTGCGTCGGCACGCCGGTCGCCGGCCGGGTCCGCGCCGAGCTCGAACCGATGGTCGGCTTCTTCGTCAACATGCTGCCGCTGCGTACCGTGCTCGACGGCGACTGGACCTTCGAGGAGTTGCTCGGGCAGGTCCGGCGCACCGCGCTGGGGGCGTACGACCACCAGGAGGTGCCGTTCGAACGGCTCGTCGACCTCGTCGACGCGCCCCGCGACCTCAGCCGGAACCCGCTGTTCCAGGTGATGTTCAACATGCTGAACGTCCCCGAGCAGGACCTGCGGACGACCGGGCTGCGGATGGTCCAGTTCTCCGTCGAGCCGGGCATCGCCCAGCAGGACCTGGCCCTGTACGCGTACGAGGTGGACGAGGGGCTGCGCTTCCGGTTGGAGTACAACACCGACCTGTTCGACGCGGCGACCGCCGAGCGGATGATGGGGCACCTGGAGACGCTGCTCGCCGCCGCCGTCGCCGACCCCGGCGTCCGGCTCGCGGACGTGCCCGTCCTCACCCCCGCCGAACTGGCCCGCGTGGCCGAATGGAACGACACCGCGACCGAGCCCGGTTGGGCGCCGCAGGTCCGCCGGGAGCCGACCCTCGTCGAGCTGATCGAACACCAGGTCGCGACCGGCCCCGACCGGCCCGCCGTGACGTTCGGCGCGACCACGCTCAGCTACGCCCAGCTCAACTCCCGGGCCAACCGGCTCGCCCACCGGCTCCGCCGGGCCGGCGTCGGCCCGGACGTCACGGTCGCGGTCTGCCTGCACCGGTCGGCGGACCTGCCGGTCACGCTGGTCGGCGTGCTCAAGGCGGGCGGGGCGTACGTCCCGGTGGACCCCGAGTACCCGATCGAGCGGCAGCGGTACGTGCTGACGCACAGCAACGCCGCGGTCCTGGTCACCGAGGCGGACCTCGCCGACCGGTTCGCCGGGTACGCCGGCGAGGTGCTGCACGCCGGCGCGGCGGCGGACGGGGAGCCGGAGACGGACCCCGCGCCCCTGGCCGGGCCGGACGACCTCGCGTACGTGATCTACACGTCCGGGTCGACGGGACGCCCCAAGGGGGTCCGGGTGACCCACGGCGCCGTCGTCAACACCCTGGCCGCCATGCGCGAACGGCCGGGCCTGACCAGCGACGGCACCATGCTCGCGATGGCGAGCTTCGCCTTCGACATGTCCGTACCGGAGCTGTTCCTGCCGCTGGTGGTCGGCGCCCGGATGCTGATGGTGGGTCGCGACGTCGCCTACGACGCGGCCCGGCTGGCCGACCTGCTCGCCACGGAAGGCGTCACCCTGGCCCAGGGCACCCCGGCGACCTGGCGGCTGCTGATCGAGTCCGGCTGGACCGGGCTGCCCGGCCTGACCGCGGTGTGCGGCGGCGAGGCGGTGTCCGCGCCGCTGGCCCGCCAGCTGGCCGAGCGGGTCGGCACGTTGTGGAACCTGTACGGCCCGACCGAGGCCGCGGTCTGGACCACGATGGAGCGCGTCGAGACCGGCTTCACGCACCTCACCATCGGCCGCCCGATCGGCAACATGCGCGTCCACGTGCTCGACCCGCAGCTCTCCCCCGCCCCGGTGGGCGTCCTGGGTGAGCTGTACCTCGGTGGGGCGGGACTGGCCCGCGACTACCACGGCGACCCGGTGCTCACCGCGCAGCGGTTCGTGCCGGACCCGAACGGCCAAGGCCGGCTGTACCGCACCGGCGACCTCGGCCGGTGGCTGCCCGACGGCCGCATCGAGTTCGTCGGCCGCACCGACTCGCAGGTGAAGGTGCGCGGATTCCGCATCGAGCTGGGCGAGATCGAGTCGGTGCTGCGCCGCCACCCGTCGGTACGCGACACCGCCGTGGTGGTCCGCGAGGACGACGGCGAGAAGACGATCGTGGCCTACCTGACGCTGACCGGCACGGCGGAGCCCGACGCGGACCCGGACGAGGAGTCGGGCGTCACGGCCGACTTCGACGTCGACCCGGCGCCGTGGCGGGCCTTCGCCCGCACCTACCTGCCCGACTACATGGTGCCGTCCGCCTTCGTGATGCTCGACCGGATGCCGCTCAACGCCAACCGCAAGGTCGACCGGGCCGCCCTGCCCGCACCCCGCCGCGGCGGCGCCGGCGCCGGAGCCGCTCCCCCGGACACCCCGCTGCGCAAGGCCCTGGCCGAGCGGTGGGCCGCGGTGCTGGGCTACGACAGCGTCGGCATCGACGACGACTTCTTCGACCTCGGCGGCGACTCGTTCAAGGCCATCAAGGCGCTGGCCGGCAACGATCCGGCGATCAGCGTGCTGGACCTGTTCCGCTACCCGACCATCCGGTCGTTGACCGAGCACCTGGACGCGACCGGCGGGGCGGCCGGCCGGCTGCTGCACGAGCTGACCCCGGCACGACCGGCGACACCGACGACGCTGACGCTGCTCTGCGTACCGTTCGGCGGCGGCTCCGCGATCACCTTCCAGCCCCTCGCCGACGCCCTCCCACCGGGCGTGTCCCTGTACGCCCTGGAACGCCCCGGGCACGACCTGAACCGCCCGGACGAACCCCTGCTCGGCTTCGACGAGCTGGTGGACCGCTGCGTGGCCGAGGTGGTCGAGGGCATCACCGGCCCGGTGGCCGTGTACGGGCACTGCGTGGGCGGCGCCGAGGCGGTGGAGCTGGCCCGCCGGCTCGAGGCGGCCGGCGTCGAGCTGACCGGCGTGGTCATCGGCGCCCACTTCCCCGCCCCGCGGCTGCCCGGCCGGGTGTTCAGCTGGCTGCGGCGGTGGTTCCCGATGGAGCGCTGGATGTCGAAGCGGCGGACCCTGGAGGGGCTGCGCGCGATGGGCTTCTTCACCGAGGTCTTCGACGAGAACGAGAAGGACTTCGTGATGCGCGTGGTCCTGGCCGACGCGGCGAAGGGCGAGGACTACTACACCGACGTCTACGCCGCCGGCCTGCCCCGGAAGCTGTCGGCGCCGCTGGTCTGCGTCGTCGGCAGCGGGGACCGCGCCACGGAGCTGTACCAGGAGCGGTACCTGGAGTGGGAGTTCTTCGCCGACCGGGTGTCGCTGGAGGTCATCGAGGGCGCCGGCCACTACTTCGCCAAGCACCAGCCCGACGAGGTGGCCCGCATCATCCTGGCGCACTGCGACCCGGCGACACCGGGGTCCACGCCGGACGATCGCACGGAGACCGGCCCGGTCGCGACCACCCCGGCGCGCCCGGAGCCGGAGCGGCGGACGCCCACGCCGGCCGCCGCGCGCCGGGCGATGCCCAGCCTGACCGTGTTCTACCTGGTCGCGATCGGGCAGCTCGTCTCGCTCATCGGCAGCGGCCTGACCGGCTTCGGCATGAGCCTGTGGGTCTACCAGCGCACCGGGTCGGTGTCGCTGTTCGCCACGGCCACCGTCCTGGCGCTGCTGCCCGCCGTGGTCCTCTCCCCCATCGCCGGCGCGCTGGCCGACCGGTGGAACCGAAGACTCATCATGATCCTCGCGGACTGCCTGGCCGCCACCGGCACGGTGAGCCTCGCGCTGCTGCTCTGGCTCGGCCAGCTCCAGCTCTGGCACGTGTTCACCGCCGTCACCGTCACCGCGGTGGCCACCGCCTTCCAGCAACCCGCCTACCTGGCCGCCGTGACCCAACTGGTGCCCAAGCGGTACTACGGGCGGGCCAACGGCATCGTCTCCCTCGGCACGGCGACGAGCACCGTGCTGGCGCCGCTGGTCGGCGGAGCGCTGGTGATCGCGGTGGGACTGCGCGGGATCGTCCTCATCGACCTGCTCACCTTCGCCGTCGCGGTCGCCGTCACCCTGTCGGTCCGCTTCCCGGACACCCTGTTCGTGAAGCGGGAGGAGCCGTTCCGGCAGGAGGTCCTGGGCGGCTGGCGGTTCATCGTCCGCCGGCACGGCCTGGTGGCGCTGGTCGTGCTGACCGCGTCGCTGAACTACTTCTTCGCCATGGTCGAGGTCCTGGTCACCCCGCTGACCCTGTCGTTCGGCGATCCGGCGGTCCTCGGCCGGGTGCTCGCCGCCAGCGGCGTCGGCATGCTCGTCGGCTCGGTCCTCATGGGCGTGTGGGGCGGCACGGCCCGGCGTACCACCGGCATCCTGGGCAGCGTCGTGCTCCTCGGCGCGTCGCTGGTCACCGTCGGCCTGCGTCCCAGCCCGCTGTTCCCGGCGCTCGGCCTGTTCGGCATGGGCCTCGCCACCGCCCTGGTGAACACGCACTGGCTGGCCATCGTGCAGGCCAAGGTGGGGCTGGAACTCCAGGGCCGGGTGCTGTCCATGGGCCAGATGCTGTCCTGGCTGATGGTGCCGGCCGGTTTCCTCAGCGCCGGCCCGCTCGCCGAGCACGTCTTCGCCCCGCTGGTGTCGCCCGACGGGGTGCTGGCCGACGTCGTCGGCAGCGGATCCGGCCGGGGCATGGCCCTCGCGGCGATCGTGGCCGGGCTCTGCGCGCTCGCCCTCGCCGCCACCGGCATCGCCTACCGGCCGATCCGCGACGTCGAGGACGAACTGCCGGACAACGATCCCGGCACGGTCATCCTCGCCGACAAGGACCGCCTCCAGGAGGCGGCGGACCGCCAGCTCGCGCTGCACCGGAGCGGAGGTGGCCGCCGGTGAGCGCCCCGACCCGGCCCGCCGGCCCGACGCGCCGGTCCACCGGCCGCCGCCCCGCCGGCACCATCGCCGCCGTCGACTGTCTGCACCGGATGGTGGCCGCGCAGGCCGCCCGGACCCCCGACGCGGAGGCGGTCCGGCACGCCGACCGCACGCTGTCCTACCGGGAGCTCGACGCGGCGGCGAACCGCCTGGCCCGGGTCCTGCTCGCGCGGGGGATCACCCGGGAGGACCGGGTCGGCGTCTGCCTGCCGCGTACGCCGGACCTGGTGGTCGCCCTGCTCGCCGTGCTCAAGGCCGGTGCCTGCTACGTCCCGCTGGACCCGGCGTACCCGCCGGCCCGGGTGGCCTTCATGACCGCCGACTCGGCCGTACGCCTGGTGCTGACCCGGGCCGACCTCGCCGACCGGTTCCCCGACCTGGCCGTCCCGGTCGACCGGCTCGACCCGGGCGGGGACGGCACCGACCCGGCGGTGGCGGCGACCCCGACGGACCTGGCGTACGTCATCTACACCTCCGGCTCCACCGGGCGGCCCAAGGGGGTGGCCATCGAGCACCGGTCGGCGTCGGTGCTCATGCACTGGACCCGGCAGACCTTCGACGACGGCGAGCTGGGCGGCATGCTCGCCGCCACCTCCGTCTGCTTCGACCTGTCGATCTTCGAGATCTTCGGGCCGCTCTGCTGGGGCGGGCGGGTGCTCCTCGTCGACGACGTCCTGGCCCTCGCCGCGCCCGGGGCGGACCGGCTGCCCGTCACCCTGGTCAACACCGTGCCCTCCGTGATGGGTGAGCTGCTCACCGCCGGCGCGCTGCCGGAGAGCGTGCGCACGGTCTGCCTGGCCGGCGAGCCGCTCACCGCCGCGCTCGCCGCGCGGGTGTGGTCCCGCCCGCACGTACGCCGGCTCTGCAACCTGTACGGCCCGTCCGAGGACACCACCTACTCCACCTGGTCAGAGGTGCCGCCGGACAGCGGTGACCCACCGATCGGCCGCCCGCTGCCGCAGACACGGGTCTACGTCCTCGGCCCCGACGGGCACCCGGTGCCGCCCGGCGAGCCCGGCGAGCTGCACCTGGCCGGGGCGGGCCTGGCCCGCGGCTATCTCGACCGGCCCGCGGAGACCCGGGCCCGGTTCCTGCCCGACCCGTTCCGGCCCGGCGAGCGCATGTACCGCACCGGCGACCGGGTCCGGCTGCGGCCGGACGGGCAACTGGCGTACCTCGGTCGGCTGGACGACCAGGTGAAGCTGCGGGGCTACCGGATCGAGTTGGGCGAGGTCGCGGCCCGCCTCGCCGCCCTGCCCGGCGTCCGCGAAGCGACCGCCGCCGTGCGGGAGGGCCCGAGCGGGGACCCGCTGCTGGTCGGCTACCTGGTCGGCGAGCGGCGCGACGACGTACGGGCCCGGCTGGCGGCGGTGCTGCCCGCGCCGCTGGTGCCCGCGACCGTGGTCTGGCTGGACCGGCTGCCCACCCTGCCCAACGGGAAGGTGGACCGCTCGGCCCTGCCGGCCCCCACCCTCGGCGACGACGCCGGGCCCGACGCCGGGGCGCTCGACGGGACGGCCGGCACGGTGGCGGCGGTCTGGCGCGAGCTGCTCGGCGTGCCGGTGGCCGGCCTCGACAGCGACTTCCTCGCCCTCGGCGGGGATTCCCTGCTCGCGGTCCGCTGCGCCACCCGGCTCGCCGCCGCGACCGGCCGGCGCGTCGTTCCCGGGGACCTCTTCGCCCACCCGACCGTCGCCGCGCTGGCCGCCCACCTCGACGGGCTGCCCACCGCGCCGGCGCCGGTCGGCGACCCGGCCGGCCCGGCGCCGGCCGGACCCGCCCCGCTGTCGGCCGCGCAGACCCGGCTCTGGTTCCTGCATCAGCTCGACCCGGCCGACACCTCCTACCTGCTGGCCTTCGCGGTGCGGTTCACCACCGGGCTGGACCCGGACCGGCTGGCCCGGGCGCTGCGCCGGGTGGTCGGCCGGCACCCGGCCCTGCGCACCGTGTTCCCCGCCGGGCCGGACGGGCCGGTGCAGCACGTCCGCCCCGCCGCCGACCCGGCGCCGGTCGTCGCCCCGCCCGACCCCGACACCCCGCTCGACGAGCGGCTCACCCGGCTCGCCACCGAGGCCACCCGGGCACCCATGGACCTGGCCGGCGGCCCGCTGCTCCGCGCCCACCTGGTGCCGGACGCCACCGGCCGGGCGGTGGCGCTGCTGCTGGTCGTCCACCACATCGTCTGCGACGACTGGTCGTTCGGCCTGATCGTGCGGGACCTGGCCCGGGCGTACGACACCGACGCCGCTGGCGGGACGGTCGTGGGCGGCCCGGTGGTCGGCCCGGCGTCGCTCGCCCTCACGCAGCGGGACTGGCTCGCCGGGCCGGCCGGCAGGCAGGCGGTGGCCGAGGTGCTGGAGGAGCTGCGCGGCGCGCCCGACCTGCTCGACCTGCCCGCCGCCCGACCCGGTGACAACCCGCCGCGCGGTGCCGCGCTCCGCACCACCGTGGACCCCATCACGGCGGAGGCCGTACGCGAGCTGGCCCGGACCGAGCGGGTCAGCCTGCACATGGTCGGGCTGGCCGCCTTCGCCACCCTGCTCGGCGCCGCCACCGGCCGGCACGACCTGCTAATCGGCGTCGCCTTCGCGGGCCGGACCAGCGTCGCCGCCGAGCAGAGCGTCGGCTGCTACGTCAACACCCTGCCGCTACGGCTGCGCCCCGCCCCCGACCGCAGCTTCGCCGACCTGCTCGACGAGGCCCGCCGGGTCACCCTGTTCGCCGCCGCCCACCAGGACGTCCCCTTCGACCTGCTGGTGGAACGGCTCCGGCCCACCCGCCGACCGCACCGCAACCCCCTCGTCCAGGTCGCCTTCGGCGTGCAGAACGCCCCGCCGGCCCGGCACCGCAACACGGCCGGCGTCGAGTTCACCGGCGTCGAACTGACCCCGGACGCCGCCCGCCTCGACCTGACCCTCTGGCTCGACGAACGCCGGGACGGGCTGGCGGCGCTCTGGACCTACCGCACCGACCTGTTCGACCACGACGGGGTGGTCGCGTGGCATCGCCGCCTCACCGCGCTGCTGCGTACCGCCGCCGCCGACCCCCGGCGCAGTCTCGCCGACTGCGCCGACACCGCTGGGAGAGAGAATGACTGAGCAGACCCGGGTCGCGCGGCCCATCCCCCGTCGCGGCCGTGACCGGAACCCCGTGGACGTGCGCGCCGACTGGCCCGGCGGCCCGCTGCCGGCGCTGGTCCGGGCCAACGTGCCCGACGTCGACCTGGCCGGCTGGCTGGCCGGCCACCGGGACGAGGTCGACGAGCTGGCCCGCCGCGCCGGCGCCGTGCTGTTCCGCGGCTTCGCCGTGGCCGGCGCCGCCGACTTCCGTACGGTGATGGCCGCCCTCTCCGACGACGTGCTCTCCTACGGCGAGCGCTCCTCGCCGCGCAGCAAGGTCACCGACGGGGTGTACACCTCCACCGAGCACCCCGCCGACCAGCCGATCGTGCTGCACAACGAGCAGTCGTACACGGTCCGGTGGCCGCTGCGCATCGTGTTCCACTGCGAGGTCGAGCCGGCCGCGGGCGGGCGCACCCCCCTCGCCGACAGCCGCCGGGTGCTCGCCCGGCTGCGCCCCGAGACCGTCGCCGAGTTCGAGCGGCGCGGGGTGCTCTACCGGCGCAACTACCTGCCCGGCATCAGCCTCCCCTGGCAGACCGCGTTCCAGACCGAGCGGCGCGAGGAGGTCGAGGCGTACTGCGCCCGGGCGCTGATCGACGTGGAGTGGGTCGGCGACCGGCAGCTGCGCACCCGGCAGGTCCGCCCGGCGGTGCGCCGGCACCCGGTCACCGGGGAGCGGACCTGGTTCAACCACGCGCTGTTCTTCCACGTCACCTCCCTGCCCGACGACGTCAGCGCCGGCCTGCGGGCCGCCCTCGACGAGGAGGACCTGCCCTACCAGACCGCGTACGGGGACGGCACGCCCATCCCCGACGAGGTGCTGGCCGAGCTGCGGGCCGCGTACGCCGCCGAGACCCGCTCCTTCGACTGGCGGCGCGGCGACGTGCTGCTGGTGGAGAACATGCTGGCCGCGCACGCCCGGGAGCCGTTCACCCCGCCCCGGCGGATCCTCACCGCGATGTCCGACCCGGTCGCCGCGCCCGAGCTGACCGAGTCGCTGCGCACCGAGGCGAAGGGAGAGCTGTCGTGAGCGCGAGCAATGAGCCGGGCCTGCGAGCCCCGCAGCCGCGAACGAGAGCTGGCGCCGTGAGCGGGCCGGCGCCGCGCCGGCGCGGCACCGGGACCGTCACCCCGCCGGTGTCCCGGCGGGTGCTCGTGGACGAGGAGTTCGTGCTGCTCATCGAAGCCGGCGTCCCCGACCTCGACCTGGCCGGCTGGCTCGCGGGCCGGCGCGAGGAGCTGCTGCGGGACCTGGACCGCCACGGCGCGGTGTTCTTCCGCGGCTTCGAGGTGGGCACCGCCGACGACTTCAGCCAGGCGGCCCGGGCGGTCAGCCCCGACCTGCTCGGCTACCTGGAGCGGGCCGCGCCCCGCCACGAGGTCGCCGACCGGGTGTTCACCTCCACCGAGTTCAACGCGGAGCAGTGGATCCCGCTGCACCACGAGATGTCGTACTCGCACAACTGGCCCACCTACCTCTACTTCTGGTGCGCCCAACCGGCCACCGGCAGCGGCGGGGCCACCCCGCTGGCCAGCGAGCGGGTCATCACCCCGCTGATCCCCGCCGACGTACGGGAACGATTCCTCCGCTCCGGCGTCTGCTACGTACGCAACTACGGCCCGCACCTGGACCTGCCCTGGCAGGAGGCGTTCCAGACCACCGACCGGGCGGAGGTGGAGGCGTACTGCGCCGCGTCCGCGACCGAGTACGCCTGGCTGGGCGACGACGGCCTGCGGACCCGCGCCCGCCGGCAGGCCGTCGCCACGCACCCGCGTACCGGCGAGACCGTGTGGTTCAACCACGCCCACCTGTTCCACGTCTCCAACATGCCGGCCGAGGTGTCCGGCGCGCTGCTGCGCGAGTACGGCCCGGAGGGGCTGCCCCGCAACGCGTACTACGGCGACGGCGAGCCGATCCCCGACGAGGTGGTCACCGGCATCCGCGAGCTGTACCGGCAGCACGCCGTCTCGGTGCCCTGGCAGCGCGGCGACGTGCTGGTCGTGGACAACTTCCTGGCCACCCACGGCCGGGAACCCTTCAGCGGCGACCGGCAGATCCTGGTCGCCATGTCCGATCTCTACGTCAACCGGAGTGTGCTGCAGTGAACGGATATCGTCTGTCGCCGATCCAGCGCCTGGCCTGGTCCGGGAAGCAGGACCTGGTCCGGGCGCGGGTCCGGCTGGACCGGCCGCTGGACCGGGAGCGGTTGCAGGCCGCCGTCGACACGGTGGTGGCCCGGCACGAGGCGCTGCGGCTGACCCTGGTGCACCACCCCGGCCTGCGGGTGCCGTTGCAGGACGTGGACGACAACCGCGCCGTGGTGGTCGGCGCGCAGGGCGAACTGTCGGTCACCCTCACCGACGGCGCCCTGGAGCTGACCGCCACCCCGCTGATCGCCGACCCGGCCAGCCTGCGCCTGGTCCTCGCCGACCTGGCCCGGGCGTACGCCGGCGACACGCTGCCGGAGGACCCGGAGGCGCTGCAGTTCCTCGACGTCGCCGAGTGGCAGCTCGAGGAGCGGGAGCAGGCGCCGGCCCCCGCCCCCACCGCCCCGGCCGCGCGGCTGGTCACCCCGCACGGGGACGACCCGAGCGCGGTGGTCACCGCGTCCGTGTCCGCCGCCGCCCTCGCCGAGGCGGCCCGGTCCGCGGGTGTCGAACCGGCCACCGTGCTGCTCGCCGCGTGGACCCTCGCGGTGTCCCGCCGGGCCGAGGCGCCGGACGGGGCCGACGAGGCGGATCTGGTGCTGGCCCGGTGGAGCGACGGCCGGCAGGCCGCCGGCACCGCCGAGGTGGTCGGCCCGCTGGGCGGCTACGGCCCGCTCCGGCTGGCGCTGCCGCTGCCCGCCGACCCGGCCGAACTGCTGGCCGGCGTCCGCGCCGCCGAGGTGGCCGCCGAGGACACGTTCCACCTGGCCGACCCGGTGGACGAGCAGTCCGGCGCGGTGGCCGGGTTCGCGCTCGCCTCCACCGTGGCCGCCGCGACGGTGGCCGGTCTGGGTGGGAGCGCGGTGGAGGTCGCCGTCCCGGCACCGCCCACCGGTCCGCAGCTCACCGCGCTGACCGACGGCGACCGGGTCACCCTGCGGGTGGTCGGCGGGCAGTGGCTGCTCGACGCGCTGCTGGCGGTCCTGCGCACCCTGCCCGCCGTGCTCACCGAGGGCGCTCCGCCGGCGGTGCTCGGCGACGGGGAGGCCGGCTGGCTGGCCGACGCGGCCGGGACCCCGTCACAGGCGCCGGGGCGTACCCTCGCCGACCTGCTCGACGCGGGCCTGGCCGCGATGGACGAGGCCGCCGTGGCGGTGGTCGCGGCGGACGGCGCGTACACCGCCGGCGAGCTGCGGGAACGGGCCGCGCGGGTGGCCGGCGCGCTGGCCGGGCGCGGGCTGTCCGGCGCCCCCGTCGCGGTGCTGGCCGCCCGGTCCCGGGACACCGTCGTGGCGTTCCTCGGCGTGCTGCGGGCCGGGGCGGTGTTCGTCCCGCTGGACCCGGACGCCCCGGCGCCGCGCCTCGCCGCGCAGGTCCGCGCGGTCGGCGCGCAGGTCGTCGTGGGCGTCGGCGGGCCGGCGACCGTGCCGCTCGACGACCTCGTCCAGGAAGGTGGACAGCCGCCCGCCGCGGTGCCCACCCCGGGCGACCCGGCGTACGTGATCTTCACGTCCGGCTCCACCGGCACGCCGCGCCCGGTGCAGGTGTCGCACGGCGCCGCCGCGCACCTGGCCGACGCGCTGGAGCGGACCGTGTACGCGGGCAGCCGCCCCGGACTGCGGGTGGCGGTGAACGCGCCGCTCACCTTCGACGCCTCGGTGAAGCAGCTCGTGCAGCTCGGTCACGGCCGCAGCCTCTACCTGGTGCCCGAGGAGGTGCGCCGGGACGGGGCGGCCCTGGCCGCCGCGCTGGCCGAGCATGACGTGGACGTGCTCGACCTGACCCCCTCCCAGCTGCGCATCCTGCTCGCCGGGGCCGGGGACACCCGGCTGCCCGGCCTGCTGCTGCTCGGTGGCGAGGCCGTCCCGGCGGACCTGTGGGAGGCGGTGACGGCGCTGCCCGGCGTCCGCGCGGTCAACCTGTACGGCCCGACCGAGTGCACGGTGGACACCAGCGCGGCGGAGATCCGTGCCGGCGACGCCCCGACCATCGGCCGGCCGCTGCCCGGCGTCGGGGTCTGGGTGCTCGACGAGCAGCTGCGGCCGGTGCCGCCGGGCGTGGCCGGGGAACTCTGCGTCAGCGGGCCGCAGCTCGCCGACGGGTACCTCGGTGACCCGGAAGCCACCGCGCGGCGGTTCGTGTCCGTGGCCCTGCCGTCCGGCCGCGCCGAGCGGGTGTACCGCACCGGCGACCGGGTCCGCTTCGACGCCGAGCGGCGGCTGCGCTACCTGGGCCGCCTGGACGACCAGGTGAAGATCCACGGCTTCCGGGTGGAGCCGGGCGAGGTCGCCGCGGTCCTGCGCGGGCACCCGGAGGTCGCCGACGTCGCCGTGGTGGCCCGCGACGACGACGGGCACGGCGAGCGGCTCGTCGCCTACGTCCGGCCGGGCCGCCCGGCGGCGACCGCGGCCGTCGACGTCGAGCGGATCGCCGGGGTCAACCCGCACGAGACCCGCTACCTGTACGACGAGATCTTCGCGCAGCAGGTCTACCTGCGCGACGGCATCGTGCTCCGGCCCGGGGCGACGGTGCTCGACGTGGGCGCGAACATCGGCATGTTCTCGCTCTTCGTCCACGCCGTCTGTCCGGACGCGACGATCCACGCGTTCGAGCCGGTGCCGTCGGTGGTCGAGCTGCTGCGGCGCAACGTCGCCGAGTTCGGCGTACCGGCCACCGTGCACGGGTTCGGGCTGTCCCGGGCGGCCGGGGAGGTGTCCTTCACCTACTACCCGGGCTACTCGATGATGTCCGGCCACGCCGCGTACGCCGATCCGGACGCCGAGGTGGCGGTGATCAAGCGGTACCTCGCCAACGAGCGGGACGCCGGCGCGGACGAGCGGGACGTCCTGCTCGGGAAGGTCGACGAACTGCTCGCGGAACGCTTCGCCGGCCGGGAGCTCACCGTGCCGGTCCGGCCGCTGTCGGCCGTCCTCGACGAGCTGGCCCCGGAGCGGATCGACCTGCTGAAGATCGACGTGCAGCGCGCCGAGGCGGACGTGCTCGCCGGGCTGGCGGACCGGCACTGGCCGCTGGTCGCGCAGGTCGCCATGGAGGTGCACGACGCGGCCGGCACCGACACCGAGGGCCGGCTGGCCGAGCTGACGGCGTTCCTCACCGAACGCGGCTTCGACGTCGTCACCCGACAGGACGACCTGCTCGCCGGCACCGACCGGCACACCCTGCACGCCGTGCGCCCCGAGTACGCCGCCGACCCGCGCCCCGCGGTGGTCGTCGCGGCCGGGCCGGCGGCCGGCCCCCTCCCGGAGCGCCTGACCGGCTGGCTGGCCGACCGGCTCCCGGCCCACCTGGTCCCGGCCGGGGTGGTGCTCCTCGACGAGCTGCCGCTGACCCGCAACGGCAAGCTCGACCGGGCGGCGCTGCCCGCGCCCCGCCTCGACCGGCCCCGCGACAGCGCGGCGGTGGCGCCCGCCAACCGGGCCGAGGAGATCCTGGTCGAGGCGTGGCGGGAGATCCTCGGGGTGCCGACCGTCGGGGTGACGGACAGCTTCTTCGCCCTCGGCGGCGACTCCATCCGCAGCATCCAGATGCAGGTCGCGGCGAACCGGCGGGGGTTGTCCTTCCGGCTGGCCGACATCTTCACCTACCAGACCATCCGGGACCTCGTGACGCACGGGGAGATCACGATCGACGGCGCCGCGCCGGTCGCGGCGGCCCCGCAGGACGAGCGCTTCGCACTGGTCTCGCCCGCCGACCGGGAGCTGCTGCCGGCCGGGCTCGCCGACGCGTACCCGATGACCACCCTCCAGCAGGGCATGGTCTACCACGGTGAGCTGACCGGCGACCCGGCGATGTACCACAACGTCACCGCGCACCGGATCGCCGCGCCGCTGGACCCGGCGGCGCTGCGCCGCGCGCTGGCCGGCCTGGTGGCCGCCCACCCGGTGCTGCGCACCGGTTTCGCGCTCGGCGACTACTCCGAGCCGTTGCAGCTCGTGCACGCGGACGTGCCGGTCGAGCTGCCGGTGACCGACCTGGCCGGCGCCGACCCGCAGGCCCGCCGGGGGCGGGTCGACGAGCTCGTCGCCCAGGAGCGGGTACGCCCCTTCGACTGGGCCCGCCCGCCGCTGCTACGGCTGCACGCCGTCCGGGAGGACGCGGACGCGGACGCGTTCACCCTGATCGTCGCCGAGTACCACGGCATCCTCGACGGCTGGAGCCTGCACCTGTTCCTCACCGACCTGCTCGCCGCGTACGACCGGGAGCGGACCGGCACGCCCCAGGCGGCCCGTCCCGGCCTGCCGTTCCGGGAGTACGTGGCGGCCGAGCGGCGCGCCCTGGCGGACCCGGTCACCCGCCGGTTCTGGCTGGACGGGCCCGGCGCGGTGCCGCCGCTGCTGCTCGGCGGGCCCGCGCCGCGGACCACCACCACCCAGCGGGTGCCGCTCCGGGCGGGCACGACCGACGCGGTCACCGGGGCGGCCCGGACCGCCGGAGTGCCGGTCAAGTCCTGGCTGCTCGCCGTCCACCTGCGGCTGATCGGCGAGCTGTCCGGCCGGGACGAGGTGGTCAGCGGCCTGGTGGTCGGCGGCCGCCCGGAGGGGGACGGCAGCGACGCCACCCTCGGGCTGTTCCTCAACACCCTGCCGGTGAGCGTGCGGCTGGGCACCCGGTCCCTGGCCGAGCTGGCCGCCGAGGTGTGGCGGGCCGAGCGGGAGCTGATGGGGCACCACCGCTTCCCGCTCGCCGAGATCGTCCGCGCGGGCGGGGCGGGCCCCCGCTTCGACCACTTCTTCAACTGGACGCACTTCCCGAACGGGCCGGCCGAGGGCGGCAGCCGGATCGTGGACAGCCGGGGCATCACCGTGGACGTGGCGTTCAGCCTCGCCGTCGACGCCGAACTGGACGCCGACACCGGCCGCGTCGCCCTCACCGTCCAGTACGACCACCGGCACGTCGGCGCCGACCGGGTGGACGCCTTCGCCGACGGCTTCCGCCGGCTGCTGGCGGCCGACCCGACCGCGCCGCTGCCGGCCGTGGCCGCCGGCGGGCCGGCGGGCGACGACGACGCGCGGGCCCGGTGGGCGCCCAAGGTGGCGGCGGCCTGGCAGGAGGTGCTCGGCGCGGCGCCGCGCGACCCGGCGACCGACTTCCTGGCCGCCGGTGGGGACTCGCTGCGCGCCCTGCGGCTGGTCACCGTGCTGCGGCAGCGTCACGGCAGCGACCTCACGCTGCCCGAGTTCGTGGCGCTGGACAGCTACGGCGCGCTGGTGGACCGGGTGGCCCGGTCGTGACCGGCTTCGGCACCACCGCCGTGCACGGCGACGACGGACTGACCCCCGGTACGGCGGTGTCGCCGCCGATCGTGCAGAGCGCGACCTTCAGCGCCGAGTCCGACGAGGACTTCACCGCGATCGCCACCGAGACGCGGGGCAGTGCCTTCTACACCCGCTACGGCAACCCGAACCACAAGCAGGTGGCCGCCGTGGTCGCCGAGCTGGAGGGCGCGGAGACGGGTCTGGTCACCGCCTCGGGGATGGGCGCGATCAGCACGATCGCGCTGGCCCTGCTCTCCGCCGGGGACCACGTGGTGGTGCAGCGCAGCACGTACGGCGGCACCACCTCGCTGGCCACCGGCCTGCTGCCCCGCTTCGGGGTCTCCTGCACGCAGGTCGACCAGACCGATCCCGGGGCGTTCGAGCGGGCGTTGCGTCCACGGACCCGCCTGGTGCTGGTGGAGACGCCGAGCAATCCGCTGCTGGAGCTGACCGACCTGACGGCCGTGGTGGAGCTGGCGCACGCGGCGGGCGCGCTGGTGGTGGTCGACAACACCTTCGCCACCCCGGTGAACCAGCGGCCGATGCGCGCCGGGGCGGACCTGGTCTGGCACAGCGGCACGAAGTTCCTCGGCGGCCACTCCGACGTGTCGGCGGGGGTGGTCGTCGGCTCCGCCGAGCTGGTCGAGCGGGTCTGGCAGACCTCTATCGTCACCGGCAGCACACTCGGCCCGGTGGACGCCTGGCTGCTGCTGCGCGGCATCCGTACGCTGCCGCTGCGGGTGGAGCGGCACAACGCCAACGCCCTGGCCCTGGCCCGGGCCCTGGAGGGGCATCCGGCGGTGGCCCGGGTCCGCTACCCCGGCCTGCCGTCGCATCCCCAGCACGCGCTGGCCCGCCGGCAGATGACCGGCTTCGGCGGGGTGCTCAGCGTCGACCTGGCGGCGGGCCGGGCGGGGGCCGCGGCGCTGCTGGCCGGGCTGACGCTGGGCAAGCGGGCGGCCAGCCTCGGCAGCGTCAGCACCCTGGTGGTGCACCCGCGGTCGATGTGGGCGGGGATCGTGGACGCCGAGCAGCTGGCCGCCACCGGGATCGGCGACGGGCTGGTCCGGGTCTCCACCGGGATCGAGGACACCGCCGACCTGGTGGACGACTTCCTGACGGCGTTGGACAAGGCGGCCGATCTGGGCTAGCCGGACGCGCGCCACCTGGGTCTCCCGGCAGCCGGAGACCCAGGTGGCGCTGACGTTAGGAAATCCGCAGGGTTTGCGCGCGCTCCCCGGGTCACCGTTGACGACGGCGGGCTGTCCGGTCCGGCCTTGGGGAGGTAAGCGTGGAACCGCGGTCAGAATGTGGCGATCGGGTTGACCGGGCTGCCGGACGTACCGGCGAAGCGGACCGGCGCGACTGCGAGGTGGAAGTCCCACTGGCCGAGCTCGGCAGCCGTTGCCGCGCACGCCTCCAGGTCGCAGTTGTCGAGCAGCCACAGACCCATCGCGACGAGACTCACGGCGTGAACCGGCATCAACACGTCTTCGTACCCCGACGGCTGAACGTCCTGGGGGGTGTCAGCGCCGATCAGCGCGACCTCGCGTTCATGCAGCCACGGCAGGCAGGACGCGTGCCAGCCGGCCTGCGTGAAACCGCTGGCCGCACCGGCCTCGTGCCGGACGCGGCCATACCCGGTCCGCAGGAGTACCGCATCGCCGGATCGCACCCGCACACCCTGGCGACGCTCGGCCTCCTCGAGATCGTCGGGAAACACACCCTGCCCCGGTTCCAACCACGGCACATCGCGGACCCTCGCAATGTCCAGCAGGACACCACGCGTGATGATCCCGTTCGCCGCCGCCGTGACGGCCGCCCACGCCGATCCCGTCGCGGGGTCGACCAACGAGTGCGACCGCCCGTTGTACATCGTGCCGTCCCAGAAGATGTGGCACGGCGAGTCGACGTGGGTGAGGGTGTTGCCGTGGAACGTGATGCCGAGCCGCTCGGACGAAAAGCCCCAGCGCCGGTCGGCGTGGAAGGCGGGCACCGGCATGTTCTCGGCACCCGGCATGTCGGCGGCGCACGGGCACGTCGTCGTCGACCGCTCCATGTCTTCCGGTACGGCAACCTCCCATGCGCAGGACACGCTCCTGCCGTGGCGCACGGCCCGCGCCGCCGCCAGCCGGACGTCGTCGGTGATGTGGTTCAGAGTTCCGAGCTCGTCTTCGTCGCCCCATCGTCCCCAGTTCGACAGCGTGTTGAAGTACCCGAGCACGTCGTCCTGTGTGGGCAGCGGTCGCCCTGCCGTCATTCCAGCATCGACTCCTCCGGTCACGCGGTTCGAGGCACCGCAGGCAGGGTATCCCGCCGCCGGATCGAAGACCGCCATGACTGGTCGATCCGATCAGACGACTCCGTAGACGTGGCCGCGGTACTCGCTGTCCCCGTCGCAGGTTGACGCGACGCCGCGTCGGTAAGTTTACATCCTCAACTTTGTCGATTAATCTGAGTCGATGCCGACAACGCTGCACCCACGCATCGGAGCCGGCCGGCCGAGCCCACGGTTCGGACGTCTGATCGACAAGGCGAAATACATCGGGAAGCATCTATCCTTATGACCACCGGGTCCACCGACGCTCGATCGACCGCCGAAATCGCCGAGCACCGCCACTCCCCCGCCGCCCGCAACCGCGGCAGGTGGCACCGGTGGCGGTGGCTGCGCCACGAATGGACCCTGGCCGTGCTCGGTGGTCTGCTGCTGGCGATGGTGCTGACCTGGCCGACGATGCGGCACCCGGCGAGCACGGTCCCCGGCGACCTCGGCGATCCGACGTTGCAGGCGTGGCAGGTGGCCTGGGCGGGGCACGCGTTGCTCAGCGACCCGTCCGGCCTCTGGCACTCGAACACGTTCTTCCCGGAGAAGTACACGTTCGCCTACAGCGACACGCTGCTCGGGTACGCCCCGGCGGGGATGCTCGGCTCGGGCTTCGAGGCCGCCCTCGTCCGGTACAACCTGCTGTACGTGCTGGCGCACGCGTTGGCGTTCGTCGGGGCGTACGCGTTGGTCCGGCAACTCGGCGCGGGCCGGTGGGGCGGCGCCGTCGCGGGGGTGGCGTGGGCGTTCGCGCCGTGGCGGCTGGCGCACGCCGGCCACCTCAACATCCTCTCCAGCGGTGGCATCGCGTTGTCCCTGGCGATGCTGGCCCGCGGTCACGGCTGGTCCCTGCGGCACGGGTACCGGCCGGAGCGACGCCGGCCGGGCTGGGCGCTGGCCGGGTGGCTCGTCGCCGCCTGGCAGGTCACCCTCGGCTTCGGCATCGGGCTGCCCCTGGTGTACTTCCTGCTCGCCGCCGTCCTGGTGGCCGCCGGCGGCTACGGCTGGTCCTGGTGGCGACGTGGGGAACGGCCCCCGTTCGGCCGGCGGTTGCTGGTCGCGGACCTGGCCGGTGGGCTCGTCTTCGGCGCGGTGACGCTGCTGCTGGGTCTGGTCTATCTGCGGGTCGTGGACCTCAACCCGCAGGCCGAGCGGACGCTGGACTGGACGGTGATGTTCTCGCCGCCACTCATCGGGTTCGTCACCGCGCCGGCCGACTCGTGGCTGTGGGGCGACGCGCACGCCGCGGCCCGGCAGCAGTTGTCCTGGCCGCCCGAGATGGCGTTGCTGCCCGGGATGGCCCTGCTGGGGTTGGCCGGGGCGGGGCTGTTCGTCTCGGTCTACCCGGCCCGGCACCGGATCGCGTTGGGACTCGGCGTCCTCGGCACCGTGCTGCTGGGCCTCGGCGCCACCCTCGGCGGCGACGGTGACCCTGGCTACCTGACGCTGTCCCGGCACCTGCCCGGGTGGGACGCGTTGCGGACACCGGGCCGGATGATGCACTGGACCAGCCTGCTGCTGGCGGTGCTCGCGGCCGGACTGGTGACGGTGTTCGCCGAGTCGGTGCGCCGGTCGCCGGCCCGGGCCTGGGCCCGGATCGTGGCGCCGGCGGTCCTGCTGGTGCCGCTGGCCCTGGTCACCCTGGAGGGCGTCAACCGGACCCCGCACCCGGTGGTGCCGCGGCCGCCGGCCGCGCTGCGTACCGCGGCGGAGCCGGTCCTGGTGCTGCCCGCCGGCGGCGTGGGCGACCTGGTCTACATGTTGTGGACCACCGACGGATTCCCCCGGGTGACGAACGGCCTGGCCGGGTTCGAGCCCGCCAGCCAGGCGCAGACCCGGGCCGCGGTGGCGTCCTTCCCCGATCCGGGCAGCGTCGCCTACCTGCGCGGCATCGGGGTGCGGTCGGTGGTGGCCCTGCCCGGCCAGGCCGCCGGGACGCCGTGGGAGGGCATCGCGACCCGGCCGGTGGAGGGGCTGGGCATCACCCGGGAGGAGCTCGATGGCGTGCTGGTCTACCACCTCTGAGCATGTGCGCGCGGAGCGCCCCGGCGACGCCGGCGGATCCCCGGGTACGGGCCGGACGGAATGACGACCGTGCGGCTGTCGGTGGTGGTGCCCTGCTTCAACGAGGAAGCGTCGGTGGAGCGGTTGCACCGGGCGGTGACCGACGCGCTCGCGGACCTGCCCGATGTCGACGTCGAGGTGGTGTACGTCGACGACGGCAGCCAGGACGGCACCCTCGTGGCGCTGCGCCGGCTCGCCACCCGCGATCCGGCCGTGCGGTACACGTCGCTGAGCCGGAACTTCGGCAAGGAGGCGGCGATGCTGGCCGGCCTGGAGCGCGCCACCGGGGACGCCGTCGTCATCATGGACGCCGACCTGCAGCACCCGCCACGGTTGCTGCCGGACATGCTGGCGCTCTACCGGCAGGGCTTCGACCAGGTGATCGCCCGCCGCGACCGGCACGGCGACCGGCTTCTGCGGATGCTCGCCTCGCGGTCCTTCTACCGGCTGGTCAACTGGTGGATCGACGTGCGGCTGCTGGACGGGGCGGGTGACTTCCGGCTGCTGTCCCGGCTCGCGGTGGACGCGGTGCTGGCGATGCCGGAATACAACCGGTTCTCCAAGGGGCTGTTCTCCTGGATCGGGTTCCGGACGGTGGTGGTCGCGCACCGCAACGAGAGCCGCCAGGCGGGGCGGAGCAGGTGGACGTTCGGCAAGCTCTTCAACTACGCGTTCGACGGTCTCCTGTCGTTCAACAACCGGCCACTGCGCCTGGCCATCTACGGCGGCCTCTTCCTCACCCTCATCGCCGTGGGGTACATGGCCTGGGTGGTCGCCGACGCCGTCGAGAAGGGCATCGACGTTCCCGGCTACACCACGATCATCGTCAGCGTGATCGGTCTCGGCGGGATCCAGATGACGATCCTCGGCGTGATCGGGGAGTACATCGGCCGGATCTACTACGAGACCAAGCGCCGGCCGCACTACCTGGTCCAGGAGACGGAGGACCGGGCCACGCGGAGCGGGCCGGTCCCCCGCGTGCCGGCCCCGCCGGCGGTGCGGTCGGCCGAGCGGCTCCGGCCAGGGATGCCGGCCCGCGAGGAACGCTGAACCGGCTGCGCCGAAAGGTCACAGTCCCACCGGTGGCCGACGCGTCATCGGCCGGATACTCGTGGTGATAATCTTCGATACTGTCGACGCATGCGGCAACATCATGAGCGAGCCACGGGACACAGGTCGGGTCCGGCAACCGGCTCGGTCCGACCGTCCTCAGTGCACGGGGGGCGACGCTGATGCGCGCGGTACCCACAGCGGGGCGGTCCGCGACGGCCCGGGCCGAGCGCACCGGCCGTGTCCACTGAGGTCGGCGCCGTACTGCGGCTCGCGTCACTGGCGGTCGGGTGGCCGAGCGTGTACCGGTTCGTGCGGCGCGAGGTCGACGACATCACCGACGTCTTCGACCAGACGGTGCGACCGCTCGTCGACCGGACCATCGACGGCAGCCGGCGGCGGCGGGAGGTCGCACAGATCCTGCTGAGCACCAGCGTCAAGGTGAGCCTCGCGATGTCCGGGTACGCGCAGGCCACCGGCATCGCGTTCCGGGCCGACCGCGCCGTGCTGGGCAGCTCGTTCACCCGCGTGTACGACGACCTGTTCGACAACTTCCGCAGCCCGCGACTGGACGAGCGGCTGACGGTCCTGTTCGAGGGTGGGCCCTTCCAGCCGCGGTCGGACGCCGAGGCACTGCTGCTGGCGCTGTACGACACGATCGAGACGGCGCTGCGGGGCGAGGACGCCGAGCCGGTCTACCGGGCCCTGCGCGGGATGCACCGGTTTCAGATCCAGTCGCGGCAGCAGCGCAGTGCCGCCGTCTCGGGGCACGACCTGCGCCGGATCACCCGCGGCAAGGGTGGGCTCGGCACCGTGGCGCTGTTCGGCCTGCTCCGCCCGGCGCTGTCGGCGGACGAGCAGCGACTGCTCATGGAGCTCGGCGACGTCCTGCAGGTGCTGGACGACTACCACGACGTCGCCCTGGACCGCGGCGCCGGCGTCGTCACCGAGGTGACCCTGGGCACGGTCACGCTGGTCGAGACCAGCCGGCGGATCGGATGGCTGCACCGGGAGTTCCGCCGGCAGTACCCCAGGTGCCACCGGCAGCGGCTGTTCGGCATGTTGTTCATGATGCTGGCGCGTGCCCTGGTCCACCACCTGGTCGACCGGCACCGGTCGGGCACCCCGCTCCGGGGCGGACCCGCGTCGTCGCAGCCCGACCCGGATGATCGTCGGCCGCACCGGTTGCTGTTCCGGCCGGCCGGGAACATCCACCCGGCAGCCGGCCCCGCCCCGCCCAGCGAGACGGCTTGATTGTGCGCATCATGCCAGGTTGTTGGATTCACGTTCGGTGGACGCCCGGTGGCGGCCGGTAGAGTGACCCTCCGGAGGGCTTTCCAGTCCGCCACGGCCAGGCCGCAGCGCGGCGGCGACGGTGTGGGCAGGACGCCGGGGAGAGGCGGCAGGCGGTGGGGGCGACAGAGGTGGTGCTGGCCGAGTCGGGCAGCATACGTCCGGAGGTCCCGATACCTCTGGCACCCCTGCGCGGCCCCGCCCGGATGGCGCGGCGGCTCACCGTCGGCCCGGGCTGGTCGTCCTTCGAGCGGGCCCGCAACGTCACGCTGGGTTGGCTGGCGGCCGCCGTGCTGGCCGTGATCGTCGATCGTCTGCTGGTCGACCACGTGCTGGCGACGGTCGCCGCCGTCACCCTGGTCGGCTACACGATCGCGCGCGCCGCCGCCCTGGTGCTCGTCGAGCGGCGGCAGTACGCCTTCGAGTGGCGGTGGCTCGAGGACCAGTCACGCCGGTTACGGCGCCAGCCCTTCGAGGTGGTCGCGGTCCGGGTACAGGTGGTCAGCGACGACGTCCGGTCCGCCGTCCGCGCGGTCGATCTGACCGATCCGGCCGACGTCGCCTGGCTGCTCGATCAGCAGGCCGCCGGCGCCGGCGCCTCCTCCCAGGCCCGGATCGAGTTCGGCTACTGGGAGACCGGTGGCTCCGGCCGGAGCAGCGACAGCGTGCGGAGGCGCCTGGCGGACCTTCAGGTCCATCCCGTGGACGCGCCCATCACCCGGGCGCGCATCCGGTTCCCGCAGGCCCGCTACGTCACGGTCGACGGCGGCGCCGGGTCGGGTGGCTGCTGGCCCGGCCGCGTCGCGCACTGGTCCCTGGTCGGGCCGGTGCAGCTCACCACCGCCCGCGCCGCGTAGTCGATCCCGGCCGGTCAGCCCTGGATCGCCGTCTCCGCTTCCGGCGCCGCGACCGGTGCCGCCGGAGGCTGCGCCAGCCGTTCCTGGAGCAACGCGTGCCGGAACTGGTACTGCGATCCCACCTGGCGGAGCACGCCGAGTTTGTGCGCGTCCTGGAGGAACGTCATCAGCCGCAACGGGGTCAACCCGCGGTACGCCAGCCAGAGCCGGGCGAGCACGAACTGGGCCCACGCGCTGGTGGCGTAGACCATCATGCCGAGGCCGGCCGCCCCGAGCAGCAGCCCGACACCGGCGCCGAGTAGCCCCTCCGCCAGCGGGCTGAGGTGGAAGATCAACCCGTACCGCTCGGCCCCGACGACGCCCCCCAGCAACCCGCCGACCATCGCGCCGGCCGCCCCGCCCAACGCGGTCCCGTACAGCACGGTGCTGCGGTCGGCCCGCAACACGTTGCTCGGGCTGGCCGGCTCCTTCGGTTCGGTCGGCTCGGTGAACCGGCGCACCATGCCGAAGACGAGTCCGAAGAACAGGCCGATCAGCACGCCGTACCCGACGCTGAACAGCAGGCCGACGATGAGCCCGCCGACGAGCACACCGACGACACCGAAGCCGATGTCGCGCACCAGGAACTCCGGCGCCAGCTCCGCGCGGCGGAAGATCCGGGGTACGAACCGGCGTGGCCTCTTGTCCCGCAACCTACCCATCGGAGGGGCGGCGAAGAGGCCGACCAGCAGGCCGAAGGCCACCCCGAGCTGGGGGCGGCCGAACAGCCCGAACATCACCCAGCCCAGCAGGCCGCAGCTCACCGTGCCCACCGTGACGCGCACGGCCCGCGAGACCGGGCGGGGCACCGCTCGGGCCAGCTGCCACCAGGCCAGGTCGCGGGTCCGCAGCGTCTGCAGGTGGCCGGCCAGGAACGTCAGGGCCCGCTCGGCGACGGCCGGGTCCCACCGGCGGGAGACCCGGGTCGGACTGGGCACCGCCCGGTGCGGGCGGCTGCGGAACACCGTGGGGATGAACCGGTCGAGGAGATGTTCCTCGACGTCCTGCTGCGCGGGGAAGCGGCGCCGGTCGAGCAGTTCCCGGGGCGAGGCGTCCTCGGCCTCGTAGACGGTGCGGGCCAGCGCGAGCATCAGTGGATTCGTCAGCGTCTGCGCGAGGTCGTCCGACGGGTGGGCGACCAGATCCGCCAGGACCGGCTCCCACTCCTCCAGCCGGGTGTCGGCGGTGGCGTCGAGCAGGAAGTTCGCCGCCGCCTGCGGCTCCAGCGGACGCAGGCGGACGACCAGCACACCCACGAGCAGGTTCTGCGCGTTGGCCGCCAGAAACTCCTCCGTACGGCAGGTCAACACGAACGGCCGGTCGGCGGACCAGTCGTCGTCGAGCGCGCGCAGCGCGACGGGCCGCAGCTCGGGCGGCATCTCGTCCAGGCCGTCCAGGATCGGTAGCACCAGGCGCTGGGTGACGATCTCCCGGGTGGCGCCGGCGCCGAACCGAGCCTCGTTGCCCAGGAACGGATAGTCCTCCACCAGTCGGCGGACCAGCCAGTCGTCGAGATTCTCGTCCGGGTTCCAGCCGGCGATCTGCAACAGCACCGGCACCCGCCCGGAGGCCTCCTTCAACAGATCCAACGTGAGGATCACGCACAGGCCGGTCTTGCCCGACCCCGGTTCGCCGATGACCACCATCGGGCGGGGCTGCCCGACGAACTCGTCGATCAGCCGCGGCAGTTGCCCGGCGGGCGGCAACGGCAGCCGATCGTGCGGTCGGTCCGCCACCTCCCAGCGGACCGGCATCTGGCGCGCCTCCTGAAGCTGGCGCCGGCGGGCCTCCTCGTCCCACTGTTTGCGCACCTCGATGGCGAGCACCTGCACGGCCTGGTCGACCTGCGCCGGAGTGCTCTGCCGGCCGGGCGCCGACCAGCTCAGCGGGCCGACCTTCAACACCGGCAGCAGCGCGACCAGGGTGGACACGATCGTGAGCACGGTGGTCAGGTTGGAGCTGCCGAACCTGATCCACGCGGCCGCGATGACGGCGGTCAGCACGAGCCAGAGCAGCAACGGATACGCCGTCCTGCGTCGCCACATGTTCGCCATCGGCTCCCCGGTTGTCCTACCGTTCGCACCGCTCCGACGCGCCGCGAGCATTCTGCGGGCACTACGAAGCGTGCCACGTCGGGCCCAACCCGGCAAAGGCCGTCACCGCCGCGCGGCGCGGGTGAAAAGATCTTCACATCGGGGCCAGCGGGACGGTGCCGTGTCCGGCGCGCAGTGACCATCCTCAACGGACGCCACCCGCGTGGAAACGGCCGCGTCCGGGCTCAGACGGGCACTTCGGCACTGAGGACGATGGTGCGTTCCTCCGGCAGGCGCAGAAACTCCGCTTGACTGGCCGCGTTGTGGGCCAGGCCGATGAACAGGCGTTTTCGCCAGATGGCCATGCCGGGACGACGGGTGCACCGCAGCGTGATCCGGGAGACGAAGTAGGAGACCTGGTCGAGGTCGATGCCGCTGGCGAGCGGGTGGGCGGCGGCGCGGCGAACGACCTCGGGGAAGTCGGTCGGATCCTGGAAGCCGAAGAGGGCGGTGATGTGGATGATGCCGTCGTCCGGGTCGCCGAGATCGTCGATCGTCAGCCGGCGCTCCCAGGGAATGTGTGGCACGTTCGCGGTGCGACCGGTGATGAGCACGATCCGCTCGTGCCGGACATGGTTGTGCGCGACGTTCGCGCGCAGCGCCAGTGGCGTCGTCTCCTTGTTCGGATGGGGGAACACCGCCGTGCCCGGGACCCACGGGATGTTCCGGGCGTGCAGGTCGCCGATGAAAGCGGCCAGCGGGCCTTCCCGTTCGACCCGGCGCGGGGTGACCAGCTCGGCTCCCCGCCGCCAGGTCACCAGGATGGTGAACACGACGATCGCGATGAGCAGGGTCAGCCAGCCACCGTGGCTCACCTTGGCCAGGTTCGCGGCGAAGAAGACCAGCTCGATGGCGCCGAAGACGACCCCGAAGAGCACCACGCGCCGTACCGACCAGTGCCACAGCGCTCGCGCGACCACCAGGAACAGGGTCGTGGTGATCAGGAAGGTACCGGTGACCGCCACCCCGTAGGCGGCGGCGAGGTTCGTGGACGAGCGGAACGCGAACACCACCACCATGACGGCCGCGAACAGGCTCCAGTTCACCCCGGGCGCGTAGATCTGCCCGTACTCGCGTTGGGAGGTCTGCCGGATCCGCAGGTGCGGCAGGAAGCCCAGCCGCATGGCCTCCCGAGACACCGAGAACGCCCCGGAGATCACCGCCTGGGACGCGATCACGGTGGCCACGGTGGCCAGCACGACCATCGGCAGCCGCGCCCACTCCGGCAGCAGCAGGAAGAACGGGTTGGCCCGGCTCTCCGGGCTCCGCAGGATCAACGCCCCCTGGCCGAGGTAGTTGAGCGTCAACGCGGGAAACACGACCACGAACCAGGCCCAGCGGATCGGAGCGCGGCCGAAGTGACCCATGTCGGCGTAGAGCGCCTCGGCGCCCGTGATCGCCAGCACCACCGCGCCCATCGCCACGAAGGCGATGACCGGGTGGGCCACGACGAACAGCACCGCGTACGTGGGCGACAGCCCGGCGAGCACGCCGGGGTGACGGACCACCTCGGCCGCGCCGGCCACACCCAGGCAGCCGAACCAGAGCAGCATGATCGGCCCGAACACCGCCCCGACCCGTCCGGTGCCCCAGCGCTGCCCGGCGAAGAGCACGGTGAGGATCACCGCCGACACCGGGAGCACCACCACCGCCCACGCCGGGGAGGTGACCTCCAGCCCCTCCACCGCGGACAGCACCGAGATCGCCGGGGTGATCACGCTGTCGCCGTAGAACAGCGCCGCGCCGAGCGCCCCGAGCGTCAGGACGGCCGCCCCGCGCCTCCCGTCGGCGGCCTGCAGCGCCCGTCGGGCGAGCGCGGCCAGGGCCATCACGCCGCCCTCGCCGTCGTTGTCGGCCCGCAGGATGAAGACCACGTACTTGATCGACACGATCAGGGTGATCGACCAGAAGACCAGCGAGATCACGCCGAACACATCAGGCTCGTCCGGTACCAGGTTGCGGTCGAGGGTGAAGACGGTCTTCAGCGCGTACAGCGGGCTGGTGCCGATGTCGCCGTACACCACACCCAGGGCGCCGAGCAGCAGCCCCCACCTCGCCGCGCGCCCTACGGTCGAGTTACCCGTGGGCCGCGCCTGGGGCCCTGGTCCGCGCTCCGCCGGCGACCCGGTGCCGCCCGCCGCGGGCTGCTCGTCGTTCGCTCGCTCCGACACCCCCCAGGCATACCAACTCGCACGCCACCGCCTGCGCCGGACGACGGAATCCGCTCCGGTCCGGTTCCGTGCTCAGCGAGTCGGCCATAAAATCCCCTATTTCCATCTTTGGCGCGTCATTAGCCATTTGATGCATTCAAGAAGAATGTGGGGCATACTGCGCGCGTGGCCACGATCTCGGACTTCGAGCGCATGCTGCGCGCGGCCGCGCTGCGGGTGACCCGCCCCCGGGTCGCGGTGCTGGCCGCGGTGCACGCCCACCCGCACGCCGACACCGCATCGATCTTCGGTGCGGTGCGCAGGGACCTTCCCGACGTGTCCCACCAGGCCGTGTACGACGTGCTGCAGGCGCTGACCATGGCGGGGCTGGTGCGGCGCATCGAACCGGCGGGCTCGGTGGCCCGCTACGAGTCGCGGGTCGGGGACAACCACCACCACGTCGTGTGCCGGTCGTGCGGTGTCATCGCCGACGTCGACTGCGCCATCGGCGCGGCGCCGTGCCTGACCGCGTCCGACGGCCGGGGCTTCTCGATCGACGAGGCCGAGGTCACCTACTGGGGTGTCTGTCCCGAGTGTCGCTCGGCATCGGCAACCAGTTGACAGAACGAGACATCACGACAGGAGGAACGACCGACGTGCCTGAGCACGGCAGCGAGAGCGAGAACCCGGCAATCCCCTCCCCGACTCCGAAGCCGAGTCGACCGAGGACCAACCAGGACTGGTGGCCGAACCAGCTGAACCTGCAGGTTCTGCACCAGCACTCCCCCCGGGCCAACCCGATGGGCGCGTCCTTCGACTACGCGGAAGAGTTCAAGAAGCTCGACGTCGACGCGCTCAAGCGGGACATCTTCGAGGTGATGACGACGTCGCAGGACTGGTGGCCGGCCGACTACGGCCACTACGGGCCGCTCTTCATCCGGATGACCTGGCATTCCGCCGGGACGTACCGGATCGAGGACGGCCGTGGCGGTGGTGGTGACGGGGCTCAGCGCTTCGCTCCCCTCAACAGCTGGCCGGACAACGCCAACCTCGACAAGGCACGCCGGCTGCTCTGGCCGGTCAAGCAGAAGTACGGGCGGAAGATCTCCTGGGCCGACCTGCTGGTCTTCGCCGGCAACTGCGCCCTGGAGTCGATGGGGTTCACCACGTTCGGCTTCGGCTTCGGGCGGGCGGACGTCTGGGAACCCGAGGAGATCTTCTGGGGGCCCGAGGACACCTGGCTCGGCGACGAGCGCTACAGCGGCGACCGGGAGCTCGCCGGCCCGCTCGGCGCCGTGCAGATGGGCCTGATCTACGTGAACCCGGAGGGCCCCAACGGCACTCCGGATCCGCTGGCCGCCGCCCGGGACATCCGCGAGACCTTCCGCCGGATGGCGATGAACGACGAGGAGACCGTCGCGCTCATCGCCGGGGGCCACACGTTCGGCAAGACGCACGGCGCCGCCCCGGCCGAGTACGTCGGCCCCGAGCCCGAGGGCGCCCCGCTCGAGGAGCAGGGCCTGGGCTGGCGGAACCGCTTCGGCAGCGGCAAGGGCGGGGACACGATCACCAGCGGCCTCGAGGGCGCCTGGACACCCACCCCCACCACCTGGGACAACAGCTTCTTCGAGACGCTGTTCGGCTACGAGTGGGAGGTCACCGAGAGCCCGGCCGGCGCGAAGCAGTGGCGGCCAAAGGACGGCGCCGGGGCGGACGCCGTGCCCGCCGCCCACGACCCCTCGGTCCGGTACGCCCCGATGATGGCCACGACGGACATCGCGCTCCGCGTCGACCCGACCTACGAGCCGATCTCGCGGCGGTTCCTGGAGCACCCGGACCAGTTCGCCGAGGCGTTCGCCAGGGCGTGGTACAAGCTGCTGCACCGCGACATGGGGCCCGTCTCCCGCTACCTCGGCCCCTGGGTTCCGGAGCCGCAGCTGTGGCAGGACCCGGTCCCGCCGGTCGATCACGAGCTGATCGGCGACGAGGACGTGCGGGCCCTCAAGGCCAGGCTCCTCGCCACGGGACTGTCCATCTCCCAACTGGTGCTGACCGCGTGGGCCTCGGCGGCGAGCTTCCGCGGCACCGACATGCGTGGTGGAGCCAACGGGGCCCGGATCCGCCTAGAACCGCAGAAGAACTGGGAGGCCAACGAGCCGGCCCGGCTCGCCACGATGCTGCGGACGCTGGAGCAGGTCCAGCAGGAGTTCAACAGCTCGCAGTCCGGCGGGAAGAAGGTCTCGCTCGCCGACCTGATCGTCCTGGGCGGGTGTGCGGCGGTCGAGCAGGCCGCCCGGGACGCCGGGCACGAGATCACGGTCCCGTTCGCACCGGGGCGGACGGACGCCGCCCAGGAGCAGACCGACGTGGAGTCGTTCGCCGTGCTCGAGCCGAAGGCGGACGGATTCCGCAACTACCTGCGCCCCGGCGCGAAGCTGTCGCCGGAGACGCTGCTGCTGGACCGGGCCAACCTGTTGACGCTGACCGCACCCGAGATGACGGTCCTGATCGGCGGCATGCGGGCGTTGAACGCCAACGCGGGGCAGGTACGGCACGGCGTCCTCACCGACCGCCCCGAGACGTTGACAAACGACTTCTTCGTGAACCTGCTCGACGGCGGAACGGAGTGGAAGACGTCGCCGTCGACCGAGAACGTCTACGAGGGCCGGGATCGCGGCACGGGCGAGGTCAAGTGGACGGCCACGGCGGTCGACCTCGTCTTCGGTTCGAACTCCCAGCTCCGCGCCATCGCCGAGGTGTACGCCAGCAGCGACGCCCAGGAGAAGTTCGTGCAGGACTTCGTCGCGGCGTGGGTCAAGGTCATGAACCTGGACCGGTTCGACCTCGCCTGATCCGACGGGCCCCGGTCACCGCAGGCGTGACCGGGGCCTCGCCGTCCCACCGCGGCTCGGCTGACCGCCCGCCGGCGCGGCCAGCGGCGGAGATCAGCGCGCGGCGGCGTACGCCTCGGCCAGACGTTCCATGACACCCGGACCGTCCCGTTCCGGCGCCGGTTCGCCGAGATGGATGGTCCGTAGCTCGGCCATGAACTCCTGCCACAGCTCCGGTCCCCCGGCGACGAGCAGTTCCGCCCGCACCCGCAGCCGCCGGCTGGTCGGGCGGTGCCGCAGGCCCCACTCGCCGAGCAGGGCGAAGACGGGCACCAACTGGATCGACGCCTCGGTCAGCCGGTAGGCGGCGCGCCGTCCCGGCCCGGCGTCCTCGCGGGTCAACAGGCCGGAGTTGACCAGTCGCTTCAGCCGGTCGGCCAGGATGTTGGAGGCGATCCCCTCCTCGGAGCCGGCGAGCAGTTCCCTGAAGTAGCGCCGGTTGCCGAACATCACGTCCCGCAGCACGAGCAGGGTCCAGCTGTCACCGAACGCCTCGACCGCGGCGTTGATCGGGCAACCCGAGCGCGCCGACGCCACCAACTCCCACCTCCGAACTGGTTGCAATCTACCACCGGGTCGCCTAGCGTGACCCTACCGGTTGCAAACTGCAAGCGGAGTGCAGGAGGCGGGGAATGAGCGACCCTGAGCCGCAGACCGCGGGCGGAAAGGTGCTCTGGCACTTCACGATGTCGCTGGACGGATTCGTCGCGGGGCCGCACCACGAGATGGACTGGATGACCGGGACGTCCTTCCGGCCGGGCCTGGTCCAGGAGTACGCCGAGACCACGGGCGCCGTGCTGGGCGGCCGGGACGGTTGGGACGCCTTCCCGGACCCGGGCACCATCTACGGCGGCAACTGGCACGGCCCCCTCTTCGTGCTCACCCACCACCCGGAGGACGCGACGCCCGCCGAGGGAGTCACGTTCCTGAACTGCGATCCGGCCGAGGCGGTGCGGATCGGGCTCGCGGCGGCCGGCGGCAAGAACCTCGAGGTGTTCTCGCCGACCATCGGCCGTCAGCTCCTCGAACTGGGGCTGATCGACGAGATCGACCTGCACATCGCACCGGTCCTGCTCGGCGCGGGCATCCGCCTGTACGACAACCCCGGCGGCGCGCCGGTCCGTCTCCACCGGGTCGGCGGCGGCGACCCCGGCTCGGCCGTGAACGTGCGGTACCGGCCGGCGAAGATGCCGAGCGAGAGCGTGTCGGGCAGCTGAGCGGCACCGAGGAACGCTGACCCGCCGGCCGTGGCTCTCCGAGAGCCGTGCCGGGGACTGATAGTGTCCTCAGCCACCGTGCGCGCAGCGTTTCCGGTGCCCGGTTTCCTGCAACCAACCGGGGAAGATCGCGCGTCTATCCCACGATGAGACATCTCTTCCCCGTCGGGACGCAGCCGCTCACGGAGCGCACGGAGAGGTAACGAAAGACATCAGGATGTACGACTCCGCGACGCCCCAGGTCCTCGAACGGGTCCCGCGACCATCGCCGCACCGGCGCCGCGCCCGCGGCCACCGGCTGCTGATCAGTGGCCTGTTGATCCTGCTCCTCGCCGCCGCGCTGGTCGCCGTCGAACCGCTGCGCCGACCGCCGCCCGCGCTGACCGTCACCCGTACCCTGCCGGCGTCGATGATCCTTCCCGGCACGGCTCCGACCATGCCGTGGCCGAAGGCCGGGCAGGCCGCCCTCGCGGTCGAAGGACTGGGGTCGCTCGGCACGTCGGGCGGGAGCGACCCGGTGCCGATCGCGAGCGTGACGAAGGTGATGACGGCGTACGTCATCCTGACCGAGCACCCCCTCGACCGGGGCGAGCAGGGACCGGAGCTCACCGTCAGCGCGGAGCAGGCCGCCGCGTACCCGCGGGAGCTCGCGCGCGGCGAGTCCCTCGTGCCGGTCGTGGCGGGCGCGGTCTTCACCGAACGGCAGGCGCTCCAGGCGGTGCTGCTCCCGTCGGCGAACAACATGGCGCGGATCCTGGCCGCGTGGGACGCCGGCAGCATCGAAGCGTTCGTCGCCAAGATGAACCGCACCGCGGCCACGCTCGGCATGGCCAACACCCACTACACCGATCCGTCCGGGTTCGACCCGGGCAGCGTGAGCACCGCCGTCGACCAGGTGACCCTGGCCCGCAAGGCGATGCAACTGCCGGCGTTCGCGGAGATCGTGGCGCAGAAGACCGCCACCCTCCCGGTGGCGGGCACGGTGAAGAACTACAACTCCCTGGTCGGCCGGGACGGCGTCGTGGGGATCAAGACCGGGTCCACCGACGAGGCCGGCGGCTGCCTCGTCTTCGCCGCCGTGGTCACCGTGGGCGGCCGGCGAATCACCATCCTGGGCGCCGTCCTGGGGCAGCCCGGGGCCAACACGCCCGTGCAGCTGGACCGGGTGTTCCGGGCGACCCGCCCGTTGGTCCGTACGGCCGCCGCCGCGATCGGGGTGCACCCGGTCGTCCGGGCCGGCGACCAGGTCGCCAGCGTGCAGGGGCTCCCCGGCACGGGCACCACGCTCAGCGCCGCCCAGGACCTGACCGTGGTGGGCTGGCCCGGCATGCCGGTACGCCTGGACGTCGACATCCCGGCCGTACCGACGCGGCTGCCAGGCGGCACCGAACACGGCCGGGTCAGCGCCGCCGCCGGCAAGGGCACCCCCGCCACCATCGCCCTGCGCACCGGCGTACGGCTGGAGCCGCCGAGCATCTGGGACCGCATCCGGCAGCACCGCTGAGCCCAGGGACGACACCCTCGGCGTGGACACCGACTGGACGATCGACAAACTGAACGGACAGAACTGGAGGCCAGTTCGTGATCTCCCACGGCGTGGACATCTCCCGCTCGTGTGACGATTGCGGAGCTCGGCTGACCTGTCATCTGGCCCAACGCATCGTCCACGATCGACTGCACTGGAGCGCCGAGTGCCATTGCTCGCGCTGCGGCTCGGCCTTCGCGACCTGCGGGTGGGACGACACCCCCGCCGAGATTCGCGATGCCCTGATCGCCCGCTGCGGATTGGCCCGTCTCACAGTCGAGGGCATGACGGGCCCCGGCCGGGTGGCGTTGCTGAAGGTGTTCCGTGCTGCCGGAGCCTCGTTGTCGGAGGCGAAGGAGGCGGCTCAGCGCGCCGCCACCATCGGCATCGAAGGCACCCGGGTGGAGCTCGAACTGCTGAAGCAGCGGCTCGAACGGAACAGGCTCTCCGCACTCCTCGTCGGTGGCGACAGCGGTTGACGGAGCCCTTGACGTTGGCGGTCACGGGCAGCACCAGACCACCGGAACCTGCAGCTCGCCACCGGCCGATCCACCCCCGGCGACGAGGCGGCCGTCCTGGCTGATCGCCACGGCGAGATTGGCCATGCTCGTCCGGTGGTTGTCCAGGTCCGGCAGGACGAGCGTGCCCTGGGCGCCGGCCAGCAGCGCCCGCCCCTGCTGCTGGTTGCCGACGAGCCAGCCGTCGGGACTCACGCTACCGCCGCCGAAGGTCATCTCCGGGCAGGTCCGGGTGGACCCGCCCGCGTCGGTGTCCGGCGTGCCGGCCAGGATTCGGGCATGGAGTTCTTCTGCTACCACCGCGACCGGCACGGCTCGATGGCACTACGGGGCCGACTGCGGGAAGCGCACTGGTCCTACATGGACCGGTACGCGGCGGAGATGATCGCCCGCGGCCCGACCTTCGCCGACGACGGTGACACGCCCACCGGCAGCGTGCACATCCTCGACCTGCCGGATTCCGCCGCCGCCCGGGCGTTCGCCTTCGACGAGCCCAACTACCAGGCCGGTGTGTACCGGGACGTGCTGCTGCGCCGGTGGCGCAACATGCTGGGGCGCACCATGTGGGACTTCCCCGGCGGCCGGACCGGCTGCAACCGGTACCTGGTGCTCGGCCTCGGTGCGGGGCAGGCCGACCTCGCCGTACCGGCCGAGCAGGACGAGCTGATCGCGTACGGGCCGCTGCTGTCCGACGACGGCGCCACCTGGCTCGGCACGGCGGCGCTGGTCCGGGCGCCGGACCCGCACGCGGCGCGCGCCGTCCTGACCGTGGACCGGTACGCCGACATCGAGGTGCACAACTGGGCGTTCGGCGGCCGGCCCGCATGACCCGAGGGGGCCCGGATCGCGGGCCGGCCCGGCGGCGCCGCCGTGGCTGATCAGTCGAGGCAGAACACGTTGCCCTCGGGGTCGGCCATCACGAGGTGACCGGCGCCGAGCGGCGGCGCGGGCTCGTGGCGCCGTAGCCGGGTGGCGCCGTGGGAGACCAGCCGCTCGGCCTCCGCCTCCAGGGCCGCCATCCGTGCGTCGCCGGCCAGCCCGGGGGCGGCTCGCACATCGAGGTGCACGGGGTTCTTGGCCTGCTTGCGCTCGGGCACCCGCTGGAAGAACAGGCGCGGCCCGGAACCCTCGGGGTCGACCACCGCCGAGGCGTCGTTGCGCCTCTCGGGCGGCACGCCCATCGCCTCCAGGGCCTGCTCCCACGACTCGAAGCCCCTGGGCGGGTCCTGGAGCCGGTAGCCGAGGGCCTCGGCCCAGAACGCCGCCAACGCGGCCGGGTCCGCGCAGTCAAAGGTGATCTGAACGTCGCGGGCCATCTCAGTTCGCCTCCCGTTGGGTCTGCCGCCGGGTCAGCAGGCACGGATTCGTCCAGTGCCCGGCGAGCCGGTCGCGGTGCGGGAGATTCCAGTTCTGGTCGGTCATGGTTGCAGGCTCGCACGAATAGCGGACAGGATCGTTCCGTGATCTGTGAAACGATGAGCGCGTGACCGTCGAGGCGACGACCGAGCGGGTGCTGCGGCTGCTGGCGCTGCTGCAGCGGCGGCCGTCCTGGACCGCCGTCGAGCTCGCCGCCGAGCTGCGGGTCACCGACCGCTCGGTGCGCCGCGACGTGGAGCGGCTGCGCGCGCTCGGCTACCCCGTGCACGCGACGCCGGGTGTGGGCGGCGGCTACCAGCTGGGCGCGGGGACCCGACTGCCGCCGCTGCTCCTGGACGACGAGGAGGCGATCGCGACGGCGGTGTCCCTGCGGCTGGCGTCGGGGGGCACGGTCGCCGGGGCGGGCGAGGCGGCGCTGCGGGCGCTCGCGAAGCTCGACCAGGTGATGCCGTCCCGGCTGCGCGCCGAGGTGCGGGCGGTGCACGGCGCCACCGAGACCCTGGTCGGCCCCGGGGTCGAGATCGACGCGGAGGTGCTGGTGACGCTCGCGCGGGCCTGTCGTGACGCCGTGCGGGTGCGGTTCCGCTACGCCGGCCGCGACGGCGGGGAGCGCGAGCGCACGGTCGAGCCGGTGCGGATGGTCACCACCGGCCGCCGCTGGTACCTGATGGCCCTCGACGTCGACCGGGACGACTGGCGCACCTTCCGGCTGGACCGGATGCACGACGTGGTGGCGACGACCTGGCGCTTCCGGCCCAGGGAGCATCCGGACCCGGTCGCCCACGTGCAGCGGTCCGTGACCGAGGCGCCGTACCGGTATCTCGCCCGGGTGCGGCTGCACGCCCGGCCGGAGCGGGTGCGGGAGCTGGTGCCGCCCCAGGTGGGGCGGGTCGAGGACGACCGCGACGGGTGGTGCGTGCTCGTCGTCGGCGGGGACCACCTCGACTGGCTCGCGGCGCAGGTGGCGCGGCTGGGCTTCGAGGCGGAGGTGCTGGAGCCGCCGGAGCTGCGGGAGGCGGCCGCCCGGCTCGCCCGCCGCCTCGCGGCGATGGCCGGGACCGGCTGACGGACCGGTGGGTCCCTGCGCCAGCGCCGGGCCTCGACCCGGCCGGACCAACGGTCAGGTCCATGGCATAGCGTGCGGGGGTGACTGCCTTGAAGGTCCTGTTCGTCGGCGGCAGCGGCATCATCAGTTCGGCCTGCGCCCGCTTGGCGGTCGAGCGGGGCATCGAGCTGACGGTGCTCACCCGCGGCGGTACCACCCTCCGGCCCTTCCCGCCCGAGGCGACCGTGCTGTGCGCCGACATCCGCGACCCGGAATCGGTGCGGGCCGCCCTCGGCGGCCGCGAGTTCGACGCGGTCGTGGACTGGGTCGCGTTCACGCCGGAGCACGTGCGGACCGACATCGACCTGTTCCGTGGCCGCACCGGACAGTACGTGTTCATCAGCTCGGCGTCGGCGTATCAGACTCCCCCGGCGCGGGTGCCGATCATCGAGTCGATGCCGCTGCGCAATCCCTTCTGGCAGTACTCGCGGGACAAGATCGCATGCGAGGACCTGCTCGTCGCGGCCTACCGCGACGAGGAGTTCCCGGCGACGATCGTGCGGCCCTCGCACACGTACGACAAGACGTTGGTCCCGTTCGACGGCGGCTGGACCGTGCTCGGCCGGATGCGGCAGGGCAGGGAGATCGTGGTGCACGGCGACGGCACCTCACTGTGGACGCTCACCCACCACGCGGATTTCGCCCGCGGCTTCGTACCCCTGCTCGGTCATCCACGCACGCTCGGCGACGTCTTCCACATCACCTCCGACGAGGCCCTGACGTGGGACCAGATCGCCGAGACGCTCGCGGCCGCCGCCGGGGTCGAGGCCCGCATCGTCCACGTGCCGTCGGACGCGATCGCAGCGGCCGACCCGGAGTGGGGCGCCGGCCTGCTCGGCGACAAGGCACATTCGATGGTCTTCGACAACGGCAAGCTGCGCAGCGTCGTACCGGACTACGTCGCCACCATTCCGTTCTTCCAGGGGGCCCGGGAGATCGTCGCCTGGTACGACGAGGATCCCGCGCGCCAGCGGGTCGACGCGCGGCTGGACGCGGTGATGGACCGGCTGATCGAGCGCTACCGACCGTGATGCTCCGGGCAGCGTCACGCTGCTGGCGCGTGCCGCGCTCCCGGCGCCGGCCCTTCTCCGATATCCGTTTGGGGGCGGTGAGACCATGCGGGCGTGCACAAGATCCCTACGCTGTTCCGCCGCGACCCGGACGACCGCAGGCGCGTCCTGCCCGAGGCCGATCCCGCCTGCCAGTGGGTTCTCGACGGCGAGGGCACGCCGACGCGGAAGTACGACGGCACCTGCGTGATGCTCGACGAGGACGGCACATGGTGGGCCCGCCGCGAGGTGCGACCGGGCCGGACGCGACCGCCCGGCTACCGGCCGGTGATGACCGACGAGGTCACCGGCAAGACCGTCGGTTGGGAACCGATCGAGCAGTCGCCGTACGCGCGGTACCACGCCGAGGCCCTCGCCGGTTCGCCGCAGCGGCGGAGCCCCGGCACCTACGAGCTGATCGGGCCGAAGATCAACGGAAACCCGGAGGGCGTGCCCGCTCACGCGCTCGTACCGCACGCTGACGCGGAGCGGCTCGACGTACCGCGCGACCTGGACGGCCTGCGCGACTGGCTGCTCGCGCACCCGCAGTACGAGGGCATCGTCTGGCACCATCCCGACGGCCGGCGAGCCAAGTTGAAGCACCGCGACTTCGCCTGACCCGGCACCCCGCCGAGCGGGATCATTTCAGGAGGTGAGCGCGGTGGGTCCGGCGCATCGGAACACGTCGCTTCCGCGCGTGGTGCGACCAGCGGACCTCGCCGGCCGGACCGCCGCCCAACTGATGGACGTGCTGCAGGCGGTCGTGGCGATCCTGGCCCTGCCGCAGTCCGCCGCCGAGCGCGTCGACGCGCTCGTCGTACCGGTCGGCCAGGGCGAGGAGTGGCGGCTCACCCACGGCATTCGACGCTGGGAGACCAACCCGGAGATCAGCCACCTGCTGGTGGCGAACGGCAACCCGGCCGAGGAGACCTACCAGCCGCTCACGCTCCCCTATCTGCGCGGGCTCGGCCTGCGCCGCCTCGACGGGGTCCACCTGCAGGCGGAGCCGGCGCCCCACACCGGCCTGCAGGCCGCGTGGATCGCCGGCCGGGTCGAGGCCCTCGGCATCACGAGTCTCGCCCTCACCGTCTCCGCCTACCACCTGCCCCGCGTCTACCTCACCGTCCTCAGAGCACTCAGCCGCGTCGGCATCCGCGTCCCGCTCATCCCGGATCCGGTGCCGGTCTCGCCCGACACCCCGGCTCCGGAGACGCAGGCGACCGCCTACGACCTGCTCCCCGGGGAGGCGGAACGGATCCTCGCGTACCTGGACGAGGGATGGGTCGCCGGCGTCGAGGAACTACGGCGATACCTCCGCTGGCTGTGGACCGAGCACGAGGCATTCCTCACCGGGACCCGCGCCTGAAGCGAGAGCCCGGCGACCCGCGCCGGACGGAACGGCCTGACCGCCGGCTCAGCGGATTCCGACGAAGAAGCGGGTCTGGTCGCTGCGGTGCAAGGCGTGGTAGGCCTCGAAACGGGTCCCGTCCGGCAGCCAGGCGACGGATTCGATGCCGAGCAGCGGCGTTGAGGTGGTGATCTCCAGCAGGGCGGCGTCCTCGGGTTCGGGGAAGACGGCCTCGATCCAGCGGTCCGCCCCGACCGGCTCCAGGCCGTACCGGCGGCGCAGCACGTCGTACAGCGACTGGTTCTCCAGCACCGCGCGGTCCAGGCCGGGGACCAGCCGGGCCGGCAGGGCCGTGTCGACGAGCAGCCAGGGCTGGCCGTCGACGCGTCTGAGCCGGCGCATCCGCACGACCGGCTCGCCGGGCGGGATCTGCAGGAGTTCGGCCTCGCGCTGGTCCGCCGGGCCGAGGGTCTGACTGATCGTGTGGGTGGTGACCCGGCGTCCCGACTCCCGCAGGTCGTCGGCGGAGCCGGAGACGGAGCCGACGAAGCGCAGCTCGGTCTTGCGGGGGGCGACGAAGGCGCCGCGCCCCTTGACCTTGTAGATCATCCGTTGCTGGACGAGCTCGCGCAGCGCCTCACGGACGACGGTGCGGGACACGCCGTAGAGGTCGGTCAGCTCCGCCTCGGACGGCAGCGGCTGGTCCGGGGCGATGTCGCCGGCCTCGATCTGGCCGCGCAGCTCCCGCATCAGCTGCATCCACAGCGGCTCGCTCCCGTCCCGGGTGAGCCGCCGGTAGGTCATCGTCATGGACTTCCTTCCCATCGACCACGTACAGCATGCCATGTCCGGCCGGCTGTCATGACAGGCCCGTGCGGGCGTACCGGGCACAGTGCCGAGCCGACACGGGAAGGTAACCAGGCTCACTGTGACTTGAAACACGTTTGTCATCCAGCTCTAGCGGACCTGTCACTACAGGTCTGTAATGACTGCACTTCACCGCAGCCCCCAGCCGCGGTCAGCCGACTGAGCACGTCCACTCCCGCTGCGCGGGTTTTCGCTCTCTCTGGAGGCCCCCACCATGCGTACCCATCTCTCATCCCGACGGCGGCGCACCGCGGTCGTGGCCGCGCTCGTCGCGGCCGTCGCGCTCACCGCGACCGGCTGCGGCTCCGGCGCGAGCGGCGGCGACGCCAAGAGCGGCGACAAGCCGTTCATCGCGCTGAGCAACGGCTTCATCGGCAACGGCTGGCGGCAGACGATGATCGCCAAGTTCGAGGCGGCCGCCACCAAGGCGCAGAACGACGGGCTGATCGGCAAGTTCAAGGTCGTCAACGCCCCCGGCGAGAACTCGGCCACCGAGCAGGTCGCCCAGATCAAGAGCCTGCTGCTGCAGAAGCCGGACGCCCTGCTGATCGACCCGGCCTCGCCGACCGCGCTCAAGCCGGTCATCCAGCAGGCCTGCGACGCCGGCATCAAGGTCGTGGTCTTCGACTCGGCGATCGACGCCCCCTGCGCCCACGTGCTGCTCAACAGCTTCAAGGACTGGGCGACGGCCGCGGCCGAGCCGCTGGTGAAGGGCATCGGTGGCAAGGGCACGGTCATCGTCAGCCGCGGCGTGGTCGGCTCCCAGCCCGAGGCGGAGATGTACCAGACGACGCAGGACATCCTGGCCAAGAACCCGGACGTCAAGGTCGCCGCGACCGTCAACGGCATGTGCGACGGCGCCAAGGCGCAGAAGGCCGTGCTGGGTGTGCTGTCCAGCGTGCCGAAGGTCGACGGGGTCATCGGCTGCGGCGACGGTTACGGCGTCGCCCAGGCCTTCAACACGGCCGGCAAGCCGCTCCCGGCGCTCACCTTCGAGACCAACGGCCGGGCGCTGAAGTACTGGCTGGACAGCAAGCTCGACAACGGCTCGGTCGCGGTCATGTCCGACCCGGGCCAGTCGGTCGCCGCCCTGTGGGAGGCGATCGACCTGCTGGACGGCAAGGACGTCCCGAAGGAGATGACCTTCCCGATCGTGCTGGTGGAGCAGAAGGACCTGGCCGCGTGGGCCAGCGTCCTGAAGCCCGACGAGTACGCCGCGTGGCCGTGGACCCAGGAGCTGTTCCGCAAGCAGGTCGAGGCCGTCAAGAGCGGTGCCACCCCGGTGCAGCCGCCCATCCCGACGACCGCCGGCTGACCGGACAGCAACGCAAGGAGCGCATCATGCACGTCGACAACCTGCCGGTGGGGTCGCACGCGGCCCCGCCGCAGGGCGGCCGGACGCCGTCCGCGGCACCGCCGGTCGTCACCGCGCGGCGGGTGACCAGGACGTACGGGCGTACCCGGGCCCTCACCGGCGTGGACCTCGACGTCCGCGCCGGTGAGGTGCTCGGCCTCGTCGGTCACAACGGCGCCGGCAAGAGCACGCTGATGCGCGTCCTCGCCGGCCTCGAAGCGTGCGACGAGGGCACGGTCGTCGTCGGTGGGCAGGAGGCGCCGGGTGCCGACCCGTTCCGGGCCGTCCGGATGGCCTACCAGGAGACGTCGCTCTGCCCGGATCTCACGGTCGCGGAGAACATCTGGGTCTCCTCCCGGCACTGCCTGCCCCGGCTGGGCTGGCGGCGGGCGGCCAGCACGGCCGTCGCCCGGCGCCTGGACGAGATGTTCCCGGGCCACGGGGTGTCGCCGCGGGACCGGGTCGAGGACCTGTCGTTGGCCCAGCGGCAGATGGTGGAGATCGTCCGGGCCAGCCTGGTCGACCGGCTCGCCCTGCTGATCCTGGACGAGCCGACCGAGTCGCTCGGCCCGGACGCCGCCCGCTCGCTCTACGCGTACGTCCGCCGGCTCACCGCCCGGGGCACGGCCGTCCTGCTCATCTCGCACCGCATCCGTGAGGTGCTCTCGGTGGCCGACCGCGTCGCGGTGATGCGCGACGGCGCGGTCGTCGCGGAGCGGCCCGCGGGCGGTCTCAGCGAGCGGGACGTGCTCACCCTGATGGGTGCCGAGGTGGTCGAACCCACCGCGGCGCCCGCGCCCGCCCGGCCGGCCGGTGCGGGGCCGGTCGTCGCCGAACTGCGCGGCGCCACCGGCCACGGCCTGCACGACGTGTCGATCACGGTGGGCCGGGGTGAGGTCGTCGGCCTGGCCGGGCTCGCCGGCCAGGGTCAGCAGCAGGTGCTCGAACGGCTCTGGCGCCCGGCCCGCCGGGACACCCGGGTCGAGGGCAGCCGCGCCTACGTCCCCGGTGACCGGCAGCGCTCCGGCGTCCTGCCACTGTGGTCCGTAGCGGAGAACCTCATCGTCACCGCCATGCGCGGCCTGGCCCGGTACGGCGTACGCCGCTCGGGGGCGGAGCACGCGGCGGTCCGCGACTGGGTGGACCGGCTGGCGATCCGTGGTGGCGCCGACGCGGCCATGACCGAGCTCAGCGGGGGCAACCAGCAGAAGGTCATCGTGGCCCGGGCGTTCGCCTCCACGGCCGACCTGGTCCTGCTCGACGACCCGTTCCGCGGGGTCGACGTGCACACCAAGACCGACCTCTACGCGCTCATCCGGCAGGAGGCGGCAGGCGGCCGCAGCGTGGTCTGGTACTCGAGCGAGAACGCCGAGATGGCGCACTGCGACCGGGTCTACGTGCTGCGGGCCGGCCGGGTCGTCGCCGAGCTGACCGGCGCGGAGATCTCCGAGGAACGGATCATCGCCGTCTCCTTCGCCGAATCCGAGTCGACAGGAGCACCGCGATGACGAATCTCGTCGCGACGGCGATGCCGTCCCGGGCCGTGCTGCGCCGCACCGGACCCGCCATCGTCAGCACGGTCGCCATGGTGGCCATGGTGGTGGTCTGCTCGTCGTTGCAGTCCGACGTGCTGACCGTGCCCGGCCTCGCGTTGATCCTCTCGACCACCGTGCCGCTGGTCATCGCGGCACAGGCCCAGATGGTGCTGATGGCGGTGGGCGACATCGACCTCGGCATCGGCAACTTCGTCGGCCTGGTCACCGTCATCACCGCCACGAAGCTGGTCTCCTCCCCCGGCACCGGCGCGCTGCTGCTGCTCGGGCTCGTGGCGGCGTACGCGGTGCTCGGCGCGCTGATCCACCTGCGCCGGGTGCCGTCGCTGATCGCCACCCTCGGCGCCTCGTTCGTCTGGCTGGGTCTGGGACTGTTCGTCCTGCCCACCCCGGGCGGCAGCACGCCGGAGTGGCTGGCGGCCTTCGGCTCCTGGCAGCCGGGCGGCTTCCCCGCCCCGCTGCTGCCGATCCTCGTCGTCGCGGCGCTGGTCTGGCTGCTGTCCGCCCGCAGTTCCGTCGGGGTGCGGGTCCGCGCGCTGGGCAGCAACCCGGTCGCGCTGCAACGGGCCGGCCTGCGACCGCTGGCCGCCCGGGTCGTCGCGTACGCCGTGGCCGGCACGCTCGGCGTGCTCTCCGGGCTCGTGCTCGCCTCGCAGACCGGCGGCGGGGACGTCTCGTCCGCCACCAGCTACACGCTGATCACGGTCGCCGCGGTGATCCTCGGCGGCGGGTCCTTCGCCGGCGGCACCGCCGTGCCGTGGGGGGTCGCCATCGGCGGCATCACCCTCGGCCTGGTCAGTGTCGTCCTCAGCCTGCTCGACGTGCCGTCGAACATGCAGTCGGCCGTGCAGGGCGCGATCGTGCTGGCCGTGCTCGCCGGCCGCGTCGTGGTCGGAAAGGTGCTCCGATGACCCTCCGTACGCTCGCCCGCCCCTGGATCTGGGGCTTCGTCGCCGCCGCGCTGGTCTGGGCCACCATCCTGGCCATCTCCAGCCAGGGTGGCGGGCAGACCGTCTCGCTCGCGCTGTCGCTGGCTCCGTACCTGGTCATCGTCGGCGTGGGCCAGATGCTGGTGATCACCGCCGGGCCGGGCAACATCGACGTGTCGGTGGCGCCGGTCATCTCCCTGGCCGGGTTCGTCGCGGTCCAGGTGACCGCGTCCACCGGGTCGGTGCCGGTCGGCCTCCTGGCCGGCATCGGGACCGGGCTGGCCGTGGCGGTGGTCAGCGTGGTGGCGATCCTCGGGCTGTCCGTCCCGCCGATCATCGCCACCCTGGCCGCCGGGCTGATCGCCTCCTCGCTGACGCTGTCGCTGGCCGACGGCTTCACCGCGGTGCCGGACGACGGGTTGCGCGCGCTGCTCAACCTGCGCCCGGCCGGCGTGCCCGTGCTCGCCGTCGCGGTGGCCGCGCTGACCGCGCTGGTCGTGGCGCTGCTGCGGCGCACCACGTACGGCCGCTCGCTGCTCGCGGTCGGCCAGAGCCGCCCGGCCGCGGAACGGGCCGGCATCCCGGTCGGCCGGATCATCGCCGCCACCTATCTGGCCAGTGGCGCCCTCGCCGGACTGGCGGGCGCGCTGCTCGCCGCCTACATCGCGCCGTCGCCCGACCTGGGCACGCGCTACCTGCTCGACTCGGTCGCCGTCGTCGTCATCGGCGGCACGCTCATCTCGGGCGGCCGGGCCGTGCCGGTCGGCATCTGGGGCAGCGCGCTGTTCTTCATCCTGCTCGACGGTCTCGTCAACCTCGTGGGCTGGAGCACGGCCGCGCAGAACCTGCTCAAGGGCGGCCTGGTGCTGTTCGTCCTCTTACTCGCCGGTGGCGGAACGCTCCGCACCGCCGCCGGCACCACCCGACCCCGTCGACGGCCGCGACCCGCGGCCGCGACCACCGCTGGAACTGACACAGGAGAGAACCACAATGGCTGACACCGACGGTCTGCTCGACGCCCGTGATTTCGGCGGGGCCGCTCCCACCGCCGCGGGCTTCCACGTCAAGGGAGCCCACGCCCAGGACTGGGGCCTGCAGAACCGGCTGTCCCGGATCTTCCGGCCCGACAACGGCCGTACGGTGATGCTGGCCTTCGACCACGGCTACTTCCTCGGGCCGATGGCCGGCCTGGAGCGGATCGACACCAACATCGCCCCGCTGGTGCCGGACGCCGACGCGATCATGATGACCCGCGGCGCCCTGCGCACCAGCATCCCGTCGCACAGCAGCGCCGGCATCGTGCTGCGGGCCAGCGGCGGGCCGAGCGTGCTCAAGGACCTCTCCGACGAGCACATCGCCCTGGACATCGAGGACGCCGTCCGGCTCAACGCCGCGGCGCTGGCCATCCAGGTGTTCATCGGCGGCGAGCACGAGTCCCGGTCGGTGGCGAACCTCGCCGCCCTGGTGGACGCCGGGCAGCGGCACGGCATCGCCGTGCTGGGCGTGACCGCCGTGGGCAAGGACATGGTCCGCGACGCCCGCTACTTCCGGCTCGCCACCCGGATCAGCGCCGAGATGGGCGCCCACATCGTCAAGACGTACTACGTCAACGAGGGCTTCGAGACGGTGACCGCCGCCTGCCCGGTGCCGATCATCGTCGCCGGCGGCAAGAAGCTCCCCGAACTCGACGCGCTGACCGTGGCGTACCGGGCGATGCAGGAGGGTGCCGCGGGCGTCGACATGGGCCGCAACATCTTCCAGAGCGAGCACCCGGCCGCGATGCTCGCCGCGGTCCGCGCCGTGGTGCACGACGACGCCAAGCCCGAGGACGCCTACGAGCTGTTCCGGGAGCGGTCGGCCGGTTCCGCGTCCTGATCATCGCCAGGGGTGCGGGCCGCCCACCCGGCCCGCACCCCGCATCTCCGGGAGCTCCTCATGCCACACCCACAGACCGGCGCCGATGACCTCGTCGACCTTGTGATCGTCGGCGCCGGCATCAACGGTCTCGCCATCGCCCGAGACGCCGCCAGCCGGGGCCTGAGCGTCGTCGTGGTCGACCGCGGTGACGTCGGCGCCGGCACCACCGCCACCTCCAGCCGGCTGATCCACGGCGGTCTGAAGTACCTCGAACGCTACGACTTCACCCTGGTGCACGAGTCGATCCGGGAACGGCACCTGCTGTTCCGCACCGCGCCGCACCTGGTGCACGACTACCCCATGCTGATCCCGTTCTACGCCGGCGACAGCCGGCCGGGACCGCTGATCCGCCTCGGCCTGGCCGCGTTCGACGTCCTGGCGGCGGGCCGCGGGCGTGGACGCAGCCGCGGCCTGTCCGCCCGGGCGATCGCCCGGCGCTGGCCCCACCTGTCCCGCACCGGGCTACGCGGCGGCGTGCTCTTCCACGACGCCCAGGTGCCGTGGGCCGAGCGGCTCTGCGTCGAGCTGCTGATCGACGCCGAGCGGCTGGGCGCGCGGGTGCTGACGTACACGACGGTGACCGGTCTGCTCGTCAGCGACGGACGCGTGCACGGGGTCCGGACCCGGGACAACCAGTCGGGGCGCGCGGCGGAGATCCGGGGCCGCCTCACGATCAACGCGGCCGGGCCGTGGATCGACCGGATCCTCGACGGCCAGGTCGACAGCGCGCGACTCAACGGCGGCACCAAGGGCAGCCACATCATCGTCGACCCGTTCCCGGGCGCCCCGGACACCTGCATCTTCTTCGAGGCCGCCGCCGACCAGCGACCGATCTTCATCTTCCCCTGGGCGGGCCGGTACGTCCTCGGCAGCACCGACCTCACCTACGAGGGGGACCTGGACGAGGTCGTCGCCAGCGACGCCGAGATCGACTACCTGCTGGCCGAGGCCAACCGGCTGTTCCCCCAGGCCGGACTCACCCCGGACGACGTGCTGTACAGCGTCGCCGGGATCCGCCCGCTGCCGTACACGGCCGGCGTGTCGGACAATGCCAAGATCAGTCGTGGGCACACCGTGCTCAACCACGCGCCCGCGTACCAGGGGCTGCTCACGATCATCGGCGGCAAGCTGACCACCCACCGCGCCCTCGGCGAGGACGCCACCGACGAGGCGCTGAAGGTGCTCGGCCGGCCGCGGCAACGGTGCACCACCCGGACCCGGCCGCTGCCCGGCGCCGACACCCCGGACTGGTACGCCTTCCGCACCGACTTCCAGCGGTCGGCCACCCCGTTCACCCCCGCCCAGTCGGCCCGGCTGCTGGACATCTACGGCGTCCGAGCCCGCCGGGTGCTGGAACTCGCCGAGGCCGACCCGGCACTGGCCGAGGTCGTCGACGAGCGGACCGGGGCGGTCGCCGCCGAGGTGGTGCTCGCCTTCCGGGAGGAGCGGGCGGTGACCTTGGCCGACGTGCTGCTTCGCCGTACGCTGGTCGGCCTCGGCCCGGACATGGCGGTGTCGACGGCCGTGACCTGCGCGGACGTCGCCGTACGGCAGCTCGGCTGGGACCCCGGACGGGCCGACGCCGAGGTGGCCGCCTACCGGGCGGAGCTGCGGCGCTTCCGCCCGCGCGGGCTGCACCTCGTCCCGGCGACCGGAACGAGCGACAGGAGGACGTCGTGACGATTCCGCACACCTGCTACCTCGGGGTCGACGTCGGCCTCACCGCCACCAAGGTGGCCGCGTTCGACGTCGTCGGGAACGAGCTGGCCGTGGTGCACGCCCGCACTCCGCGCACCAGCGTCACCGCCCACCGCCACGACGTCGACATGACCGCGCTGGCGGACACGGTGCTGTCGCTGCTGGCGGAGGTCGGCGGCAAGCTGGCCGCCGACGGGTACGCCCCGGCGGGCATCGGCGTGGCCGCACACGGCAACGGCATCTACCCGGTCGACGGGTCCCTGCGCCCGATCGGGCCGGCCATCGCCTCGTCGGACAGCCGGGCGCAGCACATCGTCCAGGCGATCCCGCCGGAGGGGGCCCGCCGGCTGGCCCGGGAGACCGGGTCGATCCCGTGGGCCGCCCAGCCCGCCGTCCTGCTGCGCTGGCTGCGGGACGCCGAGCCGGCGACGTACGCCGCCACCCGGTGGGTGCTGTCCTGCAAAGACTGGGTCACCGCGCAGCTCACCGGCGTGGCCGGCGCGGACTACAGCGACGCCAGCGCGTTCGGCATGGTCGGGCTCGACACCCGCGCGTACACGCCGACGGCGCTCGAACTGGTCGGGCTGCCCGCCGCCGACCTGGACCGGTTCCCCCCGCTGCGCCGGTCCGACGAGGTGGTCGCCGGGCTGAGCGCGGCGACCGCGGCCCGCACGGGGCTGCCCGAGGGCCTGCCGGTCATCGCCGGGTGCATGGACTGCGTCGCCGCCACGCTCGGCGCCGGCGGACGGGAGCTCGGGGACGGGACGATCATCGTCGGCACCTGGGCGATCAACGGGGTGGTGGTGCCCGCGCGGACCCCCGCCCCGGAGGTCACGCTCAGCGCGTTCATGCCCGATCCGGCCACGATGCTGGCCATGGAGGTGGCCCCCACCTCGGCGGCCAACCTCGAATGGCTCGCCTGCGCCGGGGTGCCCCACCAGCAGACCGGCGGCGTCGCCGCACCGGAACTGCTGCAGGAGGCCGCCGCGGTGCCGCCGGGCGCCGACGGCCTGCTGTTCCTGCCCTTCGTCAACGGCTCGCCCGAGCATCCGTCGGCGTCCGGCACGTTCCTCGGCATCTCCAGCAACCACCGCCGCGGCCACCTCACCCGCGCGGTCATCGAAGGCGTCGCGCAGTACCACCGGATGCAGCTCGACCGGGTGCTGGCCAGCGGCGCCGACGTCGGCGACCGGCCCTGGCGGCTGGCCGGTGGCGGGGCGCGGTCGGCCGTGTGGGCGCAGATCTTCGCCGACGTGCTCGGCCGCCCGGTGCGGCGGCAGCTCACCAGCGAGCTCGGCGCGCGGGGGGTCGCCTCCCTGCTGCCCGGCGCCCTCGGCCACGACGTGCCGCCCTGGACCGTCAACGACGCGGACGACCTCTGCGTGCACCCGGGGCCGGACCGCGCCGCCTACCTGGAGCACGCCCAGGTGTTCGACCGCTGTCTCGCCCGGATGTCCGCCGTCTGGTCGGAGGTGGAGCGCTACCGCAACCCTGGTCCGGGCCACTGACGGCACCAGGTCTGCACCGCGAGGACGCGGCTCCCGTCGGGTGACCGGGGAGCCGCGTCCTCCTGGATGCGACCCGGGTGGGCGGCCGTCCCGGTCCGCCCGTGCGGCCCGGCCTACCGGCTGACCAGTTCCTCGACCGGTGCCGCCAGCTCCGGACGGACCTGCTGAGGGGTGGCGCGCCGGCCGGACCAGAGCACCCGGGCGACGATCCCCGGCGCGAAGAGCGCCGGCGGCGGCGTCATCAGGTTTGCGACGCTCAGGAAGCGCCGCCCGACGACGGGGTGCCGGGTGGCGGCGGCGTGCAGCCGAGTGACGTACCCGTTGAGGAAGCGGGTCCGGCGGCTGCGCGGCCCGACGATCGTCGGGTGGCGCAGGTCGGCGCCGACGGCCATGTCCCATGGCACGTCCACCACCTTCGCCGCCGCCGCGAAGAAGCGGCGGGGCAGGTCCCGCCGGCCCTGCCGGAGGCAGTCGCGCAGCACCATCGCCTCGGCCGCGGCCACCGTCATGCCCTGCCCGTACGCCGGGTTGAAGCTGCACACCGCGTCGGCCACCGCGATGAAACCCTCCGGCAGGCGGGCGAGGTGCTCGTAGCGGCGACGCACGCTGGTGGGCAGCCGCATCCGCTTCGGCGGGCCGAGCGGCTCCGCCCGGCTCAGCAGCGCGTGCAGCTCGGGGGCGGGCAGCCGCCCGGCGAAGGCGAGGTAACCCTCGGGGTCGGTCGGCGGGGCCTGGTCCGGGCCGACGCCGAGCAGGGTGACCATCCACCGGTCGCCCTCCGCCGCGATGGCCACCCCGCCGTACGGGGCGGCCGGCGACGGGCTGCAGACGAAGGCGGCGAAGTCGGCCTGGCCCGGGACGCGGCGGTAGTCGCGGGAGACGTACACCGTGCGGGGATCCACCCGGTCCTCGGTGGGCGGCTGGTAGCCCAGCTCGGCGAGCCAGGTGGGGCCGCGGTTGCCGCGGCCGGTCGCGTCCACGACCAGGTCGGCGGCGTGCCGCTCCTCGCGACCTCCTCGGGGCAGGATCCGCGCGCCGGTGACCGTGCCGCCGTCGGGGTCGGCGAGCAGCCCCACCGCCTCGCACCGGTCCCGGATCTCCACGTTGGGCAGGGCACGGACCCGGTCCCGGACGTACGCCTCCAGGGCGCGCCGGCTGACGCAGAGCCCCTCCAGTCCGGAGGCGACCCGGGGGATGCGGTGGCCGTCGTTGACCCAGAGGCAGTCCCGCTGGATGTCGACGGGGACGGCGCCCTGGGCGGTGAGGTCGAGGGTCAGGCCGGGGAAGAGTTCCTCCAGGACCTGACGGCCGCGGGCCAGCAGGCCGTGCGAGTGCTCGCTCTGCGGCACACCCTTGCGGTCGGCGGCCTCCGCCGGCAACTCGTCCCGGTCGAAGACGGTCACCTTCGCGTACGACTCGCTCAGCACCCGCGCGGCGAGCAGCCCGCCGATGCTGCCGCCGAGGACAACGGCCTGCCCGGTCTCATTGGTGGTGGACACGGCTCACTCCCGTTTCATCAAATGGATGTCTACAGTGAGCGGCATGGCCGGCCGGTAGGGAAAGCAGAATGGCGGACGGCTAGCTGACAGTGAATTTCCCGTCAGCGTCACGCCCCTTTCCCGGCCGCCGGCCGACGCACTTCCATCCACCAAAGTGGCTGGTCAGGCCACATCTACGGCTTCACCAACCGGTGTAGTGACCGATGTCTCAGTCGGCTAGCGGTCAATCTTCGCCGGCCGTGGTATCCCCGAAAGGATGACGGGGCGACCTGACCGATCAGGCACCTCGGGAAAGCGATTGGCCGCGTTTCTCCGTGGCGCGGACCGACCTCGGGTCGACACCTGCCGGCTCCCGGACCGAGGATGCGCCGCGATCCCGTACGGGGGCGGTGCGGAAGAATCGCGGGCGTGATCAACGCCATCCACACCGAGAACGCCCCGTTCGCCCGCTTCCCGGACGGCACCGAGCCACCGTTGTCCCAGGCCGTCAGGGTCGACGGCCTCGTCTTCACGTCCGGACAGGGCCCACTGGACCCGGCCACGAACGCGATACCGGACGACTTCGCCGCCCAGGCGCGGCAGGTGCTGCACAACCTCGTCGCGGTCTTCGTCGCGGCGGGCAGCCGGAAGGACCTGATCGTCAAGTGCACCTGCTACCTCGGTGACCGGCGGGACTTCGCCACCTTCAACCGCGTGTACCAGGAGTTCTTCGCGGACAGTCCGGTGCTGCCGGCCCGGACGACGGTCGTCGCGCAACTCGTCCGCGAGGGCGTACGCGTCGAGATCGACGGTGTTGCCGCCGTCGACAGGTCCGAGCGGTAGCGAGTCGACCTCCGCCCACCCGTCGTGATCGGGTGTCAGCTCATCTGTTCGATGATCTTTTCGAGCGCGCTCGCGAGATGGCGGCGCTCGGCCTCGGTGAGCGTGGCGGTGGCTCGTTCGGCGAGCCGCCGTCGCGCCTCCTGGATCGGCTGCTGCGCGGCGCGTGCCTTCGCGGTCAGGTAGAGCCGGACGAGCCGGCCGTCGGTCGGGTCCGGGCGGCGTCGCAGCAGCCCCGCCGCCTCCATCCGGGTTGCCGTGTTCACCACGGTCGGTGTCGTCACGCCCATCCGGCTGGCCAGTTCGCCGGGCGTCAGGCCGTCCGTCTCCCACAGCACCTCGAGGACGAGGTTCTGCCCGATGCGGACCCCGTGCTGCCGCATCGCCTCGTCGGAGGCCGCGCGCAACAGCTTCTGGGCTCGCGTGAGCAGCCGGATCAGGTCGGTCACCACCTCATCCTACGGTTCGTTTGCCGGCTAACGATCGCCCGCGTTAGGATAATCGTTAGCCGGCTAGCGAGTTCCCCCTCTCAGGAAGATGATCGACATGATTCTGGTCACCGGCGGGCTCGGCTTCATCGGCTCGCACACCGCCCGCAGCCTGCTCGACCTCGGCGACGACGTCGTGCTCGGGCAGCGCCGCGCCGCAGGTGCCGATACGCCCGCAGCCGCGAAGATCGCGCGGATCGACTGCACCGACCTCGACAGCGTGCTGGCGGCGGGCAGGCGCCACCACATCACCGGCATCGTCCACCTCGCCGCGGCCGGCCTCGGCGACGGCTCGACCCTCGACAAGCTGTGGGCCGACGCCCGCTCCTGCTTCACCATCCTGCGGGCAGCCCGGGAGTGGAACGTGGACCGTGTCGTCCTCGCGAGCACGATCGGCGTCTACGGCGGCGTATCGCCCGCCGACGGCGTGCTGCGCGAGGACAGCCCGCTGCCGATCGCCAGCCTGCACGCCATTCCCGCCGCGAAGAAGGTCGCCGAGGTCGTCGCGGACGCCGTCGCCGCGTACGACGGGCTCGGCGTGATCGTCGCCCGCATCGGCGCGATCTGGGGACCGCTCGGCCGGCCGGCTTCCCCGTTCTTCGCCGCGCCGCAGCTCGTGCACGCCGTGGTCCGCGGAGCACCGGTGCCGGGCGCGTCCGCCCCGCACGCCGACGACGCGATCGACATGCTGTACGCACGGGACTGCGGCCGCGCCCTGGCGCTGCTCGCGACGTCGACCGCACTGCGCCACCGGACCTACAACGTCGGCAGCGGGACGCTCACCACGAACGGCGAGATCGCCGCGGCGATCTCCCGTATCGTGCCGGACGCCCCGGTGACGTTGGCCCCGGGCCGCAGCGACCACGCACCGGTTCGCGACGTGGTGCTGGACATCGAGCGGCTGCGCGCCGACACCGGCTTCGCGCCCGCGTACGACCTCGACGCCGCCGTCGCCGACTATGCGGCCTGGTTGCGCGAGCACGACCGGTGACCACCCACTCCCCCACCGCGCCGCAGGAAGGACCCGGACTGGTTGATCAGGGCAAGGCCCGCCGACAACAACCGGGCCCGACCGGGGCCCGGTGCGCAGGAGGGTCAGCGCGGCGGGCAGGCGAGGAACGTGTCGACGGCCGTGCGGAAGGCGGACGGGTCGTCGAGCCACGGGTGGTGGCCGGCGCCGGGCAGCACGGTCACCGTCACGTCGGCGAACCGGCCGGCTGCCTGGCGGACCAACTCGGCCGTCGGCCACAGGTCCCGTTCGCCGGCGAGCAGCAGGACCGGGGCGGCGAGCCGGGCCAGTCGGGCGTGCAGCGCGACGACGTCCGGCTGGTAGCCGGCGTTGCAGGCCTGGCTCACCGGCAAGGACCGCTGGGCGGTGTCGGCGGCGGCGTGCGCCCGGGCGGCGTCGTCCCAGCGGCCGTACATCAACGGCTGACACGCGAGCCGCTGCCGTTACGCCTCGGCGTACGTGGTGGTGGCGCGTCCGATACTGGGATCGAACCAGTGACCTCTTCGGTGTGAACTCTCGGCGAGCGGGTCGGATCGGGCCCGATGCGAGGTCAAACGGCCTGCTGGCGCGCTTCTCGGCCCGGTTCGGCTGGCACGGTTGCTGCACTTCGCGGCTGTACTGCTGGCATGGGCTGCTCGGCCGCCCCGGTCCAGCCGAAGAAGCGGCGGTGCAACACGCCGGCCGGCGTCCACGGCATGTCCTCGGTCGCCTGGACGAGATAGGAGCCGAGGTAGAGGGCCAGCGACACCGGAGCGTCGGCATACTCCGCCCGCAACTCCTGCTTGCGGGTGGGGCAGGGCCAGGGCAGGTCGCAGCCTCCGCAGCTCCAAATCGGCATGACCGGGCCGTGGGCGGTCACCACACACCCCCCAGGAACCGAGCGGTGATCGTCCGAGCCTGCCGGCTGGTCGCCCAGTCCACCTGCCAGCACGGATACGGAGTCAGCTGCGACCACCACACCCGGCAGCCGACGCACATGCCGTCGATCCCTCGGACGTGCACCGCGAGGATCGCCTGCTCCTGCCCGCTACTCACTGCTCACCCTCCTGCGGCCAGTGGCCACGATTGATCGGAATCCGGTGCCGGGCACGGCATGGCAGGTCTGCACAGCGGCAGATGCGCCGCCAGAGCCGCCACGACCACACCGGCCGATGCCTGCGGACGAGAGTCAGCGCGACGGCCGAGAGGGATTCGTCATACGAGACGCGCCGCACGTACCCTCCCTCGTCGGTCACGAGGGCGGCCTCCTGCCCTCGAAGCTGAGAGGGACGCGGCGACCAGGCGATTCCCGCACCGCCCGCCGCATCCCGTGAGCAAGAAGCTACGGTCGGTTGCAGAGTGGAATGGGTATGGTTCGTACCCCTAGATCAGGAGAGGAGCCCGACCTTCACCGCGAGGTCGCGGGCGTCGTCGCGGGTGGAACGCGGGCCATCGAGCAAGTCCAAGGTGATCTGGCGGGCGTACCCGTTGAAGCGGATCGTCTCCGGGGCCGACTCGTAAGCCTGGCGGAGGATCGTCACGGCCGCCTCCTTGTCGTCCTTGCCGTAGTGCGCCCGCGCGACCTCGATGAGATGGCGTGCCCGGCGCGGCCTCGACGGGATCGCCGCCGAATCATGACGACGTGCCTGCCGCACCGCCTCACCGGACTTCTGCAACTCCACCGCCACCGTCACCGCATGAGCGCCCATGATGACCCGGGAGAACGATGTCTGCGGCTGATAGAAGCCCTGCGGCAGGCGCTGCGCCACTCGGTCCGCGCGATCCCAGTACCGCCAGGCCCGGCCTTCCTCACCAGCACGAGCGGCGGTGTAGGCCGCCTCGAAGTTCAGCGCACCCCACAGCGCCAACAGGTTCGTGCTCCCGTCGGCCGCGCGCGACTCCAGCGCGGACAGGACGTCCAGGGTCACCGCCATCGCGGTGTCCCAGTCCCCAGCGTCCCGATGCACCTGACACAGGAACCACCCCGCGCACGCCACGGCCTCCGGGTCGCCGGACTCCCGCGCCGCCACCATCGCCCGGTCCGCGACGCGCCACAACAGCTCGGCGGCGGGTTGGTAAGCAAGGAACATCTGCGTCAGCCCGAGAGTCTCCGCCAACAGGGCCTGCGCCTGCCGGCGCTCGTCACCCTCGTACGCCAACGCGGCGCGCTGTACGTCGCGCAGCAGCCCCGGCAACAACCCGCCCAGCACCGTACGGTGATCGGACGCCTGATGGCGTGCCCGCCATGCCACCGCAAGCCGCTCCCTCAAGCTCGTCAACGACTCCGCGGAAGCCTCGTCGGAGAGTACGAAGCGGTTCACGGCGTCCCGTACCGACGCAAGCGCCGGATGCTCCGGTCCGTTGACCATGGCAGACCGGTCGCTCAGCTCCCCGGCCAAGGCAGACACGTCGACCTTGAGCGCCCGCGCGATGCGATCCAGCATGTGAATGCGCGGCGGCAGGATTCGGTCGGTCTCCACCGCCTTGACCCACTCGGCGCTCCGGCCCACCAACCCACCAAGCACCGCGCGAGTCTTCCCGGACCGCTCCCGGTAGACCTTCAACCGCTGCCCGAAGGTCAGTTCCGGCAAGGAATCCATCCCGAACCTCCTCGTAGCGCGGGATGCACCATCGGCACCCGGGGCCGTCGTCCCACCAACGCTACCGAGCAGCCCGCGCCCTCATAACCCCACGCACAGGCTTGGCCAAATCGAGAGCGGCAGGAGGTTCCCTAGACCCCTCGCTTGTAAGTTCTGGGCGCTCCGTCCGGCGTGGTCCGCCCTCGTCCGCGACCTCGGACGACCGTCTGGGGCCGGCGGGCAACGGTCCCCTCAGTCCGGGTCAGTTGCTGTCAGCGCTGCTGTCGACAGCTTCGCCCGACCTCCTCAGACCTCCACCAGCCGGTGTCGTGGCTGGCCTCAGCCTTCGCCGTATTGATCTTCGATCGCCTACAGGATCCCCTGTAGCGGTATAGATTGTTCAACTTGAACGGGCCTGCTTCGATTGTCCGGTCTCGGGACCTGCGTGACACATCGGTATCAGGACCTGCGTGACGCTGTCGACGGCTACGGCTTGGCCAGCTGCCCGGCCGAACGGGCCTAAAGGACGTCGAACTCGTTGCCCTCTGGGTCGGCCATCGTCACATGGTCAGGGGCACCGTCCGGTGCGTCGACCCGGAGTACGGTCCCGCCTGCTGCCACCAGTTTGTCGACGATCGCCTGGACCCGCGGCCAGCGCACCTCCAACGGCTCGTGCCGGCCGCCGCCGACGTGGATATCGAAGTGCATCCGGTTCTTGACTGCCTTCGGCTCGACTTCATGCTGGAAGAATCGGAGATCTTTCCCGAAGCGCATTGGGCAACCTCGACAAACCAGGAACCGAACCGGCTTCAGATTCCGGCCAACGCCAGCACCTGATCGAACCCGCGAAGCTGGGCTGGCGAACTCACCATCGGCAGCACCAGGGCCGGTATGCCGACGGCCACGGAACCGCCGTCGCATCCGGGATGGTCGCCAACCATCAACGTTCGATCTGGCTGTGCCGCCAGGGCTTCGACTGCGGTGCGCCAGATCCGTACATCGGGTTTGACGAAGCCGACCTCGTAGGAAAGAACGAATGCATCGATGTAGCGGTCAAGCCCGTGCCTCGCAAAGCAGATGCGAATGTCCCAGCCCACGTTGCTGACCACGCCAAGGCGAATACCGCGGGCACTCAGCGCGGCGAGAGTGGACGCCGTGTCCGCGTACGGCGCCAGCGCTTCGGCGCGCGTTTCGTGCAGGGCTCGCGCAAACGGCAAGTCCACCCCACGGATTTGCTGCAGGACAGCCAGAATCGCCCGGTCCCACACCTGTGGGTCCAAGTCCCGGGCGATGTGAGCAGGGTCCGTAGCCGTCGTCCGCAGCAACTCAGCGAAATCCGAGGCGATGCGCTCCGCCTCACCGGCGGCCACCTCCCGGCCGATCAAGGCCGCCGCGCTGCCGACCCAGCGGTTGGGGTCCCTGGCGAACAGGGTCCAAGCGAAATCGAACAGGACGGTTGTCACGGGTTTCGAAGGCACCAGGTCACCCTAGATCAGCGGGACGATTGACATGGGCCATGATGCTCCTGACTGCGCTCGACGCAGAACAGGTCGAGTTGCCCTCCGGGCCGGCCTTGGTCACCCGACCGGGGCCGCTGGATACCGGCAGTCCCTAGGTGGAAACCGATTCTTGGTTCGTCACACCGCCATCGGTCAGACCGTGCAGCGGGCCGGCGGGAAGCTTCGCCTGCAAGACACCAAGACTGAGGAGTCAGACAGCGTCCTTCCGCTGCCCGACTGGACCTGGCTCGTGCTGCTCGATCATCAAGAACGGCAGCGCGTGGAGTGTGAGCGGCTGGCGGAGGTGTGGCAGGACCACGGCCTGGTCTTCCCCTCCGAGGTCGGCACCCCCATGGAGCCGCGCAACCTGAACCGGCACTTCGCCGCCCTTCGGGAAGCGGCCGGCTGTCCCGATGTCCGGCTGCACGATCTACGGCACACGGTCGTGTCCCTGCTCATGGAGCTGGGCGTCCCGCCGCACGTCGTTCAGGCCATCGCCCGGCACGCCGATGTGAAGATCACTCTCAAGATCTACTCGCACGCCAACCTTGATGTCATGCGGCAGGCGCTCGGGAAGCTCGACGGACGGCTCTCGTAGCCGCTACTGCTGTCACCGTTGCTGTCACCGCCCCGGGGAGTGATCTTCTCGGGGCGGTTTTCGCTGGTGGTGTGTGGTGGGCGCGGCAGGTTTCGAACCTGCGACCCCTCGCTTGTAAGTTCTGGGCGCCTCGTCCGGCGGGGTCCATCCACATCCGCGACCTCGGGCGGCTGTCTGGGCCTAGGCAGTGTCTCGAAGTCGGGTGCGGCGTGTCGGTGATCGATAGATAGCGAGGTCTCCGGTAGAGGGTTCATCGACCAAGAAGAACCTGGATACCGGAGACCTCGTGGCCACCATAGCGGTGACGAGGCGGCACGACCTGACCGACGCCCAGTGGAGGGTGTTGGAGTCGCTGCTGCCTGCGGGTAAGCGGCCGGGCCGACCGTCGCAATGGAGCAAGCGGCAGCTCATTGACGGCATCCGGTGGCGGGTGCGTGTCGGTGCGCCGTGGCGGGACGTGCCGCCGTGTTACGGCTCCTGGCAAGCGATCTACGCGCTGTTCCGGCGTTGGCAGCGGGCCGGGGTCTGGCAGCAGATCGTCACCACGTTGCAGGCCCGCGCGGACGCGGCCGGGTTGATCACGTGGGATGTCAGCGTCGATTCGACCATCGCTCGAGCCCATCAGCATTCCGCGGGCGCACGTCGGTGTTCGCAGCAGCAGCTCGAGCCGCCCGGCGGAGTTCACACCGAGCCAGCCGACCACGCTCTCGGCCGCTCCCGTGGCGGGTGGACCACAAAACTGCACCTGGCCTGCGAGCAGGGCGGCAAACCGCTGTCGATGCTGCTGACCGCCGGGCACCGCGGTGACAGCCCACAGTTCCCCGCCGTGCTGGCCGGTATCCGCGTGCCCCGCCTCGGCGTTGGTCGTCCCCGCGTGCGACCCGACCGCGTGATCGCTGATCGTGCCTACACCTCCCGCGGCAACCGGACCTACCTGCGCCGCCGCGGGATACAGGCCTGCATCCCGAGCAAGGTCGACCAGGACGCCCACCGGCGGGCCAAGGGCTCCGCCGGCGGCCGGCCACCTGCCTTCGACCCCGAGGTCTACCGGCAGCGCCACTCCGTCGAGTGCGGCATCAACCGACTCAAACGCCACCGCAGCATGGCCACCAGGTACGACAAGCTCGCCGTCCGCTACGAAGCCACCATCCACGTCACCGCCATCAACGAATGGCTACACGCACTTCGAGACACTGCCTAGCCGTCGACGGCTGCCCTCGTCTGGGTCCGTTGCTAATGAGAGCGTTGCTGTCGACAGCCTCCTCTCGCCGCGACCCGGGCACGCCGTTCCATTCGCCACCCAACGAACCCGTAGGCCAGGAGAGGAAACGCGACCAAGAGGAAGCCGCCGCTAGCAGCGAGCAGCCACGGCAGGGCCCGGTCCCACTCTGCCCGGTCGGCGACCGGGTCACCCCACGGTGGTTGGGGCTCCAGGAGCGCGGGAGCACAGCACCCGACCACGGCAGCTGAGACAAGCATCAGGGTGCCGGCGATCAGCGCGCAGCGCGGCCGAGACATGATCCGATGCTCGCAGAATCCGGCGTACAGTTCGACTCGTCCGTCGCCCACCAGGCCAGCTGGTGTCACATGGCGGCTGGCCTGGCGTTTCTTCGGGTAATGCCGGTCGTCGCCGGTCATCCTTCGTCAGCGCTTGACGGCCCACCGGGTGGGTGGCCTCAGAAGAAGTGGTACCACTGGCCGGGCATGGGCCTGATGGCTTCGGCAAGGTCCTGCTCGGTACGTCCGCAGACCCACACGGCGGCATGGCCTTGCAGGGAAACGAGCACATCCGGGCCCCCGTACCAGTGCACCCTGCCCGCCGGGTCGTCTTCGTCGACTGGCACAGGCGGTAGCTCCAACGCGGCGTACTGCCCGGTGAGCCGCGCCGCGAGGGCATCGTCGTAGTCGCCCATCGCCAAGTACATGCCCTTACCGACCACTGTCTCGTACAGCACCAGCTCGACGGCAGCGAGAGAGAACCGGTCGAGGTAGCGGATCCATCCCTGCTCGTCCGTTCGCACCATCACCGGCGGATCGTCCAGGTGCAGGTCCGCCAAGCGGATACCCCAGTGGAAAGTGCCCTGCCCTGCCACTCGAAAGACGAGCATGTGCGGGCCGTAAGGACTCCAGAAGTCCAGCTGGTCCAGCCGGCGCATCCCGTGTTCGTTACGGGTCAGGTCGTCTCGCCGCCCGAACAACGCGTACGCCGCGTGCACCGCAGCCGGCAGCGGGACGAGCAACCGTTGTTCGACAGCGGCGATGGCAGCGCGTCTCTCCCCGTCGCCTGGTGCTAGAGGCTCACGCCAAGCCGCGGCGAACCTCCGGATAAACGTCCAACATCCGTCACGGTCACCCAACGCCTCGGATTCCGCGGCCGGATCGAAGATCCCCATCGGCGCAGCGTAGGGGAAGGAGGCGTCATATGTTGAAGCGGAACTTAGACGGGCGATCGCGTGACCTGCGGCGGCGTAGGCCCCTCCTACGGTCAGCCGGCGGCCGGGACCACTCGCTTGTAAGGCGCTTCCTGCAAAGCTGGCGCTGTCCGCTGACGTCACCGGGTACGGGCCGGAGGCGACACCCGTTCGCACTCATCCGGCTTCGGCCGCCATGGTTGATGTCGACGACTGGGCTCTGTGCTGCTGGTGGTAGAACCGCCGCATGGATCGACAGACCGACCCGTTGGCTGGGCTCGACCAGGTCCCGTGGGAGTCGTTGCACCACGCGTATGGGCCGGCCGTCGACGTACAGGACCAGTTGCGGGCGTTGCGCTCGGCAGAGGCGCCGGTCCGGCGCCGGGCGTTGTCCGAGCTGTTCGGCAACGTCTACCACCAGGGCACGCGGTGGCGGGCGAGCTGTCACGTGGTGCCGTTCCTGGTGGCGCTCGCTGACGACCCGGACACCCCGGATAGAGCAGCGGTGGCAGACCTGCTCCGTTCGGTCGTGGTCGGCGACCGGCGCGACGATGATCTGCCGTTCGACCCGCAGCGGACCTTCGCCGCCGCCGACGGGGTCACCGACGAGCAGGCGGCGCTGGTAGAGCGGCATCTGGAGGCCGAAGACCTGTCCGAGCACGAGGAAGCAGCGGGGCTGGCCGACAGCGTGGCGGTCCGCTGGGAGGCCGACGCCTACCAGGCCGGAGCCCGGCACACCGACCGGTACGTCCACTGGCTCACCGATCCCGACCCGCAGCTGGCCGGATACGCCGCCGAGTTACTCGCCTGGTTCGCACCGGATGAGGCGGCGCTGGCCGGGCTCATCGCGGTCCCACACGACAAGGCCCACACCGCCACCCGGGCCAGCGCCAACCTGACCCTCGGCCACTGCCCGGTCGGCTCGGAGCGGATTGACGCCTGCCTCCGCAGGCTGCTGTCCGCGAACGCTGGGATCGTCCCGGTCACCGCGGCGGTGGGACTGGCGTACCGGCTCGGCGACCAGCTACCCGACCTGGCCCTTGACGTCCTCACCGACGCCCGCAGCTCGGACTTCGATGCCGACGTACCCGGCTGGGACCGATCGGTGCGCGGGTTCGTGGCCCTCGCACTGCACCGGCTCGGTCTCGGCTGACTTGCCCCTGCGACACACGGTTCAGGAAGGGGCTGGCGCTTGAGCTGCGCCAGGCCGGGCTGGTCGCGACGACACGTCGCGGCCGGGGGGCGCTGCACCTGCGTACGCTGCGGGCTGCCGTCCTGCTCGGCGCCGAACCGACCGCGCCCTGACGAGGCGCGGCCCACCTGCTGTGGGTTCCCCATCCGAGGCGGCGCTTCGGGATCAGCCGACCCGCGGGGACCGTCAGTCGCGCCGCCGATCCGCCGCGTCCCGCAGCGCGGCTAGCAGGCCACGCAGCGCCGGCTGCTCCAGCCCGGTTTCCCGGACCACCGCGTGGATCTGCCGGACCGGCCGCGGGTTGCGGATCTCGCGTACGGCCACCTCGGGGTGAGGGCTGTCCAGCGCGATCCGCGGGATCACGCTGACGCCGAGCCCGGCAGCGACGAACCCCTGGGCGGTCGGGTAGTCGTCCGACTCCACCGCGATCCTCGGACTGAAGCCGGCGGCCCCGCAGGCGGTCAGGACGGCCTGCAGGCAGGGCCCGGCCGGCTCGCTGCTGACCCAGGGCTCCTCGGCGAGGTCGGCCAGGTCGACGACCGTCTTCGCGGCGAGCGGGTGACGGTCGGGCAGGACGGCCAGATAGGGATCGTCGAGCAGGTGCACGAGGTGGAGGCCGTCCCGGACCGGCAGGCTCGGACCGACGAGGATGGCCAGGTCCGCGCGCCCCTGCTCGACCTCCGGCAGCGGATCGTCGGGATCGAGCAGCTTGAGGTCGACGCGGACGTCGGGATGCTCGCGGCGAAACCGGGCCAGCGCCGGGGGGATCAGGGCGGCGCCCGCGGTGGCGAAGTACCGCACGCTCAGCCGTCCGGTGCGCCCCGCGCGTAGTTCGGCCAGCGCCGCCTCGGCCTCGGCGAGGTTCCGGCCGATGATGTCGGCATGCTCGGTCAGGAGCCGGCCTGCGGCGGTGGGGCGTACGCCACGGCCGATCCGCTCCAGCAGCGCGACACCCGCCTGCCGCTCCAGCGCCGCGACCTGCTGGCTGACGGCGGACGGGGTGTAGCCCAGGTGGGCTGCCGCCGCGGTGACCGAGCCACTGGTGACCACCGCGCGGAGGACCTGGAGGCGCCGCACGTCGAGCATGTAGCTCAGCTTAACAGTAGTGTCGAACCTTTTGCTTTTCCTGTCGGGTGCGGCCGGGCACGCTCGAGCTGTCCCCACGTCGACAACACGCTTGGACGAGAGACCGATGATCAGCAGCGCCTCGCGGAACCTGCTCAGGATGGCCGTTCTGGCCCTGCTCTGGGGCTCGACCTTTCTCTGGATCGCCGTGGCCCTGGACGGGTTCTCGCCCGCCCAGGTCACCTTCGCCCGGTGCGGCCTGGGCGCCGCGGCGCTGCTGCTGGCGCTCCGGTTGTCCGGCAACCGCCTGCCGCGCGACCGGAAGACCTGGACGCACCTGGTGGTGGCGGCCTTCTTCTGCAATGCCCTGCCGTTCGCCCTGTTCAGCCTCGGCCAACGGACCGTCGACTCGGGGACGGCCGGGGTGTTGAATGCCACGACGCCCTTGTGGTCGCTGCTGCTCGGCCTCGCGATCGGCACCGACCGTGGTGTACGTCCGGCTCGCCTCGGCGGGCTCCTGCTCGGCTTTGCCGGAGTTGCGACGATCTTCGCGCCGTGGCGCGACGCCGGCCCGTTCGGCGGCGACGCCCTGGCCATCCTCGGCGCGGCAGCGAGCTACGCCGTCGCCTTCGCCTACATGGGGCGCACGTTGGCGGGACGCGGCGTCCCGACGATCGTGCTGTCCAGCGCCCAACTGCTCGCCGCCACCGGGTGGAGCGCGCTGTTCCTCCCGGTCGGTGGCCTGCACCTGCCGCGTGTGTCGTCGGCCTCGGTCATCGCCCTCGTCGTCCTGGCGGTCTGCTGCACGGCGATCACCTTCCACCTCACCTACAGGATCATCACTCAGGAGGGCGCGACGAACGCCGCCACCGTCGGCTACCTGCTTCCGGTGATCTCGGTCGCGCTCGGCGCAGTCGTGCTCGGCGAGCAGGTCACGGTGCGGATGGCTGCCGGCATGGTGGTCGTGCTGGTGGCCGTCGGCATGACGCGCCGGCAACCGAAACGGGTCGCCTCAACGACCCCGACCGGCTCGGCAGGGTCACCGCGCCGGGTGCCGGTTCCGAGACGGCAATAGGTAATGGAGCCCCGTCAGGGGTTGGCCGGGGGTACGCGGCTGGAGCCACGTACCCCCAGCTCGGGGCCCTCAGCCGCAGTTGCCCCAGGTGTACCTGCCGGCGGCCGCCCACATCGTGCCGTACAGGACCTCGCCCTCGTACATGACACAGGTGTCCGCCGCGTAGCGCTGCTTCGCGGCGTAGTACTTGTAGTTGCCGGAGTCGGTGACCCAGGAAGCACCCTCCACCCGCAGGCTGGCGGCAACCCCGGTCTCCGATCCGATGGCCACCGCCTTGAGGGTGGCCACGCAGTTGTAGCCGGTCGCGCTGTTGTACATCAGGTAGACATCGCCCACCTTGGTGCTACCGGAGTAGATCGACCGGTGGCCGTCGGAGGCCTGGGCCCACGAGCCGCCGAAGTCGTTGTTGCAGGCTTGCGCTGCGGTGAACGGGTTCGTCGCGGCGCGGGCCGGCGACCCGAAGGTCGCCACCGCAACAGTCACCGAGAGAGTCGAGATCGCCAGTCGTCGCGCTAGGACGCGCACACAGTCCTCCAAAGCTCCGGCGCGAAGATCACGCGCCTGTCCGGCGCCATGATTCCACATCGGAGACAGCAACCAGCGCAGCGTCCTGGCCAGGATACGGACGCCCGAGGGTCCTCGCCTGCCACTCCTCCGGGCGGTGGTCCAGGCGGACCGGGCCCTGCCCCTGTCCCGGCGAGCCGCTCAGCGCAGCAGCTCGCCGAGCGCGTCGGCGAAGATCTCGTGATGCCGGGCGACGTCCTCGACGGTGGTCTGCGGGCACATCAACGCCATGTTGTGGAACGGGGTCATCAGGACGCCCCGGTTGATCAGGTAGACGTGCAGGTAGTCCTCCAGGTCGGGGTCGGCGCAGCCGGCGGACTCGGTCCCGGTGCGGGGAGCGGGCGCGGCGAAGCGGTACTCCACCCGCGCGCCGAGCTGGCTCACCGACCAGGGCAGTCCGTGTTCGTCGATGATCTTGCGGATGCCCTCGGCGAAGACGGTGGCCACGTCGATCATGCCGGCGAACGCGTCGTCGGTGAGCACCTCCTGCAGGGTGGCTCGGGTGGCCGCGATCGACACCGGGTTGCCGGCGAGGGTGCCGCCGACACCGCCCATGTCGACCAGGTCGAGGTCCGCCCGGCCGGTCAGCGCGGCGGCGAGGTCGGCGGAGAGGCCGTACGCACCGACCGGGACGCCGCCGCCGATGGCCTTGCCGATCGTGACCACGTCCGGGCTCAGGCCCCAGGCGGCTGTCGCACCGCCCGGGCCGGCGGAGAACGTGTGCGTCTCGTCGTTGATGAGGTAGGTCCCGTGCTGTCGGGTGAGCGCGCGGACCCCGTCGAGGTAGCCGGGTTCGGGCAGCACGATGCCGATGTTGGTCAGCGCCGGCTCCATCAGCACCGCGGCGACGTCGCCGTGGGCGAGTTCGCGGGCCAGGCCCTCGAGGTCGTTGAACTCGGCGACGCGGCTGGTCGTGGTCACGTCGCAGGGGGCGCCGACGTTGCCCTCGCGGCTGCGCGGGCGGCCGTCCGGACCGACCACGATCAGGGATTCGTCCACCGAGCCGTGGTAGCAGTAGCTGTTGACCAGGATGCGGGGGCGGCCGGTGACGGCGCGCAGCAGGCGGATCGCCCACCGGTTGGCGTCGGTGGCGGTCAGCGTGAAGCTCCAGGCGGGGAGGCCGAAGCGGCGGCTGAGCTCGGCCCCGACCGTGGCCGCCTCCTCGGTGGGCAGCATCGTGCTCGCTCCGCCGAGTTCGGCCAGTCGGCGGGTGACCGCGGCGACGACCGGAGCCGGGGAATGTCCCGCCATCGCCCCGGTGTCGCCGAGGCAGAAGTCGAGGTACTCGTTGCCGTCGATGTCGGTGAGCCTGGCCCCGCGGGCCCGGTCCACGTACACCGGAAAGCCCGCCGCGTTCTTGTTCATCCAGGTCATCGGCACCTTGCCGAACAGGTGGTTCGCGCGGGCGTACGCGGCGGCCGACCGGGGGTGCCGGTCGACGAACTCGGCCCGCTCCCGTTCGAGCAGCCCGGCAAGGCGGGTCCGGTCGACCCCGCTACCTTCGAAATCCGCAGGCATTGCGCGACAGTACCAACGGAATCTCCGTTGAACCAGTGGCTGGGCGACTGATTCCTACCCCCCCCCCGCTTCCCAGCTGACTCGAGATCCGGCCGCGTCACCGACGGACCGCACGATTGGCGCGCAGGGCACCGAGTATCACGCCGGGTGTGGCCAACGACCTCGGATGCGCGCGCATGGACACCACCTCGTTGAACCGCCGCGCGATGGTCACGTCCGTGACGGTCGCGGTGACGATCTGCCTGCTGACCCAGCTGGAGAACCGGTACCCGCGCGGGTAGGGACCCGGGACGTGTGGCAGGGCCAGGTCGGCGGAGGTCGACGTCGACCAGGCGGCGTCGACCACGACCTTCTGCAGGGCGAAGAACCGGCGGGCGGGCACGCCGAGATCCGGCTTCGATCGCAGGTACATCGACAGGCAGGCCGCGTGCAGGGCGGCCGACGTCATCCCCTGCCCGTACACCGGGTTGAACGACGCCACCGCGTCGCCGACGCTGACGAGCCCGGCCGGAAACCGCGGCAACGCGTGAAAGTCCCGCCGCCGGCTGTCGGCATGGCGGTAGGTCTGGACCTCGCCGAGCATCTCGTTCCCGGCCACCTCGCCGAACTCCGGCGGGAACTGGTCCCGCAGCCGTCGGACGAAGTCCTCGGCGGTGCTTCCCGGACGGTTCTCCCCGTAGCCGGCCATCATGGCCATCCACCGGCCACCCTCGACGGCGAAGTACGCGGCGCCGGCCACGTCCGACGAGGCCGCCGGGGTGTGCAGCGCCATCACGACGGGGAACTCCGGGTTCGTCTCACGGCGCCGGAACAGGGCCGTCGCGTAGTTCAGGTGCACCGTCATCCGCCGCATGACGGGCCGGTCCCAGCCGGCCCGCTCCAGCCAGTCGGACAGCCTGCTCGACCGGCCCATGGCGTCCACCACGAAATCACCGCTCTCGACGCCGTGCACCCCACCGACGTCGCAGCGGACCCCGACGGTCGCGGCGCCGTCGAACACGAGGCCGGTGGCGCGGGCGGTGACCGTCTTGACGTTCGGCAGTCGGAGCACCCGCTGACGGATCAACCCCTCCAGCAGCGGCCGGCTGCCCGCCAGGCTGTCCGCGTCGTCGGGTACGACGACCTTCAGGCGACCGTCGAGGTAGGTCCGCCGGGCCGCCGGTGGCGCCTCGATCGCGCCCTGGGCCAGGGCCTGCTCGCGGAATCCCGGGAACAGGTGCTCGAGGTGCAGGAGGCCGCCGGGCAGCAGGGCGTGCAGTTGCGTTCCCTGCGGCACGCCGGGGCGCTCGCCGGACACCTGCACATCGTCCCGATCGATGATGACGACGCTCGCCGCGTGGTCCGACAACACCCGGGCGGCGAGCAACCCGGCGACACTGCCGCCGATCACGATGGCCCTGCCGATGACCGGGGATGCCTCGTCGGGGGGTCGCACCGCGTTCAGCGCGGCGAAGACCCGGGCCGGAGAAGGGGACATCGCGCTCTCCAAGGGGTACGGGGCGAGGTGCCGTCCCGCATGCTGCCGGCCACGGCGCCGGCGGCCCGGCGGGCGGCGATCGGTACCCGACGATCGTTGCATAAGCGGACAACGGCATCGCGATCCTGCGCACCGGGCGTCAGCGCGCCGGTCGGGCTACGGACCCGGCCCGGTCAGGTCCCGAGGAAGCCGTCGGTCACCCGCGCGAACTCGTCGGGGTGCGTCCAGATGAGCGCGTGGTCGGCGCCGTCGATGACGACGAGTTCGGAACCAGCGATACCGTCATGGAGCATCTTCGCGTGGTGGATCGGGACCGCTCGATCGTCCGACGCGGCGATGACGAGCGTCGGACATGAGATCTGCGCCAGCCGGCTTCTGCTGTCGAACGCCATCGTCTCCTTCCAGGCGGACACCATCATCGTCCGGTCCTGGTCCGCCATGAGCCGGGCGAGCCAGTCGGCGCGTTCCCTGCCGAGCTGCGGCGTCGCCCGCGAGACGATCAACTTCGCCGTCAACCGCATGCCGAGGAGCCGGAGCACCAGTGGCAGCAGGTGGCCCTCAACCCGTTCCCGCCTGGTCGCCATGTTGAACTCGAAGGTGCAGGCGAGCACGAGGCGGTCGCATCGGTCGGGGAAGTCGAGCGCCAACTGTTGCGCGATCGCACCCCCCTGCGAATAGCCGAGCACGGCGGTGGAGTCGATGCCCAGACGGTCGAGCAGCCCGGACAGGTCGGCGGCGAGCTGCGTCGCCGCGTACGGCGGGGGAAGCCGGCGGCTCCGCCCGTGGCCACGCAGGTCCGGAACGATGACTCGACGCCGGGTGGCGAGCTGTTCCACCACCGGCTCGAACATCTCGCCGGTGACCATCAGCCCGTGCACCAGCAGGAGGGGAGGTCCCGATCCCCGCTCGCTGAAGTAGAGCGGATCCGGTCGTGCAGGGCTCATGGCAGTCTCCCGGCCTTCCGCGCGGTCCCGCAGCACTCGACCTGTTGGATCCCGGCGGGAAGCGGCCGGCCGCGGCCCGGCTACCCGTCGAACCACCGGCCGAGGTAGCCCAGCAGGCCGCGCAGGTCGGTGCCGCCGGCCCGGTAGCCGACGTGACCGTCGGGACGGATCAGATACTGCCCGCTGGCGCCGCGGGCCAGGCCAAGTCGACGCAGCGCCGGGACGGCGGCGCGGGAGACCTCCGACGAGGACCCGGGGTCGGCCAGACGGTGCACCGTCACGGGATACCGGTCCAGGGCGGCGGTGGCGGCGGTCGGCCAGTCGCCGGGTGGCCCGCACAGCAGCAGGTGCCAGCCCGGCGCGGCCGTGAGCCGGTGCAGCGTGGGCCCGTCGCCGCCGCTCTGCAGGGGTACGTCGGGAAGCCGGTCGCCGGCCCGAGGCCCGCGGCGTGGCGCGTCGGGGCCCTGGACGGACAGCGGGCTGTGCGGGTAGGCGATGGCCAGTTGCGCCACGGTCCGGAAGGCGGCGGAGCGGACGAACCTGGGTGCCAGCACGAAGGGCAGCACCGCCGGGGCGATCCGGGTCCGGGCGAACCGCACGAGCGGGTTGGTGGAGGTGGCGACGGTGAACGCGCGGTCGGTGAAGCGCAGCACCATGCGGCCCACCGGTGCCCGTTCCGTCTCGTAGGTGTCCAGCAGATCGGGGTCGGTGTGGCCGTGCAGTACGTGGGCGAGCTTCCATCCGAGGTTCACCGCGTCCTGGATGCCGGTGTTCATGCCCTGCCCGCCCGCCGGGCTGTGGATGTGCGCGGCGTCGCCGGCCAGGAAGACCGGGCCGCGACGGTAGCGGGTGGCCGCGCGGTGGTGCAGCCGGAAGTTGGTCATCCACACCGGCCGGTGCAGCCGTACCGTCGCACCGGTGTAGGCGTCGGCCAGCGCCTGCACCTCGGCGAGGCTGACCGGCGCGTCGGGTGGTGTCCGGTCGGCGGGCGGCCGCATCGCCAGCAGCCGCCAGCTGGCCGGGTGACCGAGGGGAAAGAAGAGCAGCATGCCCTGGCCGGACAGAAAGACGTGCGCGGACCCACCCTCGACGCCGTCGGCCTCCAGGTCGGCCAGGACGAAGGTCTGCGGGTAGGCGGCGCCCTCGAACTCGATGCCGGTCAGGCGGCGGACGGTGCTGTGTGCGCCGTCGCAGCCCACCACGTACCGGGCCGGCACGGACTCCTCGCGGCCGTCGGCGTGCCGCAGGGTGGCCACCGCCCGGTCATCGGCCCGGTCCAGCCCGATCAGCGTGACGCCGCGCTCCACGCCGAGCCCTCCCGCCGCCAGGTGCTCCCCCAGGATCCGCTCGGTCTCCGCCTGCGACAGGAGCAGCAGGTACGGGTACGCGGTGTCCGGCAGCCCGAGGTCGAACAGCCGCAGCGAGCGTGCCCGGCCGCGTGCGTGCAGGCACAGCCGCAGCGCGGGGTTGCCGGCGGCCACCATCTCGCCCGTGACGCCGCTGCCCGCGAGCACCTCCAGCGTGCGGGGCTGGATCCCCAGCGCTCGCGATTCGTGGACGCGGTCCGCGGCACGGTCGATCAGGCGAACCCGCACCCCAAAGGCGGCCAGCTGTCCGGCCAGCGCCAGCCCGGTCGGCCCCGCGCCGACCACCAGGACCTCCGGCCCGTACGGGCGGGCAAAGGCGGCGTCGCGCTCATCGACCATGTGGACTCCCCCGGCTCGTCGGCCGTACCTCGACGGGGCGTGCAGCACGATTGTGCCCCGACCTCGGAGTCGCGAGCCGTCAGATGGACGTGGTCGTTCCCCGCAGGTCGTCTACCACAGCCTGCCGGCCTCCGGCGGAAGAACTCGATTCCGCCAATCGGCATCCACCGTCCGTGGTTACCTGGCTCCGGGTCGCGCCCCACTTCGCAAGCTATTAACAGGAAATGCACCATTTGGGGGACAAGTTGACCAAACCATCATTCACCCGCCTAGCGGGGGCCGCCATGCTGGCCACCGTGATCGGCCTGGGTTCTGCCGCACCGGCGTGGGCCGACGCGACGATCAACATCGATCCGGCGGACACCGGCACGACGGCGGCCGGGTTCGGCACCCACGTGTGCGACCCGAACCTCGGTGGCGGGCCCTTCCAGGCCGAGGACGTCTGGGTGTTCGCCCTGCCGGCTGCCCAGCAGCAGGGCACCTTCACCTCACTGACCATCGAGTTCGCCACGGAGGGTGGCCCCGTCACGGAGACCATCACGACGACGCCCGCCGCTGACCGCGCGATCGTCGGCGACAAGGCGTGGATCAGGACGCCGGCCGGCCTGACCGCGACCGGTGAGCTGGTGAATCCGTTCGCCCTCACCAACGCCACGGCGGTGATCACGGGCACCGACGGCACATTCGATCTGGCGCAGACCTGCCCGGCGTCGGCGGGCGCGACACCAAGCCCGAGCCTGCCGGTGACCGGCGCGGCAATCTCCGGTCCGACGCTCGGCAAGCTCGCGGCGCTGGGCGGCAGTCTCACCGTGGTCGGCCTCGTCCTGCTGCTCGCGCAACGGCGTCGTCGCTTCGTCACCTGACCTGAGCCGGTTCATCCGTCCGCCGGGGCGCCGCCCCGGCCGGGCCGGGTCGGCCGTCATCCAGGACTGGATCCGCCGCTGGCCGGCGCCCGAGGGTTCGGGTGCCGGCCACGGCTGTCGTCCGGGCGGCTCGCCCCGACGTCACCCGGGCCCGGCCGAGGGCAATCCTGGCCAACCAGGCCCGGGGTCGGGCGGGCTTCCGTACGCTGCGCTGAGTGAAATGGGCCCGATCCTTCGTCGCGCTGGCGGCGACCCTGACCGTCACGGCGTGCGATGCCGCCCGGACGGCGCCTGCCGGTGCGCCCACCCGCTCCGCCCCTGCCGCGTCCCCTTCGCCGCCCGCCGAGATCACCTTGGCCTTCGCGGGCGACGTGCACTTCGCCGGCCGTACGGCGGATCTGCTGGACGACCCGGCGACCGCGTTCGGGGCGATCTCGTCGACCCTGTCGGCGGCGGACCTGGCGATGGTCAACCTGGAAACGGCGGTCACCACCGGCGGGGCTCCCGAGCCGAAGGAGTTCCATTTCCGGGCGCCGGCACGGGCGTACGACGCGGTGAAGGCCGCCGGCGTCGACGTCGTGTCGATCGCCAACAACCACGCGCTGGACTACGGGCGGACGGGGCTGGCCGACACCGTGGCGGCGGCCAGGGCGGCCGGGGTGCCGGCCGTCGGGGCGGGCGCCGACGCGGCGGCGGCGTACCGGCCGTGGATCACCGAGATCCGCCGTACCAGGATCGCCGTCCTCGGCTTCAGCCAGGTCGCCGAGCTGTGGTCGGAATGGAGGGCCACCGACAGCCAGGCCGGCATCGCGATGACCCGGGACCTGCCGCGGGCCGTCGCCGCGGTGCGCGACGCCCGGCGCCAGGCCGACGTGGTCGTGGTCTACGTGCACTGGGGCACGGAGGGCGAGGCCTGTCCGCCTGCCGAGGCTCGCGCGTTCGCGACCGAGATGGCCGAGGCGGGTGCGACCATGGTGGTCGGCACCCACGCCCACCTGTTGCTCGGCGACGGGTGGCTCGGCAAGACCTTCGTCCAGTACGGGCTCGGCAACTTCGTGTGGTGGCGTGACGACGCCTACAGCAACGACACCGGGATACTGCGGGTGACCCTCCACGGCCCGGCGATCTCGAAGACGGAATTCGTACCCGCGACGATCTCCCGACGCACCGGTCGACCCGAACCCGCCGACCGGGAGAACGCGGCCCGGATCCGCCAGGAGTACGCGGGCCTGCGCGCCTGCACCGAACTCGCCGCGAGTCCCGCCCCGTAGTCGCGCGGGTGTCGTCGGGTGAGCGGGCCAGGAATGCCCGATGACGTGGTGGAACTGCGGATACACGGGGCGCCCACCGGCGGAGCGGTGAGTGGGGAGCTCCGCCGCCCCGGTCGGGCCTGACCGCGGACGCCGCCGGTCCCGTTGGCCCTCTCCGCGCGACACCGGGCCGGACACGCCTGGCCGTCGCCGGTCACCCTGGTACGCCCGGCGGCGACGGCGGCTCAGCCGGGCGCCGCCGGGCGCGGGCCGTGTCGGAGAGGGCGACGCCGGCGAGTACGGCCGCGGCGGCGACGCCGGACAGCAGCGGCGGCACGTGGCGCATCACGGGGGCCAGGGCGGCCAACGCGAGCAGCCCGATCGGCCGTCCCGGGGACACGTGGGCGAAGACCGTGTACTCGAAAGCGGCCCGCCCGGCGAGGAACAGCGCGGGGCCGCCGAGCATGACCGCGACCCAGGCCGGCGTGCCGTGCCCGAGTGGATGGGCGATGACGAGCTCGGCGCCGACGGCGGTGAACACGATGCCGGCCACCATGGCCAGGTGGGTGTACGACACGGATCGGGCCAGGCGGGCACGGTCTGCGGCCGCCGCGATGGCAGGCGAGAGCAACTCGCCCGCGCGGTAGATGTAGATCCGCCACAGCAGCACGGTGATGGCGATCGACGTGATGAAGGCCGCGGCGCGATGCGCCGCGAAACCGGTGTCGCGGAGCGTCAGTCCGGTCACCAGGATCAACTCGCCGAGCGCGATGATGAAGAACTGTCGATACCGTTCGGCCAGATGCTCGGCCACGCTCGGTAGCTGCGCCGTGGGCGTACGGCCTATCCCCGGGGTGGGGTGACGGAACACGTATGCGGCGTAGTCGAGCACCACAGCCACCGCCCACAACGTCCCCCGCGCCGTACCGTGGGCGAACGCCCCCGCGATCCACGGCAGCGCGGACACCCCGAACCAGAACAGCCCCCGCAGGCTGCTGCGGCGGAGCTCGTGGCCCCGCAGAGCGATCACCAGGAAGAGGTCGCGGCCGACGTGGACGGCAACGTACGCGCCCGCGAAGATCAGACCTTGCTCGCCGAACGCATCGGGCAACGCGACCGCCATGACCAGGGCGCCGATCATGATCGCGATGGCCAGCACCTGGATCGCCGGCCGCTGCGGGTCGAACAACTCGGTTATCCAGGCCGTGGTGAACCACACCCACCAGACGGCCAGCAACAGCACCAACGCCTGGAAGGCGCCGCTCCACGCGAGATCCTGGAGCAGGGCGTACGACAGCTGTGCGAGTGCGAAGACAAAGGCCAGATCGAAGAACAGTTCCAGGTAGGTCGCCCGGGGATCGCCCGGCCTGCGCAACAGTCCGCTCGCCCTGCTGCTCGTCATAACCTCGCCAGTTCTGCCGGATTTGTGCCAGGGCTGAAGCAGTCATATCACGCCGGCACGCCGCCCGACGTCAGCCGGAAGGAACCGGCAAGGGAACGCGCTCGCCCATGGCTGACCACGGTGCACCGGCCGTGGCCGGCGGGCGGGGTCGCCGTGCCACGTTGCCTTGACGCCGGTGAGAACGTTTAGCGTGGCGCGCGGGAGGTCGGGCACGGCCGACTCGGCGCGGCCAGGCCGGTGCCGCCACGGAACGGAGGCACGGCATGAGGTTCGCGATCAGCTACGGCACCCCCTCGTTCGGCGTCGAGCCCGACCGCATGGTCGCTTACGCGCAGCACGCCGAGGCGTGCGGCTTCGAGGCGCTGTACATGCCGGAGCACGTCGTGCTCTACCCCGGTGCGGCGGTCGGTTCGATGGAGCTGCCGCCGTCGCTGCCGTACGTCGATCCCCTCGACGCGCTGGGCTTCGTCGCGGCGTCCACGAGCCGGATCCTGCTGGGCACCGGCGTGCTGCTGCTGCCGTACCACCACCCGGTCGTTCTCGCGAAGCGCCTCGCCACCGTCGACGTGCTGTCCCGCGGGCGGATGCGGCTGCTCACCGTGGGGTTGGGCAGCCTACCCGGCGAGGCGCGGGCCGTGGGCGTCGACTTCACGTCCCGTGGCCGGCGCGCCGACGAGGCGATCGACGTGCTGCGGCTGCTCTGGGCCGGCGGCGAGGACGGGGTGAGCTTCCACGGCGAGTTCTTCGACTTCGACGACCTGTGCAGTTTCCCGAAGCCGTACGGCGTGCCCACGCTGCCGATCCACGTCGGCGGATCCAGCCGGGCCGCCGCGCGCCGGGCCGGGCGCCGCGGCGACGGCTACTTTCCCGGCGGCATGCTCAGCCCGCAGGAGCGCGCCGCCCAGCTCGACCTGGCCCGTTCGACGGCCAGTGCGGCCGGCCGCGACCCGGGCCGGCTCGAGTACACGAGATGGGGTTCGATCGAGATGACGGCAGAACGGGTCGAGGCGCTCGCCGCGGAGGGCGTGACCCGGGTCGTGGTGAGCGCCACCTCGACCGACCCCGCCGAGCAGCGCGACCAGATGTCCGCCTTCGCCGAGCGGTTCGGGCTGGTGACGCCGTGATTCATCGGCCGAGAACCGACCTGAGCAGGGCCTGCGGGTGGGAGGCTTGCGCTGCCTCGACTTCGCCACGCGAGCTGCGGCCCGCCCTGCTTGAGCTCGGCTGACCGGCGCGGGCAGACTGGTGGCATGACGCGCGGCATCGCCCTGGTCCGGCGCCCCAGCGGCCGGCTGGCCGAAGGGCTGGTCACCCACATCGAGCGCAGCGACGTGGACGTCGCACGGGCCCGGCGCCAGCACGAGGCGTACCGGGCGGCGCTGGTCGACGCCGGCTGGCAGGTGCGCGAGGTATCTCCCGCCGATCACTGCCCCGACTCGGTGTTCGTCGAGGACACCGTGGTGGTCTGCACGGACCTGGCGGTGGTCACGCGGCCGGGCGCGCCACAGCGCCGCCCGGAGACCCCCGGCACGGAGAAGGCGGTCCGCGAGGCCGGGCTGGAGGTCGTGCACATCGAGGCTCCCGGGACGCTGGACGGCGGCGACGTGCTCCAGGTCGGCACCACCGTGTACGTGGGCCTGGGCGGCCGCACCAACCCCGCGGGGGCGGCCCAGCTGCGCGCCCACCTGGCCACCCGCGGCCGCACGGTGATCCCGGTCCCGCTGCGCGAGGTGCTGCACCTCAAGTCGGCGGTGACCGCGCTGCCCGACGGCACCCTCCTCGCGCTGCCCGACCTGCTCGACGCGACCGCCCTCCGTCACCCGGTACGCACCGTCGACGAGGAGGCCGGCTGCCACGTCGTACCGCTCGGTGACGACCTCGTGCTGCTGGCCGCGTCGGCGCCGCGCACCGCGGCGCTCGTGGCGGACCTCGGCTTCACGCCGGTCGTCGTCGACATCAGCGAGTACGAGAAGCTCGAAGGCTGCGTCACCTGCCTGAGCGTGCTGGTCCCTCAGGTCTGACCGGACGGGAATATCGGTCGCCCCATCAGACGTTCGAGGCTAGCGTGATCGCCATGTTCGGCACCGTCGGCTTCGCGCGGCCCGCAGGTCTCCACCTGCCGGGCGCCGTCGACGTGTGCGCGTGGCTGGCAGATACCCGAGGCTGACCCTCCTCCCGCTCGGCAGAACCACGGAGGAGGGTGGCCCGGTCCTCCGGCGCTGCCCTTCCGGGCGCGCCGTGACGTGCGGTTCTGGCGCGGTCCCTGCGGTGTGGCACCCGCCCGCGTTCGTCGTCCGCCAGCTCATCTCCACTGTGGAGTTTCCCTCATGGCCAAGAGCCAGTTCGTGCGCACGAAGCCGCACCTCAACATCGGCACGATGGGTCACGTCGACCACGGCAAGACGACCCTGACGGCCGCCATCACCAAGGTCCTCGCCGACCGGGACCCCGCCGTCAACCGGTTCGTGTCGTTCGACGGCATCGACCGGGCGCCGGAGGAGGTGGCGCGGGGCATCACCATCAACATCGCGCATGTCGAGTACGAGACCGCGACCCGGCACTACGCCCACGTGGACATGCCCGGCCACGCCGACTTCGTGAAGAACATGATCACGGGGGCGGCGCAGGTCGACGGCGCGATCCTGGTCGTCTCCGCGCTCGACGGGGCGATGCCGCAGACCCGCGAGCACGTGCTGCTCGCTCGGCGGGTCGGCGTGCCCTACCTGGTGGTGGCGATGAACAAGGCCGACGCGGTCGAGGACCCGGAGCTGCTCGACCTGGTCGAGCTCGAGGTCCGGGAGCTCGTGTCCGAGTACGGGTTCCCCGGCGACGAGGTGCCCGTCGTACGGGTGTCGGCGCTGCGGGCCCTCGAGGGCGACCCGCGCTGGGTGTCGTCCATCGTGGAGCTGCTCGACGCCGTCGACCGGTACGTCCCGGTGCCGCCCCGCGAGCTCGGCGAGCCGTTCCTGATGCCCGTCGAGAACGTGCTGACGATCTCCGGAAGGGGGACCGTGGTGACCGGCGCGATCGAGCGGGGCACCCTGCGGGTCGGCGACCCGGTGGAGGTGGTCGGCCTCGGCCCGACGCTGTCCACGGTGGCGACGGGGCTGGAGACGTTCGGCAAGTCGCTGGCGACCGCCGAGGCCGGGGACAACGCCGCCGTCCTGCTGCGCGGGGTCAAGCGCGACCAGGTGCAGCGGGGTCAGGTAGTGGCGCTGCCGGGCAGCGTCACGCCGCACCGGCGGTTCCGGGCCAGGCTCTACGCGCTGACCACCGCCGAGGGCGGGCGGCACACGCCGTTCTTCGCGAACTACCGGCCGCAGTTCTACTTCCGCACGACGGACGTGGTCGGGTCGGTGGACCTCGGTGACGTGACCATGGTGCTGCCGGGCGACACCGTCGACCTGGCGGTGGAGCTGGGCAAGCCGGTGGCGATGGATGTCGGGCTCGGCTTCGCGGTCCGGGAGGGCGGCCGTACCGTCGCCGCCGGCACGGTGACCGAGCTGCTCGACTGACGAGCGTGGAAGGGGCCCCTTGCCAACAGGGGCCCCTTTCCGTGTGGCCTGCCGGCGCACAGTGGGACGACACGTCCGCGGCCTGGAGGAACGTCGTTTCCACCGGGCTGGGCATCACCTTGGGCGGGGTTGCCCCGCACGCCTTCACGTCGGGCCGTCCTCACCGCCCGACCGGCACCACGTACGGGAAGGAGTCGGCGCGGGCGTCCTTCGTGGTGTCCGGGGTGAGGCCGGAGGTCAGGCCGGTGTTGAGCACCAGGGAGAACATCACCTCGGGCGCGTTGTCGGCCATGGTGCGCCCGTTGCGGGCGGCGAAGCCGTAGTTCGCCGGGCTCCCGACCTCGTATGACAGCACGTCCGGGTAGAGCGCGCGGGCGACGCTCCAGCCGTACGCCTGGGGGTCCGACGCGGTGCCGTTCGCGGCCACCACCCGGCCCACCGCCGTGGCGATCTCCTCGCCGCCGGCCCGCAGGTCCTCACAGGGGTGCCGGGTGTTGGCCGGGTGGCTGAAGTCGGTGTCGGTGGGCCAGAAGATGGGCCACATCATCGGGTGCCCGGCGCGGTTGATCTGCCGCCATCCGCCAGCGTCGGTCGCGAGTTTGGTGGCGGCCCATACACCGATGCGGGTGCCGTTTCCCAACATCGGCTCGCCGGAGACCTCGAGGACGATCGAGTCGACGGTGGTGCCGGCGAAGCTGTTCTTCGCGTTCGCCGGCTTCCAGGCGTTGCGGTCCAGCTTGGCGCCGTTTTTGAAGGCGTCATTGACGGTGGCGAGTTGGTCAAGGTCGATGTAGAAGGGGTCGGTGATCCGTCCGGCCCAGATCCGGACGTGCTCGCCGGTCACCTCCTCGCCGGTCCGCCCGTGGGCGAGCAGCTTGCCGCTCGCCGCGTCGTCGTGGGCGCCGGCGCCGGTGAGCGCGTGCAGGGTAAGGTCCTGCCCGCCCTGGCTGTCGAACTCGCCGAAGGTGACGCGGTAGGTCAGCTCCTCCATCTCCGAGCCATTGAGGTGGACTTTGAACTCGTAGCGGGCCTCGTGGTGGAAGCCGGGCTTGATGTCCGCCTTCGTGACCGAGCTGTTGACGTCCATGACGAACACGGTGCCGCGTTCACCGTCGAAGACGTACAGGTCGTCGAGGAAGAGCTGGCCGGTCTGGGCGGCGAGCGGGGTGTCGAGATGATGCGACATTGGCTGGCTCCCGAGGTTGCGCTGACGCAGGACGGGCCAAGGCTAGACGGACAAAACAGCACGAGAGGTTGGTTCAGCGACAATACGACGATCAGGATGCGGCGAATCGCCTTCACTGGCCGGCAAGAAGGCCGGCGGGAGCGTCGGCGCGGCGCTTGGCGCTCCGGGTTGGCGTCGGCCGCCTGCGCAGCGTCCACTCGGTGACGGCCAGGTTGATCACCCAGCCCGCGAGGATCAGCAGCACCCGGGTGAGCCCGCGCGGCTGGCCGGCCAGCAGGATCCAGGGCAGGTGGGTCAGGACCTGGGTGCCGGCCCCGAGACCGATCGCGTAACCGCGGGCCATCCAGGCGCGGTGGCGGGCGATGTCCCGACGCCGGATGGCGGCGAAGCCGAGGACGAGGCAACCGGCCATGGCCGAGCCGAAGACGAGCCGGATCGGGGTCACCAGCACGTCGTCGCTCGGAGGGCGGGGATAGAACAACGTCATCCACAGGCCCGACAGGGCGGCGGCGAGGCCACAGGGGATCAGCACTCGTCCGGCGAGGCGGTGCCAGCCGGGTCGGCGGCGGCGCAGGCCGGGGGCGAACTGGAACGCCCCGAGCAGGCAGTACAGGCTCGCGCCGACGATGTGCACCAGCACGGGTGCGGGCGAGGCGAAGAACCGGGCGTTGTCCGGGGTGACCGTCGCACCACCGGTGAGCTCGGCGGCCCGGGCGGCGCCGGCGACCACCGGTACGACGCTGAGCATGATCAGCCCGGCGGGCACCAGCCACTCTCGCTTGACCGAGGAGGTCATGGGACATCCCTTCTGATCAACCGTCCAGCCGGGCCACGTTACGAGGCGCGGAGGTGTACGCCGTACACCTGACGTCGACAGTAGGGTGTACGGCGTACACCGTCAAGAGGCGATACGGTTTGGCGACCGAGTCACAGGAAAGGCGGCGGGTATGGCCCAGCAGCAGGTGGACGCGGCGCGCCGGGTCCCCCTCAACCGGGACCGGGTGCTGCGGGCCGCCGTCGCGCTCGCCGACCAGGCCGGCGTCGACTCGGTGAGCATGCGCAACCTCGCCCAGGAGCTGGGTGTCGTACCGATGGCGCTCTACAAGCACGTGGCCAACAAGGAGGAACTCCTCGACGGCATGGTCGATGTAGTCGTCGGCGAGATCGATCCGCCGGTCGGCGGCGCCGACTGGAAGCCGGCGGTCCGGCAGCGAATCCTCTCGGCTCGACGTGCCCTGCTTCGCCACCCGTGGGCATCGCGCGTCATCGAGTCCCGCCCGAGGCCCACCCTGGTCGTCCTGGACTACCTGAACTCGATCGCCGGCATGTTCCGGGCCGGAGGTTTCTCCGTCGACCTCACCCACCACGTCATGCACGCGCTCGGCAGCCGGGTGTGGGGGTTCACCCAGGAACTGTTCTCCGCCTCACCGCCGCCGGCGGACCCGGAGATGGAGGCGGCCATGTTCCGCGAACTGCTCAGCAGGTACCCCCACATCGCGGAGATCGCGATGTCCGCCGGTCACGACGAGGGCTCGGTCGTAGGCCATGGCTGCGACGACCAGTCCGAGTTCGAGTTCGCGCTCGACCTGCTGCTCGACGGGTTCGAGAGACTCCACCGGCAGGGGTGGACGTCCCGCGACCGGGCCTGAGGCGGCGGCAGAGGCTTGCGGGCGCGGGCGCTCGTCACAGTTGCTCGTACGCGACCTGGCACACAGAAAGCAGAAGGGGCTCCGGGCCGGCGGTGATGCCGGTCCGGAGCCCCTTGACGCGATCAGGCCGGGTCAGCCGTCGGACTCCGGCGACGGGAGGTAGGCGCCCGGCACGTCCTCCGGCGCGAAGATCTTGTCCTCGCCCGGGTACGGCTTCTTCCAGTCGTGCGCCTGATACCAGGTGAAGTGGTTCATCTGCGCGGGGTTCGCGAAGTCGGGCTTGGCGTCGGGCCCGGTCAGCCGCTGGTGCGACTTCCACTCGTCCCACTGCGCCGCCACCGGCTGCTTGTCCGCCGGCACCGTCGCCGACGGCGCGGCCGCGGCGTTCGGGTTCTGCGGCGCGGGGGTGTCCAGGCCGCAGGCAGGCGGGGTCTTCAGACCCGCGGTCAGCGAGGTCCGGTTGGGCAGCACGGTGAACGGGGTGAGGTCGGCGTTCTGGGTGAACGCCCCACGCATCGGGCTGGCCGCGCTGTCCTTCTGGTTCATCGGGTGGATCCCGAGGATCTGCTCGATGGTCCGGATCATGGTGATCTGCGTGTAGTAGTGGCTGTCGACGACGCCGCGCCGGGCCCATGGGCTGATGATCTGGATCGGGGCACGGTGGCCGTCGACGTGGTCCAGGCCAGCCTGCGAGTCGTCCTCGACCACGAAGATCGCGGAGTCCTTCCAGTACGGGCTGTGCGAGATCGTGTCGACGATCTTGCCGACCGCGAGGTCGTTGTCCGCGACCTGAGCGGCCGCGTTCGGCGGGCCACCCGTGTGGTCGCTGGAGAGCCAGAACATGTTCAGGTTCGCCGGCCCGTTCTCCTCGAAGTCACGCTTCCAGATCTCGTACCGGTAGATGTCCGGGACGCCGAGGTCGTACTTCGGGTAGCCGGGCACCGACACGTTGTTGAGCGACGGGATCGGTGATGACGAGACCATGCGGTAGGCGGTGTCCTGCCCGGTCGCCGCCATGTTCCTGGTGTCGCAGTACAGGTTCTGCCAGCTCGCGCCGGCCGGCTTGGACAGGAACTGGTGGAACTCGCCGAAGTTCCGCACCGTCTTCCCGGCGGCCTGCGCACCGGTCCAGAGGAAGCCGGTCCGCTGGTGGCCGAGTGCGTCGTCCTCCGTGTCGTAGCTGCGGATGTACTCACCGGCCGAGGACTCGGTGTACTCCGGGTTGTCGGCCTGCATCAGCCAGTTGTGGCCCTCGGCCGAGTTCGTGCCGATGTCGTACGTGTTGTCGTAGAGCCCGAACTGCTTCGCCAACGCGTGCTGGTTCGGCGTCACGTTCTCACCGAACTGCGCCAGCGACGGGCCGCCGTTGCCCTCCGGGATGTCCCCGAAGACCTGGTCGTAGGTCCGGTTCTCCTTGACGATCAGGAAGACGTGCTTGATCGTCGAGGGGTCGCCGAGCCGAAGCGGGACCGGTACCGGCTTCGCGTCGCCCGTGCGCTCGGTCAGCGTGACCGAGCCGCCGTGCCAGCCGTTCTGGCTGAAGACCCTGCCGGTCTCGGACTTGACGACCTCGTCGCTCGGCAGCGTGAACCGCTGCAGGCTCGACGTGGTGTCGTGGGTGCCGTGGCCGGCGGGGTTGTTGGGGCGGCGTGCGTCGATACCACGGGTGTTGGAGATCAGGACGTCGTTGCCGACGGCGGTGATCTCCGCGGGGAAGTAGTCGGTCGGGAGCAGGCCCACGTAGCTGACCGGCTCCAGCGGGGTCGTGTACCGGTAGACGGCGACCGCGTTGGCGCGGCCGAGCGTCACCAGCAGGTGACCGTCGTCGGTGAGGGTCACCGCGTTGGGCTGGTAGCCGACCGAGGCCTCCGGCCACGGCTGGGTGGCGATGGTCTGGACGACCTTGTTGCTCGCGGTGTCGATGACCGATACGTCGTTGCTGGCGGTGTTGGTGACGAACAGCGCCCCGTTCCTGGCGTACAGCGCGGTCGGGTGCAGACCGACGTCGATGCTCGAGGGGACGGCGGCCGGGTTCGCCAGGTCGATGACGCTGACCGTGCCGCTGAGGGTTGCGGCGGTCACCTGGTCGGCCAGCACCTGGGTGTGGTACGAGTTGATCGTGGGCTCGCCGGGCAATGCCGGACGCCCGCCCTCGTTGCTGACGTAGAGCTTGGTCCCCACCTTGAGAAGGTCACGTGGAGCGTTGCCCACGGCCCAGCTCTGCTGGATCGCCCCGGTCGCCGCGTCGATGGCGACCACCCGGTTCTGACCGTTGACCGCGGAGTACACCGTGGCACCGTCGGCCGAGAACACGGCCTCACCCACCAGCGCCCGCTTCGGCCCGTCCTGCGGGATCCGGATGAACGTCGGGTTGGCGAGGGAGCCGTCCGCATTCACGGTGAACCTTCGGTAGCCGTCGGCCTGACCGAGCCACAGCTGCGAACCGTCGGGCGAGTACGTCGGGCCTTCCTGGCCCACGTCGTTGCCGCTGATGCGCAGATTCGCCGCCGCGTTGTTGCCGACGAGCTGCTGCACCTTCCAGTTCTTCAGGTCCACGATGGCGAGCGCCATCCCACCGTCGGTGACCGAAGCCGCGAGGTGGCTGCCGTCCGGGCTGACGGAGGACGACATGATCTTGCCGTTGTTGATGACGAGACGCTCGCCGATGGGGCTGATGTACTGGTCGTCGGAGACGACCAGGCCCTTGTCGGTGAGCTGGCCGACCTGGTCGGTGCCGAACTGGTGCGTCTGGGCGAATCCGATGCCGGTGCCGGCGACGACGACGACAGCGGTGGTGCCTGCCGTCACGAGGGGGATCCTGCGGCCGATGCGTCGACCGAGAAGACCGAACCGGTCCTTCTCGACACGCCGACGGCGGCGTGTTACCTGCATTGAGCTATCCCTTCGTGGTGGAGGGCAGTTCGACGTTCCCGTCGAACTGCCAGAGCGGGTTCGGCGCGTCCCCGGTCGGGGTCCGCACCAGGAAGTAGCCGTTCACTTCCTTCGGTCCGTCGCCGTCGGCCACGAACCGCCCGTCTGCGGTGACGTCGAGCTGGTAGATGGCCGCACCCGTGGCCTCGACGTCAGGGAGATGCCAGGAGACGACGCAACGCCAGTCGTTGCCCGGCCCCTGCGCGGTGACCTTGCCGCCGCCCTTGCTGCACGCCGCCGTGGCTCTCAGCTGCGCTTCGGTGACGTCGGGGCGGTTGAGCTGCCTGGCCTGCATGCGGTAGAGGTGGGCGAATGCCGTGGCGACCGAGCGCTGCACCTTGTCCTGCTCGATCCCGGACCCCGTGGCCGGGGTCGCCGCCGCGACGACCGCGACCGTCGCGACGATCAGCCCGACGAGGGGCAGGACTCCGGCGGTGACCGCTCGGCGCCCGGACCCGTCGTAGGTCGGGTTGGTGAAGTCGCGCCGCAGGAAGAGCCGGTAGGCCAGCGCCGTCGCGGTCACGGTCCACACCAGGCTGACCACGATGCCGATCAGGAGCGGGCCGAGCTGCGCCGGGCTGGTGAACAGGCCGTTCCAGGCGATGAAGGCGTAGCCGGGCAGGGCCAGGCGTACGGCGACGGGGAGCGGCAGCATCTGGGCGAGCTGCATCGCGAGCGCGACGAGCGCGGGCAGCAGCAGTCCCATCGGGGACCGCCCCAGCGCGACGGACCCGAGTAGTCCGATCGCGGCGAGGGCCAGGGTCGGGGCGATTACGCAGACCCAGGCGAGCAGGACCTTCCCGGCGGCGTCCGCCGGCGCCAGCAGGTGACCGTCGAGACCGACCAGCGGCTGGTTGCCGACCGTGATGAGCCCGCCGGCCGTGCTGGAACCGGCCAGCCCGGCCACGAGCAGCAGGATGACGGTGAGGCTGGCCAGTGCCTTCGCGGCGAAGATCCGTCGCGTCGACCGGACCACCACGAGCAGGTGGCGCCAGGTGCCGAGCCGGTCCTCGGCGGCGAAAACGTCGCCGGCGACCAGCGAGGTCAGCAGCGGGAGCGCCCAGGTGCCCGCGAAACCGAGCAGCACCAGCGGTGCGGCCCATCCCGTGGCGTGCATCCACCGGCCGAACAGGGTGTCGACGGGGAGCGAACTCTGCTGGCTCACTGCGGCGACGAAGAGCCCCGGGGCGATCCAGCAGGCGAGGACCAGCAGGCGGATCCGCCACTGCGAGACCAGCTTGACGAGTTCGAAGCGGTAGCCGCGCGTCACCCGCACGCGGCGGACGTCGACAGTTCGGTCGTCGACGAGTGTCGCGGTCATCGGCGGGCCTCCTGCTGCTCGGTGAGGGCGAGGAACGCGGCTTCGAGCGGCGACACCACGGGCGCGAGTTCGCGCACCGCGACGCCCGCTTGCACGAGTCGCACGACCAGTTCGTCGAGGGCGGGCACCGGTGCGCGCACGAGCACCTCGGCGTCGTGCCGTACCCCGGCGTCGTCGACGACGCGGACCCCGGCGGTGTCGACCGCCAGGCGGCGAGCGGCCCGCGGGTCCGAGGTGACCAGCCGGTAGTCGAGTTCGCGGTTCTCGGCGGCCAGCTTGCTGAGCGGGCCGGAGAAGACGACCCGTCCGGTGGCGACGATGGTGACCTCGGAGCACAGTGCCTCGAGGTCGTCCATCCGGTGGCTCGACAGCACCACACTGGTTCCGTCCGCCGCGAGCCGGGTGAGGACATCGTGTACGTGGTTCTTGCCGGCCGGGTCGAGGCCGTTGGCAGGTTCGTCGAGCACGAGCAGCCGGGGCTTCGTGAGCAGGGCGGCGGCGAGCCCGAGCCGTTGGCGCATACCGAGGGAGAAGCCGCCGGCCCGGTCGTCGGCGACATCGGTGAGCCCGACCTGGTCGAGCACGTCGTCGATCCCCACCGTGCACGCGTCCTGGCCGCGAAGGGCGGCCAGCGCGGTGAGGTTCTGCCTGGCGGTGAGCGAGGGATAGAGGCCGGGCCCGTCCACGAATCCGGCGACACCGTCGGGCGCGGCGAGCGCCCGCCCGACCGGCGTACCCAGGATCTCGAGGCGGCCGCCGTCGGCGACGGCCAGGCCCAGCAGGAGACCGAGCAATGTGGTCTTGCCGGCGCCGTTCGGCCCGACCAGGCCGTGGATCTGTCCCTGCGCGACATCCAGATCGATGCCGTCGAGCGCCACGACATCGCCGAAACATTTGGTGATCCCGCGAGCCCGGATTGCGAGGAGTGCAGCCATGAGCCCCTTCTTTCGTAGCCGCAAGCAACCTAGGAGCGGCACCCGACGCAGGCAGTGACAGCTGGTTGAACGTTCCAGGAACGGGAAACGACGGGCACCGCAGAGCTGGGACGACACCCCGATGTGGTGTGATCTCCAGCCATGAGGGTCAGGGTCGTCGGTGCCGGTGTGGTGGGCTTGACGAGCGCACTCCGCCTGGCGGAGGCCGGTCATCAGGTCGACGTCGTCGCCGCGGAGGTGGGAACCGGGACCACGTCGTCCGTCGCCGCCGCACTCTGGTATCCCTACCGGGCGTACCCGGAGGCGGACGTGACCCGATGGTCCGCGACCACCTATCAGGTGCTGCGCGGCCTGACCGCCGATCCGTCCGCCGGCGTTCGGATGCGCCTCGGGCAGGAGCTGTTCCGCCAGCACACCGCCGACCCGTGGTGGCGGGACGCGGTTCCCGAGCTGGGTCGGGTTGCCGCCGGGCGACTACCGGCCGGCTACGTCGACGGCTACGAGCTGAGCGTTCCGGTGGTGGACATGGCGACGCATCTGCCCTGGTTGCTCGGCCGGTTGGCAACGGCGGGAGTCGTCGTCCGGATCCGGCACCTGGAGGATCTGGCCGAGGCGTTCGAGGACGTGGACGCCGTGGTGAACTGCACCGGGCTGGGATCCCGGGAGTTGGTCCACGACGCGAGCCTCACGCCGGTACGTGGACAGGTGATCGTCGTCGCGCAGTTCGGCCTGACCGAGTGGCTCCTCGACCAGACCGATCCCGAACGACTGGTCTACGTCGTACCCCGGAGCGACACGGTGCTGCTCGGTGGCACCGCCGAGGAGGGCGACGAGGATGTGAACGTCAGGCCGGCAACGACCGAGGCCATCCTGGACCGGTGCAGCCGCCTCGTCCCCGCGCTCGACCAGGCCCGCATCCTCCGCCAGCGCGTGGGCCTACGTCCGGCGCGCCCGACCGTACGGCTGGAAACCGAGTTCACCGACCGCGGTCCGGTCGTGCACTGCTACGGCCATGGTGGCGCCGGGGTCACCTTGTCCTACGGCTGCGCCGAGGACGTCGCCCACCTCGTGTCCGGACTGTCCTGACCGCCGGCGTGATCGGCGCATGACCGGCGGCCGGTTCCAGTGGCGGACGGGCCACTTGAACCGGTCGAATCCGGCGGGCCGGTGCGGCGGCACGGTGGTTAGGCTGTCCGGATGGACGGGGCGGTGTGCGGAGGCCATCTCGATGGCTGACGCCGACGACGTTCGTCAGCTGGCGCTGGCGCTGCCACACGTGGTCGAGATCGACAGTGACGGCTTCGACTTCCGGGTCGCCGACAAGGGTTTCGTCTGGTCCTATCCCGAGCGCAGACCCGGGAAGCCACGCCGAATCCGGACGGACATCGCCGTGCTGTACGTCGGCGACGAGGCCGAGAAGCAGGCGTTGCTGCTCGGCGAGCCCGAACTCTTCTTCACCACGCCGGCGTACGACGGGTTGCCACTGGTCATGCTGCGGTTGCCAGAGGTGGGCGTCGATCGTCTCACGGAGCTCGTCACCGACGCGTGGCGCATGCGTGCCCCGGACCCGCTCGTCCGTGACCTCGGCGACGACGACACCGATCGGTGAGCCCGGAGCCGAGCCGAGCCCCGGGTGAGAAGATGCGGCCATGAGCAGCGATGCCGCCCTCGAGGTGAGCGCCCTGGCGATCAACGTCACGATCCCGGAAGGGCTCCGCTGGACGGACACTCGACGCGGTGAGGAATTCACGCTGACCACCCTCAACGTCCGGCTCCTCCCCGACGGGCGCCTCGCGGCGAAGGCGTACGGCCGACCGACCCGCGGCGGCCGCGGCACGTACGTGTCGTTCCCGGTCCCCGACCGGCCCGAGCTGGTGACCCTGATCGGTGAGGCCGCCAGCCGCGCCGCCGTGCTGTGGGCCGCCCACCGCGGTCTCGGCTGAGAGGCCGGCAGTTTGGCGGCCGCTGTGGCGGGAAGCACGGGGAATCTGCGGCAACAGCGAGAGGAATCGTCGTGACACCGACCAGAGTTCCCGGCGGGACGTTCACCATGGCCGAGGATCTGACGGTCACGCGCATGGGATACGGCGCCATGCAGTTGGCAGGCCCGCACGTGTTCGGCCCACCGGCCGACCCCGACGCTGCCGTGTCCGTACTGCGCGAGGTCGTGCGCCTGGGCGTCAACCACATCGACACCGCCGACTTCTACGGGCCGGTCATCGTCAACGAACTCATCAGGGAGGCCCTGCACCCCTATCCGGAGGACCTGCACCTGGTGACCAAGGTCGGATCGCTGCGCGACGCCGAGGGGAACTGGCTGCCAGCGCTGGCTCCCGACCAGCTGCGCCAGGCCGTGCACGACAACCTGGACCACCTCGGAGTGGACACTCTCGACATCGTCAACCTGCGCGTCGGCGGGTTCGACCGGCCCACCCCCGGTCCGATCTCCGCACCGTTCACCGTGCTCGCGCAACTGCAGCAGGAGGGACTGATCAAGCACCTCGGTCTGAGCACCGTCAACGCCGAGCAGATCGCCGAGGCACAGTCCATCGCGCCGATCGTGTGCGTGCAGAACTTCTACAACATCGCAAACCGGGACGACGACGCGCTGATCGACTCCCTCGCCGCCCAGGGCATCGCCTACGTGCCGTACTTTCCGCTCGGCGGCTTCTCCCCACTCCAGTCCGAGGAACTGAACGCCGTGGCTGCCCGCCTCGGCACCACACCGATGGCTGTCGCGCTGGCGTGGCTGCTCCAGCGCTCCCCCAACATCCTGCTCATCCCGGGCACCTCCTCCGTGACCCATCTGCGCCAGAACGTCTCCGCCGCTGAGCTGCCGCTCCCCGAGGACGCGCTGACCGAACTGAACCGCATCGCCTCGTGATCGCCGGCGAGGTGGGTGAACCTCGCCACCGTCCGCGACGTAGGGTGGCCCCGACACGCGTCTTGCCGACCGCGTGACCGTGCCGGTCGTACGGATCCGGCGACCTGGCTGTCCAGGGGGTGTGGCGGTGACCGCACGCAACGCCGACGGCGACGGGCCCTATGACATCGACTACGACGAGGTCTACCGCGACACCGCCGATTCCGGCGGGCCGCCCTGGGACATCGGTGGTCCGCAGCCGGCTCTCGCGGAGGTGCTCGACGGGGTGAAGGGCCCGAAGGTGCTCGACGTCGGCTGCGGCACCGGCGACCTCGCGCTCGCCCTCGCCCGCCGCGGCTACGACGTGACGGCGATCGACATCTCGCGGGTGGCGATCGACATGGCCCGCGCCAAGGCCGCCGACGAGGGCCTGACGGTGCACTTCGAGGTGCAGGACGCCACGGACCTGTCGGTGCCGTCGGCGCCGTTCGACTCGGTGTTCGACTCCGGTCTGCTGCACAGCCTCTGCCGGCGCGGCGCCGGCGAGGAGGCCGACTACCTCGCGCTGCTGCCGGGCCTCGCCGCGCCGGGCGCGACCGTCTTCGTACTGGCGGTTTCGCTGAGGGCCGGCCAGAGCTGGGGCGTGACCGAGGAGTTCCTGCGGGCGAGCTTCCCCGAACCCGAGTGGGTCGACGCGGAGGTCAGCGAGATCGACGTGGCGGCGGAGACGGGCGGCCGGGAGCTCCGTCTGCCCGGCTTCCTGCTCCGCACGGTCCGTGCCTGCTCCGCCCAGCCCGACCGACGGCCGAACCGCCTGGGTACCCACCCGCGGTAGACCGCAGCGCCGGGAGGCGCCGGCGAAGCCCCGCGGCGCTGACCTTCGCCCTGCGTGCCGGCGGCCCGAGCGGTACGCCGGGTCCGGTCGTCGCCGATTACGTACGGTCAGGGAATGGACGTGCTGCTGCGCGGCGGGCCGGGTGACGGCCAGGTGGTGCCCGGCGGCGGGGAGACCGTCGTGTGGCAGGCGTGCCTGTACGAGATCACCTCCGAGCGCGGTCTTCGGCAGGGGCGCGACCTGCGCGTGTACCGGCACCGCCCGGACTGCTGCGAGCCGTACGGCCGGGGGTCGGAGGATCGCTGCGAATGACCCGTCAAGGCCGCTCACGCAGGCTGAACGTCCGCATATCCCCTGGTTGTCCCGCTTCTTTGGGGATCGTCAATCTTTCGGCGTGTCGGAGCATGCCGCAGCGTGTCGGAGCCGTTGCACCCTGCACAATCGAAGAGCTTGGCGCAAGGAGAAAGTGCTCCCTTCGGAGGTGCCCGGTTGTCGCGGTGTCGAATCCGACTGGCTCGGTGGACGCTGCGCGGGGCGCTGCTGTTCGGAGGGGTAACCGCGGCATGGGGACTGTGCAACGCCATCGCTGACGATCCGGCTCAGGCTGTCGAGCGAACCCGGCCCTGCCTCGTCGGCGACCTCCTCCAGGTTGACACGACGCTGCTCGCCGACTCCCTCATCTGCCCGTCCTACCCGCCACCTGATTGGCTCGGTCCGGGCGCACCGGACACCACCGGTGCTGCCGCGGTCGTCGACAGAAGCCGACCCCGGGCGGGCGTGCGGCTGCGGGTACGGGCGCCTTCGGCTGAGCGGCCGGCGAGGACGAAGGCGCCAGAACGCCGAGCGGCGACCGCGCCAGCCGCAGACCCGGGCGCGGGAAGGGCCGTCGAGACGATCACGCCGGTGACCCGCGCGGTCGTGGGCCTGGCGGCGGACGTCGTCGACACCTCCGCAACGCTGGTGAAGCCCGTCGGCAGCGCCCTGCAGCCGGTCACCGAACCAATCGTCGAGGTCCTGCCGCCCCTCCTGGCCCCGGTGCTCGACCTCACCCAGCCGATCATCGGCGGACCCACCGCGCCTCCGGCGGCTCCCGATGATCCCGTCGTCACGCCGGCACCGGCCGCGGACCCGTCGACGACTGGCATGGCCGGCGCGATCGCCCGCCCGGTGCCGCCGACCGGCTCGCTCCATCCGAAGACCGCGTCGCCCACGGCGCGGGTCAGGACGGCACATGGCGATGTCGCGTCCGCCGGCACCGGCGAGCGGATCAGGGTGCCGCGGCAGCAGGAGCCCGGCCAGTTCCCCAGCGTCACACCTGCCGCCTCCACCAGCACGGCCGGCAGCGGCTCGGCGAGCGGCAGCGCCGGCATCGCCGCTGGCGCCTCGTCCGCTTCCTGGTCCCCGGACCTGCGGCTTGTCGGCCACCGCGCTCGCGAGTGCGGCACCCTGGTTGGCGTATCGCGCCAACCGGACACCAGACCCGCCTGACCGGCGCGCCGACGAGCAGGCGGGACAGCGGGTGGGTCATGCCTACCGCGGCAGGTCCGCAGCCCTCGTCACCACCTTGATCGCGGCCGTCCTGACCACGTCACGTCACGGGCCTCGCCGTTGCCACTGCGCGCGCCTGACGTCGGGCACCCGCCACCATGGCCACGCCTGACGCCGGCTGCTTCCCCACCGCCCGTCGGCCACGGGCACCGCGGAATGGGTTCCGCCGCAGGGCGGACCACGCCAACCGCCGGGCCGATCGCCCTGATCGCATCACGTCCGGCACCGGACCCGAACACCACGCCTGCCTCAGGAGAACCACGTGAATCGCACCCTGCCCGTCTGGCGCGCCAGTTGGCACGACATCCCCGACATCGTCGATCTCGTCGTCGGTCCCTTCGCCGCCGGCCCCGTCGGCGCCTGGCTCGTACCCGACGAACACCGCCGACGCGACGTGCTCAGCGACGTCATCGAGGTCTGGACGGAACACGCCCTCCTGCGCGGCGAGGCCTATCTGCTCCACGATCGTTCTGCCGCCGCCGTGTGGCTGCACCGGTACGGCCTCGTCCCGCCGCCGACCTGGTACGGCGAGAAACTCGCCGTCGCGTGCGCCGAGTACGTCGACCGTTTCCTCCATCTCGACGATGTCCTGCGGCGTCACCGACCCGAGGGCCCCCACAATCACCTGGCGTTCTTCGCCGTCGCGGCGGCACCCCACCGCCTCAGGCGTGCCACGGCCCTGCTCGCCACCAGCAACGCTCGAATGGGGCACGCCCGGCTTCCCGCCTACGCGGAGGCGACAACGATCGCCGAGCGGGATCTGTACGCCCGGCAGGGCTACGTCCTGCACGAACCATTCGGTCTCCCGGACGGCAGCAAGGCCTACCCGATGTGGCGCAGTCCGGGACGAGGCCGGCTCGGCCGCAGGCCGATCAGCCCAGCCACCTGTCCGAACTGGGCCGCATCGGCCTAGCAGCGATCCATCGACGCGGTGAGCGGCCCGAGCCGGCGGGCATCGATGGCGAGATCTTCGCTCAGCCCCCTGCGTCTTTCTGAATGTCGGCGAACGCTTATGGTGCTACGGAATGCTCAACGGGAGGGGCGCCCAAGCATGAAAGAACACCGGACTCGTGGGTAACCTCACGATCAGTACATCATCAGCAGTGGACGGCACGACACTGCTTCATGTCCGTGGGGAAATTGACGTCTCCACCTCCGGCGAACTGCTGGCCGCCGTCGAGGAAGAGGTCAGCCGCCGGCGTCCGCCGAAGTTGGTGGTGGACATGCTGCACGTGACCTTCCTCGACTCGACCGGCTTGACCACCCTTCTTGCCGCTCATCGGGCCGCCCAGCGACACGGCACCGCGTTGGTGGTGCGGGAACTCAGCGAGTTCGTTCAGCGACAACTCCGGGTAGCCGGTATCTACGAAATACTTACCGGATCCCAGTAGCAACTACCACATTCTTCGACCGACAATCGGTCGCCGCAAACCGTTGCCGGCGCTTCAAGAACGGCGAAGCAGAGGTCGAGAATTCCCGGGCGGAAAAGGCCGAGGCTTCGGACGATAGCGCCGCATAATGACGTCCCCGAGGCCGAGATGGCGGCCCCTGAGTCACGCCCCGAGGCGGGCCGTGGGTCAGGAGGCTGTGGCGGGCTTTTTGGTGGCGTCGGCCGAGGTGGCGCCGTGAGTGGGGCGGCGGGTCAGGACCTGGGGGCCGGAAGCCGTGATGGCGACTGTGTGTTCGGAGTGGGCGGTGCGGGAGCCGTCGGCGGAGCGGATCGTCCAGCCGTCGTTGTCGAACGTGATCTTGTCGGTGGAGCGGCAGAACCAGGGCTCGATGGCGATGGTGAGGCCGGGGTCGAGCTTCATGCCGCGGCGGGCGCGGCCGTTGTTGGAGACGTGCGGGGCCTCGTGCATGGTGCGGCCGATGCCGTGGCCGCCGAACTCGGCGTTGACGCCGTAGCCGTAGGAGTGGGCGACCTCGCCGATCGCGGCGGAGATGTCGCCGAGGCGGCCACCGGGCTGGGCGGCGGTGATGCCGGCCTCCAGCGCGACCTCGGTGGCCTCGATCAGCTTCAGGTCGGCCGGGTCGGGGGTGCCGACGATGACGGAGAGGGCCGAGTCGGCGACCCAGCCGTCGATGCCGGCCGCCATGTCGATGCTGAGCAGGTCACCGTCCCGCAGAACATAGTCGTGCGGCAGGCCGTGCAGCACCGCGTCGTTGACCGACAGACACAGCACGTTGCGGAACGGGCCGCGGCCGAACGAAGGAGCGTAGTCCCAGTAGCAGGATTCGGCGCCGCGTTCCTTGATCCGGCGGCGGGCGTGGTGCTCGAGGTCCATCAGGTTGACGCCGACCGCGGCGACACCGCTCAGCTCGGCGAGCAGCTCGCCGACGAACTGGCCGGCCACCGCCATCCGGCCGATCTCCTCGGCGGACTTGAGCTCGATCACGACAGCCTCCCTCTCCGGATGCGGTATTTTTATACCAGTATTTTTATACCACGCCCGGTCGGGGGCACTCCGGAGGGATATCCTGCTCGCATGGTTCGCCAACCACTCACCGCCGAACAGATCGCCGCGGGCCAGCGCCTCGGAGCCGCCCTCCGGGCCGCGCGGGCCGGCCGCAGCCTCGTCGAGGTGGCCGTGGCAGCCGGCATCTCCCCCGAGACGCTGCGCAAGATCGAGGCGGGTCGCCTTCCCGCACCGGCGTTCGGCACTGTGGTCTGCCTCAGCCAGGCTCTCGACGTCCCCCTCGGCGACCTGGCCGACGTCTGGCTGGCCGACATGCCCGTCCGCCAGGCGTCCTAGAGACCAGCCGCCTCGGCACTCCGGTAGAGATCCGTGCTGGCCGAGACCGAGACTGGTCTTCGTGGCTCGGAACGACCCTTCGTCCACCGACGCCCGCAACGTCGGATCTCCTGCCCGAGCACTAGGCCCAAGGGGCCGGATCGTTCAGGACTGGCTCCCTGGCGCTGCCGAACTGCCCGGTGGTCACGGGAAGACAGGGTGGCAGCTCGACCCACACCCTCTTTCCACCTTCATGATCATGCACCCCCCATCGGTCGGACAGCGCCTCGATCACGGCGATGCCGCGTCCCCCTGCCGAGTCGGGATCCCGGCGGCGCGGCACGACCGATGACCCGTCGGCCACGGACAGCACCACCCGCCTCTCGTGGCACCTGGCGGTGAACTCGATGCAGCCGCCGCCGTGCCGCACGGCGTTGCTGACCAACTCGCTGGCGATGACCGCCGCCGCGTCGAGCCAGTCCTGGTCGCGGAAGCCCCACCCTTCCAGTACGGCGGTGATGGCGCGGCGCGCAGCGCCCGGGGCGTGGACGCCGAGAGGCACATCGAGGTGTGCCGTCAGCTCACTCATGACCCATGGACCGTTCTTCACGCGAATCCCCCGCTAGCGAGGTGACCTTACCCAGCGGCCGCAAACTGGAAACTGTGATACCCCTATCCCTGCCGCGGTTGGCCCACGGCGCGGGGCGAGCGGCATCGCCATGCGGCTGGGCCGGGACATCCACGCGCGCCATCACAGCGATGTCCATTGATGTGACGCTGATCAGCAGCTCAGCGCTTGATCAGGCTGGAGGGTTCAAGCTGGACCTTCGATGCCTGGGCGGAAGCGACAGCCTCTCCGCTCGTTCGCGACCGCCTTCGGCTGCCAGGACCGCAACACCAGGGACGCACGTTGCCAACTCAACGCCCTCACGGGTTGAGACGGTCAGTGGGGATTGGAGGATGTCATGACCGCCGGCCTTTCGTCATCGGCACGCGAGCGGGAGGTGCTGGCAGCGGTTGCTGACGGCATCGTCTCCGCGGCAATCGGCAAAGGGCTACAGGTCTCGGTGACCTGCTCCGCCTCGCGTCTGACCTTCGCCGGGCAGCTCACCCGGGCGCTACACGCCCGCGGCAGGGCCTGCCGTTGCCTGGCACCCACGCCGAGTGTCCCCACGCCCGGCGACCCCACCGCAACCCGCCACAGCACCGACGCTTTCGTGATGATCGTCGACGGCGCGGAGGCGACGAACGACAGCGAGGTCTACCGCATCAGCATCCGCACCACGGAGGACAGCGAACCTGGCGCTCCCTCCCGCGCGTCCATAGGAGACGGCCGCCACGACGGGGACGCGGACCTCGTCGTCGACTACAGCGACCCGGACGGGCCAACCGTCCGTACGCTGTCTCCTCGCCTGGTGGTCTAGGGGCACGACAGCGCCGACGTCACCGGCGCGCAGGCGCCTCCCCTGGCCAGCCTGGCGCGGGAGATGCCGCAGACCAGGCATGGGCGCCGCGCACCGCTTCGACCACTCCGCAGGGATCCGATCGGCGTGGCGGTCAGCCGCGTTCAGCCAGGAACTCGAAAATGCCCATCACGTCGAAGACCCTGCGCACCGGTGGGCTCGGGTTCTGGATTGCGAAGCTACGGCCACTCGTCGCCGTGGCGTGGCGGGTTTCGATGAACAGGCCGATCACGGTCGAGTCGATGAAGCTGACCGCCGCGAGGTCGGCCAGCACCTCCGTACTGGCCTGGGTCGACGTCCTGAGCAGGTCACGGAGTTGCTCGACAGCTTCCAGGTCAAGCTCTCCGGACAGCAGGATGCACGTCGACCCGCCCTCCGTGACGACGTCGTGCTGCCAACTCGTCCCAGTACTCACCGCGCCTCCGCTCGCACTTCTGTTGGGCACGTCTACTGATGTTCATCTGCGCGCTGTCCCGAACCGCAACAGCCAAGGGGCGTCGCCAGTGGCGTAACGGCGGAGCACCCGCTGACGCCCATCACGTGGGTGGTCGCACGTGCCGCGGCCATTCCGCGCCGGGCGGGACCACGGGCCCCCACCCCTCCGTGGTCCCGCCCGGCCGTCATGCCTGGCCGTCAAGGGCCTGGTGAGCCCCGGCGCTCGGACCGGTGGGGACACGGCGGCACGGGAGTCATGGGCATGCGCGAAACTCAGCGAGTGGACTCGTCCTCACCCCTGCCGACGTATCACTTCGCCAGCGACGTCACCGGCGTGCGTCATCTGATCGTCGATGACAGCGACGCCGACTGCACCGATTGGCAGATCGAAGTACGACAGCGTGAGCAGGCGCACCGCCGCCCATTCGAGCGAACGGTCGTGTTCGGTGACGGCGCCCAGGTCAACCTCCGCGGCCACGGCCCGGCGCGACAAGCCTGGACCGCCGCCGTGGGCTGGGCTGCGAACTCCGCGGAGATCATCCTGCCCGACGGATCACGACATCCCGTCCAGGGATTCGCGCTCTGACCACCCGTACCGCCCTCAGCGGTGGGTCTTCAGCATCTTCGAGCGGACCCCGCCGGGCACCCGCCTCCAGCAGGGCAGGTCTGCCGTCTGTTCGCGGGATGGCCGAGTGGACATTTGGCCGATGGTGAGTAAGGTCAGCTAGCTGTCCGCACCTGTGCGCTCGGAGGAGGCCGGCGACCGTGGCCGAGAGATCGACCGCTCGCTCCGCCGATGGGGCTGCCCAGGATCACGACGACGTGGCGCACGGCCTGGACAGTTGGATCGCCCGGCGGTCGCGGCTGGCAACAGGTGACAGCCCCGGTGAGCGGCCCGAGCCTGCCACACCGCAGTGGCGCGACGACGTGTCGGACCCGTACGAGGCGTCGTACCAGCCCTCGCACACCTACCAGGAGCACGAAGGGCGGCGGGCGAGGCCCCGGCATCAGCGGTACGCCGACGAGTACGGGCAGCACGACGGGGCGTACGGGCAGTGGAACTCGGCGGCCCATCCCGAGCCGGCCCACGACGAGCGCGACGGTCAGCACGAGGACGCGTACGCCGCGCCGCGGGAACCGTACGCCCAGCCGGAGGCGGCGCACGCCCACGATGGGCACTACCCGCACGCCGGCCGCGACGAGTACCGCCGTCCGGCGCCCGACGCACCCGGGCGGCCCCGGCGGAGGCACACCCGGGAGCGGGATGCCCACCCACGGCCGCCCGACGGACGGCGGCGCTGGCTGATCGCGGCGGGCGGGCTGGCGCTGGGGGCGCTGCTGTGCGCGCTGGCGGTCGGCTGGTGGTCGGGCCGGCCCCCGGCGGCCGGGCTGCCGGTGTCGGCGGCAACCGCTCCGCCGGACCCGTCCGGGGAGCCGGTCATCCTCCCGGAGGCGCCCTCGGCGCCGCCCGCTTCCGCGGCACCGTCCACCACGCCCAGCGCCACCCCGTCGGTCACACCGTCCGCCACGCCCAGCGCAAGCCCGTCGGTCACGCCTTCCGCCACGCCGACCCCGACCCCGACCACCAAGAAGGCCACGCCGACGCCGACGCCGAGCCCGAGCCCGGCGCTGCTCGGCCCGTCGACCAGCCGCGGGGTGACGAACATGGTCCAGCGGTACTGCGATCGGCACACCGGTGGCTCGGCAGATCCCCGCAACGACGGCCGTTGGCAGTGCACGAGCCTGCTCTCCGCGTCCATCGTCGACATGACCGTCGCCTGCCGCGACACGTACGGTTCGGGCGCCTACGCGCGGACCGCCACCCCGGACGATCCGTACGCCTGGCGGTGCTACCGCTGATCACCCGACCGGGCGGCGCGGCGGCCGTCTCGCTACAGCGCGAAGCCCCAGCTCAGGGTGATGTTCCTGAGCTGGGGCTTCGGACGTCGTCGCGGACCGGCGGTCCGTTCGGGTCAGGCGCGGGGGGCGGCGACGGCGGCCTGGGCGTCGACGATGCCCCAGCCGTACAGCGGTGAGTAGACACCGCGCAGGCCGGTGACCGGGGTACGGGCGGTCGACATCAGCACCGAGTACACGTTGTCGAGGCTGCGCCCCTGGGCGAAGAGCAGGGCCGCGACTCCCGACACGGCCGGCGTCGCCATCGAGGTGCCGGCGTACGCGTCGTAGTCGCCCTGCCCACACGCGGCGGAGCCGCTGCCCACCGGGACGCTGGACCACACGTCGTCGTCACAGTTGACCAGGCCGGCGCCGCCGGGGGCGGCGACCGCCTTCAGGTCGGTCTTCACCCCCAGGTTGGAATACCAGGCCTTCACCTCGTTGCGGTCGGTGGCGGTGACGCAGAGGGCGCCCGCTTCCCAGGACGGGGTGTCACACAGCGGGGCGGTCTCGTTGCCGGCGGCGGCGATGACCGCAACCCCCTTCGCCTGCGCGTACGCGATCGCCTCGGTGGCGTCCGACTCGAGACCGGTGAGGGTGAGTGCCTGGGAGCCCGGCAGCGCGCCGAGACTGAGGTTGACCACCTTGGCGCCGTGGTCGACCGCGTAGCGGATGCCCGCGGCGATGTCGGCGAAGCTGCCGCTGCCCGCCTCGAGCACCTTGACCGGCATGATCTTCGCGTCGGGGGCGACGCCGGCCACCCCGACACCGTTGCCGGTGGCCGCGGCGGCGATGCCCGCCACGTGGGTGCCGTGCTCGTCGCCGTCGTCAGGCACGCCGTCTGGGCCGCGCCAGTCACCGTTGCCGCACGAGGCCGTTCCGCAATCCACGAAGGTCGCCCCGGGCACCAGCTTGGCCTGAAGATCCGGATGGTTGAGGTCCACACCGGTGTCCACGACCGCGATCACCACCCCGGCTCCCCTGCTCGTTGCCCACGCCTGTTCGGCATGGATCTGCCGCAGGCCCCACTGCTTGTCGTACAACGGATCGTTGACGGCCGCCTGTGCGGGAGTCGCCGCGACGGCGACGAGGGCGGTGGCTACGGCGGCACCGCCGAGTAACCGGGCGAATGACATGAGACCTCTCCTCCGGCTGCGAAAGCGCTACATCTATGGATCGGTGCCCCGGCACCAGACGTAACAGGTCCGCAGGATTCCGGAGGAGGGCAGAGCGCGCCGTCGAACGCGGGCCGGGCCGGCGCGGAGGGTGTCTCAGATGCCGCCGTCGACGTGGAGTGTTTCCCCGGTGATGTAGGAGGACTGGTCGCTGAGCAGAAAGGTCACCGCGTTGGCCACCTCTTCCGGCCGGCCGTAGCGCCCCAACGGGATCCGGTGGGAGTGGTTCTCGACGAAGGCCCGCCGCTGTTCGTTCCCGGCCCGCACCGCCTCCTCGGTTTCGATCATGCCCGGAACCACGACGTTCACCCGGACGCCCTGCGGGCTCAGTTCCTTGCTCAGCGAGCGCATCAGCCCGACGAGTCCGGCCTTCGCCGCGGTGTAGTGCGCCCGCAGCGGGATCCCGACGGTGGCCGCCCGGGACCCGATCGCCACCACCGAGGCGCCCGCCGTCATGAGCGGCAGCGTCTTGTTGACGACGAGGTAGGCCGCCGTGAGGCTGGTGTCCACCACCCGGTGCCACTCCTGCGGCGTCAGCTCGCCGAACGGCACGGTGCTGATCACCCCCGCGTTGTGCACCAGTCCGTGCACCGTCCGGTGGCTGCTCCGGGCGTCGCCGACGAGCCGCTCGACGTCTCCGGCGTCGGTCACGTCGGCCCGGACCAGGCGGTGGCGGCCCGGGGTGTCCGCGAGTTGCCGGGCGAGCGCCTCGAGGTGCGGGCCCTCGGTCCGGTAGCAGACGACCACGTTCGCTCCCGCGGTGGCCAGTCGGAGGGTGATGCCCCGACCGATTCCCCGGGCCCCTCCGGTGACGATGACGTTCCTGCCGGCAAGTTGACCGGTCATGTCTTCCTCTTCTCCCCTCGGGGCCGCGCACCGGAACCGGTGGTGGCGGCCGCGTGGACAGCACGGCGGCGCAAGTCCTGCGCACGCGGGCCGGGGTCGCCGCCGTCCTCGACGCCGTACCGCCGATGCGGACCCCGCCGGCCCGCCGGCGGACAGCTCGACCTGGCCGGTGCCGAGCAACGGTTCCTGGCTGTGCCGGCGGACGAAGCGGAGCCGGCTTGGCCGAGCCGGTGAGCGGCGCGCGGTTCGGTGTGGATGTCGGCGTACGGGATGGTGCGGCACCTGCGGTGGTACTCGGACGCTGCGGTGAGCGGCGCTGCGCACCGGCGTCCTGGCACGGGATCGCGACCCGGATCCTCCCGCGGCTCAGGACGCGTCACGGAGGCGGTGATGGACCCTGCGACTGTCGCCAGACTAGCGGCTGACCAGGGAAAACTACAGACTGAAGCCGTTTCGGTAGCTGCCCGTTCGGCCTGCTCAGTGACCCGAGCACGGCAGGAGCTTGCCAGGGTTCATCAACCCCCGCGGATCGAACAGCTGCTTGAGTCCGCGCATGAGGTCCAGCTCGTGGCTGTTCTTGTAGTCGGCGATGATCCCGCGCTTCGACTGCCCCAGCCCGTGCTCGGCACTGATGCTGCCGTCGCACGCGCGGGTCGAGTCGTAGATGACGCGGGCGAGGTCAGCGGCGCGCGCCCGGAACTCGTCGTCGCCGCTGCCCTCGGGTTTGCTGAGGTTGTAGTGCAGGTTGCCGTCGCCGACGTGGCCGTACGCCACGATCCGGACGCCCGGAACGACCTTCTCGAGGGCCTTATCGGTGCGTTCGACGAATGCCGGGATGCGGCTGACCGGGACGCTGACGTCGTGCTTGAGGCTGGGGCCCTCGTGGTTCTGCGCCTCGGAGATCCCTTCGCGCAGCGCCCAGAGGGCGGCGGACTGCGCCGGGCTGGAGGCGACCACCGCCGGCGAGGCAGCGGTCCAGACCCTGGTCCAGCGCGCGACGGCGGCCGGCGTGGAGATCGAGATCCGGCAGGACGCCCACACCGGGGACGTCGCCGAGGAGGTGGTACGGGTCGCCGACCAGGTGGACGCCTCGGTGATCGTGATCGGCCTGCGCCGCCGCTCGCCGGTCGGCAAGTTGTTCCTGGGCAGCGCCGCACAGCGCATCCTGCTCGACGCCGACCGGCCCGTCCTGGCCGTCAAGCCCTGACGCCGAGGCCCGGGCCGGCGGCCGCGCGGCCGTGGCCCGGTCCCGGAGGTCGACCCGCGCCGCTCGGTCGGCGACGACGTGGCGAGCCGGCGACCCGAGTCAGGTCGACCGCGGCGGCGAGAAGGGCCACTCCTCGAACGACCTGCAACGCCCGTCCTCGGCGAACCGCATGATCCACAGGTCGCGGTACTCCTGGACCACCGGATCGCCGTACCGGACCTCCACGCGCGCCACCGCGGTGTCACCCTCGACCGCGACGATCTCGCTGCTCATCTCGAACACCTCGTCGGGGCCGTCGCGCTCGCTCTCCCACATCCGGGCGATGGCCGGCAGGCCGACGACCGGTGTCCGGTAGGGCCCCTGCAGATAGCGCGCCTCGGCGGTGAAGATCCCGTCGAGCGCGCCTGTCCCCGGCGTCCGCCACGCCTCCTCGTAGGCCGCGAGCCAACCCGTCACCCGCTCCCTGTCCACCGGTCCAGCCTGCCAGGTGACCGAACGCCGCGCGGCGGAAGTCGGCCACCCCCGCCGAGGCCGGTCACCCGTCCCCGCCATCCCTCCGAGACGTGGCGTCGGGCGTCGGTCGTCCGTGGACGTCGGCACGGGCTGCCCTAGGATCGCCTGATGTTCCGGCCGACGTACCCGATCCGCACCGCGCGGCTGACGTTGCGCCCGGTCACGCTGGACGACCTCGACGACGTGTACGCCTACCAACGCCGGCCCGACGTCGTCCGCTGGATGCTCGGCGCCGGGCCGCGTACCCGGGAGCAGTCGCGGGTCTCGGTGGTGGCCATGGCAGGCGAGGACGCGCTGCGCGCGGAGGGCGACTGCCTGACCTTGGCCGTGACCACCGACGCCGGGGTGATCGGGACCGTGGAGCTGGTCTGGCGCAGCCAGGTCGACCGCACGGCTGAGGTCGGGTACGTCTTCCACCCCGACCACGGCGGTCGCGGGCTGGCCACGGAGGCCGTTTCGGCGCTCCTGGACTGGGGGTTCGACGAGTTCGGGCTGCACCGGATCTACGCGCGGTGTCACGGCCGGAACGACGCGTCCGCCCGCCTGATGGCCCGGCTCGGCATGCGGCAGGAGGCGCACCACGTCGAGAGCTACCTGTTCCGGGGAGAGTGGGCCGACCAGCTCGTCTTCGCCGTCCTGGCCCACGAATGGCGGTCACGTCGATGATCGACGAGCTGACGCTACGGTATCTGGAAGCGGTTGACCGGGCGCTCCCCGGCTACGTACGCGGCCTCTACGTCGTCGGGTCCGCCGCGCTCGGCGCCTGGCAGCCCGGTGCCAGCGACGTCGACACGGTGATCATGACGGCGCGCCCGGCGACCGGCGACGACCTCGCCCAACTCGCGAAGATCCATGCCGAGCTACCTCGATCACCCCACTTCGACGGGGTCTACCTCGAGCCCGCGCTGGCGCGGTCCTGGCCGGCCGACCGGCCGGTCGTGCCGTTCGTGGTCAACGGCGAGTTCACGACCGACAGGCCCTGCGGCGAGCTCACGCCGGTGCTGTGGTTGACCTTGCGGCGGTACGGCATCCGGGTTCGCGGCCCAGCCGTCGAGGCGCTGGGGGTACGGGTCGACCCGGAGCAGCTGCGCCGCTACAACCTGGACAACCTGCGGCACTACTGGCAGGCGGCGGTGGCCAGGTTCCCGTCGGAGCTGGCCGGCGTGGCCCCCGACGCGGTGATGGACGGCGAGATCGTCCCCTGGTTCGTGCTCGGACCCGCGCGGTTGCACTACACGTTGGCCCACGGTGACATCATCTCCAAGGCCGCGGCCGGCGGATACCTGGCGCAGCTGTTGCCCGAGTACGCCGACCTCGCGCAGCGAGCGGTCCGCTGGCGGGCGGGCGCTCGGGAGGCGTTCACGGCGACAGACGTCGTCATCGCGGGCGAGAGCGTGAATGCGGTGGCCGACGACGCGTGGCGTCGCTTCGGGAACTGATCCACGTCGCCGCGGGACCGGCGCAGGTTCGGGACGAACTTGGCGTTCCGGGCGCGCAGGTCGCGGCCGCGGACCTAGGCTGAGGACGAGATCGGCACGGAGCGCGACATCGCGCCACGGGGACTCCTCGCTGGGGCTCTGGCTCGAAGGGATGACCATGGCTGTCCCTCAATTCAGTGTCGAGCGGTGGGTGAACTCGCCGCCGCTGACCCCCGACGCCCTGCACGGCAAGGTGGTGCTGATCGACATCTGGGAGTACACCTGCATCAACTGGATTCGCACGTCGCCCTACGTCAAGGCGTGGCACCGCGACTACACCGACGCGGGCCTGGTCGTCATCGGCGTGCACGCGCCCGAGTTCGAGTTCGGCAAGCGCGCCGAGAACATCGACCGGGCGATCCGCGACCACGGGCTCAGCTACCCGATCGCCCTCGACAACGACTTCACGTTCTGGCGGGCCCTCGGCAACATCGCCTGGCCGGCCAGGTACCTCTTCGACGCCGGGGGCAGGTTCGTCGACCGGTGGATCGGCGAGGGCGACTACGACCGCCTGGAGTCGGAGATCCGGCGGCTGCTCGTCGCTGCGGCGCCCGGAGTCCAACTGCCGCCGGTCACCCCCGAAGCGACCACGTTCGCCACGACCAGCCAACCCTCCCACCTCGGCGTGACGCCCGAGACGTACCTCGGCGCCGACCGGCGGGAGCCGGGCAGCTTCGACCTGACCGGCGACTGGCACAGCAGCGGCGAGTACGTCGAACTCGCCGGCGACAGCGGCGAGATCCACCTTCCCTTCAACGCCGGCGAGGTGAACCTCGTCGTCGATCCCGGGCCCTCCGGCGAGGCCGCGGTCACGGTGCTGCTCGACGGCGCGCCGATCGGTGACGAGCGCGGCGCCGACGTCGGCCCGGACGCGGTGGCGCACCTCGACCGGGCGGCGATGAGTCGACTCGTCGCCGGCGCGTCCCGGGACGATCACCTGCTGACCCTCGTCGCCGGCCGGCCCGGCCTCCGCGCGTTCGCCTTCACCTTCGGCCCGTAGCTCGCCCGCGCCGGTTCATCCGCGCCTGACGCGAAGCGGCGTCACCCAGCCGGCGGTCGCCACGCGGTGCGGTAGTGGTAACCGCACAGCTCGGTGAAGCCCGCCCGCTCGTACAGCCGCACGGCCGGGGTGTTGCCCCGCTCGACCTGGAGATACATGTGGTCGGCCCGGTGGGCGCCCGCCCACCCGGCCAGGGCGGCCAGCACGGCGCGGGCGGCGCCTTTCCCCCGCGCCCCGGGAAGCGTCGCCATGCCGAACACTCCTGCCCAGCCGGTGTCGGCGACCACGCGGCCCACCGCGACGACCTCGTTCCCGATGGTGGCGCGGGCGTAGCCGGCCGGCTGCTCCACACGTTCGAGCATGTCCCACTCGGCACGCGCGTCGCCGCCATGTCCCTGCACGGCGTGCCAGCTGTCGAACCACGCCCGGGACGGGCGGTCGTCCACGTCGACACGCATCGCCCCCGCCGGCAGCCGATCCACGACGTGCGCGGTCGGGGCCACCCGCAACGACACCGGACTCTCCCGGCGGTAGCCGCGCTCTGCCAGCACCGTGTCCAGCTCTCTCGGGCATGCTCCGGGGCTGATCTGGAACCGGGTGACCGCACCGTGAGCGGCGTAGAACCTCTCCGCGCCGCGGATCCGGCGCACCAAATCGCCCGGTCCCGCATCGCGATGCGGCAGCACGGTCCCCGTCCACCAGGCGCACCGGGGGGCGTGGCGCAGCCACCATCCCGCCGCGTGCTCGACGCGTTCGGCGGGCAGGGCCCGGGCGGCTCTCTCCTGCAAGCCCCTGATCATCGCCGCGCTGGTGGCGACGGACGGCGCCGACACGCCCACCCCTTTCCCCGTCCCGGCAGGTGTCGAGACTCTACCGACCCTGCTGCAGCAGCACCGATGCGGGAAACAGGCATCCCGCCGGCGACGGGTCAGCCGGCGGACAGGATCGCCCGGGCGGTACGCGCCGGAGCGTCGATCTGGATGTAGTGGCTCGCGTTCTCGACCAGCTCGAGGTGTGCGTGCGGGAACAGGGCGGCGAACTGCCGGGCCACCCGGGGGTTCAGGTAGCGGTCCCGGGCGCCGAAGACGACCCGGACCGGCCGGTCGAAGCGACGCAGATCCCCCACGCGGCGACGTCGGGCCAGCAGGGTGCCGAGCAGGTCGTCGTTGAGCCGCCAGAACGCGGGCTCGGACGCCGGGAACTGGCGGTGCAGGGTGTCGACGACGGTGGCCCGCCGCCGCCGGTCCTGGATGAACCGGCCGACCTGCCAGCGGTACAGCGCACGATCCGCGGCCGGCCAGCGGTGGGCCACCCTGCGGGCGGCGGCCCGCACGAGCGGCGTGGAGTACAAGGCGATCGCCGGTGGGCGCCGGAGCGCCGGGCTGAAGTGGTAGTAGGTGTTGAGCAGCACCAGGGCCGCGACCCGGTGCGGGTGGGTCAGCGCCCAGTCGATCGCCGGCGGCCCGGACGCGTCGTGCGCGACCAGCACCACCTGGCCCAGGTCGAGGTGATCAAGGACGGCGGCGATGTCCCCGGTCTGGTTGTCCGCCGTGTACGGGTAGCCCGTCGGCTTGTCGGAGGCACCCCAGCCCAGAAAGTCGAACCGGACCACCGAGCGCCCCGCCAGATGGGGCATCAGGTCGTCGTACAGGTGCAGGTTGTCGGGAAACCCGTGCAGGAGCACCACGGGCGGCCCCGAACCGGCGGCCACCTCCACGTGGATCCGGCCGCCGGGACGCGGAACCCAGCGGGTGGACACGTCCGGAGGCGCTGGCGAGCCCATGGTCCTCCTTCGCCGGGAAGCGCGGCGGGTGCACGTGACACCAGTCTCGTCGCCCCGGTGGCGGAGCACCGGTCGATCGGGCAACTTCCCGGCCGGTCATCCGATGGCGTCCGCCGCCTCAGCCGGCAGGTGCCGGGTGCTCACCGGCCCCGGTGATGATCACGTGCAGGTTCCGGGGTCCGTGGACGCCCTCGACCCGGTTGAGTTCGATGTCGCTGGTGGCGGAGGGCCCGCTGATCCAGGTGAGCGGCCGCCGCGGATCGACCCGGTTGAGGGCGTGCGGCACGCCGGCGACGACCTGGTCGGCCCGCAGCACGCAGACGTGCACGTCAGGCAGGAGGCTGATGATCCGGCGGCCCTGGTCCGGGCCGGCGTCGAGCACGATGGTGCCGGTTTCGGCGACGGCCACGGCGGCCGCCGTGACGACCCCGTCGACGGCGGCGATCTGCTCCGCGGTGAGGTTGTCGTCGGTCACCACGGCGACGGTGTCCGGCAGCCAGTTCCGGGGCAGTCCGGGCGGGACCACCACGCGCCGGCCGCCGAGGATGCTGTCGACGACCGGCGCGACCTCGCCGTCGGCGCATCGGTGGACGGTGGCCCGGTAGTCGGTGAGCCGGTGGACCAGCAGGTCGAGGTCGACGGCGGCGGAGCCGGCGGGCCGGTGGTCACGTCGCGCGTCGACCGGTGCCGCCGGGGTGTCGCCGAGGGCGGCGCGGATCCGGCCGAGGACGACTTCGCGTCCGGTCACCGCTCGGCCCACCATTGGCGGAAGGTTTGTGGGGGTGGGGGTGGTAGGTCGCGGCTGGTGGTCCAGGCGTTCAGTGGTGGGGGTAGGGCGCGGCCGGTGATCTTGGTGAGGCGGGTGGCGCGTTGCGCGGCCGCGTACAGCAGCGGGTGGTCCATGGTGTACGCGGCGGCGGCCATGGCGGTGGCTTCGGCGCGGGGGTGGGGGGTGTGGGCGCGCAGGTGGACGAGGAGTTCGGGGATGTTGATTTTCACGGGGCAGGCGTCGTAGCAGGCGCCGCAGAGGGAGGAGGCGTAGGGGAGGGTGGGGTTGTCGGTGGGGCCGGTCAGTTGGGGGGACAGCACGGCGCCGATGGGGCCGGGGTAGACCGAGCCGTAGGCGTGTCCGCCGGTGCGTTCGTAGACGGGGCACACGTTGAGGCAGGCCGAGCAGCGGATGCAGTGCAACGCCTGCCGGCCGGTCTCGTCGGCGAGCACGGCGCTGCGGCCGTTGTCCAGCAGCACCAGGTGCACCTGTTGGGGGCCGTCGCCGGGGGTGACGCCGGTCCACAGGGACGTGTAGGGGTTCATCCGTTCCCCGGTGGAGGCGCGGGGCAGCAGTTGCAGGAACACGCCGAGGTCTTGCCAGGTGGGGATGACTTTCTCGATGCCCATCACGGTGATCAACATGTCGGGGAGGGTCAGGCACATCCGGCCGTTGCCTTCGGACTCCACCACCGCCAGGGTGCCGGTCTGCGCGACGGCGAAGTTCGCCCCGGAGACCGCCACCCGCGTGTTCAGGAACGTCTGGCGCAAATGTTGGCGGGCCGCCGCCGCGAGGGCCGCGGGTTCGTCGGTGAGGTTGGGGTCGACGCCGGGCATCTCGCGTAGGAAGATCTCCCGGATCTCGGCCCGGTTGCGGTGGATCGCCGGTACCAGGATGTGGCTGGGCCGGTCGTGGCCCAGCTGCACGATCAGCTCCGCCAGGTCGGTCTCCACCGGGGTGATCCCGGCGGCTTCGAGGGCTTCGTTGAGGCCGATCTCCTGGGTGGCCATCGACTTGACCTTCATCACCCGATCCGCGCCGGCCGCGGCCACCAGGTCGGTGACGATCCGGTTCGCCTCCACCGCGTCCGCCGCCCAGTGCACGCTGCCGCCGGCCGCGGTGACCGCCGCCTCCAACTGCTCCAGCAACTCCGGCAGCCGGGCCATCGTGTCGGCCTTGATCGCCGCCCCCACGGCCCGCAACTGCTGCCAGTCCGGCACCTCACCGATCACCGCCCCGGACTTGGCGCGGATCGTGCTGGTCGCATGCCGCAAATTCCGCCGCAACTGCGCATCAGCGAGCGACCGACGGGCCGCGACCGGGAACGGCTCCCGCTCCCGCAGATGCCCCACCCCGCGCGGTGCCGTGGTGGGCATACCCAGAAACGTCGCCCGCCGCCCGGCCGACCCACCCGAGCCGGTCACCACCTCACCCCCAGCCGATCACGTCCGCCGCCGGCCGCACCCGCCGGCCCACCCGAGGCGGTCACGACCTCACCCCCAGCCGGTCGCGTTCGCCGGCGGTGTCCGCGGCTTCCGTGCTGGCCAGGATCTCCGCCAGATGCACCGTGCGCACCCCCGTCCGCAACCGCGACAGCCCACCGCCGATGTGCATCAGACACGAGGAGTCTCCCGCCGTGCACACCTCCGCCCGCGTCGCCAACACCTGACGCATCTTGTCGGCCAGCATCGCCGTGGAGGTGTCCGCGTTCTTCACCGCGAACGTCCCCCCGAACCCGCAACACTGCTCCGCCTGCGGCAACTCCACCAGATCCAACCCCCGCACCTGCCGCAACAGCCGCAACGGCTTGTCTCCCACCCGGATCATCCGCAGCGAGTGACACGTCGGGTGGTAGGTGACCCGATGCGGGAAGTACGCCCCCACATCCGTCACCCCGAGCACGTCCACCAACAGCTCCGACAGCTCGTAGGTGCGCCGCCCGACCTCCTCGGCCCGGCCGGCCAGCCGCTCGTCCCCCGCCCGCCGGGCCACCATCGCATGCTGATGCCGCACCGACCCCACACACGACCCCGACGGCGCGACCACCACATCAAACGGCGCGAACACCCGCACATGCCGACGCACCAACCGCAACGCCTCACCCGGATAACCCGAGTTCACATGCATCTGCCCACAACACGACTGCTCAGCCGGAAACACCACCTCATGACCCAGCCGCTCCAACAACCGCACCGTCGCCTTCGCCGCCTCCGGAAACAACGCGTCAGCAAGACACGTCACGAACAGCGCGATCCGCATGCTCAGCCACCCATCCGGGTCTCGGCGGCCCGCCAGACCGCCTCGTCTCCGCGCGGCTCGTACCGCACGATGTGCTGGGTCTCGCGCAGGACCGCCCGCAGGGCGGCCAGGTCACCGCCGATGACCCCGGCGGCGCGGGCCTGCACGAGGACGTTGCCCAGCGCGGTGGCCTCGACCGGCCCGGCGAGCACCGGCAGTCCGCAGACGTCGGCGGTGAGCTGGCACAGCAGCTCGTTGCGGGCGCCGCCGCCGACGACGTGCACGGCGTCGACGTGCCGGCCGGAGAGCTGTTGTGCCTGGCGTACCGCCCGCCGGTGTGCCAGCGCGAGGCTGTCGACGATGCAGCGGACGGTGGCCGCCGGAGTCGCGGGCACCGGCTCGCCCGCCCGCCGGCAGGCATCGGCGATCCGCGCCGGCATGTCACCTGGCGGCAGGAACGCCGGATCGTCCGGGTCCACGACGGAGCGGAACGCCGGTTCTTGGGCCGCCCGCCGCAGCAGCTCGGGCAGATCGGGACTGCCCCAGGCGCGCAGCGACTCCTGCAGCAGCCACAGGCCCATCACGTTGCGCAGGTAGCGGATCGTGCCGTCGACGCCGGACTCGTTGGTGAAGTTGGCCTGCCGGCTCGCCTCGGTGAGCACCGGTGCGTCGAGTTCGACTCCGACCAGCGACCAGGTGCCGCAGGAGATGTAGGCGAAATGCTCTCCGGCCGCCGGCACCCCCACCACGGCCGAGGCGGTGTCGTGCGAGCCCACCGCCACCACCTGCGGCGAGCCGGGCAGACCCAGTTCGGACCGGACCGGGCCGATCCGGGTGCCCGGCTCGCGCAGCGGCGGGAACAGCTCGCTGCGGATGCCCGCGTCGGCCATCAGTCCGGTCGCCCAGGCCCGCCGGCGCAGGTCGTACAGCTGGGTCGTCGAGGCGTTGGTGAGCTCGGCGCCGAGCTGACCGGTGAGCCAGTACGCGATGAGGTCCGGGATCAGCAACAGCCGGTGGGCGATGTCCAACTGCGGTGTGCCGCCCGCGGCGGCGAGCTGGTACAGCGTGTTGAACGGCAACTGCTGCAGACCGGTGGTCGTGTAGAGCCGCTCCTCGCCCAGCTGTTTGGCGACCCGCTCGGCGACCCCGTCGGTGCGGCCGTCCCGGTAGTGCACGGGGTTGCCGAGCAGCGCCCCGGAGGCGTCGAGCAGCCCGTAGTCGACTGCCCAGGAGTCGACGCCGATGCTGGTCACCGGGCCGGCGGCCCGCAGGCCGTCGAGGATGCCCCGGTAGAGGGCGAGGATGTCCCAGTGCAGGGTGCCGCCGACGCGTACCGGTTCGTTGGGGAACCGGTGCACCTCGGTCAGCTCCAGGTGGCCCGGTCCGACGTGCCCGCGCATGACCCGGCCGCTGGAGGCGCCCAGGTCCACGGCGGCGAGGTGAACTGCGCTCACAGCATCCCCCGCCGGGCCGCCCACACCACCGCCTGGATCGGGGCGGTCACGCCGAGCCGGTCGCAGATGGCCCGGATCCGCCGGCGTACGGTCCGTTCGGACATGCCCGACCGGCGCGCCACCGTCTCCAGCGGCGCCCCCGTCGCCAGCAGCCGCAACAGCCGCAGGTCCTCCTCGTCGAGCACCGGACTCTCCACGCGCATCTTGGTCCTCATCCCGCACCGGGCCGGGTCAGCGGAGGAAGGCCGCGGCGACGCCGGCGTCCACCGGTACGTGCAGGCCCGTCGTGTGGGACAGTTCCCCGCCGGTGAGCGCGAAGACGGCGTTGGCCACGTGCTCGGGCAGCACCTCCCGCTTGAGCAGGGTGCGCTGGGCGTAGAACTCGCCCAGCTTCTCCTCCGGCACGCCGTAGACGGCGGCGCGCTGGGCGCCCCAGCCGCCGGCGAAGATGCCGGAGCCGCGCACCACCCCGTCGGGATTGACGCCGTTGACCCGGATGCCGTGGCCGCCGAGTTCGGCGGCCAGCAGCCGGACCTGGTGCGCCTGGTCGGCCTTGGCCGCGCCGTACGCCACGTTGTTCGGGCCGGCGAACAGGGAGTTCTTGCTGGAGATGTAGACGATGTCGCCGCCCATCCCCTGGTCGATGAGGACCCGGGCGGTCTCGCGCGAGACCAGGAAGGAGCCCTTGGCCATCACGTCGTGCTGCACGTCCCAGTCCGCCTCGGTGGTGTCCAGCAGCGACTTGGACAGCGACAGCCCGGCGTTGTTGACCACCAGGTCCAGGCCGCCGTACGCGAGGACGGCCGCGCGCACCGCGGCGGCCACCGCCGCGGCGTCGGTCACGTCCAGCGGTACGGCCACCGCGACGTCCGGGCCGCCCAGCTCCCCGGCGACCCGTTCGGCGGCGGCGGTGTCCCGGTCGGTGACGACGACGCAGGCGCCCTCGGCCGCGAGCCGGTGGGCGATGGCCCGGCCGATGCCCGACCCGGCGCCGGTGACCAGGGCGATCCGGGTCGCGAGGGGCTTCGGCCTGGGCATCCGGGCCAGCTTGGCCTCTTCGAGCGCCCAGTACTCGATGCGGAACTTCTCGGCCTCGTCGATCGGCGCGTACCGCGACACGGACTCGGCGCCGCGCATGACGTTGATGGCGTTGACGTAGAACTCGCCGGCGACCCGGGCGGTCTGCTTGTTGGCCCCGAAGCTGAACATGCCGACACCCGGTACGAGGACGACGGCCGGATCGGCGCCGCGCATCGCCGGGCTGTCCGGGGTGGCGTGCCGCTCGTAGTAGGCGCGGTAGTCGTCCCGGTAGGCGGCGTGCAGTTCCTTGAGGCGGGTGACGGTCTCGTCGAGCGGTGCGGTCGGCGGCAGGTCGAGCACCATCGGGCGGACCTTGGTCCGCAGGAAGTGGTCCGGGCAGGAGGTGCCGAGCGCGGCGAGCGCGGGGTGCCGTTCGCGGGCGACGAAGTCCAGCACCACGTCGCTGTCGGTGAAGTGTCCGACCTGCGGCCGGTCGGTGGACGCCAGGCCCCGGATCACCGGCGCCAGCGCCGCGGCCCGGGCGCGCCGCTGGTCGGGCGGCAGCGGCTCGTAGCCGGGGATCACCGGGCCGAACGGCTCGGGCCGGCCCCGCTCCTCGAGGTACGCCTGCGCGGTGCGGATGATCTCCAGCGAGTTGCGCTCGCACTCCTCGCTGGTGGCGCCCCAGGCGGTGATGCCGTGCCCGCCGAGGATGACGCCGATCGCCTGCGGGTTGGCCTGCGCGACGGCGGCGATGTCGAGGCCGAGCTGGAAGCCGGGTCGCCGCCACGGGACCCACAGCACCCGGTCGCCGAAGATCTCCTTGGTCAGCTCCGGCCCGTCGGCGGCGGTGGCGATCGCGATGCCGGCGTCGGGGTGCAGGTGGTCGACATGGGCGGCGTCGACCAGACCGTGCATGGCGGTGTCGATCGACGGCGCCGCCCCGCCCCGCCCGTGCAGGCAGTAGTCGAACGCGGCGACCATCTCGTCCTCCCGCTCGACACCCGGGTAGACGTCGGCGAGGGCGCGCAGCCGGTCGAGCCGGAGCACGGCGAGACCGGCCTCGGTGAGCGTGCCGAGGTCGCCCCCGGAGCCCTTGACCCACAGCAGCTCGACGGGGCCGCCGGTCACCGGGTCGGTGGCCTCGCCCTTGGCGGAGGTGTTGCCGCCGGCGTAGTTGGTCGTGGTCGGGTCGGCGCCGAGCCGGTTGCTGCGCGCGATGAGCGCCTGAACCTCGGGATGCATCGTCCTCACGTCTCCTGTGTGCGTTCTCGGTGGCGGTCAGGCGCCCCAGCCGGCCTGCTGGCCGCCGACGCGTTCGGCACGGATGCGCTCGAAGTAGCCGGAGCGGGCGTAGGCGGCCATCGGGTCCGGGTCCAGGCCCAGGTCGGCGCGGAGCTCGGCGAGCAGCGGCCGCACGTCGGTGTGGTACGCGTCCATCAGCACCGCGTTCGCGCCGAGCACGTCACCGGCCCGCTGTGCGGCGGCGAGCGCCGCGGCGTCGACGAGCAGCGCCTTGGCGGTGGCCTCCTGCACGTTCAGCACCGAACGGATGATCGCCGGGATCTTCGGCTCGATGTTGTGGCACTGGTCGAGCATGAACGCGATGCCGGCCTCGGGACCCAGGGCGTCCCCGCGGACGATCTCGTGCATGATGCGGAACAGCTGGAACGGGTCCGCGGCGCCGACCATCAGGTCGTCGTCGGCGTAGAAGCGGGAGTTGAAGTCGAACGCGCCCAGCTTCCCGACCCGCAGCAGGAACGCCACGATGAACTCGATGTTGGTGCCGGGCGCGTGGTGCCCGGTGTCGATGACGACCTGCGCCTTCGGACCCAGCTCCAGGCAGTGCGCGTACGCGGTGCCCCAGTCGGGCACGTCGGTGGTGTAGAAGGCGGGCTCGAACAGCTTGTACTCCAGCAGCAGCCGCTGGTCGTCGCCGAGCCGGTCGTACGTCTCGCGCAGCGCGGTGGCGAGCCGGTCCTGGCGCGCCCGGATGTCGTCCTGCCCCGGGTAGTTCGTGCCGTCGGAGAACCAGAGCTTGAGGTCGCGGGAGCCGGTGCGGTCCATGATGTCCACGCACTCGAGCAGGTGGTCGATCGCCTTGCGGCGGACCCCCGGGTCCGGGTTGGTGACGCTGCCGAGCTTGTAGTCGTTGTCCTGGAACACGTTGGCGTTGATGGCGCCCAGCGCCACCCCCTGGTCGGCGGCGTACCGGGCCAGGTCGGCGTAGTCGTCGACCCGGTCCCACGGGATGTGCAGGGCCACCGTCGGCGCCACCCCGGTGAGCCGGTGCACCACCGCGGCGTCGGCGATCTTCTCGTACGGGTCGCGCGGCACGCCCTCCTGCGCGAAGACCTTGAACCGGGTGCCGGAGTTCGCGTACGCCCAGGACGGGGTCTCGATGCGCTGGGTGCGAAGGGCCTGCTTGACCCGGTCGCGGGTCGGCGCGTCGGTCTGGGTCATCGTGGTTCTCCCGTCTGGGCGGCGAGCTGCGCCTCGAGGTTGAAGACCTCGTCCAACGGCCGCATGGCGCGGTCCGCCGTGCCCTGGTCGAGGTCGAGGAAGAAGGACGCCATCTCCGCCTGCCAGCGGGTGTTGACGTCGCGGGTCTGCATGGCGGCCCGGGCCGCCGCGAAGTCGTCGGTCACCAGGAACCCCACGAGCAGGCCGTCCTCGCGGAGGAAGAGCGAGTAGTCCCGCCAGCCGCACTCGGCGAGGGCGGTGAGCATCTCCGGCCAGACCCGCTCGTGGCGGGCGCGGTACTCGTCCAGGCGGGCCGGGTCGACCTGCAGGGTGAAACAGATGCGGGGCATGGTTCTCCCGTCGGCGCCCCGGCCGGTGCCCGCGACGGGCGCCGGCACCGGCCGGGCGGCGCGTCAGAACTTGAACTGGTCGATGTTGCTCTTGTCGAAGACGGTCGGCGGGCCGAGGACCACGACGCCGTCCTTGCCGACGGTGAACTCGCCGAGCTTGCCGGCGGTGAACTTGTCGCCCTCGGCGCCGGTGATCTGGCCGGAGGCGAGCGCCGCGCCGGCGTACGCGGCGAGGTAGCCGAGGTCGGCCGGGTTCCACAGGGCGAACGCGTCGACGGTGCCGTCCTTGACGAACTCGCGCATCTGGTTCGGGGTGCCCAGGCCGGTCAGCTTGACCTTGCCCTTGTACTGGGAGCCGCTGAGGTAGCGGGCGGCCGCCGCGACACCGACGGTGGTCGGCGAGATGATGCCCTTGAGGTTCGGGTACGACTGCAGCAGACCCTGGGTCTCCTGGAACGACTTCTGGTCGTCGTCGTTGCCGTACGCCACCGTGACCAGCTTGAGCTTGCTGTACTCGGGCTTCTTCAGCTCCTCCTTCATCAGCGCGATCCAGGCGTTCTGGTTGGTCGCGTTGGCGGTGGCGGACAGGATGGCGATCTCGCCCTCGCCACCGATCTGCTGGGAGATGAGCTTGACCTGGTTCTCGGCGATGCCCTCGGCGGTGACCTGGTTGACGAAGATCTGCCGGCACTCCGGCTTGGTGTCGGAGTCGAACGTGACGATCTTGGCGCCCGCCGCCTTCGCCTGGTTCAGCGCACCGCAGATCGCGTTGGGGTCGTTGGCCGAGGTTACGATGACGTCCATGCCCTGCTGGGACAGGGTGTTGATGTAGCTGACCTGGGACGAGGCGCTGGCCTCGGACGGGCCGACCTCCTTGAACTCGCCCTTGATCTCGGTGACCGCCTCCTTGCCACCGTTGTCGCTGGTGGTGAAGTAGGGGTTGTTCACCTGCTTCGGCAGGAAGGCGATCTTGAGCCCTTCCTTGAGCTTGGCGTCCGGGTTGGCGGCGCCGCTGGCCTGCGCGCCGCCGCCGGTGTCGTTGCCGGAGTTCTCGCGGGTGGTGCCGCCGCAGGCGGCGGAGCTGAGCAGCAGCGCGGCGAGGGTGAGGGCGGTGGCCCCGGCGCGGAGCCGTCTGTACGTGGACATCGATATCCTCTCGAGGGTGGTGGGGGAAGCGGGACCGATCACGACGCGCTGAGCTGCGCGCGTCGCCGTCGGCGGTGCAGCCGCGCGCGGACGTCCGCGACGGCGTTGGGCAGTACCACGGAGACGATCAGCAGGGTTCCGGTGACGATGGTCAGCGCGTTGGCGTCGACGTCGGCGAGTTGCAGCGCGTTGCGCAGGACCCCGAGGAGCAGGACGCCCGCCACCACGCCGAGCAGCCCGCCGCGCCCGCCGAAGATGGACACGCCGCCCAGCAGCACGGCGGTCACCACGGTCAATTCCAGGCCGGTGGCGTTGTCTCCCCGGGCGCTGGCGTAGCGCAGGGTCCAGAAGATCCCGACCAGCCCGCCGACGGCCCCGGAGACCACGAAGAGCCAGAACTTGGTCCGGGCCACCGACACGCCGGCGAAGGTGGCGGCCTCGTCGTTGTTGCCCATGGCGTACAGCGCCCGCCCGACCGGCGTGGCGTGCAGCACGACGCCGAACACCAGCGCCAGCAGCAGCACCGGGACGACCGCGGCGGGGATCGACGTGCCGGGAATGGTCTGTACGGCGGCGGCGGTCCAGCTGGCCGGGAAGTCGGCCACCGCCTGGTCGCCGAGCACGACGAACGACAGGCCCCGGTAGAGGGCGAGGGTGCCGATGGTGACGGCCAGCGACGGCAGGCCGAACCCGGTGATGAACACCCCGTTGACCGCGCCGAGCACGGCGCCGATCAGCACCACGAGGACGCAGATCAGCTCCAGGGACAGCCCGCTGGACAGCCACATCTGCCCCATCAGGGTGCTGCTCAGGCCGACCGTGCTGGCCACCGACAGGTCGATCTCGCCGGTGATGACGATCAGCGTCATGGGCAGCGCGAGCAGGGCCAGCGGCACCAGGTCGAGCAGCAGGAACTGGACGTTGCGGCCGGTGGCGAAGTTCTCCACCGACAGGCCGGCCAGCAGCACGGCGACCACCAGGGCGGCCACGATCGCCGTGTCCCAGGTGCCGAGCGCGCCACGCAGCCCGGCCAGGCGGCCCGCCTCCCGCTCGGTGTCCGCGCCGGACGGCGGCGCGGCGTACAGGCTGTCATGCGCCATGAACGCTTCTCCCTCGGAGCCGGGCCGCCATCCGGAGGGCCAGGAGCCGGTCCAGGCCGATGGCGGCGAGGATGAGCGCGCCGACCACGGCCTGCTGCCAGAACGGGTCGATGCGCAGGACGGCCAGCGAGCTGCCGATCGTGGTGAGCAGGACGGCGCCGAGCGCCGCGCCGTACGCGCTGCCGCTGCCGCCGAAGATGGCCACCCCGCCGACCACTGCGGCGGCGACGACCTGGAGTTCCAGGCCGGAGCCGGCGGCCGCGTCGAGGGTGCCGAACCGGGCGGCGTAGAGCACGCCGGCGAGGCCGGCGAGCGCGCCGTTCGCGACGAAGACGGCGAACACCCGGCGGCCGACCGGGATGCCGGAGAGCCGGGCCGCGGCCGGCTCGGAGCCGATGGCGTACAGCTCGCGACCGCTGCGGTAGGAGTGCAGGTAGAAACCGACCGCGGCGACCACGACGAGCGCGACCAGGAAGAGCACCGGTACGCCGAGCACCGTCTGGTTGCCCAGGCGCAGGAACGACCGGGGCATGTCGGCGGCGTTGATCTGCCGCCCGGCGGCCCAGTAGTAGTCGACGCCGCGGAAGGCGTAGAGGGTGCCGAGCGTGATGACCAGCGCCGGCACCTTGGCGACCGCGATCAGGCCGCCGTTGACCGCGCCGCACACCGCACCCAGCGCGACGCCGAGCAGGAGGGCGACCGGCCAAGGAGTGCCGGGCGCGGCGAGGAAGAGCTCGCCGGTGGCGAAGGCGACCAGCCCGAGGATCGACCCGACGGACAGGTCGACGTTGCGGGTGACGATGACCAGGGTCTGGCCGACCGCGAGGATCACCAGGATCGCGCAGCCCAGCAGCAGGTCCTTGATGCTCTGCGCGCTGAGGAAGCGGTCGTTGCGCAGCGTGGTGACCAGGATCAGCGCGCCGAGCGCGAGCAGCAGGCTCAACTCGCGTACGGCGAGCAGCCGCTCGGTGAGGCCGCGGCGCGGCCGGCCGGCGCCCAGGGGCCGTTTGTCGGCCACCCGTTCGGGCGTTCCGGTGTCAGTGAGGCTCATGCGGTCGCTCCTTGGCCGGTCGCGGCGAACATCACGGAGGTCTCGTCGGCCTCGGCCCGGGGCAGTTCGCGGACCACCCGTCCCTCGTGCATGACCAGCACGCGGTCGGCCATGCCGAGCACCTCGGGCAGCTCGCTGCTGATCATCAGGATGGCCAGCCCCTCGCCGGCCAGTTCGGACAGCAGTCGGTGGACCTCGGCCTTGGTGCCGACGTCGATGCCGCGGGTGGGTTCGTCGATGATCAGGATCCGGGGTTCGGTGGCCAGCCACTTGGCGAGGACGACCTTCTGCTGGTTGCCGCCGGAGAGGGTGGCCACCGGGGCGCCGAGCCGGGCGGCCTTGACCTGCAGGCGGCGGGTCCAGCGGCGGGCCTCGGCCCGTTCGGCGCCGCCGAGGAGCAGGCCGAGGCGGCTCAGCGCCCGGCGACGGGCGAGGGTGGCGTTGCGCTCCACCGACAGCTCCATGACCAGGCCCTGCTGGCGACGGTCCTCGGGCACGAGGGCCATGCCGGCGGCGATCGCCTTGCGCGGGTTGCCCGGCGGCAGGGGCCGACCGGCGACGCGAACCTCGCCGGCGTCGTAGCGGTCGACGCCGAAGACGGCCCGGGCCACCTCGCTGCGTCCGGCGCCGACCAGCCCGGCCAGGGCGACGATCTCGCCGCCCCGGACGGAGAAGGACACGTCGGAGAAGACGCCGGCGCGGCTGAGCCCGCGCACCTCCAGCAGGGTGTCGCGCAGCGGGGCGTCCTGTTTCGGGTAGAGCGAGGACACCTCGCGGCCGACCATGCGCCGCACCACCTCGTCGACGGTGAGGTCGGCGGTCCGATCGCTGGAGACCCAGGCCCCGTCGCGCAGCACGGTGATCCGCTGGCACAGGTCGAAGACCTCGTCGAAGCGGTGCGAGATGAACAGCACGGCCGCGCCGCGCTCGCACAGCGACCGGGCGACGCCGAAGAGCCGTTCCACCTCGACGCCGGAGAGCGCGGCGGTCGGTTCGTCCATGACCAGGATCCGGGCGTCGAAGGAGAGCGCCTTGGCGATCTCGACGAGCTGCTGGTCGGCGATGGACAGTCCGCGCGCGGGGCGGGCGGGGTCGATCCGCACGCCGAGGCGCTCGAACAGCCGCTCGGCGTCGCGGTTCATCGCGCGGGTGTCGATGCGGCGCAGGCCGCGCAGGGGTTGCCGCCCCATGAAGATGTTCTCCGCGACCGACAGGTCCGGGAACAGGGTCGGTTCCTGGTAGATGACGGCGATGCCGGCGGCGCGGGCGTCGGCGGGGCCGCGCAGCTCCAGCGGGCGGCCATCGAGGGTCATCCGGCCGGAGTCCGGGGCGTGCGCGCCGGCCAGGGTCTTCACCAGGGTGGACTTGCCGGCCCCGTTCTCCCCGACGAGGGCGTGGGCTTCTCCGGGGTGCAGCGCCAGGTGCACCCCGCGCAGCGCGGCGACGGCCCCGAAGGACTTCGTCACGCCGTCCAGTTCCAGCAGCGGAGCGCCGTCCGCGCCCGGTGCGCCGGGGCTCATCCGATCCCCTCCTGAATCGTTTCATCGGTTGTGCATGGACGGTAGGGGCAGCCATTCGCGAGCGTCAAGAGTTTCCCGCCGATTTCTTGCCTGTTGCCGGAGCGGACCCCCCGGCCGGCTGCGGAACTCCGCTACCGCCTCCCGATCAGGGCGCGCCGGACACCCGGGCCCGGCTGGATGAAACGTTTTAGGCGCTATACACTGCCCGTCATCAGCCGGCCGGAACTGTCCGACCGGCGACCCGTACGGCCACGGCCGCGCGGCGGCCGCGCCCGCCCCCGAGAGCGGGCCGCAACCATCCACCGCACCAGACGTCGAGGGAGCCATGGCAGCGGCGAACATCAAGGAGGTGGCCCGGCACGCCGGCGTATCCCTCGGCACGGTGAGCAACGTGCTCAACCGCCCCGACACGGTCTCCCCCGCCACCCGGCAGCGGGTGCTCGACGCCATCACCGAACTCGGCTACGTCCGCAACGACTCCGCCCGCCAGCTGCGGGCCGGGCACAGCCGCACCGTCGCCATCGTCGTGCTCGACGTGGCCAACCCGTTCTTCACCGACGTGGTGCGCGGCGCCGAACAGGTGGTCGAGGAGGCCGGGGCCATGCTCGTCGTCTGCAACAGCGGCGAGGACAGCGCCCGGGAACGCCGGCACCTGGAACTGCTGGAGGAACAGCGGGTCCGGGGCGTGCTCATCACCCCGGTCGGCCACGGCCCCCAACCGAACCTGGACAAGCTCATCGACCGCGGCATCCCGGTGGTGCTCGTCGACCGGGGCTCGGGCCGGGCCAGCCGCTGCTCGGTGGCCGTGGACGACGTGCTCGGCGGCCGGCTGGCCATGGACCACCTGCTGGACCAGGGCCACCGGCGCATCGCGTACCTCGGCGGCCCGTTCTCCATCGCCCAGGTCGCCGAACGGCACGCCGGGGCCGCGGCCGCGCTCGACGAACGCGGCGGCGCCGACCTGCGGGTGGCCACCACCACCAGCCTGACCGTCGCCGCCGGGCGGCGCGCCGCCGAGGAGCTGCTGGCCCTGCCCGCCCGACAGCGGCCGACGGCCGTCTTCTGCGCCAACGACCTGATCGCGCTCGGGGTGCTGCAGGAGGTGACCGCGCGGGGCCTGCGGGTGCCCGCCGACGTGGCCATCGTCGGCTACGACGACATCGAGTTCGCCGGCGCGGCGGCGGTGCCGCTGTCGTCGGTGCGCCAACCCCGCGAGCAGCTCGGCCGGACCGCGGCTCAACTGCTGCTGGAGGAGGCCTCCTCGGCCGGCGAGAAGCACCGGCACCGGCACGTGGTGTTCCAGCCGGAGCTGGTCGTCCGCCGCTCCAGCGAGCAGCCCCGGCGGCCCCGGCGCTGACCACGGCGCACGCGACGACGCCGGCCCCGCGGTTCCCGCGCGGCCGGCGTCGTCGGCGTGCTCAGGCGGCGGAACTGCTGACGAACCGCCAGGTGCCCGAGCCGACCGTGTGCACCAGGTAGCCGTCCGCCATCCGCCGGGCGGTCACCAGCCCGCCGGGCGACGCCTCGACGTCCTCGGCGCGCGCCGCGGGCACGTGCACCTCGGCGGTGGCGCCCACCGGCACCCGCACGGTCAGTTCGAACGTGCCGTCCGCCAGCCGCCAGGCCGACGACGCCCGGCCACGGACCGTGTCCACCGCCGCCGACGCGGCCGACACCTCGGCGCGGGCGTCCGGGCGCACCACGATGCGGCCCCCGCCGTCGGCGACCGCGCGCAGGCCGGCCACGTGCTCGTAGAGCCACTGCACCACGGTGCCGTGGAAGTAGTGCTGGCGCGAGCGCGTCGACGTCGGCCACATCTCCCACATCGTGTCGGCGTCGTTCTCCGCCCAGTAGCCCCAGCTCGGGTAGGTCCGCTGCAGCGCCACCCGGGCCGCCACGTCGGCGTGGCCGTGCGCGGTCAGCACCGGCAGCAGGACGCTGGTGCCGAGGCAGCCGGTGTTGAGGTGCCAGCCCCGGTCGCGGATGTCGGCCACCAGGTTGTCCACCACCGCGCCGACCAGGTCGTCGGGCACCAGCCCGAACGCCAGCGGCACGGCGTTGGACGTCTGCCGGTAGCCGGGGTCGCGGGAGGTGCGGTACAGGCCGCGCGCCCGGTCCAGGAAGGTCTCGTTGAGCCGGTTCCGCAGCCCGTCGGCCGCGGTCCGGAACCGGGCGGCCTGCGCCTCCTGGCCGGTCAGCTCGCCGACCTCGGCGGTCGCCACCAGCGCCCGGTGCAGGTACGCGGTGGCGGTGAGCCGGGTGTCCTCGGGCGGGTTGCCGCCGGTGCCCGGCGACAGGTAGTCCCCGAGCGCGGTCACGGCCAGCCCGTCGCGCAGCCGGCCCAGCTCCCACTCCAGGTAGTCGACCACCGGCTGCCAGTGCTGCCGCAGCAGCCGGTCGTCGCCGTACCAGCGGTGCATCTCGCGCAGCAGGAACGGGTAGACGGTCGTCCACTCCGGCGCCGGGGCCAGCTCCTGGTAGCCCCAGCCGCCGCTGGGCACGATCACCGGCACCTGCCCCGAGGTGACCTGGCTGTCGCGCAGGTCGCCGAGCCACTTGGTGAAGAACCGGGACAGGTCGAGCAGGCCCGCCATGGTGGGCGCGGCCACCTGCGCGTCACCGGTCCAGCCGTTCTTCTCGTACATCGGGGTGTCGGTGGGGATGCCGTGCAGGTTGTTGCGCACCGTACGGCGCATCATCCGCTCGAACTGCTCGAACAGCGGTTCGCTGCACCGGAATTCGCCGACGTCCCGGACGTCGGAGTGCACCACCCGCATGGTGACGGTGTCCGTGGTCGGCGCGGCGGGCAGGCCGTCGAGCTGGACGTACCGGAAGCCCTTGTAGGAGAAGCGCGGCTCCCACACCTCCTCGCCGCCGCCCCGGGCGACGTACTCGTCCTGCTGGAACCGGGCGCTCTGCACGTTGCCGTTGGCCGCCTCGACGGTGCCGTCGGCGCGCAGCTTCTCCCCGTACAGGATGCGGATGGTGGTGCCGGCTGGGGCGGTGACCCGCAGGCGCACCCAGCCGGCGGTGGTCCGGCCGAAGTCGGCGACCCACACCCCACCGCGCGGCGAGGTGAGCTTGACCGGGGCGACGGATTCCACCACCCTGATCGGCTCGTGCTCCTGCGCGCGCAGCGTGCCGGCCGGGGCGTCCAGCACGCTCGCCCGGGCCCAGTCGGAGTCGTCGAACCCGGCCGTCGACCAGCCCGCCTGCTCCTGCCGGGCGTCGTAGGTCTCCCCCGCGTACAGCGAGTTGGACAGGGTGGGGCCGGCGGTGATCCGCCAGGCGTCGTCGCTGACGATCTCGGTGTGCGACCCGTCGGGGTGGTCGACGACGAGGCGGGCGAGCAGGCGGGGCTCGCCGTGCCAGGGCGGCTGGTGCCAGCGCCACACGTTGCGGGTGGTCATGCCGTAGAAGCCGCGCCCCAGCTCGGCGCCGAGCACGTTCCGCCCCTCGGCGAGCAGGTCGGTGACGTCGTGCGTCACGTACAGGACGGTGTCGTCGTAGTCGGTGAAGCCCGGGTCCAGCACCGCGGTGCCGACCCGCTGCCCGTTGAGGTGCAGCACCTGGTAGGCGAGGCCGCTGGCGTACAGCCGGGCGCGGGCCACCGGCTTGGTCAGCTGGAACGCGCGGCGCAGCAGCGGCGCGGGCCGCTCCTCCACCGGCGGTTCGATGCCGCTGCCCCACGGTCCCTGCCCGTACGGGGCGAGCACCACCACCGGCGACCAGGCCGCGTCGTCGTGACCCGGCTGCTCCCAGCCGGCCTCGACGGCGCCGGTGGTCCGCCAGCCGGCGTCGGTGACCAGCACCAGCTCGCGACTGTCGGTGGTGCGCACGACGAGCTTCGCGATGAGGCCGCCCGGGTTGACCGACGCGCCGGGCCGGTTGGTGGCGACCGCGGCCAGCACCAGTTCCCCGCCGACGGCCCGGCGGGCCGGTTCGGTGACGTCCGCGACCCGGGCGGTGCGCCAGCCGTCGGTCTGCTGGGGGGCCGACAGGGTGAGCTGCCCGGCGAGGTACGCGGTGAAGTCGTCGTCGGCGCTCATGATCAGCCGGGCGGAGGCGATGTCGAGCCCCGCGGGCAGGGCCAGCCGGCCCCGGAACCAGCGCGGGCCGACGGGCGCGTTGTTCACCGTGGCGCCCGGTCCCCACACCCAGGACGCGCCGGCCAGGTCCAGGGCCCGCGGCTGGGGCACGGTGACGTTGCCGCCCCACGGTCCCTGACCGTACGGGGCCAGCACGGCCACGCCCGCCCAGCCGGTGTCGTCGTACCCGGCCTCCTGCCAGCCGGAGTGCTCGGTGTCGGTGCTGCGCCAGGTGCCGTCGGTGACCACCAGGAGCCGCTCGCCGGCGGTGGTCGTCACCACCAGCTTGCCCAGCAGGCCGGCCGGGTTGACCGACGGTCCGGGCCGGTTGGTGGCCACCGCGGCCAGGGTGAGCGTGCCGCCGGCGGCGGCCCGGGCCAGTTCGGTGACGTCGGCGAGCTCGGCGCTCTTCCAGCCGTCGGTCTGCTGCGGGGCGTGCAGCACCTGCCGTCCGTCGAGGTAGGCGGTGTAGTCGTCGTCGGCGGTGACGACGAGGTACGCGGCCGCGATCTCGACGCCGGCGGGGATCGCGAGCCGGCCCCGGAACCAGCGGGTGCCGGCCGGCGCGTTGCCGGCGGTGGCACCCGGGGACCAGATCCACGAGGCGCCGGCGAAGTCCAGCGGGGCCTGCTCGAGGTCCGGCTGCGCCCCGACCCAGCGGGCCGCGCCGAAGCCCTCGTCGAGCAGGCCGGTCTCGAACCAGGTCGGGGCGCTCCACTCGCCCTCCCGACCGGCGCCGTCCCACAGCCGTACCGTCCAGTGGTAGCGGGTGCGCGGGGCCAGGCGCGGTCCGGCGTACGGCACGCCGACCGAGCGTGCCGAGGCCACCCGGCCGGAGTCCCAGACGTCGGCCGCGCCCGGGGTGAGCCGCTCCGGGCTGCTGGCCACCAGCACCTGGTACGCGCTCTGCGTCGCGCCGTGGCCGAGGGCGGTGCCGGTCCAGGAGAAGCGGGGCTCGGTCACGTCGGTGCCGAGAAGCTGGTCGGCGTACTCCGTGCGGGGGTGGCCGACCGCGAGCGGGCCCGCGCCGGTGCCGGGGTCCGGGGCGGCCGCCGCGGCCGGCGCGGCGGTGGTCGCGCCGAGCGCCACGGCGCCCGCGCCGGCGACGCCCCAGCCGAGCAGGGACCGGCGGCTGAGTTCCGCCCCCGCTGGCGGGACCGGTGGTGGTGTCTGCGCCATGGACGTTTCTCCTCGAGGCGATGGTGGGGTGGGTCAGGACGGGAGGGGGGCGGACCAGACGTCGGCGATGGACGGGTCGTAGCCGTCGCCGGTGTCCCGGAAGCGCACCCGGACCACGCCGTCGCGGGTGGCGTCCGGCAGGTCGACGACGAACTGGTAGCTGACCGTGCCGACGCCGCCCTCGGTGCGCCGCCAGGAGCGGCTGTGCGCCACCACCCCGTCGACGACGACCTCGTAGTCCTTCAGCTGCGCCTGGTCGTAGGTCTCGACGGCGCGCAGCACGAACGGTTGGCCGGGCGCGACGGCGAGGTCGAACTCGAACCAGCCGCCGGGGTAGCTGACGTTGGTGTACCGCCGGGTCAGCCCGGCCTCGGTGTTCGTGCCCGAGTGGGTCGACGCGGCCAGATGGTGCGCCTGCTCGGAGGCCGGGTCGCCGAGGTCGACGTGGTCGTACGCGTCCGCCGGCGGGTTGGTGAACCGGACCGGGACCGCGAGCGCGCGGCGTTCGGCTTCCGTGTCGCCGGTGGCGAGGGTGACCTGCACCGGCCCCTCGGTCACCGCGACCGGGGCGGTGAGGACGGCCGACACGGTGGTCTCCGCGCCGGGGGCGAGGTCGTACCCGGCCGCGCCGGGTGCCGCGCGCCAGCCGTCCGGCGCGGTGACGGTGAGCCGTCCGCTGACCGGTACGGCGGCGCGGTTGCGCAGCACGGCGTTGACGGTCGTCGCGGCGCCGGGCGCCACGGCGGCGGGGGTCGCGGCGGCCGACACGATGACCACCGCGGGCGCGGTGGTGACCGTGCCCGCGACGGGCAGCGTCGCGGTGCCGCCCTGGTGGCGGTAGCTGGCGGACCCGTCGAGGGACACGCTCGCCGGTGACTGCCCGGCGGGGATCCGCAGCTCGTAGCGGTGGCTGACGGTGGCGCCGGGGGCGACCGTGCCGGCCAGGTCGCCGACCGGAGTCAGCGTCCAGCCGTCGGGTACGCGCAGAGTGGTGGTCACCCCGGTCAGCGGTTCGGTACCCCCGTTGGCGACGACGACGCTGGCGGCCACGACGTCGCCGGGCAGCCGCTCACCGACCGGCAGGTCGAGCTTGACCACCGCGCCGATCAGGGTCGAGGACGCTGCGGAGAGCCGCTGGTCGACCCGGGTCAGCAGGGCGGTGAACCGGTCGGCGTGCGCCGGGTCGACCCGCTTCACGCCGACCTGGGTACGTAGCCAACGGTCCAGGTCGGCCCCGGTGGCCAGGGCGTGGTGCGCCGCGCCGGCGGCGGCAGCGCTGTCGCCGGCCAGGTACGCCGTCCGCGCCGCGCCCGTCTCGTCGGCGAGCTTCCCGAGCTGGGCGCGCAGGTGCGCGACCACCGCCGGGCCCAGGTCGTCCGCGAGCTCGTCGGTCAGCGCGGTCAGCCCCTGCCCCGCGTCGGCGGCGTCGCCGAGGTCACCGAGCACCCGGTCGACGGCGAAGGAGTAGGAGCCGGAGCCGATCTCGAAGACGGCGACCGCGCCGTCCATCCGGACGAAGCGTACGCCGTCGGCCTCGTCCGCCGGCCGGCCGCCCTCGGTGACCGCGTGCCGGCCGGGTGCCGGGATCCGGACGGTCGCGGTGGTGTTCCCCGGCACGGTGAGGCGCAACCGCAGGTCGCCCCGGGCGTCGAGGTCCCAGTCGCTGCCGATGACCCCCTGCGCGGCGCGGTACGACGCCCGGGCCGAGGTGAGGCCGCCGCCCGGCTGGGGCGCGAAGGTGAGGTGGGCGTAGCCGGGGTTGCCGGGGTCGGGCTGGATGCCGGCGACGGTCCGGTACATCCAGTCCCCCACCGCGCCGTAGGCGTAGTGGTTGAACGAGTTCATCGACACGTCGCCGAAGCTGCCGTCCGGCATGATCGAGTTCCAGCGTTCCCAGACCGTGGTGGCGCCCTTGCCGATCTCGTAGCCCCACGACGGGTAGGTGTCGTTGAGCAGCAGCCGGTAGGCGACGTCCAGGTGTCCGGTGTCGCTCAGCGCCGGCAGCAGGTCCGGGGTGCCGAGGAAGCCGGTGGACAGGTGCCAGTCGTGCCGGCGCACGTTCGCCACGAGCCGGTCGGCGGCCTTGGCGCGCAGCGGCTCGGGCAGCAGGTTCATGCCGATGGCCAGCACGTATCCGGTCTGGCTGTCGCCCTGCACGGTGCCGTCGGCGGCGACGTACGTGTCCACGAAGGCCTGGGCGATGTCCCGGGCCAGCGCCGCGTAGCGGGCCGCGTCGGCGTCCTTGCCGATGGCGGCGGCCATCTCGCCCAGCAGGCGGATGCTGTACGCGTAGTAGGCGGTGCCGATGACCCCGGCGGGGGTCGGGTCGTCGAGGTTGAGCCAGTCCAGGTACGGGCCGGCGTTGGTGCGCCGGTTGCCCGAGCTGGTGCTCTGCAGCCAGGACGCGTACCGCACCATCGACGGGTAGTGGTCCTCGATGACCCGGGTGTCCCCGTAGCGTTGCCAGAGGGTGTACGGGACGGTGATGCCGGCGTCCGCCCAGCCGGTCGCCCCGTCGCCGCAGCAGGCGCGTGGCGCGACGTCCGGGTAGGCCCCGTTGGCCGACTGCGCGTCGCGCAGGTCCTGCAGCCACTTGCTGAGGAAGGTCAGGCTGTCCATGTTGAAGGTCGCGGTCTCGGCGAACACGTTGATGTCGCCGGTCCAGCCGAGCCGCTCGTCCCGGGCCGGGGTGTCGGTGGGGATGGACAGGAAGTTGCCGCGCTGACCCCAGGTGATATTGCTGTGCAACTGGTTCACCATCGCGTTCGAGGTCTCGAACTCGCTGGTGAGCGCCCCGTCGGTGTGCATCACCAGGCCGCTGACGGTGTCGAGGGAGGGGGTGCCCGGGAAGCCGGTCAGCTCCACGTAGCGGAAGCCGTGAAAGGTGAACGTCGGCTGGTAGATCTCCGCGCCGCCGCCGCGCAGGGTGTAGAGGTCGGTGGCCCGGGCCGAACGGAGGTTGGCGGTGTAGGCGGTGCCGTCGGGGTTGAGCACCTCGGCATGCCGGATACGCACCGTGGCTCCGGCGGGGCCGTCGACCTTCAGCCGGACCTTGCCCACCATGTTCTGGCCGAGGTCGAAGATCCAGGTGCCGGGGGTGGGCTGGGTCAGGGCCCGGGCCGGCAGCTCCTGCACCACCCGCACCGGCGGGTCGACCTGGGCGACGATCGGGCCGGTGGCCCCCGGGTCGTCGACGGTGGCCGGTGACCAGCCGGCGTCGTCGAAGCCGGGTGCGTCCCAGCCGGCCGGCAGCCGCCGCGCGTCGTACGTCTCGCCATGGATCAGGTCGCTCTGCAGGAACGGCCCCGGGGTGGCTCGCCAGGAGCCGTCGGTGGCGACCGTCTCGGTGCGGCCGTCGGTGTAGTCGATGACCAGTTGCGCGCTCAGGTGCGGGCGGGAGCCGTAGTGGTCGGTGCCGAAGGAGGCGATGGTGCCGGCGTACCAGCCGTCGCCCAGCATGGCGCCGAGGGCGTTGTCGCCCTGCCGGAGCTGCCCGGTCACGTCGTACGTCTGGTACTGCACCCGCCTGCGGTAGTCGGTCCAGCCGGGGGCGAGTTCGTGGTCGCCGACCCGCCGGCCGTTGAGCGACAACTGGTAGACCCCGAGCGCGGTGGCGTGGATCCGGGCGCGGGCGATCTCCCCGTCGACCCGGAATCCCCGGCGCAGCAGCGGGTTCGCGTCCAGCGCGGTGAGCATCGCCTCGGTGTTGCCGGTGACCCGCAGGCCGCCCGCCGTGGGGGTGCCGCCGCCGAACGGGTTCTCCCCGTCGGTCAGCGGGGCGGCGAAGAGGGAGTCGCCGCCGCGGGTCACGGAGAAGTCGGAGAAGACGCCGGTCTCGGCTCCGTCGGTGCGCAGGCCGACCGAGCCGCCGGCGTGCGCGGCGTTGCGGGTGACGTCGACCTGGGTGCCGTCGACCCAGGTGGTGATGGTGTCACCGGCGGCGGCGATGCGCAGGGTGTGCGGGGCGGTCAGCCTGTCGGCCGGCACGACCGCGCCGAGCGGCACCTCCTTGAGCACGCTCCAGGCGCCGTCGACCCGTACGTGCGGGCGCAGCTTCGCGGTCCCGCCGACGATCGAGAACTGCCACATGTAGGCGTTGGCCGGGCCGTGGGCGCGCAGGAAGATCCCCGCCGCGTCCCGTTCCAGGCGCACCGTCGTCTGCACCGTGTAGTCGGTCCAGGTCTCGGTGGGCGGCGGCAGCCCGATCCAGTCGCCGCGCCAGCCCTCGGCGCCCCGTACGCCGGTCTCCCAGGAGGCGGGGGCGCTCCACCCGGAGGTGCGGCCCGCCGTGTCCCAGACCCGGACCTGCCAGACGTAGCGGGTGCGTGGTCGCAGCGCCGGGCCGGCGTACGGGACCAGGGTGCTCTGCCGCGACCGGACCCGGCCGCTGTCCCAGACGTCGGCGTCGTCGAGCCGGGCCGGGCTGGTGGCGACCCGTACCTGGTAGGACTCCTGGAGCACGCCTCGCGCGGCGGACTCGATCCGCCAGCCGAGGCGGGGCTGCGCCACGTCCAGCCCGATCGGGTCGGTGGCCCGTTCGGTGGTCAGGCCGACCGCCGCGAGCCCGGGGGCCTCCGGTTCGGTGGCGGCCGCCGGGCCGGCCGGCACCGCCGTCGGCGTGAGCCCGAGCAGCAGGGCGACGACCGTGGCGAGCACGGGTCGGCGCCGCGTCGTGAGCGTCATTGTCCTCACCCTTCTGTGCGGCGGTCCGCACCGACGTGCTGGACGGTGTCCCGGCCGGCGGGCCGGGACGGGGATCAGCGGGGCTGGGCGGCGGTGTCGGCGACCGGGTGGAAGCTGGACCGGCCGGAGCCCACCTCGAACACGGCGCGGCCGTCCTGGATCCCGACGAAGGTGGCCTTGCTGGGGCCGGCCGCCCGGTAGGAGGTGCCGTCGGTGACCGGCAGCGCGACCCGGGCGGTGACGTTGACCGGCACCTCGAGCTCGACCTGGAGGCCGGCGCCGGTACGCCGCCAGTCGAGGCGGACCGGGCCGCGCTGGGTGGGCACGGTGCCGGCCGCGTGGTCCAGCCCGACGGCGGGCGGGGCCACGTCGACCAGGGCGGCGCCCGGGGTGGCGGTGCGGACGCCGAGCAGGGTCTCCTGCACGTCGACGGCCGCCTGCGCGCCCCAGCCGTGGGACTGGCTGAAGTTGCTGCCGGGGTCGAGGGTCCACGCCTCCCAGGTGAAGGTGCCGCCCTGGGCGAGGATGTTCGCCCAGCCCAGGTCGTCCGGGTTGGTCAGCAGCCGCAGCACCGCGTCGGGCCGGCCGGCGTCGGCGAGCGCCCGCAGCAGCCAGTGCGCGGTCATCGGCCCCTGCTTCATGCCCATGGCCGCGAGGTGGTCGGCCAGCGCGGGCAGGTCGCCGCGCGGGGCCACGCCGTGGGCGACGGCGTACGAGGTGGCGTGCTGGCCGGCGTGGCCGCTCTGCTCGCCGGTGGCGGAGAGCCCGTCGACGTAGCTGCCGTCGGCGCGGCGCAGCCTGGCGTTCATCGTGTCGGTGAGTCCGGCGGCCCGCCCGTCGTACGCGGCGACCTCGGCGGCGGGACGGCCGAGGGCCTCGGCCATCCGGGCGGTGGTGCGCAGCACGTCGACGCCCTGGGCGTTGATGGTGGTCCGGGCGGCGGCGGTCATGTCGTAGCCGAACCGGCCGGGCTCGGGCCAGTCGACGATGCCGTACCGGTAGGCGCCGCTGCCGCCGGCCAGGTCGGTGACCAGTCCGGCGGTCGGGCCGGTGGCCGGGATGTGACGCAGCACGTAGTCGGCGGTGTCCCGGATGGCCGGGTACGCCTCGGCCAGCAGTGCGCGGTCACCGGTCTCGGTCCAGTACCGCCACACCCAGTCGACGAACATCAGCGAGTAGTCGGGGATGTCCCGCTTGCCGTCGCCGTTGGGGTAGACGGCGTTGTAGCGGCCTCGGTCGTCGCCGGTGGTCCAGTAGCGGGCGGCGGAGCGGAGGAACTCGCGGATGGCCTGCTGGGTGGCGTCGCGCTCGCCGAAGGCGCTCATGGTGGCGTACGAGATGTTCGCGGCGTCGCCGAGGAACTGACCCTTCTCCCGGGTGGGCGTGTCGACGAACCCCTCCTGCACCGAGTAGAGCGCGGAGCGCTTCAGCATCGTCCACACCGCGTCCAGGGTGGCGTCCGAGCTGCTGAAGGTGGCTTCCTGCCCGGCGGGCACGTCGGTGTGCACGACGACGGCGGAGATGTCCCCGGGCGCGATGTCCTCACCCGCGTCGGGGATCTCCAGGTAGCGGAAGCCGAGGTGGGTGAAGGCCCGGAACTCCTGCGGGCCGTCCTTCTGCAGGTAGGGGAAGCTCATGTTGGTGCCCTGCGACTGCAGGGTGGACGTGGCGACCCGGCCGGTGTCGGTGAGGGTGTAGCCGGCGCGGATCGGGACGGTGCGCCCGGCCTGGCCGGCGTCGAACCGTACGACCGGGCGGGCCGGGATGACCACGCCGAAGTCGGCGACCACCGTGCCGTCGTCGGCGGTACGCAGCGCGACCGGGGCGACGGTGCTCTCGGCCAGCCGGGTCTCCTGGCCGATCAGGTGCGGGTACGCCGCGTTCGGATGCGCCCCGACCACCTGTGCGGCGGTGAACGGCGCGACGCTGTCGTCGTACCCGGGCCGGGTCCAGCCGGTCACCTCGGCGCGGGCGTCCTGCCGCTCGACCCGGTCGCCCTCGCCGTTGCGGCGCTCCGCGTTCGCGACGAACTGCGTGTCCCGGGCGACCCGCCACGATCCGTCGGTGACGAACACCTCCCGGGTGCCGTCGACGTGCTCGACCACCAGCTTCATCAGCAGGCCACGGGCGCCGGCGGGGCGGCCCTGACCGCTGCCGTACCAGTGGTAGCGCACCCCAATGGCCAGGGGCTCGCCGGCGGTCACCAGGTCGGTGACGTCGGCTGCCTGGTAGTAGTCCTCGCCGGGGTAGCCGAAGGAGGTGCCCCGGTCGGCGCGGGTGCCGTTGAGGTACAGCTCGTAGGTGTGGTCGGCGGCGGTGTAGGCGCGGGCCCGGACCACCGGGCTGGCGCCGGGGCGTACCTCGGTGCGGGCCAGGGTGTAGTCGTCGGCCTCGGTGGTGGCGCGGCGGATCCAGCTGGCACCCTCCCACTGGCTGTCGGAGATGCCCGTCTCGAAGGCGCCGGTGCCGGGTGCGGACTGCTGGTCGGTGCGGTCCCAGGTCCGGACCGTCCACTCGTAGGCCGCGCCGGCCTGCAGGGCAGGCCCGCCGTAGGGCACATAGGACTGCTGGTCGGAGGCGACCTTGCCGGAGTCCCAGACCAGGTCGCCGCCGGCCGCCGTGACGGTGATCCGGTAGGCGGTCTGGGTCTCCCCCGGGTCGGCGTCCTGCGGCAGCCAGCCGAAGCGCGGGGTGCCCTCGACGTTGAGCGGGAGGGTCCGGTCGTCGACCGTCAGCGCGGCCGGCGCGGCCGGGGCGTGTCCCGGGTCGGCCAGCGCCGGTGGGGCGCCGGCGACGACCGTGGCGACGGTGGCCGCCGCGGCCAGGAGCACCGTGGGCCGACGTCCGGCGAGCGGCTGGGATCCGGGAGCCTGAGGTGTCACGCCTGCCTCCGCGCCGTAGTGAATCGTTTCAGGCAGGCTACGTGCTGATGTTCGTCCTGTGAAGACATCCTTCGTGGCCGGATCCGGCCACGAAGCCGACCGCCCAACCCCTCCGGATGACAGTGGATCCCGGCCAAGAGATACCTAACGTGTGCGCCCCGTCTACTTAAGTATCGAAAAATTGCGTACACAGCGGTGCACGGCTCTTTCACCCGGCGGCGGAGCTCGTCTCGGATCAATCTGTCGGGAGCCGCGCGAAAAGTCCGATTCGACACCCTCGGCCACCGATAAGGCTTAGCCTGGCAGGGGAGCCGGTCGTGGTCGCAATCCGACCGGCGCTCTCCTGACGCACGCCGAAGGAGCGGGGGGATGAAGGTCAATCCGGGTGTGACGATCGGTCCGGTCGGACGGAAGATACTCGCCGTCGCGGAGAAGTACCCGAAAGCCAATGAGCTGTACGTGACGAGCGGCTTCCGCAATGAGCCCGGCTCACACCACAACGGACTTTTCTGGAACGGGTCGCCGACTGCGGCGCTCGACTTTGGCGCATACGACGATCCGGAGCCGAATTCGAAAGATCAGGCGGACATGCGGGATTTCGCGAAGTGGCTCCTCGACAACTTCCGGGGGGACCTCGCCGAGCTGATCCACACCACGCCGTACCCGGACGACAACGGTTTCTACCTTCAGAACGGGGTGTGGCACAACTTCGATCAGGCCACCATGGCCGCGCACCTGAACCACGTGCACGTGGCGATGTCCGACGCGAGTGCCGATCGCATCCTCGCCAAGCTCGGGGCCGCCGGCCCGCAGGCCCCCGCGGGCACCCCGGTGGCTGCCGCCGGCGTCGAGGTGGGGCCCGCCCCCACAGCCACCGCAGCCGCTGCTGGCGCGGAAGTGTGGGGCTGGGACGCCAGCAACCACGACTGGGGCCGCGGCCCGATGGACCTGAAAGCCGCCCGTGCCGCCGGCATCAGCTTCTTCACGCACAAGGTGTCGGAGGGATCGGACTGGCTGGACAGCCACTACAAGGAGGCCATGGAGCGCGCCCGGGCTGCCCGGATTCCGGTCGTCGGCGCCTACCACGTGCTCTACCCGGGTGACGCCAAGAGCCAGGCGAGGTTCTTCTTCGACACCGTCGCGGCACAAACGCCGTGGCACGACACGGTGCCGATGATCTGGCAGTGCGACGCGGAGAAGTTCGACAACATGGTCCGGGCACCCAACCGTCAGGAAATAATCGACTTCCTGGACGAGATGAGACGACTCGCCAACGGCAAGGGGTATTTCATCGCGTACGCGCCACGCTGGCTGTACGGCGATTCCCTCAAGCCATTCCCGTACGACCTCTGGGCGAGCGACTACACCGGCAGCGGGGCACCGCGCCCATTCAAGGAGCAGTACAAGGGCGTGCCGGCCGCGTCCTGGCAGGCGTACAGCGGCCGGAAGCCCACCATCCTTCAGTTCGCCAGCGACGCGGTGACGGGCACCCAGCCGACGACTGACGCGAACAGATTTGCAGGTTCCCTGGCCGACCTGATCAACCTGACCGGAAGCCACGACGCGTCGCGGCCGGCACCGCCGATGCCCGTCGCGGCACCCGCGAGGGGCGTCACGCCCAGCGAAGACGGGCTGGCAGCCGCGCTGCGCGGGCTGAGCGAGCTGCGGAGTTCAGGTGCACTCACCGCCGAGGAGTTCACCCTCGCGAAGGAGAAGATCCTCCACTAGCTCGTACGGCACCAGCGCCATCGGCGACGCCGATACGCAAAGGTCTGGAGATGCATTGTCCGAGAACACGGCTGAGTCACCCGGCCAGGAGGCGCCAGGAGCGGCTCCGGCCGGCGACCAATCCCAGCGAAGCGCCCGCCTCGAGTCCACGAGCAAGGCTTCTGAGGTTCAGCGGGCCCGCGCGATAGCGGGACTCCTGGTGGTGGTGCTCGGCGACGCGGCGATCATCGCGGCGTCAATTGTCGGCATCCTCGCCTTGGATGCTTCAGCAGACGCTCAATCCGTGGCGATACTGACCAGCGCCTTCACAGCGATCAGCACTATGACAACAGCCTATTTCGGCATCCGGGCGGCGACGAACACCGCGCAGAGCTCGATAACTGCAGGCAGAACCGAGTGATGCTGCCGCTCTGCTCACTGCCGCCCACGGGTGGCGAACCGACGTACCAGTCATGATCCACGAAAGGGAAGGCTGATGCCACCGAACGATGAGTCGGCCCTGGCAACGCCACCGCCGAGGTCTCGGCGCCTCGAATCGCCAGTCCTCAATCTGGACGCTCAAGCCAAAGCGGTCGCCAAAGCCGTCAACCTCGCGGTGGCGCTCGACAAGGTCGGGGCGGCCAAGCCAGTCAACGTCGTTCCGACCGACGGCGTGTTCACCTTGGAGCAGTTTCAGTCTCCGTTCAAGCAGCAGAATGACCGCGGCACGTGCTGGGCCTTCGCGGGAGCGGCAGCCCTCGAGGCGGCGTACCGTCGTAAGTTCGGCACACTGATCGACGTCTCCGAGGAATACATCTTCCATATGGGCAAGGCGTTCGCGCTCAATCGCGACGCTCAAGGCAACGTCGTGCAGCCGGTCGAGAACAACTCGTCGCTGACCGGGTTTCAGGGCAGCGGCGACATCGTCAAGAAGTTGTCCGAGAACGCCGCTCCGCCCGAAAGCACAGCCCCCTGTCTTCCTACACAGCAGGCACTGCTCGACATCCTGCCGGTCCTCGGCTTTCCGAACCAGCAGTCGCTGACGAGCCAGGAGGACTTCGACGCCGTTGAATTTTGCGAACAGCACATTCCCCTGCTCGCCCGGGTCAACGCCAGATACCGCGCCTCAGACTGGGCGTCGCTGGGCCGAGGACCGACCATCGAAGCGCTCGAGAACACGCTGCTGGCCAACCATGAGGTCGTTTGCGACGTGACCCACAAGACGCCGCCGCAGGGCGGCCACGTCCTGCTACTAATCGGGTTCGATCGCAACCGCCGAGTCTTTTTCGCCAAGAACCACTGGGGCGAGAATGCCTTCATCGAGATCAAGTACGAAAACGATCCGAACTGGAGCATCGACACGGGGTGGTACATCAAGGACGTAGTCGATCCGGCGTTTGTCCAGAACGAGGCCTGTTGGCTCGGCAACTGGTGGCTGACGATCGGCGGTGACACCTTCCGGGTCCTGCTCCGCCGCTCCGAGGACTTCGTTGCGCCGGGAACGCCCACCCGGCTTGGTTCGGCCTACCTTGGTGATGGACGCCACGACGTCAACGGCACCTTTCTGGAGGGCGGCTCACACCTGCGCCTGTTTCTGGCTCCAGGCACTGCGCCCACCGCGCCGGGCACGCTCAGCGGCACCCAGATTGATGTCAGTCTTGACTTTTCGGATATCTACAACGTGTCCGGATCGTCTGCGACCGCGCCGGTGTCGATGTCGCGGTTCACCACGAGATTTGCGGCTCTGTTCGAGACGGACGACGGGGCCTTCGCGTGGCAGGCTCGGCACGGGATCGACGGCGACACCTACCAGAGGACCTTCGATGAACTGGTTGCTCAGGGCTTCCGGCTGACGTCGGTCTGCGGGTATAGCGAAGGCCGCGACGCGCGGTTCAACGCGATCTGGCAACAGCGGAGCGGTCCGGCTTGGGAAGCGAGACATGGCCTCAAGGCCGACGAGTACCAGGCCACGTTCGACAGTCTGACCCGACAGGGCTTCCGGTTGACCACGGTCAGCGGATACGCAGTCGGTGGCGAGGCCCGTTATGCCGCGATCTGGGAGCAACGTGAGGGACCGGAGTGGCAGGCCAGGCACGGTCTTACGAGGGCGCAATACCAGCAGGAGTTTGACGAGCTCACCCGCCAGGGATTCGTGCTCCGTCAGGTCAGCGGCTATCGCGTCAACGTGGACGTGCTCTTCGCCGGGATCTGGGAGAAGGAGGAGGGCGTCACGTTCGAGGCCCGGCACGGTCTGACAGGAAGCGAATATCAGAAGACGTTCGACGAGCTTGTCAGCTCGGGCCATCGACTCACCTGCGTTAGCGGCTACAGCGACACCGGGATCGCCCGCTACGCCGCCGTCTGGCGGCACGAGCAGTCGGCCCCGTGGCAGGCACGACACGGGCTGGACGCGAACGGATATCAGCATGCATTCGACGAGCTCGTATCGCAGCACTTCCGACCAGTCCAGGTATCGGGATACGGGGACGGCTTCTATCCGGCATAGCGCAGATGACGTCGGAGACGCTCGCCCGACCGAACGGCTACTCGTTGCGCCCCATCGTTGGTAGCCGGGCAGCAACTTCGAGCGTTGAAGGCGCAGGGTTGGCGTACCATAATGCGCATGTCTGCCCGGTTCACCCGAATTTTCGAATCCCCGCTGACCGTCGCCATCGCCGGGTAGCCGATGGCGGAGACAGCTGAGGATCGGGCGTCGCAGCCCTCGACCTCCACCACCGACAGCGCCGACCGGCAGGACATCCGCCTCGCCGTGGTGATGACCGGTGGTGTCAGCCTGGCGGTGTGGATCAGCGGCGTCACCCTGGAGATCTTCCGCCTGGCCACGGCTCGCACGGACGCCGGATCGCCGTATTCCCCGCTGCTGGATCTGCTCCGGGCCGACGTACGCGTCGATGTGATCTCGGGGACCTCGGCGGGCGGCCTCAACGGGGCCTTCCTCGCGCTGGGCCTGGCCCGGGGCGGGGAGCTGTCCGTCATGCGGGACCTGTGGCACGAGCACGGGAGCCTGGACCGGCTGCTGCGCGACCCGCTGACCCGCGACCCGAAGTCCCTGCTCCAGGGGGACGACTACTTCCTGCCCAAGGTGAGAGAGGCGTTGGAGAAGGTCATCGCGCCCGGCGGCTCGCCCGCCCGGCCCACCGACGACCAACACGCGCCGATCGAGTTGGTGCTGACCGGGACCCTCTGGCAGGGGCGGTCCACGTCGTTCACCGACGACCTGGGTGTCGCGATCACCGAGACCGACCATGACGCCACCTTCCGGTTCGCGGACCTGCGGGCCGGCTACCAGGACGGCCGGCCGGCCAGCGGTGACCTCGCCGCCGACGCGGTGCTCGACGAACTGGCCGCGGCGGCGCGGTGCACCTCCTCCTTCCCGGGCGCGTTCGAGCCGCACTTCGTCCGGGTGCGCCCCGGGGACCCGGGCGGCGACCTGCGGTGGGAGTCCACGGCGGGCCGGTCCAACTTCCGGGACGCGCAGCACGTGGTGGACGGCGGAGTGCTGCTCAACAAGCCGATCCGCCCCGCGCTGGAGGCGGTGTACCGGCAGACCGCCGGTTTCCAGGTGCGCCGCGTGCTCGCGTACGTCGCCCCGGACCCCGGCGAGCGGCTCTGCCCCTCCCCCGCAGCCGAACCGCCGGCCGGGCCCGCCACCCCCACCCCCGGCCCGCCGCTGCCGTCGGCCCGCGAGGTGCTGCTCGGAGTCCTCACCCGGCTGCGCGCGACGGATTCCGTCTCCCGGGAACTCACCGAGATCCGCCGCCGCAACACCGACGTACGCAAGCGCCGCCGCGCGCGGGACCGGTTCGCGACGGCGATGATCGGGGTGACCGATCAGCTGTCCGATCAGGCGTGGCCGGCGTACCAGGAGGTCCGCGTCGAGAACGCGGCCCGGACCATCGCACCCCTGTTGCTGGCCGGGCAGCGCGGCCGACCCGCCGAGCAGTGGAGCGCCCAGGAGTTGCTCGCCACGCTTCGGCGGCTACCGATGTCGTTCCTCCCGAAAGGCTCCTGCACCGAAGCGCTCGGGCGGGCCGGCGCGCGCTGGGACTGGGGCCAGACGACCGTCCAGCGGCTGGCCGACATCACCGTTGACCTGCTCAAACGCGCGGTGTGGCTGGCCCACCTCGGTTCACCGGAGCGGGCGGCCATCGTGCGCTGCCGCGAGCAGGTCGCCGCCACGCTGAAGGAGATCCACGCCGACCGGGAGGAACTCAACCGTTACTGGTCGCTCGCGCCCACCGGGCCGGCGCGGTACGGCCTCGACCCGATGCCCGCGCGCCGGGGCGCGATGAACCAGACGGCCGACAACGTCCCCGAACTCGAACGCTGGCTCGCGGCCGCGCTGGTGGCCTGGGACGCGCTACCGGTCCCCGGTGACGTCGTCCGCCGCGCCCGCCTCTACCGGCAGGCGCTCGACCTGGCCCGGAACCTCCGCGCGGTCGCCCCCGCCCTGCGCGCCGTGAGCGCCGCCGGCAACGACGTGCTCGACCCCGATGGCGAGTGGGCACAACGGCTCGCCGCGCTCCACCGGTTCCTCGTCCCGACGCAGCCCACCGTCCTCGGTGGTGCCGAGGAGTCGGTGACCGACGAGACGGTGCTACGTAACATGCTGCGCCTCGACGTCGTACAGCTCGCGTTCACCAGCGCCAGCCAGGACCCGGAGCAGGAGGTGGAACTGGCCAAGGTCTCGGCGCTGCACCCGGACCGGTTGACCGGCATCCAACTGCACCACTTCGGTGCCTTCTACCGCGGCTCCTGGCGGATCAACGACTGGCTGCACGGCCGTATCGACGCCGTCGAAGAGCTCATCCGCATCCTGCTGGCACCGGAGCGACTGCGGCAGTGCCTGCTGACACCCGGATCGACGGCCTCCGGCGGTGACCAGGCGGCCCACGCCGAGGCGGTGGCCCGGCTGACGGAGACCCTCGAACGATGCGCGGTCCCCGACCGGTCGCCGGACCGGGAGTGGCTCGCCGCGCGGTGGGCGCAGGACCGGGCGGCGTGCGAACGCGAGGTACGGCAGATCCTCACCGGCCCGGACACGCCGTCACTGTGCGCCTGTGCGCGGGCCATCGCCCGACCGATCCAGACCGCCGTGCTCCGGGAGGACCTGCCCGGCCTCGCCAACGCGGTACGCGCGGAGGGAGACGACCGGGCCACCACCAGCACCACCTGGTTGGCGTCCTACGACGCGGCCGACCGGAAGGCCGGTCCGGCGATGCCGGCACCGTACCTGTGGCGGTTGTGGGAGGAGGCCGCGACGATCGGCGAGGAACGGATCGGCGGCGACGCCGGGAGTGACACCTTCGCGCGGACCGTGTCACAGACCGCCGCCGTTCTCGCCGGCGTCGCCGGCGACACGGCTCGCACCAGGCCGCTGGCGGCGGTCCTCTCCGCCTTCCGCGGCTACACCCTCGCCGTCTGGGCGATGGTGGTCCTGCTCACCCGTCGCAGCGCGGTGGGCACCCGCGCGGTGGAGATCGCGGTGGCGGCGGGCGGGGTCCTCCTGGCCGTCACCCTGCTGGTGCCCGCGGTCCCGATCGCGCTGACCCTGCTCGCGGTCCTGCTGCTGGTGGCCGGGTTCTCGTCCGCTGCCCTGCTCTCGCCCCGGACCAGGCCGGTCGGCGTGCGCCTGGCGGCCGCGGCGCTCGTCGTCCTGCTCGCTCTCGGCGGCGTCCTCTTCTGGGACTGGTCCCGCAACGGCTCGGCGGCGCTGATCTGGAGTCTGTCGATCAAGCTCGGGGTCTCGCTGCTCGTCGTCCTGCTCGGCTGGTGGGTCGCCCGCGCACAACCCCGGCGGCCCGGTCGCCGCTGAGCGCTCCTCACTTCCGCCAGGCGGGCGCCATCCGCTCGGACATCTGCCGCCAGAACTCCCGCAGGTCGTGCCGGTTGACCGCCTGCCAGTCCGCCCGCCCCGGTTCCCGGTACCAGTGGCCGACGAGGTCGATCTGCCGGGCGCAGAACGCCTCGTCCATCTGGTACGGCAGTTCGTCGCCCTTGGGCGGCAGCGGGCACAGCCGGAACGGACAGTCGTCGATGCAGGTGGAACCCGGTTGCACGTCGTCCGCTTGGCGGCGGCTGAGGGTGACCCGCAGCGCGCTGCGGTCGATGGTCAGGCAGGGCGGCAGCTCGGGGCGGCTGGCCCGGTCCAGCCGCCGGGACCGTTCGGTGTCGTCGCGACCCCGGTCGGCCAGGTTGAGCAGCAGCATCACGTCGGCGAGCAGGCGTTGCGCCCCCGGCGACAGCACTCCCCAGCCGTGCGACGGCGGCAGCCAGGAGTCCTCCAGGTTGCGGATCCCCGGATCAGGGCTGGCGGAGCCCACCCGGCCGACGATCTCCCGCTCGTCGATCCACAGGTGCCGTTCGGGATGCCGGTCGATCAGTGCCTCGACGCACAGGTCCGCCACCTGGACCACCAGCGGATGCGACGATCCGCTGCCCGGCTCGGGGGCGCGGTCGCCGGCCCCGGCGATGCCGAGCCAGTAGCCGACCAGGCCGCGCGGGTCGGACCCGTTGCCCCGGTCGCGCAGGCCCTCCGCGGGATGCCGGGGCAGGGCGAGGATGGTCAGCGTCTGCAGGAGCACCAGGTGGGAGTACCAGAACCGGGAATGCCGCAGCGCGCGTTCGGCCTCCTCGCGCAGCACCGCCCGGTGTGCCGGGTAGTGGCGGCAGTTGGCGGCCATCCGGAAGCCCTGGGCCAGGGTGAGTTCGTAGACGCGCGCCCCGCCCCGGGCGTCGGTGGCCAGCCGGTCGACCCACCGGCGCAGGTTTCCCCGAGCGACCTCCAGCCAGTTCGGCTCGCCGTCGGCGTGGTCGGCGTCGCTGAACAGGAACAGCGGTGGCGCGAGCCAGGTGCGCACCTGCCGGATCCAGTCGCCGCGCGGGTCATCCGGCCGGTCGGTCTGGTCCGGCGGCTCGCCGAGCAGGTCTCGCAGCTCGCGTACGGCGGCGTTGCCGCCGGCGGCCAGTTCCCGCACGCCGTTGAGCCGGGGCAGGTACGACGACTCCTCGCCGAGCAGGCGGAACAGCCGGCGGTACTGCGGGACGGGCGCCGGCCGCCGGCACGTGGCGGCCGTAGGCCCCGCGTGCAGCAGGCGGGCGGCAGCGCCGAACCGGTGCACCAGGGCGATCTTGGCGTCCTCCAGCGGCCGGTCGGTGACCGATCCGTCCCCCTGGTAGCGCGGCCAGGCGGCCCGGATCGCCGCCGCGAGCCGTTCGTGGGCCGGGTGCCCACCGGCCGCGTCCATCTCCAGGGCGGCGGCGAACATCTCCAGTGCCCGGGTCCGGTTGTCCGTCTCGACGGCCGCCCGCAGCAGCCGGTCGACCAGCGCCGTCGTGCGTTGCCGGGTGACCTCGGCGTCGTCTCCGACCGGCTCGCGGGCCACGAACCGCAGGGCCGCCGCGCCCAGCCGGTGCAGGCGGCGCTCGGGCGGTTGCCGGCGGCGGCCGTCGAGCCGTTCGAAGGTGCCGCCGCTGCGCGCGTAGAGGGTGAGGGCGGCCAGCAGCTCCCGCCCGGGCCCGTGGTGGTGGCTCAGGGCGTACTCGAGGAAACCCTTGTCGCGCAGCGCCGCGGTCAGAAACCGGGCACCGAGGTACGCCTGGACGACACCGTGCTGGAAGCGCACCCCGTCCTGCTGTTTCACCACGATGTCGAGCTCGCCGCCGGTGGTCTCGGCGAGCCCGAGGTCCTGCGGGTTGTCGGCGTTGAGCTTGTGCAGCCGGGACCGCAGCTCGGCGAGGATCCACCGCCGCCCCGGGTCCGGGCCGCCCGGCGCCGTGAGGTCCCGGGTGCGCACCCGCTGCTGGTTGTCGCGCAGCCCGAGGCAGGCCAGGGCGGACAGCACCTCCAGGGCGTCACCGCGTTCGGTGGACGGCAGACCGTAGTCCTCGTACAGGTCGCCGGCGACCAGCGCCCGGCACCACTCCTCCAGCAGCCGCCAGCGCACCGAGGGCCGGTCCGGGTACGGCGGCGACACGATCTCCAGCCGCTCGACCTCGTACAGCTGCCCGATGACCCGCAGGTAGAACGGCGACTCGGCCACGTCGGCCGCCTTGACCAGGTCGGTGATCAGGCCCCACCGGGTGCCCCGCTCGGGCCCCCCGCTCCGGGCCCGGACGTACTCCACGCCGGCCCCGACGGCCAGCGGCTCCAGCTGGAGCATCAGCGCGTCGAGGCCGCGGAGCGGGTCGTCCGGCCGGGACGCGATGACCAGGGAGAGGCGTTCCCGTACCGCGTTGCGGACCGCCTCGCGCAGCACGCTGTCCCGGTCGGCGGGCTGGGCGGCGTCGGCCAGCACCTCCTCCAGCCCGTCGGCGAGGACCACCACCCGGTTCTCCAGCCACAGCTGCCGCCACACCTTGTCCGCCTCGCCCTCGGCGTGCAGCTCGGTGTCGATGGTGCGCTGGAACTGCTCCCGGGCGAGCTGGTGGAAGTTCAGCTTCTCGGGGTCGGAGACGCTGCGCAGCTCCACCCCGATCGGCACCACCTTGACCGCCATCAGCTTTTCGGCCAGCCGGACCAGGGTGGCGGTCTTGCCGGTGCCGATCCCGCCGACCAGCACCAGCGGCCGGCGGGTCTGCTGGTCGCGCAGCCGCTGGATCATCAGGTCGCACAGCTCGTCGCGGCCGACCACCCGCGCGTCCGTGATGTCCCGCTCGGCGGTGGGGATCACCATCTGCCGGTCGGCCCGGGCATGGCTGCGGTACCAGCGACGTACCCGGAAGTACCGCCAGACGAGGAAGAGGGCGAGACCGAGCGCGATCACCAGGGGGCCCTTGACGAAGTCCTGCACCTGGCCGCAGTAGTACGCCCGCGGCTGGTCGCCCGCGCACCAGTCGGAGATCGGAAAGGCGTCCGGTTCCTTCTGCAGCCGGGCCAGCACCGCGGAGTAGATCGTCCAGAGCACCAGGAGGCCGGCGAGGGAGATGATCGTCCACCGCACCCGCCGCCGGTACCGCCAGGCCAGCCGCCGGTCGGCCCGCCGGTCCCCGTGGCGCCGGACGGTCCGCTCGGCGTGGCGCTCCCGCCGGGTACGCCACCGGCGGCGGCGCTGCCGCAGCAACAGCCCGGCCGCGAAGAGGGCACCCCGTTTCGGCCGGCGCACGACACCCCCATGATCGCCACGATCGGAGACGAGCCCGCCTCCTCGCCCACGGGTCACGCTAGTGCGCCGCACCGTCGGGTCGAGCGCGTTCGGCGTTCTCCGGCCGTCCACCGTCCCGGCGCGGACGGCGGAACCGGACAGCTCCGACCAGTCGCGGCGAAGTCGGCCCGTCGGGCCGCGAGGTGGCCCCTCCGCGTCACGGCCGCCGGCGGCCCGTCCCAGGCGGGAGCCGTGCGGCGACTCCAGGTATCAGGGCGCCGTGGACATCGGCTCGACTCCCCGGCGACTGTCACCCGCCCTGCGGTGCGGCGGTCCGGAGCGGGCCGAACGCTCGGCGGACCATCGAGTTCGCGTCGTCCTGTGCGACGCCGCTGGCCACCAGCAGATCGCTGACCGCCGTGCGGACCTGGGCGACCACGACCGCTCCGGAGAAGCCCACCCCCGCCCGGTAGGCATGGCCGGCCTCGCAGACCGCCCGCAACGCCTGCCGGCGGGCCTGGTCCGGCGCCACGCCGCGGGTGAACTCGCCGCGCAGCGTCCGGACCGCCTCGGCAAGGGCGGAAACCGCCGCCGGCATGGGCGGCGGGATGGATTCCTCGTCCTGGATCAGGGTCACGGCGCGGCGGATCAACGTACCGCTGTTGCGCATGGCCCGGTCCACCGGATCCACGGCGCGGGCGTAGCGACCCAACGAGTCGTCCCGGCTGTCCCAGTGCAGCGGGGAGAGCACGGTCGCTTCCTGGGCGCCCTGCGCCGCCTCGCTGAACGCACCGAGCTCCTTCTTGTTGTTCCGCAACCGGTCGAGAGCCGCCTGAACGCGGGTGGCGTCCCGGCGCTCCAGCGCGGCGGCAGTGGCGTCGAGCTGGTCGGCCAGGAGATCCAGCGCGGGTCGGGCGGCCCGGTTGATCACCTTGAGCGGGCTCAGCGGCAGCACCGCCGTCACCACGAGCGCCGCCGCCCCGCCGATCAGTGCGTCGACCAGGCGCGGGGCCTCCACGTTCGGCATCGACGGCGTCAGCGTGCCGATGAGCACCGCCGTCGCCGCCGCCTGCACGACCAGCGCGGGACTGCGGCCGATGAACGCGGCCACCAGCACCGCCAGCACCACGATCAGGCCGAGTTGCCACGGACCCGTGCCGAGCAGGTAGAGCAGGAGGTCGCCGACGCCGATCCCGATGGCCACCGCGATGACCAGCTCGACGGTACGGCGCAGCCGCTGGCCCACCGACGCGGCCAGCGTCACGACCGCGGAGATCGGCGCGAACACCGGTTGCGGGATGTGCAGCAGGCTGGCGGCCACCCACCAGGACAGGCCGGCGGCGAGGCCGGCCTGTGCCGCCAGCCCGAGACCGGCCCGCATCCGACGCAGCCGATCCCTGACGGTCAGCTCGGAGCGACCGAGCAGCTGGGCCACTCTGTCGCGGCCCCGGCGTCGCCCTCCCCGGCCACCGGGCGGACCGGCACCGACCATGGCCGGCGGCTACCCCGCCGCGCCTCCTTCAATCCTCCGCGGGCCGTCCGGTTCCACTCCTGGTCCGTGTCGCCCGGTCCGGGAACAGTGGCTGCTCAGACCTGCCGCTGCTGTCTCGCCGCCGCCTGGCGACGAAGCTCATGGCGGGCCAGGGCGTTCTTGTGCACCTCGTCGGGACCGTCGGCGAAGCGCAGGGTACGGATGCCGGCGTAGGCGGCCGCGAGCGGGAAGTCCTGGGAGAGGCCGGCGGCGCCGTGCACCTGGATCGCCTTGTCGAGGATCCACTGGACGGTCGCGGGGGTGGCGATCTTGATCGCCTGGATCTCGGTGTGCGCGCCCTTGTTGCCGACCGTGTCCATCAGCCAGGCCGTCTTGAGCACCAGCAGGCGCAGCTGCTCGATCCGCACCCGTGACTCGGCGATCCAGTCCCGGATCACCCCCTGCTCGGCCAACGGCTTGCCGAACGCGACCCGCTGCTCGGCCCGGGCGCACATCAGCTCGATGGCCTGCTCGGCCAGGCCGATGGAGCGCATGCAGTGGTGGATGCGGCCGGGACCGAGCCGGGCCTGGGCGATCGCGAAACCGTCGCCCTCGGCGCCGATCAGGTTCCCGACCGGCACGCGGACGTCGTGGAACTCCAGCTCGGCGTGCCCGCCGTGGTCGTGGTCGTCGTAGCCCAGCACCGCCATGCCGCGCTTGATCTCCAGGCCCGGGGTGTCCCGCGGCACCAGCAGCATGGACTGCTGGCGGTGCCGCTCGGCGCCCGGGTCGGTCTTGCCCATGACGATGAAGATCCGGGCGTTCGGGTTCATCGCGCCGGTGATCCACCACTTCCGGCCGTTGACCACATAGTGGTCGCCGTCGCGCTCCATCCGGGTGGCGATGTTGGTGGCGTCCGACGAGGCCACGTCCGGTTCCGTCATGGCGAACGACGAGCGGATCTCCCCGTCCAGCAGCGGCTCCAGCCACTGCTTGCGCTGCTGCTCGGTGCCGAACATCGCCAGCACCTCCATGTTGCCGGTGTCCGGCGCGGCGCAGTTCAGCGCGGCGGGAGCCAGGTGGCTGCGCCCGGTGATCTCCGCGAGCGGGGCGTACTGCAGGTTGGTCAGGCCCGCCCCGTGCTCGCCGGGCAGGAAGAGGTTCCACAGCCCGCGCTTCCGGGCGGCGGCGCGCAGCTCCGCGAGGACCGGCACCGAGTCCCAGGCCCAGCGGTTCCCGAGTTGCCCGAGCTGCTCGCGGAAGACCTGCTCGGCGGGGTGGATGTGGCTGTCCATGAAGTCGAGGAGGTTGTCGCGCAGGCCCTCGGTCCTCGGGTCCAGGGTGAAGTCCATCAGTGCTCCTTGAGGTAGGTCAGGCCCGCGTCGAGCAGCAGCTCGGTGACCTCGCCGAGGCGCTCGAACCCGGAGCCGACGGTCTGGCCGCGCAGGTGGCGGTAGTGGATGCCCTCGAGGATCGCGGCCAGCTTGAAGGCCGCCAGGCCGAGGTAGAAGCCGAACCGCGGCAGCTCGCGGGTGCTGCGCGCGGCGTACCGCTGGAGGATCTCGTCCTCGGTCAGGAAGCCGGGCGCGGACGAGGCGTCGGCCACCGCCACGCCGGCCAGCCGGCCGAGACGCTGGTAGAGCACCAGCAGCGCCAGGTCGGTCAGCGGGTCGCCGAGGGTGGCCATCTCCCAGTCGATGACGGCGGCGAGGCGGTCCCGGTCGTCGGTGAGGACGTTGTCGAGGCGGTAGTCGCCGTGCACGATGCCCGGCGCCGACTCGGCCGGCACGCCGGACACCAGGCGGGCGTGCAGCTCGTCGGCGGCCGGCAGGTCCCGGCAGTACGACGCGTCCAGCTGCGTCTTCCAGCGCCGCACCTGCCGGGCCAGGAAACCGTCGGGTCGGCCGAAGTCGGCCAGCCCCACCGCCGCCGGGTCGACCGCGTGCAGGGCGGCCAGGGTGTCGACCAGCCCGGTCGAGATGACCCGGGTGCGTTCCGGGCCGAGCCGCCCGAGTTCGGCCGCGTGCCGGTACGCCGTGCCGGCGACCCGCTCCATCACGTAGAACGGGGCGCCCAGCACGTCGGCGTCGGTGCAGAGGGCGTAGGTCGTCGGCACCGGCACGTCGGTGGCGCGCAGCGCCGACATGACCCGGTACTCCCGGGCCATGTCGTGCGCGGTCGCCAGCACGTGCCCCAGCGGCGGCCGCCGGACCACCCACGTGGTCCGCCCGTCACCGACCTCGTAGGTGAGGTTGGACTTTCCGCCGGCGATCAGCCGGGCGGTCAGGTGCGCCCCGGCACCGGGCACCGAGGCGGCGAACCAGTCGGACAGCCGGCCCAGGTCGAGGCCCGGCGGGTCCTGGGGTACGGCGGCGGCGGTCACGGGACCAGGATGCTGACGGTCTCGACCACGCAGGCGGGCTTCTCGGCGCCCGCCCGCTCGATGGTCACCTTCGCCGTCAGCTGGTAGCCACCGCCGCCAGGCACCAGCGACAGCAACTCCACTCCGGCGCGTACCTGGGAGTCGACGGGGACCGGCGCGGGGAAGCGCAGCTTGTTGGCGCCGTAGTTCACGCCCATCCGCACCCCCTCCACCTGGTACACCTGCCAGACCAGCATCGGTACCAGCGACAGCGTGAGGTAACCGTGCGCGATGGTAGCGCCGAACGGCCCGTGCGCCGCCCTGGCCGGATCGACGTGGATCCACTGGCGGTCACCGGTCGCCTCGGCGAAGGCGTCGATCTGTCGCTGCGTGATGGTGTGCCAGTCGGAGTAGCCGAGGTGGGTGCCGACCGCCCGGGTCAGCTCCTCGATGCCCTGGAATATCTTCATCGGCTCGCCCTCCCCGCTCAGGCCTTCGGCCCGCCGGCGACGTACAGCACCTGGCCGGAGACGAAGCCGGCGCCGTCGCTGACGAAGAACGAGACGGCGTGCGCGATGTCCTCCGGCCGGCCGGTACGGGCCACCGGGATCTGCGCCGCGGCGGCCTGCTTGAAGTCGTCGAACCCGATGCCGAGCCGGGCCGCGGTGGCGGCGGTCATCTCGGTCTCGATGAAGCCGGGGGCGATGGCGTTCGCGGTGACCCCGAACTTGCCCAGCTCCAGGGCGAGCGTCTTGGTGAAGCCCTGCAGGCCGGCCTTGGCGGCGGCGTAGTTGGCCTGGCCGCGGTTGCCCAGCGCCGAGGTGCTGGAGAGGTTGACGATCCGTCCCCAACCGGCCTTGGTCAGGTAGCCCTGCACGGCCCGGGTCATCAGGAACGCACCGCGCAGGTGCACGTCCATGACCGCGTCCCAGTCGTCGGCGGTCATCTTGAACAGCAGGTTGTCCCGGGTGATGCCGGCGTTGTTGACCAGCACGGCGGGCTCGCCCAGTTCGGCGGCGATCCGGTCCACGGCGGCCTGCACCGCCTGCTCGTCGGCGACGTCGGCCCCGACGGCGAGGGCCCGCCCGCCGCCGGCCTCGATCTCCGCGACGACCGGCTTGCCCGCCGCTTCGTCCAGGTCGACGACGGCGACGGCGAAGCCGTCCCGGGCGAGCCGCTTCGCGACGGCGGCGCCGATGCCACGGGCCGCTCCGGTGACGACGGCGGTGCGGGTGATGGTCATGGGGGTCAACTCCTCGATGGTGGGAACGGGGCGGATCAGTCGTGGGGTGCGGCCGGGGGCAGGGTGGGGAAGAACTCGGCGAGCGCCTCCCGGGTGCTCCGGGCGTCGGTGTGCCACAGCGCCCGCATGCCGACCGCGCGGGCGCCGAGCACGTGCGGCTCGGCGTCGTCGATGAACAGCACCCGGTCCGCCGGCAGGCCGAGCCGGTCCAGGGTGAGCGCGTAGATCGCGGCGAGCGGCTTGCGCAGACCGACCTCGCCGGAGATCACCACCGGATCGAAGAGCGCATGGATGTCGGGCGGGTAGCTGTTGCCCCAGCTGTTGGAGAGCAGCCCGACCCGTACGCCGAGGTCGCGCAACTGCCCGGCGAGCGCGAACATCGCCGGGTCGGGGCGCAGCCCGGCGAACAGCCGGTCCAGGACGCCCACCGGGTCCACCGCGCGTCCGTCGAGGGTGGTGAGTTCGGAGGCGAGCAGCGCGTCGAACTCCTCGACGGTCAGCGCCCCGGTCTCCAGCCGGTGGATCGGGGTGCCGTCCGGGGCGTCGCGGGACAGCCACGCCTTGAGGGTGCGCGAGAACGACGCCGGCTCGATGCGGTCGGTCCGCAGCCACGCGGCGATGGAGGCCCGGACCGGCCCGGTGAGCACGCCGCCGTAGTCGAAGACCACCGCTTGCACCTGGTTCGTGGCGGTCACGAGACGTACACCACCCGGCCGACGGTGGCGCCGTCGGCGAGCCCCTGCACCCCGGCGGCCACCTCGTCGAGGGCGAGGCGGTCGCTGACCAGGGGCCGGACGGCGCCCTGGGCGGCCAGCGCGGTGAGCGCACGGTGGCACTCGGCGACCGCTGCCGGGTCGTACCGGTGGTAAAGGCCCCAGTGCAGGCCCACGATCGAGTAGTTCTTGACCAGGGCGTGGTTCAGCGCGGCCGACTGGATCTGGCCACCGGCGAAGCCGACCACGAGGATCCGGCCCTCGAAGGCGACGCACTTGGTCGAGCGCTGGTAGGTGTCGCCGCCGACCGGGTCGTAGACGACGTCGGCGCCGCGGCCGCCGGTCTCGGCCTTGACCACCTCTACGAAGTCCGTCTCGCGGCGGTCCACGACGACGTCGGCGCCCAGTGCGCGGGCGACCGCCGCCTTGTCCGGGCCGCCCACGACCCCGATCACCCGGGCGCCGGCCGCCTTGCCCAACTGGACGGCGGCACTGCCGACACCCCCGGCCGCGGCGTGCACCAGCAGCGTCTCGCCGGCGCGCAGCCCGGCCCGGCGGTGCAGGCCGAACCAGCCGGTCTGGTACCCGATGTAGAGCGAGGCCGCCTCGGCGTCGTCGAGCTGCGGGGGCGCGGGGAACGTGGTCGCCGCGTCCAGCAACGCCAGCTCGGCGAATCCGCCGAACGGCAGCACGCTGCCACCGAGCACGCGGTCGCCGACGGCGAAGCCGTCGACGCCCGCGCCGAGCGCGACGACCTCGCCGCACAGCTCGACCCCGGGGGTGAACGGCAGCTCCGGCCTGACCTGGTACGCACCGCGACACATCAGGACGTCGGGGAAGTTGGCCGGAGCGGCCAGCACCTTCACCACGAGCTGCCCGGGACCCGGCTCCGGGTCGGGCACGTCGACGAGCCGCAGCACGTCGCGGGGCTCGCCGAGCTCGGCCACCCGCCAGGCCCTCATCGGATCGCCTCCTGCTCCTCGAGTCGCCGCTGGAGCTTGTTCATGCCGTGCAGCCAGCGGTCCGTGTCCGCCGCCCGGTGCAGGTAGTAGCTGGTCACCTGGGGGTGCGGGAGGATGAGGAACCGGTCGTCGTGCAGGGCCTGCCACGTCGCCTCGGCGACGTCCTCGGGCGCGACCGCCGGGTCGTGGCTGAGCAGTTCCTGCAGCGGCCCGGCGTCGTCGAGCATCCGGGTCCGTACGCCCTGCGGGCAGATCGCCTGCACCACGACTCCCCGGTGCCGGTAGGTCGCCGACAGCCACTCCGCGAACGCCACGCAGGCGTGCTTGCTGACCGAGTACGACGGGCTGCCGAGCATCGTGAGCAGCCCGGCCGCGGACGCGGTCACGACGAACCGGCCCGACCCCCGCTCCACCCATCCGGGCACCAGCAGCCGCGCGGCGCGCACGTGCGCCATCACGTTCACCTCGTGGGTGGCGGCCCAATCCGCCTCGGTGGCCTCCAGCCCCCTGCCCCGGTCGATCCCGGCGTTGGCGAACCAGATGTCGATGCCGCCCAGGTGACGACGGGCCGCGTCGACCAGCGCGGCGACGCCCTGCTCGCCGGCGGCGTCGCCCGGCGCGGCGTAGCCACCGATCTCCTCGGCCACCCGGCCGGCCGCCTCGGCGTCGAGATCGTTGACGACCACCCGCGCTCCCTCACCGGCGAGTCGGGTGGCCAGCGCGCGGCCGATGCCGTGGCCGGCGCCGGTGACCACGACGCCCTTGTCCCGTACCGGCATCAGACACCTCCGGTCAGGGTGACGCCGCCGTCCACGACCACCAGCTGACCGGTGATCCAGGCGGCGTCCGCGGAGAGCAGGAACGCGACGACGCCGCCGATGTCCTCGGACACGCCGAGCCGCTTGAGCGGGTACGCCGCCGCGACCTGCTCCTCCCGCCCCTCGTAGAGCGCGGTCGCGAACCTCGTCTTCACCACGCCCGGGGCGACGGCGTTCACCCGGATGCCCGGGCCGAGTTCGACGGCGAGCTCCTGGGTGATGTGGGTGAGCATCGCCTTGCTGGCGCCGTAGAAGCCGATGCCGGGCGCGGGCCGGACGCCGGCGATCGAGGAGACGTTGACGACGGCCCCGCCGTGTGCCTTCATCCAGGCCCGGTGCACCTGCTGCACCCAGGACAGGGCGGCGAGGCAGTTCACCTCGAAGATCTTGCGGGCCGCCGTCAGGTCCAGGTCGACCAGCGGCCCGTACGTCGGGTTGATGCCGGTGTTGTTGACCAGCAGGTCCGCGCTGCCGAAGGTGTCGATGGCGCGTGCGACCACCTCGGCCTGGTGGTCGACGTCGTCGGCGTGGCCGGCGACGCCGAGCGCCCGCTCCGGGCCCAGCCGGGCGACCGCCTGGTCGAGCGCCTCCCGCTTGCGCGCGGTGATGACGACGTTGGCCCCCTCGGCGACCAGCCGTTCGGCGATGGCGAGGCCGATCCCCCGGCTGGCGCCGGTGACGACGGCCGTCCGGCCGCGGAACCTGGCGGGCATCGAGTCCGGTGCGTTGCTCGGTGTGGTCACGACTGGCGCTCCCGCGTCAAGACCATGGGCCGACCTTCCGTTCCGAGGTTACTAAGCGCTTGCTTAGGATACATTCGATGGAGTGTGCGGCAGGGGACCGCCGGCCGTCAACAGATGCGGCCTGGCGGCTCCGCGCCCACCGCCCGCCACCGGCGCTGTGATACCAATGCCCCCGACCGGGCTCAGGAAGGAAGGACGGACCGTTGACCGACACCGCCGAGCACTCCCGCGCCGACGCGACCCGCGCCCGGCTGCTCGACGCGGCCGTCAGCGCGTTCGCCGAGAAGGGCTTCCACGGCACGACGACCCGCGACATCGCCGCCGCGGCCGGGCTGAGCCCGGCGGCGCTCTACGTGCACCACAGGTCGAAGGAGGAACTCCTCTACCTGATCTCCCGGTCCGGACACGACCACGTGCTGCGGCTGGTGCGCGACGCGATCGCGTCCTCCGACGACCCGGCCACGGCGCTGCGCCGGGTAGTGCACGACTTCGTGGTCTTCCACGCCCGCGACCACACCGGCACCCGGGTCGTGAACTACGAGTTGGCCGCCCTCAGCCCCGAGCATCTGGCCGAGATCCGCGAACTCCGCCACCAGATCGAGCAGGCGATCCGCCAGCTCGTGGAGCGCGGCGTCGCCGCGGGGGTCTTCGACACCCCTGACCCGCGGATGGCGGGCGCCGCCCTGCTGTCCCTCGGCATCGACCTCGGCCGGTGGTACCGGGACGACGGCGGCTGGAGCCCCGAGCACATCGCCGCCCGGTACGCCGAGATGGCGCTGCGCATCGTCGGCGCCCGCTGAGGCCCAGCGCCCCGAACGACGGGCACCGCCGGCCGGGACGACGACGCCGGCGGGCGGTCACATCGTCTCCAGTTCCCGTCCCTTGGTCTCGCGGACGAAGCGTCGGACGAAGACGAGGGAGAGGGCCGCGAAGGCCGTGTAGATGCCGTAGGCGAGGGGAAGGCTGATGCCGGCGAGGCTGGGGAACGAGATCGTGACCAGCCAGTTGGCGATCCACTGCGCGGACCCGGCGACCGCCACGGCGGTGACCCGGATCCGGTTGTTGAACATCTCGCCGAGCAGCACCCACAGGGCCGGTCCCCAACTCGCCGCGAAGAACACGACGTAGAGGTTGGCCGCGAGGAGAGCGACGACACCGACACCGGGCGGAAGGGTCAGGTTGTCGCCCGTCCCGCTGGCCCGGCTGAAGCACCAGGCAAGGGTGGCCAGGGTGACGGCCATGCCGATGGCACCGACGGTCAGCAACGGCTTGCGCCCGACCCGGTCGATGAGGGCGATCGCGAGCAGCGTGCCCGCGATGTTGATCACGCTCGTGATCACGCTGGTCACGAGCGCGTCGCTCTCGGCGAAGCCCACGGCGCGCCAGAGCGTGGTGGAGTAGTAGAAGATCACGTTGATGCCGACGAGTTGCTGCAGCGCCGCCAGGATGATGCCGGTCCAGACGATCGGCAGCAGGCCGAACCGGCGCTCCTGAGCTGTCGCGCCGCGCAGATCGGACAGGTTCATGGTCTGCTTCGTACCGGCCAGGGACCGGTCGATCTCGCCGAGGCGGACCCCGTCGCCGACGTACCGCTCCAGCACCTCGCGTGCCTGCGCCGTGCGCCCGCGCCGGACCAGGTAGCGCGGAGACTCGGGCATCCGCAGCGCCAACAGGCCGTAGAGCGCCGCGGGCAGGGCGGCCGAGGCGAACATCCAGCGCCACGCCGTCCCGCCCCACGGCACGTCGCCACTGGCGCCACCCGCCGAGGTGGCCAGGGCGAAGTCGACGAGCAACGCCGCGAAGATCCCCGTCACGATGGCGAGTTGCTGCAGGGAGCCGAACCGGCCGCGCTTGTCGGCCGGCGCGATCTCGGCGATGTAGGCGGGCACTATCACGCTGGCCGCACCGACCGCCATGCCGGCGACGGCCCGCCAGGCGGTCAGGCTGATCGGGCCGACCGCGAGCGCCGCGCCGACGGCGCTGACCGCGAACACGACCGCCGTGAGCTGCATGACCCGCACCCGACCGATCCGGTCGGCCAGGGGACCGGCGAACCACGCACCGATCGCACCGCCCAGCAGGGCTGCGGAGACGGCGGCCCCCAGCACCAGCGCCGACAGGCGGAACGACTCCCGGATCGCGTCCACCGCACCGTTGACCACCGCGGTGTCGTAGCCGAAGAGGAAACCGCCGATGGCTGCCGCCGCGGCCACCAGCATCGCCCCGCCACGCTTCCGGGTGGGTGGGTCGGAGGCGTCGTCGGACGGGACGCCCCGTCGGTCCATGCGGTTCATCCTGCCGAAGCCGAATCGCGAATGTCCCCGTTTGCGGCAACCCAGGCACCCACGCCCGGCCGAACCCGCCGGGCGAGCCCCGTCGAACTGCCGGTCCGGCCGTAGCCCGGTTGGCAGAGTGGGTGGGTGATCGGCGGCGGGCGGCGAGGGAGGTCGGGGCGGCGCCGCGCGCGACTCCCCGGGCAGGTGGAGTTCAGGACCGCGAGCTCCGGGGTGACCCGGCTGGAACTGTTCCTCGACCTGGTGTTCGTGTCCGCGTTCCTGAGCGTGACGGACCTGATGGCGGAGACGTTCCAGCTCGAGGGCCTGCTGCGGGGCGTGGTGGTGCTCCTGCTGCTGTGGCGGGCGTGGACCTCGTACACCCTGGTCGGCAACGTCGTCCGGGTCCGGTGGGGAATCATCCGGCCGATCATGTTCGGGGTGGCCGCGACCATCCTGCTGATCGGTATCGCGACGCCGGTGGCCTTCGTCGATCGGCCGGGGGCGCTCTTCGGACCACTGATCTTCGTGGTCGCCGTCGTGCTGGCTCGGCTGGTGGCGGCGCTGATCCTGACCTACACGGCCTGGGGCACTCAGGACATGCGGCGGTTGGCGCTGGGGATGTGGCTGCCGTTGGGCGCCAGCGCGGCGCTGCTGCTGTGCGGCGCCCTGCTGCCGCATCACCTGCCCGCGGGGGTGGACGGTGGGGTGGTGCGGCTGGCCTTCTTCCTCATCGCCGCGGTGATCGACTTCATCGGCGTCCGGGCGATCGGGGTGGGCGCCCTGCGGATCGTGTCGGTGCGGCACTGGACCGAGCGGCACCGGCTGATCGTGCTCATCGCCCTCGGCGAGACGATCATCTCGATCGGCACCAGCCGGGGCCTGAACGGGGGCCCACCGATCACCTGGGCCGTCATCACCGGGTCGGCGCTGAGCCTCGTCATCGTGGCGGTGCTGTGGTGGCGCTACTTCGACATCGCCGGGCTCGCCGCCGAACAGGCGTTGGAGCAGGGATCGGCAGGCCGGAGATCGGCGCTGGGGCGGGACGCGTACAGCCTGCTGCACGCACCCATGATCGTCGGGCTGGTCCTGCTCGCGCTCGGCCTCAAACGCGCGTTGAGTGCGGTCGAGCCCGCCACCGCGCACCGGTGGGACCGGCTGAGCGTGTTCGTTCTCTACGGAGGTGCCCTCCTCTACCTCCTCAGCCTGACGGCCCTCGAGCGCCGCACCATCGGCCTGCTCGGTCGCAGCCCCCTGCTGGGCATCGTCCTGGTCATCGCCCTGGTGCCGGTGGCGCTCCAGTTGCCGGCGGTGGCCGTGGTGGGACTGCTCGCCGCCGTGCTCGTCAGCATGGTGCTGGTCGACCTCTCCGTGTTCCGCCGACGCCACCGCGCACTGCACGACACGGTCGCGCGGGTTGCGGCCCGCGCCGCCGGCACCGGCGTCACGCCGAAGGAACTCTTCCTCGACCTGGTGGTCGTGTACGCGTTCATCCAGGTCACCGTGCTGATCGCCCGGCATCCCTCCGCGCTCGGGGTCGCCCAGGGGCTGGCGGTACTCGCTCTGCTGTGGGCGGCCTGGTGCACCTACGCGGGGCTCGGGAACGCCCTGCGCAGCGAGTCCATCCTCACCCGGCTGAGCGTCCTGCTGATCGTGGCGCTGACCCTGACGATCGGCATCGCCACCCCGCAGGCGTTCGACCGCGTGCCGGGCGGCCTGCCGGGCCCCATGATCGTTGTGCTCTGCTACGTCGCGCTCCGGGTGCTGCACCTGGCCGCGCTCCGTCGGGTCGCCGGCGCGGCGCTACGCGCCCAGCTGTGGCGGGTCGGCGTCCCGACGGTGACGGCGCTGATCCTGTTGCTGCTCGCCGCGCTGGCCGTCTCGCGACCACACGGGGCCGATCAGCTCGAAGCCGCCCTCTGGATCGCGGCCGTTGTCGTGGATTTCTCCAGCGGTTACCTCGGCGGGGCGAGGTTCTGGCAGATCGGTTCCGCACGGCACTGGACCGATCGGTACGAACTCATCGTCCTCATCGCGCTGGGCGAGGCCATCATATCGATCGGCGTGGCCGTGTTCGGTCGTCCGATCTCCTGGTCGGTCATCGCCGCCATCGCGGTCAGCATGGTCCTGTTGTCCAGCCTCTGGTGGGCGTACTTCGACACCGATGCGGTCGTCGGGCACCGGACGGTGCAGGCCCTGCCCGGCCTGCAGCGCGCGGCGCTGGCCCGGGACGCCTACACCTACCTGCACCTGCCCATGATCGCCGGACTGATCCTGCTCGCCTTCGGCCTGCACGAGTTCCTGGGGGCGATCAGCCACCCGCCAGGTGCGCACCTCCGGCTCGGGCACCTGGCCCTCTTCACCGGAGTCGTCCTCTATCTCCTGGCCGACCAGGCATTCTGGTGGCGCGTCCGGCACGGCATCCGCCGGGTGCGGAGCTTCGGGATCCTGGTCATCGCGGCCCTCGCGCCGATCACCAGCCCGCTGCCGCCGCTCTGGGTGCTCACCATCCTGGCCGGCGTCACCGCCGCCGTCCTGGTGATCGACTCCCGGCGGGCCGTCGAGCTACGGCGACAGCTGCGCGAACCACGACCCTCGGCCATCCTGGCCGATGCCCGACCGCTCAAGCCCTTCGGCTGACCCGGGAGTGGGCGGCCCGGCGGGCCAGGGGTCGAGGCGGAGCGGGCGGCGGCAGTGGTAGACCAGGGCCGGCGGCAGGTTGGTCCAGACCGTCCGACCCGTGGTCACCTCGTCAAAGACGGTGGTCAGCAGCCGGTGGAAGCGCCGCGCCGGGCGGGTCGGCAGCGCGTGCCGGTACGCGAAGGTGGTGAAGACCCCGCCCGCGCCGAGCGCCCCGACCACGGCGTCGAGGATCGCCCGCTGCCGTCCGGCGGGAAACGCGGCCCAGGGCAGCCCGCTGACCACCACGTCGGCGGACGCCAGGCGGCGCTCCGCCAGCAACTCCCCCAGCGTGGCGGCGTCGGCGCGGACCACCTCGACGGTGGGATGCCGGCGGGTCAGGCCGGCGGCGAAGGTGGGGTTGAGCTCGACCGCCAGGTGGTGGCCACGGCCGGCCAGCCGCCGCTGGATCGCCCGGGTGAACGCCCCGGTCCCGGGCCCGAGCTCGACCACGAGGGGCTGGCCCAGCCGGGGCACCGCCGCGGTGATGTCCCGGGCCAGCGTCGACCCGCTGGGCAGCACCGCGCCGGTGGCGAGCGGGTGCCGGATGAACTGGGCGAGGAAGGTCGGCGCGTCGCTGATCATGCCGGTCGACGCTAGGCGCGCGACGGCGGCGCGGACCTCGTGCCGGCGGGCGGCGTACCGGCCACCCGGAGGAGGCGCGGCGGCCGATGGGAGGGCCGGTGGGGGCACCGGCCCTCCGTATGGTTGGCCAGGTGACGGGTGGGCGACGCGACTGGTGGCGGGAGCCGCTGCTCGGGCTGGTCGCGGCCGGCCTGGGGCTGGCCGGTACCTGGCTCGCCCGGCCCGGGTCGGCTCGCCAGGAGTGGGCGGGGGTCTTCCCGGTTCTCGCCGGGCTCGCCCTGATGGCCGTAGGCCGATGGCCCGGGCCGGTCCTGGTCGCGGAGTCGGCGCTGCTGCTCGTCGCCGACGCGGTGGCGCCGGCCGGGGCGGGCACGCCGCAGCTCGCCGGGGCGGTCGCGCTGGGCTACGTCGCGTGCCGGTGCGGCCGGTCGGCGACGGCGGCGGGGTACGCCCTGTTCCTGGGGGTGACGCTGGTGGACGTCCTGCGGCAGGGCGATGCCGGGGTCCTCTCTGGCGGCCCGGGGCTGATCCGTCTGGTCATGCTGGCGGGGGTCGCCGCCGCGCCGGTGGCGTTCGGCCGCTACCTGCGAGGGGTGCGGCACGCCGCGGCGGCGGCCGAGGAGCGGGCCCGGGAGGTGGAGGAACGCCGCGCGGCGGAGAACCGGGCAGCCCGCCTCGCCGAGCGGGCGGCCATCGCTCGGGACCTGCACGACATCGTCGCCCACCACATCGCGGCGGTCGCCCTGCGCGCCGGCGCGGCCCGGTACGCCGTGCAGCACACCGGCCGGACCGAGGAGGCGGTGTCCGCCCTCGGCGAGCTGCGCGACACGGCCGGGCAGGTGCTGGACGAGCTGCGGGAGCTGCTGGAGGTGCTCCGGGACCCGGAGGCGGTCGAGCCGGCCGAGCCTCAGGTGGAGCCGGCGCAGGTGATCCGGGACGCCGCCCGGCGGGTACGCGAGGCGGGCGTGGCGGTCCAGGTGACCGTCCCGGCGGCGCTGGGCCGGGTGCCGCTGGTGGTGGGTACGACGGCAGCCCGGGTGGTCCAGGAGGCGCTGACCAACACCCTCAAGCACGCCGGGCCGGGGGCGGTCGCCTCGGTGGACGTCCGGGTGGCCGACGGCGCGCTGCTGCTGGAGGTGCTGGACAGCGGGCCGGTGCGGCGGCGTCCGGCGCTGCCCGCGTCCGGGTACGGGTTGAACGGGATGCGGGAGCGGGTCGGCCTGCTCGGTGGCACGCTCACCGCGGCGGCCACGGACAGCGGTGGCTGGCGGCTGCGCGCACGGCTGCCGATCAGGGAGAACGCATGATCAGGGTGCTCGTGGTCGACGACCAGACGCTCGTCCGGGCCGGGGTCGGCCTGCTGCTGCGGACGGCCGGGGGTTTCGAGGTGGTGGGCGAGGCGGGGGACGGTCACGAGGCGGTGCGGCTCGCCGAACGGCTACGGCCGGACGTGATCCTGATGGACCTGCGGATGCCCCGGATGGACGGCATCGAGGCGACCCGGCGGATCCTGGACCGCCAGCCGTCGGCCCGGGTGCTGGTGCTGACCACGTTCGCCGACGACGCCAACGTGTACGGCGCGCTCGGCGCCGGCGCGCTCGGCTACCTGGTCAAGGACGGCGCCCCGGAGGAGCTGGTGGACGCGGTGCGGCGGGCGGCGCGGGGGGAGGCGCTGCTGGCACCGCCGGTGCTGGCCCGCGTCCTGGGCCGGGCGCTCGCCGCGCACGACCGGGAACGGCGGCCCCACCCGGATGGGCGCGCCGCGGGCCTGCGACTGCTCAGCGCCCGGGAGCGGGAGGTGCTGGCCCTGGTGGGCGCCGGACTGTCGAACGCGGAGATCGGCGCCCGGCTGCACCTGGGGGTGACCACCGTCAAGACGCACGTGTCCGCCGCGATGGAGAAGCTGGCGCTGCGCAACCGGGTGCAGGCGGCGGTGCTCGCGAACCGGCTCGGCCTGGTCGACGACGACTTCAATCCGGTGCGGGGTCCGGGCGAACCCTAGGGGTTTGCTCGGCCGCCGGGAGGATCCGGACCGGCCTGCGGAAGGACGGCGGGGTCGCCCCGCTGCGGCACGCTGGGGAGGTGACCTTCCTGGATTCCCTGGTGGACCGTCTCGACGCCCTGCCGCCGGGCTACGTCCTGCTGGCCGCCGCGGCCGTGCTCGCCGCCGAGGTGGGCCTGCTGGTCGGCCTGGTGCTGCCGGCCGCCACCACCATGTTGACGGTCGGCCTGCTGGCCCGGGCCGGTCGGCTCGACCTGGGCGTCGCGCTCACCGTCACCACGCTCGCGGCGTTCGCCGGGGACCAGCTCGGCTACCTGGAAGGGCGGCTGCTCGGGCCGCGGCTGCGGCGGGGCCGGCTGGGCCGGTGGGTGGGCGAGCACCGCTGGCGGCGGGCCGAGACCCTGGTCGCCGCCCGGGGCGGGCCGGCGGTGCTGCTCGGCCGGTGGACCGCGTTCGTGCGCACCCTGGTGCCCAGGGTGGCCGGGGCGGCCGGGCTGCCGTACCGGCGGTTCGTGCTCTTCGACGCCCTGGCGGTGGCGGTGTGGGTGCCGGGCACGGTGCTGCTCGGCTGGGCGGCCGGCGGGGTGCCGGCCGCGCTACCGGCCGCCGCGGGGGTGCTGGTCGTCGCGGCGGTCGCCGCCGCGCTCGGCGGCCACCGGTTCCGGGTACGCCGGACGGGCCGCCCACGGCCGCCGGCGCGGGGCTGTCCCGGGCCGGTTCGCGGCCGCCGCCGGTCCGTTCTCCGGCGCGGTGGCTCCCGCCGGCCGGACCAGAGCGCGCCGGCTGGCCGAGGCGGTGTGGACCGGTCCTGAGGCGCCGGGCCCCGTACGGCCCGACCCGGGAGTCGGTCGAACCTGGAGCCGCCGTCAGCGGGTCCGCGTGGCGGCGACGACCCGGCGTACCTCGTCGCCGTCCGTGGCCTCGCGTCCGTCGCGCCGCACCGGTGCCCGCAGGTGCACCTCCCGCGCCCCGGTCTCCGCGAGCACCTGCCGGACGTTGTGCGATCGGACGCCGCCGCCGACGACGACCCGCAACCGGTCGCCGGCCCGCTGCCGCAGCGCGGTGATCCGGCCGGCGCCGGCCAGCGCGGTGGGCGCGGCACCCGAGGTGAGCACCGCGTCGGCCCCGAGGCCGATGAGCTCCTCGATCGCCCCGAGCTGGTCGTCGACCTCGTCGAAGGCCTTGTGCACGGTCACCGGCAGCGGCCCCGCCGCCTCGATCAGGCGCCGTAGCACGGCCAGATCGAGGCGGCTGCCAGCGGTGAGGGCGCCGACCACCACCCCGACCTCGATGCCGTGCGGATTGGGCAGGCCGCGGATGGCCGCGATGTCGGCGAGCATGACCTGCTCCTCGACCTCGCTCACCCGGAAGTCGCCGCCCCGGGGCCGCACCATGACCCGTACGCCCACCCGGTGCAGCGTCCGCAGGGCGACCGCCACCGTCCCCAGGCTGGGGGTGGTGCCGCCCTGGCCGAGGTCGGCGCAGAGCTCCAGCCGGTCGGCGCCGGCCGCCTCGGCCACCAGCGCGGTCGGCACGTCGCTGACGCAGATCTCCACCGTGGTCATGCGGCCGCCCCGGCCCGCGCGGACGCCGCGGTCGACTCGGGACGCAGCGGGAAGTGGCAGGCGACCTGGTGCCCGTCGCCGGCCAGCGGCGGCTCCGTCTCGCAGATCTCCTGGGCGAGGGGGCAGCGGGTCCGGAACCGGCACCCGGTGGGCGGGTTCAGCGCGCTGGGCAGCTCGCCCCGGATGGTGATGCCCTCGCGCGCGGTCGCCGCGTTCGGCGTGATGGAGGGGACCGCGTCGATGAGCGCCTGCGTGTACGGGTGCCGGGCGGCCCGGACCACCTCCCGGGCGGGCCCGACCTCGACAAGCTTGCCGAGGTACATGACGCCGATCCGGTCCGCCATGTAGTCGACCACGGACAGGTCGTGGCTGATGAAGACGTACGCCAGGCCGAGCTCGCGCTGCAGGTCCCGCATGAGGTTGAGCACCTGCGCCTGGATCGACACGTCCAGCGCGCTCACCGGCTCGTCGCCGACGATCAGCCGGGGTTGCAGGGCCAGCGACCGGGCCAGCCCGATGCGCTGCAACTGGCCGCCGGAGAACTCGTGGGGATAGCGCTCCAGCACCCGCCGCGACAGCCCCACCTGGTCGAGCAGGGTGGCGATCCGCGCCCGCCGGGCCGCCCCGTCGCCCACCTTCTGGATCTCGAGCGGTTCGGCGAGGATGGCGTCGACGCGCATCCGCGGGTTCATCGCGGCGTAGCTGTCCTGGAACATGAGCTGGACCTGCCGGTGCATCCGGCGGCGCTCCCGCCCGGTCAGGCCGGCGATGTCCGTGCCGTCCAGCAGGATCTGCCCGGCGCTCGGCCGTTCCAGGCCGACGGCCAGCCGTCCCACCGTGGACTTGCCACAGCCGGACTCGCCGACCAGCCCGAAGGTCTCCCCCGGGCCGACCTCGAAGGAGACGCCGGCCACGGCGCTCACCTGCCCGGCGCCGCGGCGCACGAGCCCACGGCCGTGCGCCGCGTAGTTCTTGACCAGGTCCCGCACCGACAGGACGGGCGTCGCCGCCGGCTCGTCCCGGGCCGGGGCCGCCGCCGGGTCCGCCGGCGCCGGCTCGACCCGCGCCGGAGCGGCCACGGTGACCGGTTGGGCGGGCGCCGCGGGCACCGGGTGCAGGCAGGCGTGCTGGTGCGCGCCGGCCGACAGGGGGATCTCGCCGGTCCGGCACTCGTCGGTGACGTGCCGGCAGCGGGGCGCGAACCGGCAGCCGGTCAGCGGCCGGGACAGGTCCGGCGGCAGTCCCGGGATGCTGTAGAGCCGGGCGTGCCGACCGGCCTCCCGGATCGCCGACTCGGGGAGCGCCTCCAGCAGCGCCTCGGTGTAGCGGTGCCGGGGCGAGCGGAACAGCTGCCCGGTCGCGGCGGTCTCCACGACCCGTCCGGCGTACATGACGGCGACCCGGTCGGCGCGGCCGGCGATCACCCCGAGGTCGTGGGTGACCAGGATGACGGCCATCCCGAACTCTTCCCGCAGGTCGTCGATGAGTTCGAGGATCTGCCGCTGCGTGGTGACGTCGAGCGCCGTGGTCGGCTCGTCGGCGATGAGCAGGCGCGGGGAGCAGACCAGCGCCATCGCGATGGCGACCCGTTGCCGCATCCCGCCGGAGAGCTCGTGCGGGTAGTTGTCGACGATCCGGTCCGGACGCGGCATCCCGACCCGGCGCAGGATCTCGACGGTCCGCTCCCGCGCCTCCGCCCGGCCGACGCCCTCGTGCACCCGCAGCGGTTCGGCGACCTGGGCCCCGATCCGCATGGTCGGGTTGAGCGAGGTGAGCGGGTCCTGGAAGACCATGCCCATCCGGACCCCACGGATCCGGCGTACCTCGTCGGGGGGCAACGATCGCAGGTCCCGGCCCTCGAAGAGGATCTGCCCCCCGGACACCCGGCCGCCGGGCGGCAGCAGACCCATGATCGACAGCGCGGTCATGGTCTTGCCGCTGCCCGATTCCCCCACCACGCCGAGGGTCTCCCCCGGCATGACCTCCAGGCTGACCCCGTCGAGGGCGTGCACCGTACCGCGCCGCAGCGCGATGTCCGTGTCCAGATCGCGCAGTTCCAGCAGGGGCCGGGGCGCTGCCGCCGAGGAGTTGCGGACGGTCGGATCGGTCGATTCGCTCATTTTCCTGCTCCTGCTACCGCCGCCGGAGGCGGACCTCGAAGGCGTCCCTCAGCCCGTCGCCGATGAAGTTGAAGGCGAGGACGATGAGGATGATGGCGATGCCGGGCGGGTACAGCAGCCACCAGTGGCCGCTGTAGGTGTCCGCGAGGCCGTCGGAGAGCATCCCGCCCCAGTTCGCCGCCGGCGGCGGCACGCCGAGGCCGAGGAAGGACAGGTACGCGACGTAGAGGATCGCGTCGGCGACCTGGAAGGTCGCGTTGACGATCACGGTCCCGATGGCGTTCGGCACGATGTGCCGGCGTACCGCCCGGCCGCCGGTGCCACCCATCCCCCGCATGGCGTGGACGTACTCGCGGGAGCGCAGGGTCAGTGCCTCGCCCCGGACCAGCCGGGCCGGCCCCAGCCAGGCGAACGCGCCGATGATGACGATGAGCATCGGCACGCTCGGGGTGACGATGGCGGCGAGCAGCATGAAGAGGAACAGCGACGGGATCGACATCAGGGCGTCGACCACCCGCATCATCGCCGCGTCCAGCCAGCCGCCGACGAACCCGGCGACGGCGCCCCAGAGCGTGCCCAGGGCGGTGGCGAGGATCCCGGCCGCGAGCCCGACGATGATCGACGTCTGCCCGCCGAGCATCAGCCGCCCCAGCTGGTCGTAGCCGACCCCGTCGGTGCCGAGCGGGTGCCCCTGCTCGCCCGGGGCCAGGTGCACGGCGGTGAGGTCCGTGTGCACCTGGTCGGTGTGGTAGAAGAGCGGGCCGAGGAAGCAGATCCCGGCCAGCAGGACGAACAGGCCCAGGCCCACCAGGGCGAGCCGGTTCTCGCAGAAGACGATCAGCCCCTGCCGCCAGAGGCCGCGCACCGGCGCCTCGGCCGCCTCGGCCGGCTGGTCGGCGGCGGCACCGGGCCGGACCGCCTCGGAGAGTGTGCTCATGACGCGCTCCCGCGAAGTCGGACCCGGGGATCGACGGCGGCGTACAGCAGGTCGGCGACGAGCGCGCCGACGACCGTCGCGATCGAGATGATGACGGTGACCCCGAGCAGGATCGGGAAGTCACGCTTCAGCGCCGCCTGCCAGAACAGCTGCCCCATGCCGGGGAAGTTGAACAGCGACTCGACGACCAGCGCCCCGCTGAACAGCGCGGGCAGGTACATGCCGAGCAGCGTGATGACCGGGAACAACCCGTTGCGCAGGGTGTGCCGCAGCACCACCCGCCGCTCCGAGAGTCCCTTGCTGCGGGCGGTGCGGACGTAGTTCTCGTTGAGGTTGTCGACCATCGAGGAGCGCACGTACCGCGAGTAGACCGCGATGGTGACGATGGCCAGGGTGACCGTGGGCAGAACCAGCCCGGCCGGATCGGCGAGCACCTCGGCCACCGTGAACCCCTGCGGCGCCTCCGGCGGCAGGATCGGCCAGACCTGCGAGAAGAGGATGATCATCATGAGGCCCATGAAGAAGATGGGCGTGGCGTACGCCAGCAGCGACAGCGAGGTGATCGCGTAGTCGGGCCAGCGGTTGCGGCGTACCGCCTGGATCACCCCGAGCGGGATGGCCAGCACGATGGCGAGCAGGGTCGACAGCAGCGACAGCACCATGGTCTTCGGCAGCCGCTGGCTGATCGCCTCGACGACCGACTGGTTGAGCTGGTACGAGTAGCCGAGATCGCCGCGCAGCAGGCGCTGCACGTACATGCCGTACTGCTGGATCCAGGGCCGGTCGTAACCCATGTCGTGGTTGAACGCCGCCAACTGCTCCAGCGTCGCCTCCTTGCCGAGGGTGGCTCGCGCCGCGCCCCCCGGCAGCAGGTGCAGGATGAGGAACGCGATCACGGTGACGAGCACGACGACGACGAGGGCCTGACCCAGGCGCGTGATGAGGTACCGGACCACCTGGACGGTTCCTCCTCCCCGGTCGGGGCCCCGGCGGCGCGGTGCGCGCCGCCGGGGCCGGGACGATCAGTGATCGGTCACTTCCAGGACCAGTCCTGGAAGTACATGAAGTTCATCGGGTCCTGCGGCTCGACTCCCTGCAGACCGGACCGGTACGCGGAGACCTGGAACACCGGGTTCGGCATCCAGAGCACCGGCAGGTCCTTGGCGAGGAAGTCGTTGTACGCCTTGAGCGCGCCCTCGTCGCCGGAGAACTGCGTGGCCTCGATGAGCTTGTCGGCCTCCGGGTTGCTGTAGCTGCCCAGGTTCACCGGGGCGCCGGTGGCGAAGAGCCGCTCACCGCTGGCGAAGGCCGGGTAGTACCAGCTGCCCTGGGAGCCGAAGAAGGACATGTCCCACGAGCACGTCGCCTCGGTCGGCTTGCAGGCCGGGGTGACCGCGACCGAGTCGGGCACCTCCTTGATGGTCAGCTGGATGCCGAGCTTGGCCATCTGCGACTTGATCTCGGCGAACATCTTGGTGGTGGCGGCGAAGCCGGTCTGGCTGGTGACGGTGAAGTTCAGCGGCGTGCCGGCGGCGATGCCGTCGCCGCACTGGTTCGGCCCGGTGCCCGGCGCCTGGCAGGTGGTCTGCCCGTCCGGGGTCACCTTCCAGCCGTGGCTCTCCAGCAGTTCCTTGGCCTTGGCCGGGTCGAACGAGTACACGCAGCCGGCGGCGTCGGTGCCGTTGGTGCCCGGCTTGGCCGGCACCGGGCCGCAGGTCGGCGCGGCGGTGCCGGACCAGATCACCTTGCTGATCGTGGGCTGGTCGATGAGCATCTGCATCGACTGCCGCAGGTATGGCTGCTTGAACAGCACCCCGGTCTTCGGGTTGTTGAAGTTCAGCTGCAGGTAGGTGACGGACCAGCCGTACCACGGGGAGACCGTGTAGCCCTTGGACGTGAGGTAGTCCTTCTGGGACAGGTTGGCCGCCGGCACGTAGCCGTAGTCGATGTCACCGGCGCGCAGCACGTTGAACTCGGAGTCGTCGCCGGTGAACGGCCGCAGCACGATCTTGGCCAGCTTCGGCTTGTCCGCGCCCGAGTAGTTCGGCTGGGCGGCGAGGGTCACCTCGCCGTTCGGCACGTACTTCGCCAGCTTCCAGGGGCCGCTGTTGACCTTCCACAGCTCGTTGGAGTCGTACGTCTTGGGGTCCTTGGCCGCGGCGGTGAGGAAGTCGAAGACCTTCCGGGCGCCCTGCGGCGTGCTGGCCAGGTCGCTCACGGCCCCGGTGGCGGAGTCCTTGTCCCAGGCGTGCTGCGGCATCGGGGTGATCTTGTTGAGCTGGTTGTCGACGAACCACGCGGTGTTGTAGACCTTCGTGGTCGTGATCGAGAAGGTCTTGTCGTCCTTGACCGACCACTTCGCGATGTTGTCCGGGAAGCCGCCGGCCCGGTAGGACGCCCACTTGTCCTTGTTCGCGGTGACCAGGTCATACCAGAACTGGATGTCCTTGGTGGTGACCGGCTTGCCGTCGGACCAGGTGTTGTCCTTCAGCGTGATGGTCAGCGTCTTGCCGCCGTCGCTCACCACCGGCGGCTCCGCCATCGAGCGCTGCGGGTCGATGTTGTACTGCGCGGTCCCGTCCAGCTTGTACTGGTAGAGGGACCGGTACAGGGCCTGGCCGAAGATGGCGTTCTCGCCCTGCGTGAAGCCGGGCGCCGAGATCGGCAGGATCCAGTTGGGGGTACGGAAGGCGACGGTGACGGCGTCCTTGCCCTGACTGCCGCCGGCCTTCGACGAGCCGCTACCGCCGCCGCAGGCGACCAGGCCGGCTCCGAGGGCGACCGCGCCGGCCACCGCCACCACGCCCCGGAGGGCGCGCCCGGGAAATCTGCTCCTCATGAATCTCCTCGATTGACGTGCAGGTGCCCCGCGTCTCCGGGCGCTAGCGGCGGTGCCGCGCGTCCAGCCGCCTGGTGCTGCTCCTCGACGTTCGACGCGGAGAATGTATCCGCGCCGAAGTGTTGAGTCAACGAAAATTACCCTCTTTATTCGCTAACTTTGGACGGGGTACGATCTAAGCCGGCGAAGGATCGACCGATACTCTTCGCGTGGACTCCGGAGCGCACCGCGGCCGTGGCACTGCGACACACTGAGGCGGCGCCGGAGGACCGCCTGAACAAGGAGAGCCATCTTGGAACCATCGATCTCCGCCACGCTGCGCGAGCAGACCCTCAGCCTGCTGTCCAGCGGCGCGGCCACCTCCCGCGCCGACCTGATCGAGGCGTTGCAGGTCGCCCCGTCGACCGTCACCACGGTGGTACGCCGGCTGCTCGAGGACGGCGTGATCGTGGAGGAGGGGATGGGTCGGTCCACCGGGGGACGACGCCCCCGGATCCTGCGCCTGCGGGAGACCAAGGGCGTCCTCGGCGTCGCGGAGCTGGGCGGCCGGCACGCCCGGGTGGGGCTCTGCGCGCCCGGCGGAGGGCTGCGCACCACCGAGGAGGTGGCGATCGACATCGCCGCCGGGCCCGAGGAGGTCTTCGACGTCGTCGCGGCGACCTTCGCGCGGCTCCAGGCCGCGACCGCGCCCGACCAGGCGCTGCTCGGGGTGGGCGTCGCGCTGCCGGGCCCGGTCGAGTTCCCCGGTGGGCGGCTGGTCGGCCCGGCCCGGATGCCCGGTTGGAGCGGCGTCGACGCGAGACCCCACCTCGCCGAGCGCTTCCAGGTGCCGGTGGTCGTCGAGAACGACGCCAAGGCGGCGGCGATCGGCGAGTACGTCACCCGGAGCCAGGAGTCCGGCGACATGATCTACGTCAAGGCCGGCACCGGCATCGGCGCCTCCCTGGTCAGCGACGGACACATCTACCGCGGCGGTCGCGGCCTCAGCGGCGACGTCACCCACGTACGCGTGGCGGACAGCGGCGAGCGGGAGTGTTCCTGCGGCAGCCGGGGCTGCCTGGAGACCGTCGCCAGCGGCGCCGCCCTGGCCCGCCAGCTGGCCGAGCAGGGTTCGTCGGCGACCACCGTCCGCGACATCGTCGCGGCGGTCAGCGACGCCGACCCGACCGTGGTGACGATGGTCCGCCATGCCGGCCGGCTGCTCGGGGTGGCCCTGTCCGGCCTGGTCAACTTCCTCAACCCCGACGCCGTCGTCATCGGCGGCGCGCTGTCCAGCCTGGACGTATACGTGGCCGCGACCCGCGGCATGCTCTACGAGCGCTGCCTACCGTCCATGACCCAGTCCCTGTCCATCGAAGCCAGCGTCGCGGGCCCCGATGCGGCCCTGGTCGGCCTCGGGCACCTGCTGCGCACCACGGCCGACGTACGACCCTCCTGAGGAGCAACACCCGTGCCCCGTCCCCTCCGCGTCGCCATCGGCGGCATCCACATCGAATCCAGCACGTTCTCGCCCCACCTGAGCACCGCCGACGACTTCGAGGTCACCCGGGGCGAGGCGCTGCTGGCGCGATACGACTGGCTCTCCCCCGCCCGGCCCTGGGCCGTCGACGTCGAGTGGACCCCGCTCGTACACGCCCGCGCGCTGCCCGGCGGGGCGGTGGACCCGGCGGCGTACCGGGCCTGGGCCGCGGAGATCGTGGAGCAGCTCGCCGCGGCCGGACCGCTGGACGGCATGCTGCTGGACTTCCACGGTGCGATGAGCGTCGTCGGCAGCGACGACGCGGAGGGCGAACTGGTCACCGCCATCCGGTCGGTGCTCGGGCCGGAGCCGTTCATCTCCGCGGCGATGGATCTGCACGGCAACGTCTCGCAGGTGCTCTTCGACGCCTGCGACCTGCTCACCTGCTACCGCACCGCCCCGCACGTCGACGTGTGGGAGACCCGTGAGCGCGCCGCCCGGAACCTGGTCGAGGCGCTGCGCCGCGGGCGGCGTCCGCACAAGGCCCTGGTGCACGTGCCGATCCTGCTGCCGGGCGAGATGACCAGCACCCGCGAGGAGCCGGCCCGGGGACTCTACGCACGGATCCCCGAGATCGAGGCCCGGGACGGCGTCGTCGACGCGGCGATCTGGATCGGGTTCGCCTGGGCCGACCAGCCGCGCTGCCGGGGGGCGGTCGTGGTCACCGGCACCGACGCCACCGCCGCCACGGAGGCGGCGCGTGAGCTGGGTGGGCACTTCTGGGCGGCGCGCGACGAGTTCGCCTTCGTCGCCCCCACCGGCTCGATGGACGAGTGCCTCGACACCGCCCTGGCCGCGGTCGCCGACCCGGCCCGGCGACCGTTCTTCATCAGCGACTCGGGCGACAATCCCGGCGCCGGCGGCGCCGACGACGTCACCTTCGCCCTCGAGCGGATGCTGGCCCGCCCCGAGATCCGCGACGGCTCCTGCCGGGCCGTCTTCGCCTCGCTGGTCGACCCGCAGGCCGTGGCGCAGGTCGCCGACCAGCCGCTCGGCTCACCGGTACGGGTCACGGTCGGCGGGCGGATCGACTCCCGGGACCCGGGCCCGCTCCCCCTCGACGGGATCCTGGAGGCGGTCGCCGACGATCCCGACGGCGGGCGGTGCGTCAGCGTACGGGTCGGCGGGCTGAGCGTCCTGGTCACGTCCCGCCGGATGCAGTACCGCCTGCTGGAGTCCTACCAGCGGCTCGGTATCGAGGTCGACGCGGTCGATCTCGTCGTGGTGAAGATCGGCTATCTCGAGCCCGAACTGTTCGACGCGGCCGGGGACTGGCTGCTCGCGCTGACGCCCGGCGGTGTCGACCAGGACCTCGTGCGGCTGCCGTACCAGAAGGTGCTGCGGCCGGTGTTTCCGCTGGACCGCGACTTCACCGCGGACCTCGCCGTGGTGACCGGGTGATCGCGTGACGCAGCCCGAAGGCCGGTCCGTCCTCGCCGTCGACGTCGGGGGGACGACCATCAAGGGGGCCGTGGTCGGCGCGGACGGCCGGTTCCGGCACTCGCTGGTCGTGCCGTCGCGGGCGGACGACGACCCGGTCAGAGCGGTACGGGCCCTGTGCCGCCGGTTGCGCGACGACGCCCTGACCCTCGGCGCCGCGCCCGCCGCGATCGGCGTGGTCACCCCCGGCATCGTGGACGAGGCCGACGGCGTGGTGCGGTACGCGGCCAACCTCCGGTTCCGGGACGTGCCGCTGCGCGCCCTCATCGGCGCCGACCTCGGCCTGCCCGTGGCGGTCGGGCACGATGCGCGGGCGGCCGGCGTCGCCGAGGCGGTGGCCGGAGCGGCCGGTGGACTGGACAACTTCCTGCTGCTCCCGCTGGGTACCGGCATCGCCGCCGCCGTGGTGGTGCACGGCGCGCCGGTGACGGGCGCGACCTGCTCGGCCGGCGAGGTCGGCCACATGCCGGTCTACCCCGGCGGGGAGCCGTGCAGTTGCGGGCAGCGGGGCTGCCTGGAGGTGTACGCCTCCGCCGGCGGGCTGGCCCGGCGGTATGCCCGGCGGGGCGGCACGCCGGGGCTGGACAGCCGAGCCATCGCCGACGCGGTGGGCACCGATCCGGTGGCCCGCGCCGTCTGGGACGACGCGACCCAGGCGCTGGGGACGGCCCTGGCCACCCTCACCCTGACCCTCGACCCGGCCCGCATCGTGCTCGGCGGTGGCCTCGCCGACGCGGGCGCGCTGTTCTTCGACCCGGTACGCTCCGCCCTGCGCGCGGCGCTGGTCTGGCGGACCCCGCCCCCGGTGCTGCGCTCGGCCTTCGGCGCCCAGGCCGCACAGGTCGGGGCTGCCGTCCTGGCCCGCCGGGAGGCCGGCCTGCCCGTTCCCGACGGTTGGGGCGCACCCGAGCCCCTGCCCTCGGTCGCCTGACGCCGGCAGCCGCATCCCGGTCATTCGTCGGCCGCCACCGCCTCTCATCGGAGGCGGTGGCGGCCAAAAAGTTTTGTGGGGTTCCTACAAACCGTGCCGCCCAGGGTTCGGTGGTTACGACATGGCGCTGCCCGCCGGCAGGCGGAAGGGTGGATCTCTGCCGGGGGCTGTTCGTCCCTCGGCGGGTACGTCGTGGGTCTACCGGAGGGGTCGGTCGGGTGTTCAGCCGAGTCGCCATCGTCAACCGTGGTGAGGCCGCGATGCGGCTCATCCACGCGGTCCGAGAACTGGCCGCGGAGACCGGAACGCGGATCGAGACCGTCGCCCTGTACACCGACGTCGATCGCACCGCGACGTTCGTCCGCGAAGCGGACATCGCCTACGATCTCGGTCCCGCGTCCGCGCGCCCGTACCTCGATCTGAAGGTGCTGGAACGCGCGCTGGTGGAGACCGGGGCCGACGCCGCGTGGGTCGGTTGGGGCTTCGTCGCCGAGGACCCGGCGTTCGCGGAGCTGTGCGAGAAGGTCGGGGTCACCTTCGTCGGGCCGAGCGCGGAGGCCATGCGCCAGCTCGGTGACAAGATCGGCGCGAAGCTGATCGCCGAGGAGGTCGGCGTGCCGGTCGCGCCGTGGAGCCGCGGCGCCGTCGAGACCCTGGACGCCGCCCTGGCGGCGGCGACCGAGATCGGCTACCCGCTGATGTTGAAGGCGACCGCCGGCGGCGGCGGGCGCGGCATCCGCGTGATCACGAACGACGCCGAACTCGCCGACGCGTACGAGCGCACCAGCCAGGAGGCGGCGCGGGCGTTCGGCAGCGGCATCGTGTTCCTGGAGCGCCTGGTCACCGGCGCCCGGCACGTCGAGGTCCAGGTGATCGCCGACGGCCAGGGCACCGCGTGGGCGCTCGGCGTCCGCGACTGCTCCGTGCAGCGGCGCAACCAGAAGGTCATCGAGGAGTCGGCGTCGCCGGTGCTCAGCCCGGCGCAGGCGGCCGAGCTCAAGGCGTCGGCCGAGCGGCTGGCCGTCGCGGTCGGCTACCGGGGTGCGGCGACCGTCGAGTTCCTCTACCACCCGGGCGACCGGCTGTTCGCGTTCCTCGAGGTCAACACCCGCCTGCAGGTCGAGCACCCGATCACCGAGCTGACCACCGGGTTCGACCTGGTCAAGGCGCAGCTGCACGTGGCGTCGGGCGGTCGGCTGGAAGGCGCCCCGCCGGTGGAGCGCGGGCACGCCATCGAGGCCCGGCTGAACGCCGAGGACCCCGACCGCGACTTCGCGCCCTCCCCGGGTCGCATCGCGCGGCTGGACCTGCCCGCCGGTCCGGGCATCCGGGTCGACACCGGCGTCAGCGAGGGCGACACCATCCCCGCCGACTTCGACTCGATGATCGCGAAGATCATCGCCTACGGCCGCGACCGCGACGAGGCGCTCGGCAAGCTGCGCCGGGCGATGGCGAACACCACGGTGATCATCGAGGGCGGCGCGACGAACAAGAGCTTCGTGCTCGACCTGCTCGACCAGCCCGAGGTGATCGACGCCAGCGCGGACACCGGCTGGATCGACCGCGTCCGCGCCGAGGGCCGGCTGGTCGGGCACCGGCACTCCGCCGTCGCGCTGGCGGCCGCCGCGATCGAGGCGTACGAGGAGGAGGAACGCGTCGAGCGGCAGCGGCTGCTGTCGACGGCGTCGGGTGGGCGTCCGCAGGTGCAGCACAAGAGCGGCCGGCCGCTGGACCTGAAGCTGCGGGGCGTCGGCTACCGCATGCGCGTGGCGCGGGTCGGCGCGCACCGGTTCCGGGTCGGCATCGAAGCGGGCGGCGACGTCCGCACCGCCGACGTGACGCTCGACCGCTTCGACCGGCACACCGGGCAGATCGTCGTCAACGGCGCCCGGTACCGCCTGCTCACCGGCACCCACGGGCCGATCCACCTGGTCGAGGTGGACGGCGTCACGCACCGGGTCAGCCGCGACGAGGGCGGCGTCCTCCGCTCCCCCATGCCCGCGCTGGTCGTCGCCACGCCGCTGGAGATCGGCGCCGAGGTGGAGGCGGGCGCGCCGGTGCTGGTGCTGGAAGCCATGAAGATGGAGACCGTGCTGCGGGCGCCGTTCAGGGCACGGCTGAAGGAATGCGCCGTCTCCGTGGGCAGCCAGGTGGAGGCCGGCGCGCCGCTGCTGCGGCTGGAGCCGCTCGCCGACGAGGCCGACGAGGCCGCCGACGACCCGGCCGGCGCCTCCGTCGAGCTGGACCTGCCCGCCGCGCCCGAGCGGATCCCGGCGCGGGAGCGCGCCGCGCGCGGCCAGGAGGACCTGCGCGGCCTGCTGCTCGGCTTCGACGTCGACCCGCACGACGACCGCCGGGTGCTCGACGACTACCTGACCGCGCGGCGGGCGGCCACCGAGGACGGCCACCGGCCGCTGGTCGAGGAGCTCGCACTCGTCAACGTCTTCGCCGACCTCGCCGAGCTGAGCCGCAACCGGCCGACGGGGGAGGACGGCGGCGCCGGCCACATCCACAGCGCCCGCGAGTACTTCCACACCTACCTGCAGAGCCTCGACGTCGAGCGGGCCGGGCTGCCGAGCGCGTTCCAGGCCCGGCTCGCCAAGGCGCTCGGGCACTACGGGGTCACCGACCTGGAGCGCTCCCCGGAGCTCGAAGCCGCGGTGTTCCGGATCTTCCTCGCCCAGCAACGCGCGTCCGCCGACGCCACGGTCGTCGCGGCGCTGCTGCGGGCGTGGCTGCAGGAGCCGCCGCCGGACGAGACGCTGCGCGAGCCCGCCGGTCTCGTACTGGAGCGGCTGGTGGCCGCGACGCAGGTCCGCTTCCCTGTGGTCGCCGACCTCGCCCGCGGCGTGGTGTTCGCCTGGTTCGCCCAGCCGCTGCTGCGCCGCAACCGCGCCCGCGTCTACGCCGAGGTCCGCCAGCACCTGCGCCACCTGGACGCGCACCCGGACGCGCCGGACCGCGCCGAACGCATCGGGGAGATGGTGCGCAGCACCGAACCGTTGGTCCGGCTGCTCGGCCAGCGGCTCGTCCGTGACCACCTCGACAACGCGGTCATGCTGGAGGTGCTGACCCGGCGGTACTACGGCAACAAGGCGCTCACCGCCGTCCGTACCCGGCGGGTCGCCGGCTGCACCTTCGTGGTCGCCGAGCGCGCCGACTCGAGCGTGGTCTCCGCCGCGGTGCGCTTCGACGCGCTGGGCGGCGCGCTGCGCGGGCTCGCCGAACTGGCCGGCGGCGAGGACCCCCTCGACGCCGACATCTACCTCGCCTGGGAGAACCAGCCGGAGGACTACGACGCGATGGTGGCCGCGCTGCTGGAGGTCATCAACGCGCACCCGCTGCCGCACCAGGTCCGCCGGCTCACCACCACCGTCGCAGGTCGCGGCGGCGCGGTGATGCACCACCACTTCACGTTCCGCCCGGCGAGCGGCGGGATGACCGAGGAGCGGCTGATCCGCGGTCTGCACCCGTACATCGCGCAGCGGATGCAGCTGGAGCGGCTGCACAAGTTCGACCTGACCCGGCTGCCGTCCGCGGACGAGGAGGTCTACCTCTTCCAGTGCGTGGCCCGGGAGAACCCGTCGGACCAGCGTCTCGTGGCGTTCGCCCAGGTGCGCGACCTGACCGAGCTGCGCGAGCAGGACGGGCGACTGGTCGCGCTGCCGACGACCGAGGACACGGTCGCGGCGTGCCTCGACTCGATCCGCCGCGCGCAGTCGCGCCGTCCGTCCAAGACCCGGTTCAACACCAACCGGATCGTGATCTACGTCTGGCCGCCGAGCGAACTGACCCGCGAGGAGATGGAGATGATCGCCGGGCGGGTACGCCCGACGACGGCGGGCGCCGGCCTGGAGGAGATCCTGTTCATCGCGCGCCAGCGCGACCGCGCGACCGGCGAGCTGACCAAGATCGCGGTACGGATCTCCTTCGACGCCACCGGCACCGCCCGGCTCACCATCGGCGAGCCGCCGGTCGAACCGGTCGAGCCGCTCGACGACTACCGGCTCAAGGTGCTGCGCGCGAGCAGCCGCAACACCGTGTACCCGTACGAGCTGACCGGCCTGCTCGGCGAGTTCGTCGAGCACGACCTCGACGCCGACCACGCGCTGGTGCCGGTCGACCGGCCCAAGGGGCGCAACAGCGCGGCGATCGTCGCCGGCGTGGTCACCACGCCGACCCCGCGGCACCCGCAGGGGGTCACCCGGGTCGTGCTGCTCGGCGACCCCACGAAGTCGCTGGGTGCCCTGTCGGAGCCGGAGTGCCGTCGGGTGATCGCCGCGCTGGACCTGGCCGAGCGGATGCGGGTGCCGCTGGAGTGGTACGCGCTCTCCGCCGGCGCCCGGATCTCCATGACCTCGGGCACGGAGAACATGGACTGGGTGGCCGCGGCGCTCAAGCGGATCGTCGAGTTCACCCAGGCCGGTGGTGAGATCAACATCGTGGTCGCGGGCATCAACGTCGGCGCCCAGCCGTACTGGAACGCCGAGGCGACGATGCTCATGCACACCAAGGGCATCCTGGTGATGACGCCGGACTCGGCGATGGTGCTCACCGGCAAGCAGTCGCTCGACTTCTCCGGTGGTGTGTCCGCCGAGGACAACTTCGGCATCGGCGGCTACGACCGGGTGATGGGCCCGAACGGCCAGGCGCAGTACTGGGCGCCGGACCTGCCCGCCGCGCGGGACGTGCTGATGGCGCACTACGACCACACGTACGTCGCGCCCGGGGAGGACGCGCCGCGACGGGCGACCACCACCGATCCGATCGACCGGGACATCTCCGCCTTCCCGCACGCCGTGGCCGGCAGCGACTTCACCACCGTCGGCGAGATCTTCTCCGCCACGGCCAACCCGGACCGCAAGAAGCCGTTCGACATCCGGACCGTGATGCGGGCGCTCTCCGACCAGGACCACCCGGTGCTGGAACGCTGGGCGGGCATGGCCGACGCGGAGACCGCGGTGGTGCAGGACGTGCACCTGGGCGGCATCCCGGTCTGCCTGCTCGGCATCGAGTCGCGGTCGGTGCCGCGGCGCGGCTTCCCGCCCACCGACGGCCCGGACACCTACACCGCGGGCACGCTGTTCCCGCGGTCGTCGAAGAAGGCCGCGCGGGCGATCAACGCGGCCAGCGGCAACCGGCCGCTGGTGGTGCTGGCGAACCTGTCGGGCTTCGACGGCTCACCCGAGTCGATGCGCAAGCTGCAACTGGAGTACGGGGCCGAGATCGGCCGCGCGATCGTGAACTTCCGCGGGCCCATCGTGTTCTGCGTGATCTCGCGGTACCACGGCGGCGCGTTCGTGGTGTTCTCGAAGGCGCTGAACCCCAACATGACCGTGCTGGCGCTGGAGGGCTCGTTCGCCTCGGTGCTCGGCGGCGCGCCCGCCGCCGCGGTGGTGTTCTCCGGCGACGTCAACGCCCGCACCGCGGCCGACCCCCGGGTGCGGGACCTGGAGGCCCGCGTCGCGGCCGCCTCCGGCGCCGAGCGGGCCGCGTTGACCGCCGAACTCGACGAGCTCCGCGCGTCGGTCCGCGCGGAGAAGCTCGGCGAGGTCGCCACGGAGTTCGACCGGGTGCACAACATCCAGCGCGCGGTCGAGGTCGGCTCAGTGGACGCCGTCATCAGCGCCGCCGAACTCCGCCCGCGGATCATCGAGGCCATCGAGTCCCGTCTGGGCTGACCGGCCGGGGCGATCAGCAAGCGCCCGGTCAGGCCGTCGTCGATCAGCGCGACGGCCTGACCGGGGACCGCAGGCCGAGCCACTGCTCGGCGTCCCAGGCCTGGAACCGCTCCACCTCGGTGAACCCCAGCTTTGCCGCGAGGCGCATCGAGCCCACGTTGGCGGTTTGGGTGGTGAGCACCACCGGCTCGCCGGGAAGGACGCCGTCGAACCAGTCGAGTGCCGCCGCGCACGCCTCGGCGGCGTACCCGAATCCCCACGCCTCCGGCAGGAACAGGTAACCGAGATCGGCCTTCCCCGCGGCAGCCGGGCGACGGTGCCCCGTTGCTCTCCTGAGCAGGATCTGGCCGATCATCGCCCCGTCGAGATCAACGACGAAACTCCCGGGCCACCGCTCGGGCACCCCGGGCATCTCACGCTCAAGCTCGTCACGCGGCCGGGGGCCGCCGAGGTAGGTGTGCACCTCTGGCGACGCCAGCAGCTCGATGAACGCCGAACGGTCCCGCGCCTCGGACTCACGGAGCACGAGCCTCTCGGTCCGGATCGGCTCAGGCGGCCAGGCGACGGGTCCGAGCTCAGTCATGTCGGCCACCTCGGCGTTGTCCACGTCGTCCCCACTACGCGGCGAAGATCTGCGACTCGTCCCGGAACGCCTTGAACTCCAGGGCGTTGCCGGCCGGGTCGCGGAAGAACATGGTCCACTGCTCCCCCGGTTCGCCGGCGAACCGCAGGTACGGTTCGATCACGAACTCGGCGCCGGCGGCGCGGATCCGCTCCGCCAGGGCGTGGAAGTCCTCGATCGACAGGATGAGCCCGAAGTGCGGCACCGGTACGTCGTGTCCGTCGACCGGGTTGCGGCCGGCGTCGCCCGACCGCGCCGCCGATACCACGTGGGTCACCACCTGGTGGCCGTAGAAGTTCCAGTCGACCCAGGCGCCGGCCGAGCGCCCCTCGGCGAGCCCGAGTACGCCGCCGTAGAAGGCGCGGGCCCGCGTCAGGTCATCGACCGGTATCGCGAGGTGGAAGCCGGGACGGGTCGGCATCGACTGCTCCTTCTCATGACCGGCGTCGGTGGGCACGTGCTCCTGGATGCGGCAACGGGCCGGCCGCTGCCGCACCCGGTGGGGCGTCGCCCTTCCTTCTAACCAGGGTGGGCCCGGCCGCACAAGGGGCGTCCCACCGCCGGCCGCACCGCGGGCCCGCGGCGCCCACGACCCGTGCCGGTGGTTGTGGTGGTCAGGACCGCACCTCGAACATGCCGCGCGCGCCGCGCTCCGCGTCCACCATGGAGTGGCTGACGAACGGGTAGTGCCCGGGGCCCGGGAACGTCAACTCGACGAAACCGCCGGCGGCGGGGCTGAGCGACAGCACCTGGGCCCCACCGGGGTCGGTCGGCCGGCTCTCCCAGCGGCCCTCGCGATAGACGGTGTCGAACTGCGCGCCCACCACGTGGAAGGACGTGTCCCGGTTCGGGCCGGCGTCGAGCAGCCAGACCCGGACGCGCTCGCCGACCCGGGCGGGCAGCGGGCGGTGGGCGTACTGGGCGACGTAGCCGTTGAACACCACGGCGTCGGGCCGCTCCGCCTGCATCTTCGCCAGGTCGCCCGGTTGCCCGTCCGGGCCCAGGTAGAGTTCGGACTGCACCAGGACGTACTCCCGCTGCACCGGGGGCAGGTCGGGCGGGTCGATGATCACCGCCCCGTACATGCCGTTGCCGATGTGGTGCAGCATCGGCATGGTCGAGCAGTGGTACATCCAGATGCCGGCCCGGGTGGCGGTGAAGCGGTAGGTGAGCCGCTGCCCCGGGTCGATCGGGCGCATCACCTCGTCGGGGGCGACGGCGCCGGCGTGGAAGTCGATGCCGTGGTCCAGGGTGCCGTCGTTGACCAGGGTGATCTCGAACGTGTCGCCGACCCGGCCCCGCAGCACCGGCCCGGGCACGGTCCCGTCGAACGTCCAGAGCCGCTGCCGTACCCCCGGCGCGACCTCCCGGACCACCTCCCGGACGTGCAGTTCCCGCCGGTGCAGCCGGCCCGGCGGGGCGGGTGGGGCGGCGGCGTCCCGGGCGGTGAAGGCCGGGCCGGGGTCGGCCATGACGTCGACCGGCCGGTCGGGCGCGGCGGCGCCGGCGGTGGCCGGCGCCGCTACCGCGCCGGTCGGCACGACCTCGAGCGTCATGCCCGCCTGCCGGTGGCCCGGCAGTGAGCACCAACCCTCGGTGACCCCGCCGATGACGCCCGCGTCGAGGCGGGCCGACTCGCCGTTGCCGATCAGCCCGGTGTGGGCGCCGTTGCCCAGGACGAGGTCGTGGCGGCGGTGGTCCCGGTTGGTCAGCCGCACGACGAGGCGGTCACCGGGCGGCACCTCGATCCGGGCGGGATGGAAGCGCATGCCCTCGGCGACCACGTCCACCGTCGTGGTGTGTCCGGTCGGCCGGACGGCACCGGCAGCCGTCGATCGCTGCTCGGCGGGGCCGGTGGTGACGCGCTGGGCGGCCACCCCGACCAGCACGGCGATCAGGACGAGGGCGATGCCGGTGGTGGCACCGGCGAGGGATCGGCCGGGCGTGCTCGACACGGACACGGGTCACCTCCGGGTGGTGAGCAGGACCCGGGCGGCCGGCACGAGGAACTGCACCAGCGCGGCGAGGATCAGCAGGGACGTGGTGATGCGGACGTACGGCGGGCTGGGCAGCGCGAAGACCGCGAGGGCGGCGTTGGTCATCGCGACCCGCTGCGGACCGTGCCGGTCCAGCAGGGCGGCGCGGGTTCGGGCCGGGCCGGGGCCGCCGCCCAGGACCACCGGCAGCAGGTGGCTCAACGATCCGACGAGGACCTGTCCGACGAAGCCCACCAGCAGCGGAACGAGCACCACGCCGAAGTTGTCCGCCGCCGTGGTGGCGTCGGCGGCCGGCAGCAGGGTGGCCGCCTCGACCGCCAGGGCGACCAGGAGCCATCCGGTGGCGGCCGCCAGCGACCAGCTCGCGAAGGCGTACGGGGGACGGGTGCGGGCCACCGCCACCGCCGGCCGCACCGCCACCAGCACGCCGAGCAGGAACAGCGCCAGTCCCACGGCGGTGACCATCCGCCACCAGGTGAGCAGGCCGAGTCCGAGGAGCGCCAGCCCGAGGGCGGCCAGCGGCAGCGCCCGGACGGCGTCCCGCACGGCGGTGTCGGCCATCCGGGTGCGCAGCATGGTCGGCCAGAGGGTCAGCAGCGTGCCGAGGACCGTGAGGGTGATCCAGCCCAGCAGGTTGACGTGGGCGTGGAACAGCAGCAGTCGGGCCTGGTGGCTGCCGTCGCTCACCAGCATCCCGGCGCCGACCGGAATGCCGGTGAGCAGCGCCAGGCCGGCGACCAGGTAGTAGTGGACGGTCACCCGGAAGCGGGAGGGCAGCGCCCGGCGCAGGTGGCCGGCGAGCCAGGCCAGGTGCCCGACCAGCGCGGCGAAGACCAGGGCGGCGCCGGACACCCCGAGCCACGGCCGGTCGCCCGCCCCGCCGGTCAGGACGGCCAGCACGCCGACGTTCAACGCGGCCAGCCGGAGGGCCTCGCCCCGGCGGCGGGCGGGCGGCGGCGTACGCAGCAGTGCCGTGCTGAAGTGCGCCGACCAGATGACGATCGCGTTGGTCACGGCGCCGAGCAGGAGCAGGTGGATCGCCAGCCAGCGCCAGATGGGCAGGAACGGGTGGACGAATCCCAGGCCCACGAGCCCCGCCAGGTACGCCAGCGGCAGGAGTCCGGCCCGACGGTGCCAGGCCGACCGCCCGGCGGCCCGAGCCTGGCCGTCGCCGACGGCGGGGGTGGCCGGTGGGATGCGCCCGGCCGCCGGGTCCGGCGTCCTCGGGCGCGAGGGGAGGACGTCCATCAACGCCCCGCCAGGGCCGGCGCGGCGGGGGCGACGGATCGGGGCCGGGCGCGACCCGCGCTCCCGGCGCCGATCAGGACGCAGGCGAGGAAGGCGAGCACGGACAGCACGTTGAGCACGCCGGCGACGACCCAGACCGGTCGTACGCCCAGCGCGTCACCGACGACGACCCGCGCCAGCAGGCTGGCGTGCAGGAGGGCCAGCGGCGCGTACAGCCAGGGGTGGTAGGGCAACGGCCGCCGCAGCACCGCGGGCAGGATGACCGGCGCGTGCACGAAGATCATCGACATGGTGAAACCGAGGAAGACGGCGTGCAGGGTGGCGTCGTAGCGGGGGCCGGTGGTGGCCGGGCCGGCACCGGCCCACAGCAGGCCGGCCAGCGCCAGCCAGGCGTACCCGGCCAGCAGCCCGACCGCGACGTAGCGGGGCAGGCCAACGGAGCGCGCGGTGCGGCGGGCGACGTCGTGGACCACCAGCCACCCGACGGTGGCGAGCAGGCCGACGCCGAACAGTTGCGCCCCGACGCCGGGCCAGAGGGTGCTCGCGGTGACCCCGGCGGTGAGCGCGCCTAGTGCGGCGCCGAACCAGGGGACGCCGTACCGGGGTAGGGCGAGGTGGGCCAGTTCCAGGCGTTCCCCGGCGATGGTCGCCACCACGAAGGTGGCCAGCCACGGGACGAACTCCGGCACCGTGGCGCCGGCGAGCCACAGGAGGGTGGCGGCGTACCAGGCGAACGCGCCGAGGCCCTGGGCCAGGAGCGCGGGACCGGGCTGCCGCTGCCAGAGCCGGCGGTAGATCAGCAGGAGCAGCACCGCGGCGAGCATGAGCAGCAGTCGCGCGGCCAGGGTCGGACCGGTCAGGACGAGAGTGAGGGCGGCCACCCCGGAGCAGGCCGGCGCGAGCAGTGCCCACCGAGAGCCGAGCGCCACGGCCCGCTCCAGGGCCACCAGGGTGCCGACGAAGCCGAGCACCATCAGCGGGCCGTGCACCTGCTCCAGCGGCGCCGACGGGGCGGGCAGCGGCAGGTCGAGCAGCAGCAGTGCGGCGTACAGGCCGGTCAGCAGGGCGAATCCGCCGGTGGCGAGGACGGGGGCCCGCCAGCGCAGCCGGCCCGGCCGGGCGGTCATCGGGGGTCCGCGTCGACGGGCGGCCGGCGCCGGGCCCGGGGGTTGACCTCCGGCATGGTCAGGCGGACCACGCAGGCGTCCGGCGCGCCGAACGGCTCGACCACGGCACCGGCGGGCGGGGCTCCGGCGTGTTCGAGAGCCCCCCGCACGACTCCGACGTGCAGGTTGCAGATCGCGTCGGGGTTGCGGTTGACCAGTTCGAGGAAGGGACAGGTGTGCAGGTGGATCTCGGTCCGGCCGGCGTCGGTGTGGTGCACGCGGGGGCTGAAGCCGAGGCCGCGCAGCACGCCGAGGAGGACGTCGGTCGGGTCCCCGCCGGGTGGGGTGGCCGCGGCCAGGTGCCGGCCCCAGTCCTGCCCGGCCCGGGTGGCCTCGGCCCGTACGTCACCTCCGGTGCGGCGGGACAGGTGGTCGAGCAGGGCGGCGGCCAGGGCCCGGTACGGCGCGGGCGCCGGCGCCTCCGCGATGGCGATCCGGTAGCGCCAGGCCGGCCTGCCCGGCTGGCCGCCGCTGGCCCGGGCCTTCACGAGCAGTCCGGCGTCGACCAGCCGATCGAGGTGGGCGCGGGCGGTAGACGGGTGCAGGCCGGTCCGCTCCCCCACCTCGGCGATGGTCACGCCACCGTCGGAGGCCCTGACGATGTCGAGGATGGAGACCCGGCTCGCGGTGCCCAGCGCCCGATGCCGCTGCGTGTCGATCATTTCGCCGATCGGCCCTGTTCTCGTGGTTTCCACGGTAGTTAACGTTACAACGTCGTTCGTAGTGAAAACTCCGGGGAGTCCTCATGTCCCACTCACGCACCACCGCCGACCGGACCGCCGCCCAGGCCGTGGTCCGCCACCACGCCCAGCTCGCGGCCGTGCTCGACCGGCACGTCCGCCGGCTCCTGACGGCAGCGGAGAACGGAGACGACGTACGGACGCAGGCCGCCCGCGCGGACCTGCTCGGCTGGCTGCGCGAGGAGCTGCTGCCCCACGCGAACGCGGAGGAGACCGCGCTGTACCCGGTGGCCGCCGATCGAGCCGAAGCCGCGCTGCTGATCCGGGGCATGCGGGCGGAGCACGCGGCAATCGGCGACCTGGTGGCCGAACTCGACGCCACGCAGGAGCCGGTACGGCTGGCCGCCACGGCGCGCGCCCTCGCCGGCGTCCTCGCCGTCCACCTCGCCAAGGAGAACGATCTGATCGTCCCGCTGCTGGTGGACGCCGCCGACGTGTCCCTGGCGACGCTGCTCGACGGCATGCACGATCTGCTGGGCTCCTCGGATTCGGCGGGTGGCTGCGGCGGGACCTGCGGGTGCGGTGGCGACCGCGCCCCGGCGGACGCCCCGGCGCCGCTGTTGAGCATCGACCCCCGGCTGGACGTCCGGCTGCTGCCGCACGACCGCCGGCACGCGACCGTGCTGGCCGCGCTGGACGCGCTGCCGGTCGGCGGGGCGCTGGTGCTCGTCGCCCCGCACGCACCCCGACCGCTGCTCGCCGAGATCGAGGTCCGCTACCGGGGCGGCATGCTCGCCGAGTGGCTCCAGGACGGCCCGGACACCTGGCAGGTCCGGCTGTCCCGGCAGCCGGTCCCGGCCTGAGCAAGTCTGCCGGTGCCGGGACGGTGTGGTCAGGGCCCGCCGTCCCGGCCCGCCGGGTCCTTCGACCCTGTTCCGAGCGGTTCCCGCCGGGCAGCCTGGACACGGTCGAGGGGAGGTGGGGTTCGTGTGCAACTACTGCGGTTGCCGGGACTTTCCGCTGATCGGCCGGCTCTCCGCCGAGCACGAGGCGATCGCCAACGCCGCCGGCCGCCTGCGCACCGCCATCGGTTCCGGCACGCCGGCCGCCCTGGCCGCGCTCGACGAGCTGCTTGCCCTGCTGCTGCCGCACACCACCACCGAGGAGGACGGGCTCTTCGCCGAGCTGCGCGCCGAGGGCAGCCTCGCCGAGGCGGTCACCCAGCTGTGCGCCGAGCACCGGGACATCCACGAGGTGCTCGGCGGCATCGACCGCGCCGCGCCGGACTGGCCGGCGATGCTCGCCGCGCTGGACCGGCTGCACCGGCACATCGACAACGAGGAGCACGGGCTGTTCCCCGCCGCGGTGATCGCGCTGCCCATTCCCGCCTGGGACCGGATCACCCCGGCCGGGACGGACGCCCGGTGAGCGCGAGCCCGCACCGGCGAACCCGGCACGTCCGGGCTCGGAGCCGGCTCGCCGTACCGATGGCGGGCGGCCACGTCCGATACGCCTTCCACCAACCGGGTCGCCCCGCCTGACCCGGCGCTCCCGCCACCTCGCCGGAGCGGGCGAGGTGGCCGCGCCCGCCCGCCGGTCCTGCCCGAGGGGCCGGTCGCCGTGGCGCCGGCCCCTCCCCTGCCCGGGAACCCCGCTGTTCCCGCCGCCCGCGTCCGCCTGCCTGACGTGGCTGGGGTCCCGGCCCCACCCGGGCCGGGACCGCGGATCAGCGCAGGTGGGCGGCGAGGACGAGGAAGACCGCCCCGATCAGCATCACCAGCGCGCCCAACCCCGTGACCAGGGCGGCCACCTGCCACGCCTGGTAGGCCCCGAGCAACGCCCCACGCAGGGTCTCCCCCATGAAGGCGGTCTGCCGCAGCCGGTCGAGCCGCTGGTCCCCGCGGCCCGCGCCCATGCACTCCTCGGCGATCTCCGCGTACGTCCGGCCGCCGGTGGCCTGGGCCACGTGGTCGGCGATGAGCTCCGAGTAGGCGCGGGCCTGGATCCCCGTGCGCACCGGGGAACGGGCGTACCGGGCGAGCGGCGCCGGCAGGCCGGTGGCCGGAAAGGCGATCCGCTGACTGGTCAGCTCGTGGGCGACGCCGCGCCGGCCGAGGACGCCCTGGGCGATCATGAACGGTCCGGCGACCAGCAGCAGCACGCCGGCGAGGGTGAGGAGGGTGATCATACGAAGACCTTGCTCCGTGCGATCAGCCGCCCGGGAGGGCAGCAGGTCCCGACATCGATCGGGACCCAGGTCCCGGCCGGTCGGGTTTCGACGACGCGCAGCCCCGCGCCGCGTCGGTGACCAGCGGCCACAACCGACGCAGGTCCGCGTCGTCGGGGTCGACGTGCCGGCGCTTGCGTACCCCGTGGTCGCTGAGCACGACGTGCCCGTCCGGGGTGAGCCCGTGCCGACGCAGGGTCGCGGCCACGCAGACCAGCGGGCAGCCGTCCAGCGCCAGGAGGGGACGGCCGGAGCGGGCCAACCGCAGCAGCGGCGCCACGTCGCCGCCGAGGCCGGCGACGCACGACATCTCGGCCAGACCGGACCGGTCGAGACGGACGGCGAGGGCATTGGCGAGCTGCGCGGCGCTCGAACATCCGGAACACGAGTACACGACCGGCAGGTCACGCCGCGACCGGCGACGGGACTCGCGGTCCCGGCCGCCCCCGGGATCGTCGGTCTCCGTCCGGGAATCACTCGGCTGCGTCACAGGGCTTCCCTTCTCACCAGTGCTTCTCCGCGGCGCCGTCGATCGGCACCTCGATCAAGGTCGGGCCGGGCCGGTCCAGGCCCTCCCGCAGGGCGGCCGCCAGCTCTCCGCCGTCCGCCGCCCGCCGTGCCGTCACCCCGTACGCCCGGGCCAGGGCCACGGTGTCGATGCCGGGCACCCGCAGACCGGGCACCTCGCCCAGCCCGAGGAAGTCCCGGTAGTCCTCCAGCACCGCGTAACGGTCGTTGCGCAGCACGACGACGGTCACCGGCACGTCGTACCGGACGGCGGTCCAGAGCGCCGGCAGCGCGTACTGGAACGCCCCGTCACCGACCACGGCCGTCACCGGCCGGTCCGGCTGCGCCATTTGCACGCCGATCGCGGCGGGAACGCCGAAGCCGAGGCTCGCCCCGGCCGGGCTGTAGTAGCTGCCGGGGCGGCGCAGGCGGATCTGATCCTGGCAGTCACGCATGTTCGACACGGACTCGCAGACCAGCACACCGTCCGGCGACAGCACGCGGGCGACGGCCGCGTAGGCGCCGGCGGCGCTCAGCCGACCGGCCGGGTCCTCGACCGGCTGCGGGCGGGGCCCCGGAACGCGGGGCGCGGTCCGCGCACCGGCCTGCTCGGCCAGCATCGCCAGCACGGCCACCGGATCGGTCAGCACCGCCTGCCCGAGGCTCGCGCGTGCCGCCTCGTCCGGGTCGTCGGTGAGCAGCACCAGCTCGGCGTCGGGTCCCAACAGCTGGCCCGGCAAGTAGAGGTAGTAGCGGAACGCGCTGGCCCCCGCCACCAGGACGAGGTCGTGCCCGCGCAGCGCCTTGCCCACGCCGGCCTCGGTCGCCGGTAGGACGCCCTGGAACGCCGGGTGAGTGGTGGGGAAGCCGCACCGCGGCTCCAGCGGCGCCCAGTGGACCGGCAGCCGGCACCGGTCCGCCAGCCGGACCGCCGCCGCCCACCCCGCCGGGCTGTCCAGGCCCGCGCCGACGAGGAGCACCGGCGAGCGGGCGGCGGCCAGCCGGGCGGCGAGGTGTCGGACGAGGTCGACGTCGACGCCGCCGCCGACGATGACACGCCGCTCGGCGAGCACGCGTACCCGGTCGACCTCGACCTCCGCCGTCCAGTCGTCCATCGGCAGCGAGACCAGCACGGGCCCGCGCGGCGGCAGGGCGGCCAGGTGCGCGGCCCGGGCCAGGGCAGCGGGGACGTCCTGCGGCCGGGGCGGCTCGACGCTCCACTTCACCAGGGGCCGGGGCAGCACGGTCGGCTCCGGGTTGGTCAGCAGCGCGGGCCCGGTGAGCAGGGCCCGAACCTGCTGCCCGGCGGTCAGCACCAGCGGGGTGCGGGCCGCGGCGGCGTTCACCAGCGCACCCATCGCGGTCGCCACGCCCGGCGCGCTGTGCAGGTTGACCAGCGCGGGGCGCCCGGTGGCCTGCGCGTAGCCGTCGGCCATCCCGACCACCACACCCTCCTGCAGGCCGAGGACGTAGCGGAAGTCCGGGGGAAGGTCGGCGATCATGGGTAGCTCGGTCGAGCCGGGATTGCCGAACACGGTGGTCAGGTGATGCGACCGGAAGACGTCGAAGGCCGCCTCTCGTACGGAGATCATGGCTGAGCGTGGCCCGGTGGAACCGCCGTCGGCAGCGGCGGAAGGCCCGGCCGGAACGGGCCGGACGGCCGTGGCGGCTCAGGTATCGAGGGCGAGCCCGTCCGCGCCGGGGAACGTCCCGGGCCGGTAGCCGCACGACGGGTCCTCGCCCCAGACGTCGCCGGTCATCGCGTACGCCCGGGCGCGGGACCCTCCGCAGACGGCCCGGAACTCGCAGGCACCGCAGCGGCCCCGCAGCCGTCCCGGGTCGCGCAGACCGGTGAACAGCTCGGAGTCGCGGTAGATGTCCACCAGCGACCGCTGCCGTACGTTGCCGGCCGGCACCGGGAGGAACCCGCTGGGGTGGACGTCCCCGCGGTGCGAGACGAAGACGAAGCCGTTGCCGGCGCTGACCCGCAGCGGCGCCCGACGCACCCGGTCGGCCCGGCCGACCAGTCCGTGCTCCCGCAGTCGGGCGCGCAGGTCCCGATACATCGGCCCCAACCCGAGCGCCGCCACGTGGTCCTCCCCGCGCCGCGCGAGCGTGTCACGCTGCAGGCAGACTCGTCGGAAGTGGTGCGCCTCCGTGGTCTTCACCGGCACCGTCTCGCCGAGGTCGTAGAGCACGTTCAGCACGTCCTCGGTCTGCGCCGCGTCCAGGCCGGCCAGCGCCCGGCCCCGCCCCGTGGGCACGAGGAAGAAGACGCTCCACAACAACGCTCCCCGCTCGCGTACGTGGGCGGCGATCGCGGGCAGGTCGGGCACGGTGTCGCGGGTGACGGTGGTGTTGATCTGGACCTTGAGCCCCAGGTCGAGCGCGTCGTGCCAGGCCCGGTTGGTGAGCTGCCAGACACCGGGCACGCCCCGGAAGCCGTCGTGCCCGGCGGCGGTGGCCGCGTCCACGCTCAGCGAGATGGCCCGGGCGCCGGCGTCCCGGAGGCCGGCCAGGGCGGCCCGGGTGAGGGTCGGGGTACCGGAAGGTGAGACGGAGACCGGCAGGCCCAGGTCGGTGCCCCGGCGCACGAGTTCCGCCAGGTCCGGTCGCTGGAACGGGTCACCACCGGTGATCACGAACAGCGGTGCCGGGCGGCCGAAGGCCGCCACCTGGGCCATGAGCGTGGTGGCCTCCTCGGTGTCGAGTTCGGCGGGGTCACGCAGCGGGCGCGCCGAGGCGCGGCAGTGCAGGCAGGCCAGCGGACACGCCTGACTGGCCTCCCAGATGACGATGAAGGGCCGCTCCCGCACGTCCTGCCGGGGTAGCCGCACGGACCTGCCCGCCCGCTCCGGGCGCTGCGGTTCGCTCGCCGTGATCGCGTGTGTCACGACCGGGACGCTGCCTCGCGGGAACGCCACGGGCCAGGGACCGGTGACCCGGGTCGGCGGGCCACCTGGCCCCAGCTGTCCCGGGCCGGGACCGACCAGGGGCAGAAACGCCCCACCATCTCGGGACCTTCGGCCCGGTCCGGCGGCGTAGCGCGCCGGCAGGCTGGCTGGGGCGACCTCCGGCGACGTGTCCCTGGGACCGGCCGGCGCGGACCTCGATGCTGTCTGTGGGAGTGCGTATGTCGACGAGCTACGAGCCGGGTGACCGGCACGACGCGGGCCCGGTGACCGGCATCCGGGTGCGGTACTTCGGCGGCACCCGTGCCGCCGCCGGAACGTCGGAGGAGGACCACCCGGCGAGCACCCTGGCAGAGCTGCTCGACCGGATGGGTGAGGCACACGGGCCGAGGCTGCGGGCCGCACTGCGAACCTGCAGCTTCCTCGTGAACGGCACCCAGTGGCGTGACCGGCACGCCGTTCTGCCGTCACCGGCCACGGTCGACGTGCTTCCGCCGTTCGCCGGCGGCTGACCCGCAAGGAGATTCGTTGACATCCTCCCGGCCCTGAAGGGGCCGGGATTCCTACGGTCGCCCGTGAGGTTTCCTGTTTCGTCGCCGACTGCCTTTCCGGGAGGTTTCCCTTGAGGTCTTACATCAGCTCCGCAGGCGTTTTACCTCTCCGCCAGCCCGGCGGCGAGGATGTTGCGTGCAGCGTTGATGTCCCGGTCGTGCTCGACCCCGCAGCCCGGGCACGTCCAGGTGCGCACGTTGAGGGCGAGCGTGGTGTTGATTCGCCCGCATGCCGAGCAGGTCTTGGACGACGGGTACCACCGGTCGACGGGGATCACCTCACGCCCGTACCACTGGGCTTTGTACTCCAGCATGCTGCGGAACTGGGACCAGGCCGCGTCGGAGATGACGCGGGCCAGGCGGCGGTTGCGGAGCATGTTACGCACGCTGAGGTCTTCGATCACGACCGTTTGGGTCTCACGGACGAGTCGGGTGGTCAGCTTGTGCAGGTGGTCCCGCCGCCGGTCGGCGATACCGGCATGAATCCGGGCCACCTTGAGCCGGGCCTTCGCCCGGTTCGCGGAGCCGTCCTGTTTGCGGGCCAGGTTCCGCTGCGCCTTGGCCAGCTTGCGCCGGTCGGCCTGCCCGTAACGCGGGTTGGCCACCTTGCCCTGCTCGTCGCTCATTCCGGCAAGAGGGTGGGACAGGGTGAGCAGACTGGTGATGCCCGCGTCCACTCCAACCTCGGCCGTGACCGGCGGCAGCGTCTTCACCGTCGGGTCCTCGACCAGCAGGGACACGAACCACCGGCCGGCGGCGTCGCGGGACACGGTGACCGTGGAGGGCTCCGCCCCCTCGGGCAGGGGCCGCGACCAGACGATGTTCAGCGGGGCGTCCATCTTGGCCAAAGTGAGCTGACCGTCACGCCAGCGGAACGCGGAGCGGGTGTACTCCGCCGACGCCCGCGACTTGCGCTTGGACTTGAACCTCGGGTACCGGGACCGCTTGTCCCAGAACGCCGCGAACCCGGCCTGCAGATGCCGCAACGTCTGCTGCAACGGCACCGACGACACCTCGTTCAGGAACGCCAGGTCATCGGTGCGCTTCCACTCCGTCAGCCACGCCGACGACTGAACGTACGTGGTGCGCTGACGGTCAACCCCCCACGCCCGAGTGCGGGCCTCCAACGCCCGGTTGTATACCAGACGCACGCACCCGAAGGTCCGGTTCAACTGCCCCGCCTGTTCAGGGGTCGGGTAGAAGCGGTACTTGTAAGCCCGCTTCACCACCTCACCCATGCCTCACAGTCTAGCGACCGTCCATGTAAGACAAGCATCGAGGGGAGGCGGCGGCGTGTCCTTCCTGCCCTAAACGGCCGGGCTTCCACGCCGCAATTCCGATGAGCGACCCGAAGCTGACCGACTGGCTCACCACCGCCGCGGCGGCGCTCGACCTGCCGGCCCCCTCGACCGACGAGTGCCGGGCGGTCCTGGACCTGGTCCGGGACACCGCGCACGGCGTCTGCCGGCCGGCGGCGCCACTGGCCGCGTACCTGATCGGGGTGGCCGTCGGGCGCGGCGCGGACCCGGACGTGGCGCGGGTCGCCGTCGCCGCCCTGGTTCGGCCGGAGACGCGGTGACCACCGCCGCCGCGCCGCGGCCCAAGGAGCAGCGGGCCCGGAGCACCGGGTGGGCGGAGGCGCGCCGCCTCGCCCACGACCTGCCCTCTCCCCTGCCCGCGGAGGAGGTGCCGCTGGCGTCGGCGGCCGGCCGCGCCCTGGCGGCACCGCTTCGCGCGGAGGTGCCGTCACCGGGCTTCGACAACGCCGCCATGGACGGGTACGCCGTGCGCGGCCCCGGTCCGTGGCGGGTCGTCGCCCGGGTGCTCGCCGGCCACACCCACGTCCCGCCGCCGCTGGCCGCGCAGACCGCCGTCGAGGTCGCCACCGGCGCTCCCGTACCCGAGGGGACGGAGCGTGTGGTGCCCTACGAGACCGCGGAGCGCCGCGGTGACACGGTGTGGGCGCCGCCGGGCGACCGCCCGCATGTCCGGCGCCGCGGCGAGTACGCCCGCCGGGGGCAGGAGCTCCTTCCCGCGGGCAGCGCCATCACGGCGCCGGCGCTGGGCCTGGCCGCCAGCGTCGGTCTCGACACGCTCACCGTGCGCGCCCGGCCGAGAGTACGGATGGTGGTCAGCGGGAACGAGCTGGTGGCCGCCGGACCGCCCCGCTGGGGACAGGTCCGGGACGCGATCGGTCCGATGCTGCCGCCGCTGCTGACGTCATGGCGGGCAGAGCTGCTCGACTCCCGCATGGTCGGCGACGAGCCCGACTGGTTCGCCGCCGCGGTCGCCGACAGCACCAGCGACGCGGACGTGACGATCGTGTGCGGCGCCTCGTCGGTCGGGCCCGCGGACGGACTGCACGATGCGTTGCACGATCTCCGCGCCACGGTGCACATCGACGGCGTCGCATGCCGGCCGGGCCACCCGCAGGTGCTCGCCCAGGTGGGACAGAAGTGGATCGTCGGGCTGCCCGGCAACCCGTACGCCGCGCTCGTCGCGGCGCTCACCCTGGTGGAACCGCTGCTGGCCGGGCTCACCGGGTTGCCGCTGACCGAACTGGAGACCGGGACGCTCGTCGGTGCGCCGCCGGCCGATGAGCGGCACACCCGGATCCTGCCGGTCCGACGGTCGGCGCAGGTCCTGCACGTCGTCGAGGGCGGCCAGTCCGGCCAACTGAGCGGCGCCGCCGGCGCGGACGCCTTCGCCGTGGTGCCGACCGGTTGGCGGGGCACGGCTCCGGTGGGACTGCTCCGCCTGGGGCGGTGAGCACAGCCCGCGACTCCGCTCGGCCCCGGCACTCGGCGAGTGCCGGGGCCGAACCACTCGCGTACCTGCGGTGGCGGCGGCCGGAGGGGGGTTCCGGCCGCCGCCACCATCGGGTGGGGTTCAGGAGGGGCCGGTCCGGGACCCCGCCGTCGTCAGGAGTCAGCGGCTGCCGCCGTGACGTCCTCGATCCAGTTCAGCGCCGCGATGGCGGTCGGGAAGCCGCAGGTGGTGATGGCGGCGAGGGCGACGGCACGTACCTCGTCCAGGCTCGCCCCGTGGGCCATGGCCTTACGGACGTTGGACCGGACCGCGCCTTCGGCCTCGGCGCCGATCGCCATCGCCAGCTTGATCAGCCGGTCGGTCCGGTCGTCGAACGGGTTCCGCTCGCGGATCGTGCGCGCCAGCGCGCCCTGCGCCTCCGCGACCTCCGGGAAGCGCTCCAGGAACTGCACGTAGATGCCGGGCAGGTAGTCCTCTTCCATGTCACCTCCACCACCGCTGTCGACCCTCACACCGTACGACGGCCGGCTCGGGGATCAGGGCCGGCCGCTCGAGATGGGCAGGCGGGCGGCGTCGCGCAGCGCGGCCGGGGAGGGCTGCGCCGGGGGCACCGCGCCCCGCCGGGCGCGGTAGACGACGTACGGACGCCACAGGTACGCCAGCGGCGCGGACCAGACGTGCACCAGCCGGGTGAACGGCCACAGCGCCAGGAACAGGAAGCCGCCGATCGCGTGCAGCTGGTAGACCAGCGGTGCCTCGCTCATCAGCGCCGGGTCGGGCTGGAACCAGAAGATCCCCCGGAACCAGACGGCGATCGTCTCCCGGTAGTCGTAGCCCTCGCCGAGCAGGTTCGTGCCCACCGTGGCGGTCATGCCGAGCGCCACCATGGCGGCCAGCGCGGCGTAGAGCACCTTGTCCATGGTGGTGGTGGCGTGGCGGACCCGCCCGTTGACGAAGCGCCGGGCGATCAGCAGCGCCAGGCCGGCGACCAGCATCACGCCGGTCACCGTGCCGCCCCACACCGCGGTGAGGTGGTAGACGTGCTCGCTGATCCCGACCTTCCCGGTCACCGACGCGGGCACGACCAGACCCATGGCGTGCCCGCCGATGACGCCGAAGGCGCCCAGGTGGAACAGCGGCGAGCCGAGCCGCAGCAGCCGGCTCTCCAGCAGTTGGCTGGTGTGCGTGGTCCAGCCGAACTGGTCGTGACGCCAGCGCCAGACGTGGCCGGCGACGAAGACCGCGAGGCACAGGTACGGCAGGACGATCCAGACGAGGGTGCTCATCGTGCGACCTCCGACGGGGAGCAGGCGGGGTAGGGGGCGAGCGCGGCGGCGTGCAGGTCGGGACCGTGGCCGAGGGACTCCAGGCCGACGGTCTCCACCGGCGGTCCGTCGACCGCGAGCGCCGCGACGGCGGCCCGGTCCGCGTCGGTGAGTTCGGGCAGCACGGCACAGACGGCGTCCAGCAGCAACCGGTACGGGGTGCCGGACTCGGCCAGCGCGGCGCGGAGCAGCTCGATGCCCTGCCGGTGCTCGCGCAGCGGCGCCTCGCCGTCGCCCGGGCCCACCGTCGCGGCGAACTCGAGCACCACCGGCAGCAGGTCGGGCAGCTCCCCGTCGGCGAGCCGCAGGCCGTGCGCCCGGTACCGCTGCTTGAGCACCAGCAGCGCCATCCCCCGCTTGCGGGTGTCCCCGTGCAGGTAGTACGTGAGGTAGAGACCGGAGCGGCGGCGCAGGTCGAAGGTCTGCACGTAGTGCCGCTGCGCCTCGATCGGGGTGGCGTGCAGCAGCCAGTCGAGGAACTCCTCGAGCTGCCCGCGTACGGTCTCGTCCGCGACCCGGGCGGCCGCCGCGCGAAGCTCGGCGCCCGCGCCCAGCAGCTCGTCATCGGGGTACGTGAGCAGCAGCGAGACCAGCTCGAAGATGCGGGCCCGGTCGGTCGGGGCGGTCATGAGCGGCCTCCCAGCGGGTTGATGGTGAGGCCGAGTCGGCCGTCGGCGCGGCGGCCGAGGACGCCAGGGCGTCCGGGGCGCACCTCGTCGCCGTCGACCAGGTGGAAGCGCTGCACGGCGGCTTCGGTGGTCATCCCCGGGCCGCCCGCGCAGTCGAGCGCGCAGTCGGGCTGGGCGGCGGCCTGGGCCTCGAGGGCGGCGGCGTCCTTGGTGTGGGCGACGGGGATGACGTAGCGCTCGTCGTACTTGGCGACGGCCAGCAGCCGGTACATGGCCTCCACCTGGTCCGCGGTCATGCCGATGCCGTCGAGCAGGTCGGTCGCGACCGTGCCGTCGAGGGTGCGGGCGCGCATGTAGGAGCGCATGGCGGCGAGCTTCATCAGGACGCCGGCGACCGCCTCGACGTCGCCGGCGGTGAACAGCTCGGCCAGGTACTCCACCGGGATGCGCAGCTCGCGGATGGTGTGGAAGACGTCGTCGGCGTCGGTGTCGTCCCGCCCGGCCTCGCCGACGGCGTCGAGCACCGGCGACAGCGGCGGGATGTACCAGACCATGGGCAGCGTCCGGTACTCCGGGTGCAGCGGCAGGGCCACCTGGTACTCGCTGATCAGCCGCCAGACCGGGGACCGTTCGGCGGCGTCCAGCCAGTCCTGCGGCATGCCGGCCTCCCGGGCGGCCTGCCGCACGGCCGGGTCGGCGGGGTCGAGGAACACGGCGCGCTGGGCGTCGAGCAGGTCACGCTCGTCGGCCACCGAGGCGGCGGCGAGCACGGCGTCCTCGTCGTACAGGACGATGCCCAGGTACCGCAGCCGGCCCACGCAGGTTTCCGAGCAGATGGTCGGCTGTCCCGCCTCGATCCGGGGGAAGCAGAAGGTGCACTTCTCCGCCTTGCCGGTGGCGTGGTTGACGTACACCTTCTTGTAGGGGCAGGCCGACACGCACATCCGCCAGCCCCGGCAGCGGTCCTGGTCGACGAGGACGATGCCGTCCTCCTCGCGCTTGTACATCGCGCCCGAGGGGCAGGCCGACACGCACGCCGGGTTGAGGCAGTGCTCGCAGATGCGGGGCAGGTGGAACATGAAGGTCTTCTCGAACTCGAACTTGACCTTCGCCGCCGCCTCGCCCGGCATCCGGGCGAGGTTGGGATCTCCGCCCGCGTGCTCGTGCGCTCCGCCCAGGCTGTCCTCCCAGTTGGCACCCCAGTTGACCGCCACCGGCTCGCCGGTCAGCGCCGAGTGGGGCCGCTTGACCGGGGTGTCCTTCAGGCCGGCGGGCGCGTTGACCAGGATGTCCTTGTCGAAGGTCACCGGCTCGTAGTAGTCGTCGATCGACGGCAGGTCCGGGTTGGCGAACAGTCGGCTGAGCCGCTTGATCCGGCCGCCGGAGCGCAGCTTCAGTCGGCCCTTGTCGTCGAGCTGCCAGCCGCCGTGCCAGCGGTCCTGGTCCTCGTAGTGCTTCGGGTAGCCGATGCCCGGCTTGGTCTCGACGTTGTTGAACCAGACGTACTCGGTGCCCTCCCGGTTGGTCCAGGTCTGCTTGCAGGTGACGGAGCAGGTGTGGCAACCGATGCACTTGTCCAGGTTCATCACCATGGCGACCTGCGCACGGATCTTCATCAGTACTCCACCTCCTGCGCGCGGCGGCGGATCACGGTGATCTCGTCGCGCTGGCTGCCGATCGGGCCGTAGTAGTTGAAGGCGTAGGTGAGCTGGGCGTGTCCACCGGCGAGGTGGGTGGGCTTGACCAGCAGCCGGGTCATCGAGTTGTGGTAGCCGCCCCGGCGGCCGCTCTTCTCCGCCTTGGGTACGTTGACCGTGCGCTCGGGCGAGTGGTACTGGAAGACGGTGCCCTCGGGCATCCGGTGGCTGACCACGGCCCGGGCCACCACGACGCCGTTGCGGTTGTGCGCCTCGATCCAGTCGTTGTCCCGTACGCCGATCTTGGCGGCGTCCGGCACGCTCATCCAGATCACCGGCCCGCCCCGGGACAGCGCCAGCATCAGCTCGTTGTCGTGGTACATCGAGTGGATCGACCACTTCGCGTGCGGGGTCAGGAAGCGTACGGTCAACCCGCCGTCGACCAGCTCGCCCGGCCTGCCGAAGTGCCGGGCCATGTTCAGCGGCGGGCGGAAGGCCGGCAGCTGCTCCCCCAGCTCGGCCACCCAGTCGTGTTCGACGAAGAAGTGCTGCCGGCCGGTGATCGTGTGCCAGGGCTTGAGCCGCTCCACGTTGAGGGTGAACGGCGAGTAGCGGCGGCCGCCCTTCTCCGAGCCGGACCATTCCGGGCTGGTGAAGACCGGCTGCGGCGACCGCTGGGTGTCCGGGTATGTGATCCGGTCGTGCTCGTGCCCGGCGATCAGGTCCGCGAACGGCTGGCCGGTCCGCTTCTCCAGCGCGTCGAAGCCGGCTGCGGCCACCCGACCGTTGGTGGTGCCCGACAGGGCCAGGATCGCCTCGCACATGCGGTCGGCGGTGGCCAGCGACGGCCGTCCGGCGAAGGGCCCGTCGGTGACCACCCCGTTCTGGTGCCGCAGGTACTCCACTTCGGCGGTGACGTCGACGGTGAGCGCCTTGGTGGTGGTGCCCAGCGTGTCGAGCAGCGGGCCGAGGGCCCGCATCTTCGCGCCGATCTGCCGGTAGTCCCGCTCGATCTCGATGAGCTTCGGCATGGTGGCGCCCGGCACCGGCTCGCAGTCGCCCGCCTTCCAGTCCCGCACCCGGCCGCCCGGCATGGCCAGCTCGTCCGGGGTGTCGTGCTGCAGCGGCACGGCCAGCACGTCGCGGCGCACCCCGAGGTGGGTGACGGCCAGCTCGCTGACCTTGTCGGCCAGGGCGAGGAAGGTGTCGTAGTCGGTGTGCGCGTCGGCGGGCGGGTCGACGGCCGGGCTGAACGCGTGCACGAACGGGTGCATGTCCGTGGTGGAGATGTCGTGCTTCTCGTACCAGGTGGCGGCGGGCAGCACCACGTCGGCGTGCAGGCCGGTGTTGGTCATCCGGAAGTCGATCGCGGTGAGCAGGTCGAGCTTGCCGGTCGGCGCCTCCTCGCGCCAGACCACGTCGCGCGGCCGGTGGTCGGGGTCGCACTCCTCGGCGCTGGCCGACGAGTCCACCCCGAGCAGGTGCCGCAGGAAGTACTCGTTGCCCTTGCCGGACGAGCCCAGCAGGTTGGCCCGCCACAGGGTCAGGCAGCGCGGGAAGTTCGCCGGGTCGTCCGGGTCCTCGGCCACGCCGCGCAGCCGGCCCGCCTTCAGCTCGGCGACGATGTGCTCCCGCACCGGCACGCCGGCCGCCGCCGCCTCGTCGGTCAGGTCGAGGGGGTTACGGTTGAACGCCGGATGGCCGGGGCTCCAGCCCATCCGCTGCGCGGCGGCGACGGTGTCCGCGAAGGACATACCGGCGAACCGGCCGGTGCCCAGCGGCGAGGACAACTCGTCGGCCGGCACCCGCTCGTAGCGCCACTGGTCGGTGTGCAGGTACCAGAACGGGGTGCTGGCCTGGTGCCGCATCGGGCGCTGCCAGTCGAACGCGAAGGACATGTGCTGCTGGCCGGTGATCGGTCGGGCCTTCTCCTGCCCGACGTAGTGCGCCCAGCCGCCACCGTTGACGCCCTGGCAGCCGGTCAGGGTGACCAGGGAGATGAATGCCCGGTAGGTCATGTCGGAGTGGAACCACTGGTTGGCGCCGGCGCCCAGGACGATCAGCGACCGGCCTCGGCTGCGCTCGGCGTTGCGGGCGAACTCCCGGCCGATGCGCGCGGCCAGCGCCGCCGGCACGCCGGTGATCCGTTCCTGCCAGGCCGGCGTGTTCGGCGCGTCCGCGTCGTCGTACCCGGTGGGCCACTCGCCCGGCAGGTCGCCACGGCGGACCCCGTACTGGGCCATGACCAGGTCGTGGACCGAGGTGACCAGGTGCTCGCCGACGTGCATGACGGGCACGCCGCGGCGCATGGTGGCGCCGCCCTCGGTGTCGCCGACGTCGAACCGGGCCAGGTCGATCTCGACCGCCTCGTCGGTGAGGTCGAGCAGCCCCAGCGCCGGGACCACGTCGCCGAGGTCGAGGTTCCAGCGGCCCTCGCCGGCCTCGCCGTACCGGAAGCCCAGCGACCCGTTCGGGACGACCAGCTCACCCGTGCGCTCGTCGACCAGGACGGTCTTGTGCGCGCCGTCGGCCTCACCCAGGTCGGACGCGGTGAGAAAGCGGTCCGCGGCCCACGCGCCGCTCCCGGACCGGCGAAGGGTGACCAGGAAGGGCAGGTCGGTGTAGCGGCGCACGTAGTCGACGAAGTAGGGCACCGTGCGGTCCCGGAAGAACTCGGTGAGCACGACGTGGCCCATGGCCATCGCCAGCGCCCCGTCGGTGCCCGGATGCGGCGCCAGCCAGTCGTCGGCGAACTTGACGTTGTCGGCGTAGTCGGGGCTGACCGCGACCACCTTGGTGCCGCGGTAGCGGGCCTCGGCCAGGAAGTGGGCGTCCGGGGTGCGGGTCACCGGGATGTTCGAGCCCCACATCATCAGGTAGGTGGAGTTCCACCAGTCGCCGGCCTCGGGCACGTCGGTCTGGTCGCCCCAGATCTGCGGCGAGGCGACCGGCAGGTCGGCGTACCAGTCGTAGAAGCTCAACAGGGTGCCGCCGAGCAGGGCGTGGTAGCGGGTGCCGGCGGCGAAGGACGCCATCGACATCGCCGGGATCGGCGAGAAGCCCACGACGCGGTCCGGCCCGTACGTCCTGGTCGTGTAGACGTGGGCGGCGGCGACCATCGTGATCACCTCGTCCCAGCTGGCGCGCACGAAGCCACCCCGTCCCCGCTGGGTCTTGTACGCGCGGGCCTTGAGCGGGTTCTCCACGATCTCGGCCCAGGCCGCCACCGGGTCACCCAGGCGCCGCAGGCCGTCGCGGAACATCTCGGCCAGCACGCCCCGCACGTACGGGTGGCGCACCCGTGACGGCGAGTACTCGTACCAGGAGAAGGACGCCCCTCGGGGGCAGCCGCGCGGCTCGTAGTCCGGCGAGTCCGGGCCGGTGGTCGGGTAGTCGGTGGCCTGGTGCTCCCAGGTGATCAGGCCGTCCTTGACGAAGACGTTCCACGAGCACGAGCCCGTGCAGTTGACGCCGTGGGTGGAGCGCACCACCCGGTCGTACCGCCACCGGTCCCGGTAGAAGTGATCCCACTCGTTGCCGTCGACCTGGTGTAGCGTCCGGCCGTGGTCGCCGACGGTCTCCCTGGTCAGGAACCGACGGGCGGCCAGCAGCGGCGCCGCACCGGGTACCTGGTCCGTCGCAGGGGTGCGGGCGGCGTCTGGCAGGCGGTGCGGTGACACGTCGGTCACTCCTTCGGTGTGGCGCGGACGACAACCCGGGAGCCGTCGACGGCACGCGGCAGCGTGCCTTGCCGACCAGCGTCCGCGATATCAACCCGAAGATCGGGAGGCTGCGGTCCCGAGGTACCGGGACCAAAGTCCCGGCGCCGAGCCAGCGCGGCGGCGGACGGCAGCCGGCTGTGGTCCGCCGCGCCCCTTCCGTCTTGCTTGACAAGGCTATGGCTAACGGTTATCTAATGTCGGTCGACGGAGGTGTTCCCGGGTGCAGGATGTGGTGCTGGCCATGCTGGCGAAGGAGCCGGCGTACGGCTACGAGCTGCGTAGCCGGATGCGTGGCGCGCTCGGCCCGCTCGGCGAGTCGATGAACGCCGGGCAGATCTACGTGACGCTGACCCGGCTGGCGAAGGCGGGGCTGGTGACGTCGGAGCGGGCCGAGGGTCTGCCGGACCGGCCCGACCGGCGCGTTTACGCGCTGACTCCGGCCGGGCAGCAACGGGTCGCCGCGTGGCTGGCCGAGGTGAGCTGGCCGAAGCCGGACCTCAGCGAATTCCATCTCAAGCTGGTGGCCGCTGCTGCTGGCCGGCTGGCCGATCCGGTGGCGCTGGTCGATGCGCAGCGGCGTGAGGTGCTGCGCCGGTTGCGGGATGCCCAGCGGGCGGCTCTGGAGCGGTCGGTGGATCCGGTCGTCGGGTTGTTGTTGGAGGGGGTCGTGCTGCGGCTGCGGGCCGACCTGGAGTGGCTGGAGGCGTGCGAACGCATGTGGACCGATCGCGACCGGACCGGACGGAAGGCACCCATGAGCGAGCGCAGCGAGGGCCGGCCTGGTGATGCCGCGTGAGCGGATCGGCGCTGCTGCGGGCGCGCGGGGTGACCAGGTGGTACGGCCGGGGAAGTGCGCTGGTCCGCGCGGTCGACGAGGTCGACTTGGACGTGCCCGCCGGGCAGACGCTGGCGATCATGGGTCCCAGTGGCTGCGGGAAGTCGACCCTGTTGCACCTGCTGGGCGGGCTGCAACGCCCCACCGACGGCGAGATCTGGCTGGCCGAGCACCGGATCGACGGGATGAGCGAGCGGGCCCTGGCCCGACTACGGCGCCACCACGTCGGCTTCATCTTCCAGTCCTTCCACCTCATGGACGAACTCACCGCGGTGGAGAACGTCGAGCTGGCCGCGTTGCTGGCCGGTCAGCCGCCCCGCCGGGCCCGCCGGCGCGCCCTGGACCTGCTGGACCGGGTCGGGCTCGCCGACCGCGCCGCGCACCTGCCGTCGGCGCTGTCCGGCGGCCAGCGTCAGCGGGTCGCCATAGCCCGCGCGTTGAGCAACGAGCCGCTGGTCGTGCTGGCCGACGAACCGACCGGGAACCTGGACAGCGCCGCCACCCTGGAGGTGCTGCGGCTGTTCGAGGAGCTGCGTACGACGGGGCAGACGCTGGTGGTGGTCACCCACGATGCGCGCATCGCCGCGGTCGCCGACCGGGTGATCTCCATGCGGGACGGGGCGTTCGCCGACGACAGCCAGCTCGCCGTCACCGGCACGGTCTACGGCGGGTGGCGCTGACGTGGCCGGCCGCCTGCTGCTCGTCTGCCGGCTGCTGGTGCGTGACCTGCGCCGGCGGCGCACCGAGACCGTACTGCTCCTGCTCGCCATCACCGCCGCCACCGCGACGCTGACCCTCGGCCTCACCCTCAACGAAATCGCCGACCGGCCGTACCAGCAGACCCGGACCGCCACCGCCGGCCCGGACGTGATCGTGACACCCCGGGCCACCGGCCAGGCCGCCTTGGACGAACTCGCATCGCTGACCACCGCGGCCGGCGTCACCGACCACAGCGGGCCCTTCCCGATCGCCTACCTGACGATGACGGCCCGCGGCAAGTCCGCGCACGCCGTCGTCGAGGGCCGGGACACCACACCCGTGTCGACCGACCGGCCCGCCGTGACCGACGGCACCTGGGTACGCCCCGGCGGCGTGGTCGTCGAGCGCGCCTTCGCCGACGCCCTTGGCATCCGCATCGGCGACACGGTCAACATCGACGGCCATCCGCTGCGCGTGATCGGGACTGCGGTCACCGCCGCGAGAGCGACATATCCGTACGCCGGGTGGCACTACTCCGGCAGCATTTTGGTCGAGCGCGGCGGCCTGGTCTGGGTCGACCACAGCGACATCGCCACGCTCGCGGGCAGCCAGCCGCTGTCCTACACCCTGAACCTCAAACTCGCCGAGCCGGCGGCCAGCACCACGTACACCGTCAGCGACCAACTCACCACCTGGCAGGAGATCAGCTACCTCAACGGTCGCCTGTACAGCGACGCGCGGACGGTGCTGCTCGTCGGCAGCTGGCTGCTCACCGGCCTTGCGCTGGCCGGCGTCGCCGGCATCGTCGCGGGCCGGATCATCGGCCAGCGCCGCCGGGTGGGGCTGCTCAAGGCCGTCGGCGCCGGACCAGCCATGATCGCCGCCGTCCACCTCGCCGAATACCTCGTCATCGGGCTCGCCGCCGCTGCCACGGGCCTGGCCGCCGGCTGGTTCGCCGCACCCGTGCTGATCCGCCCCAGCGCCGGACTCATCGGCTCCGTCAACGCCCAACCCCCCGCGCTGCGCATAGTGATCGCCGTCACGGCCCTCGCCCTCACGATCGCTGTGGCGGCGACTCTGATACCGGTGGTGCGCGCCGCCGCCACCAGCACCGTTCACGCACTGGCCGACGCCGCAACGCCGCCGCAGCGCCGGCGGTGGCGCATCTGGCTGTCGCGCCGGCTGCCCACCGCCCTGCTGATCGGAGTGCGCATCAACGCGCGCCGGCCGCGCCGAGCCCGACTCGTCATGGTGAACACCCTGATCACCACGACCACGCTCGTCGCCATACTCATGGAAAACACCCGTGTAGTGCACTTCGATCTCGGCTACACGCAACTCGCCAATCCCCGGTGGGAACGGGGCGAGCAGGCCATGCTCCTGCTCACCGTCGTGCTGTGCGTCCTTGCGCTCATCAACGCCGTCGTGAGCACGTGGACCGTGGTACTCGACGCCCGGCAGCCGCTGGCCGTCGCACGGACGCTCGGTGCCACGCCCGCGCAGACCGGGGTGGGCCTGGCGGCAGCGCAACTGCTTCCCGCCATACCCGGCGTCGCCGTGGGGATCCCGACCGGCATCGGGCTTGTTGCGTCACTCAGCACCGACGAGGTCCAGCACCCACCCGGTTCCTGGCTGCTCGCCACCGCACTCGGAGTCCTGCTCGCCATCGCCGTGCTCACCGCCATCCCCGCCACGGCCGCCGCCCGGCGCCCGGTCGCGGACACCCTCCAGTCCACACCGACCTGACGGCCGTCGACGGCCCGATCTCTTCGACGCTCCGGCAGCTCCGCTTCCGGGTCCGAGTGGTGCGTCCCAGTGTCTGAAACCCTATTTACCCCGTAGGGATTGTGGGTTAGCGTGGGAGCCATGATCAGCCAGGTGAGCCCCCTCGACGGCACCGCGGTCGCGGTGTCCCGGGGCTGTTGCCGTGGCTGGACCACCGCGCGCGGCTGTTGCCGCTGAGCGCGCATCCCTGACTTCTCCCCTGTCGCCACGCCACCGGCTCGACGACGAGCCGCCGCGTGTCCGCTACCCGATCAACGGCCGCTCGACGCCGCCCCGCACCCACCTGGGCGGGCCGGCGCACACCCGTCGTTCTCGATCAGGAGGAACGTCATGACCGTCATCGACGAACCGCTCGCGCCGGTCGACCCGGACACGTTCCGTGCCCTGCTACGCCGGCAGGCCGCGTCGGTCGCGGTGGTCACCGCCGCCGGCGACCCGCCGGTGGGGTTCACCGCGACCTCGTTCACCTCGGTGTCCCTGCACCCGCCGCTGGTGTCGTTCTGTCTGGCCCGGTCGTCGTCGAGTTGGCCGACCGTGGCCGGCGCGGAGCACGTCGCGGTGCACCTGCTCGGCGAGGACCAGCGCGAGGTCGCGCGGACGTTCGCCACCAGCGGTATCGACCGGTTCGCCGCGCACCCCGGCTGGCGCCCCGGCCCGTACGGGGTGCCGCTGCTGGACGAGCCGGTCGCCTGGCTGCTGTGCCGGGTGACCGAGCGCGTGCTCGCCGGCGACCACGCGATCGTGCTCGCCGAGCCGCTGACCGGCCGCCACGGCGAGGGCGCCCCGCTGCTCTACCACATGGGGCGGTACGCCGCCCTGCAGCCATCCACGAAGGAGTCGTAAGTGAAGTCGTCACCCCTCTTCGATCGCCGGGCGTTCCTGTCCGCCACCCTCGGCGCCGTCGCGCTGGGCCTGACCGCCTGCGCCGGCGACGAAACGCCCGACGCGGTGCTGGCCGCCGGCGCGCCGCTGCCGGAGTCCGTCCCGAAGGGCACCAAGCTCGTGGTGGGCGACAAGGAGCACCAGAAGGCGCTCGAGTTCTCCGGCGAGGTGGAGAAGTTCACCTTCCAGGTGGAGTTCGCCAACATCAGCGGCGGCCCGCAGACGCTGGAGGCGTTCCGGGCCGACGCCCTGGACCTCGGGTCGGTCGCGGACATCCCGCCGATCCACTCCCACTGGACCGGCATTCCCACGAAGATCGTCGCGTCGAAGTTCCGGCAGGACCCGCTGAACCACGCCATCTACCGGCTCGGCATCGCGCCCGGCGTCGCCGTCGCCACGCTCTCCGACATCCGCGGCAAGAAGATCGCGTACAGCCCGGGGCAGGCACAGGGCGCGCTGGTGCTGCGGGTCCTGCACAAGGCCGGACTGACCAAGCAGGACGTCACGCTGATCGAGCTGCCGAGCACCGGCGACGTCTACGCGACCGCGCTCGCCAGCCGCCAGGTCGAGGTCGCCCCGATCGGGGGCGTGCAGATCAGGCGTTACGAGGCCAAGTACGGCCGGGACGGCGCCACCACGATCGCGCACGGCCTGCGGGACGATCCCGGCCACCTGTACGCGCCGGTCAGCGTGCTGGCCGACCCGGCGAAGGCGGCCGCGATCCGCGAGTACGTGCGGGCGTGGGCGCGGGCCTGGCGGTGGCGGGAGGCCAACCCGGACGAGTGGATCGAGCGGTACTACGTCAAGGACCAGGGCCTCAGCGCCGACGACGGCAGGTGGCTGGTCGAGAACGCCGGCGTGGCCGACATCCCGGCCAGCTGGACCGAGGCCATCGCCCGGCACCAGGAGACCATCGACCTGCTGGCGAAGGAGACCGGGAACAGGCCACTCAAGGCCGAGGACCTGTACGACCGGCGGTACGAATCCGTCGCCGCGGACGCCCTCGCCGCGGGAGGTGCCCGGTGACCGCCTCCGTCCTCACCCGGCCCCGGGCGGCGGCGGCCGCGCCCGCCCGCAAGCCGCGACGCCGGCTCAAGCCGGGCCGCCCCATCCCGTTCGGGGCGGCGGCCGGCCCGCTCCTGCTGCTGGCGGCGTGGGCGCTCGGCTCGGCGACCGGCTGGCTCGACTCCCGTACCCTCTCGGCACCCTGGACCGTGGTGACGACGGCGGGCGACCTCATCGCGGACGGCCGCCTGCCGGACAACCTGGCCGTCTCGGCGCAGCGGGCCGCCCTGGGCCTCGCCATCGGCACCGTCATCGGCACGGTGCTCGCCCTGGTCGCGGGGCTGAGCCGGTGGGGTGAGGCCATCCTCGACGGCCCGATCCAGATCAAACGGGCCATCCCGGCCCTCGCGCTGGTGCCGCTGCTCATCCTCTGGCTCGGCATCGGCGAGCAGATGAAGGTCACCACCATCACGCTGGGCGTGCTCGTACCCGTCTACATCCACACCCACAACGGGTTGCGCAGCATCGACAGCCGGTACGTCGAACTGGGCGAGTCGCTGCGGCTGCGGCGGGGCGTCTTCCTCCGCCGGATCGTGCTGCCCGGCGCGCTGCCCGGCTTCCTGCTCGGCATGCGGTTCGCGGTGGTGGGCGCGTGGCTGGCCCTGGTGGTGGTCGAGCAGATCAACTCGACCAGCGGCATCGGCTACATGATGGAGCTGGCCCGCCAGTACGGCCAGACCGACGTGATCATCGTCGGGCTCGTGCTGTACGGGCTGCTCGGGCTGCTGTCCGACGGCGCCGTCCGACTCGTGCAGAGGAGGGCGCTGTCGTGGCGACGCACGCTGGCGGACTGACCGCCACCCGCCCCGTACGGGTCCAGGGACTGGTGCGCGGCTTCGGTGACCGGACCGTCCTGGACGGCCTCGACCTGGAGGTCGGCGCGGGGGAATTCGTCGCGCTGCTGGGCCGCAGCGGCTCGGGCAAGAGCACTCTGCTGCGGGCGCTCGCCGGCCTGGACGGCGACGTCACGGGCTCGGGCCTGGTCGACGTACCGGAGAACTCCTCGGTCGTCTTCCAGGACGCCCGGCTGCTGCCGTGGCAGCGCGTCCTGGGCAACGTCGTCCTCGGCCTGCGCGGGTCGGACGCGCCCGAGCGCGGCCGGGCGGCCCTCGCCGAGGTCGGACTGGCCGGACGCGAGCGGGCCTGGCCCAGTGAGCTGTCCGGCGGTGAGCAGCAGCGGGTGGCGCTGGCCCGGGCCCTGGTGTCCGAGCCGGAGCTGCTGTTGGCCGACGAGCCCTTCGGCGCGCTGGACGCGCTGACCCGGCTGCGCATGCACGACCTGCTGCGCGAGCTGTGCGCCCGGCACCGGCCCGCGGTGCTGCTCGTCACGCACGACGTCGACGAGGCCGTCACGCTGGCCGACCGGGTGCTGCTGCTCGACGCGGGCCGCATCGCGGTCGACCTCGCCATCGACCTGCCGGCGCCGCGTTCGCACCGGCAACCGCAGTTCCTCGCCTACCGGGAGTCCCTGCTGCGGGCGCTCGGCCTCGACCCGACGGAAGGATGACCATGCTGCACCTCAACGCGTTCCTGATGGGCGTCGGCCACCACGAGGCGGCCTGGCGGCTGCCGGCGAGCGACCCGTTCGCACAGACCGACGTCGCGCACTTCACCCGGTTGGCCCGCATCGCCGAGCGCGGCAAGCTCGACTCGCTCTTCCTCGCCGACAGCCCGGTGCTGTGGAACAGCATCGGCCGGCGGCCGGGCGGCACCCTGGAACCCACCGTGCTGCTGACCGCCCTGGCCGGCGCGACCAGCCACATCGGGCTGATCGCGACCGCCTCCACGACGTACAACGAGCCGTTCAACCTGGCCCGCCGGTTCGCGTCGCTGGACCACATCAGCGGCGGCCGGGCCGGCTGGAACATCGTCACCACGGCCGGCGAGAAGGCGGCCCGCAACTTCAACCTGGACGAGCTGCCCGCCCACCGCGACCGGTACGAGCGGGCCGCCGAGTTCGTCGAGGTGTCGCTGAAGCTCTGGGACAGCTGGGACGACGCCGCGCCGCTCGGCGACAAGGACGCCGGCCGGTGGGGCGACGACGACCTGCTCTACCCGCCGGAGCACGTCGGGCGGTACTTCCGGGTGGCCGGCCCGCTGAACGTCCCCCGCTCGCCGCAGGGCTACCCGCTGCTGGTGCAGGCCGGGTCGTCCGAGGACGGCAAGGAGCTGGCCGCCCGGTACGCCGAGGCCGTCTTCACCGCCCAGCAGACGCTCCCCGAGGCCCAGGCGTTCTACCGCGACCTCAAGCAACGGGCCGCGCAGGCGGGTCGCGATCCGGACACCATCAAGATCCTGCCGGGCATCGTGCCGGCGATCGGCGCCACCGAGGCCGAGGCCCGCGCGCTGGAGGACGAGCTGGACCGGTTGATCAAGCCCGAGTACGCCCGGCAGCAGCTCGCCACCACGTTGCGGGTCGCGCCGGAGGACCTCGACCTGGACAAGGAGCTCCCCGCGGACCTGCCCAGCGAGGACGAGATCGAGGGCGCCAAGAGCCGGTACACGCTGATCGTCACCCTGGCCCGGCGGGAACGGCTGACCGTACGCCAGTTGATCGGCCGGCTCGGCGGCGGGCGCGGGCACCGCACCTTCGCCGGCACCCCGGAGCAGGTCGCCGACGCCATCGAGGAGTGGTATCGCAGCGGCGCGGCGGACGGCTTCAACATCATGCCGCCGGTGCTGCCGTCCGGGCTGGAGACCTTCGTCGACCACGTCGTGCCCGTCCTGCAGCGCCGGGGGCTGTTCCGCACCGAGTACACCGGGACGACCCTGCGCGACCACTACGGGCTGCCCCGCCCCGCCAACCAGTTCACCCGGCAGCTCGCGGCCACCGCCCGCTGATCCCTGGAACGGAGAATCCATGGTCGACAACCGGCCCTTCGGGCGCACCGGCGTCCGGATCAGCTCGCTGACGCTCGGGGCGATGAACTTCGGGCAACGGGGCAACCCGGACCACGAGGACAGCATCCGGATCATCCACCGGGCGCTCGACGAGGGCATCACCGCCATCGACACCGCCGACGTCTACTCCGACGGCGAGTCGGAGGAGATCGTGGGCAAGGCCCTCGCCGGCGGACGGCGTGACGACGTCTTCCTGGCCACCAAGTTCCACGGCCAGGTCGGCGACAACCCGCAGCACCGGGGCAACTCCCGCCGCTGGATCGTCCGCGCGGTGGAGAACAGCCTGCGCCGGCTGCGCACCGACTGGATCGACCTGTACCAGGCGCACCGGCCGGAGCCGGACACCGACTTCGACGAGACCCTGGGCACGCTCACCGACCTCGTGCGCGAGGGCAAGATCCGCTACCTCGGCACCTCCACGTTCGAGCCGTCGGCCATCGTGGAGGGCCAGTGGATCGCGCAGCGGCGCGGGCGGGAGCGGGTGGTCAGCGAGCAGCCGCCGTACTCGATCCTGGCCCGGGGGGTGGAACGCGAGGTGCTGCCCGTGGCCCAGCGGTACGGGCTGGCGGTGATCCCGTGGAGCCCACTGGCCGGCGGCTGGCTGTCCGGTCGCTACCACGCGGGGCTCGAGGCCCCGATCTCCCGCCGGGCCGGCCGGTTCCCGGCCCGGTTCGACCCGGCCCTGCCGGCCAACGCCGCCAAGCTGGCCGCCGTCGACGAGCTGGCCGCCCTCGCCGACGAGGCCGGGCTGTCGCTGATCCATCTGGCGATCGCGTTCGTCCTGGAGCACCCGGCGGTCACCTCGGCGATCATCGGGCCACGCACCCTGGCGCACCTGGAGTCGCAGCTCGGAGCCGCCAAGGTGACGCTGTCCCGGGACGTGCTGGACCGCATCGACGCCATCGTGCCACCGGGCACCACGCTGAACCCCGCCGACGCCGGCTACCAGCCGCCGTCGCTGGCCGACCCGGCGCAGCGCCGACGCGGTGGGCCGGCGCCACACCCCGCCGGGGCAGCTCGGTGAGCGCGGGTGTCGTCGTGCTGGTGGGCAACCCGCGCGCCGGGTCGCGTACCCGAGGACTCGCCGAAGCCGTGACCGGGGCGCTGCTGGATCGGCTGGGCGGGTCGCCCGGCGCTGTCCAGGTGCTGGAGCTGGCCGAGGTCGTCGGAGTGTCGTTCGGGCCGGAGCCGGCGTACGGGGCGACGACCGGCCCTGACCCGTTCGCGGCGGTACGGTCGGCGCGGCTGCTGGTCGTCGCGACGCCCGCGTACAAGGGCAGCTACACCGGGCTGTTGAAGGTCTTCCTCGACCAGTTCGGGCACCGGGATCTGGCCGACGTGATCGCAGTGCCGGTGGCCGTGGCCGCCTCGCCGGCGCACGCCGACGCGGCGGCGTCGGCCCTGCGCGACGTGCTGGTCGAACTGGGCGCACGGGTCCCGGCGCCGCCGCTGGCCGTGCCCGAGTCGCGGCTGGCGGACGCGCGCGAGATCGCCGCGCGATGGGCCGACCGGCACGCCGCCGCCATCGCCCACCGCCCAGTCACGACGGCCTGACCCCATCGCGTGACCAAGGCACGCGCGGAGCGGGCCGGGTCACCGTTCCGCCCCGCGGGCAACGCCCGTTCCCGCCACCTCCCCAATCGAGCAGGAAGGCACCACCGATGAGCCCGGAGTTCCTCTGGTACATCCCCAATCAGGTCCAGCCCGGCCACCGCGGCGACGACGTCGTCGAGCACCACAACAGCCTGCAGACCCTCACCAGCCACGCCCGGGCCCTGGAGGAGCACGGGTGGGGCGGCGCGCTCCTCGGGACCGGCTGGGGACGGCCCGACACCTTCACGGTCGCCACCGCGCTGGCCGCCCGGACGACGACATTCCAGCCGCTGATCGCGATCCGCCCCGGCTACTGGCGGCCCGCCAACTTCGCCTCCGCCGCCGCGACGCTCGACCACCTCAGCGGCGGACGAGTGCTGGTCAACATCGTGTCGGGCAAGGACAACCTGGCGGCGTACGGCGACGGTGAGGGCGACCAGGCCCACCGCTACGCCCGCACCCGGGAGTTCCTCCAGATCGTGCGCCGGCTGTGGACCGAGGAGAACGTCACCTACCAGGGCGAGCACTTCAGCGTCACCGGCTCCACGGTGGCGCTCCGGCCGGTCGTCCGCGGCGAACGCCGGCACCCTCGGCTCTACTTCGGCGGCGCCTCCCCCGCCGCCGAGGAGGTGGCCGCCACCGAGGCCGACGTCCAGCTCTTCTGGGGCGAGCCGCTCGACGGCGTGGCCGAGCGGATCGAGCGGCTCAAGCAGCTCGGCGAGAAGCTGGGACGCGAGCACGCCCCGCTGGAGTTCGGGCTGCGGGTCACCACGGTGGTGCGGGACACCACCGACCAGGCCTGGGCCGACGCCGAAGCCAAGGTGGCGGAGATGGCGAAGGGCATCGGCGTCGCCGCGCGGGACCAGAACTGGCAGGCCGCCGTCGGTCAGCGGCGGCTGCTCGACCTCGCCGCCCGCGGAGAGGTGCTCGACGACAACCTCTACACCGCTCCGGGCAGGTTCGGCGGCGGTGGAGCGGGCACCACCTGGCTGGTCGGCTCCGCCGACGACGTGGCGCGGTCGCTGCGCAGGTACCAGGGGCTGGGCATCACCCACTTCGTGCTCTCCGACACGCCCTACCTGCCGGAGATCAGCCGCCAGGGCGACCAGCTTCTGCCGCTGCTGCGCGGGTGAGGGTGGGGCGAGCGCAGGCCGGCTGTCCACGGCGGTCCCGGAGGTCTGAAGAACGGGCCGGACCCGCGCCGACGGATCGGCGCGGGTCCGGGTGCTCAACTACCCGTCAGCATGTGTCGGGTCGGAGGGCGAAATCGGTGGTCACCGTCTTGCCCGCCTTGATGCTCACCTTCTGGGTCTGCGGGATCCACCCGTCCCGGGCCACGATCACCTCGAACGAGTTGGCGCCCGACGGCGCCCAGATGGCGTACGTGCCGTTGGCGTCGGTCTTCAGGGTGAACGTCCAGCCACCCTTGCCGGTGACCTGGACGGTGGCCCCGCGCAGGGCGGCGCTGCTGCCCTGGCAGTTGATCCCGGTGACGGTGCCGGCCAGCTTGCCCCAGTCCTTGGGCGGCTGCACCACCATCGTCACGTCGATCGGCGCCACCGCGTACGGGGTGTTGGACCTGACCCCGAGTTGTGCGGTGTAGGTGCCGGGCTGGGCAACGCCCGCCGCCGAGGTGGCGTCGAGCGTGACCGTCACCGTGGCGCTCTCCCCGGGCTGCAGCGTCGCCGTGGTCGGGGACGCGGACAGCCACGGCACGTCGGTGACGGTGGCGCACTGGTCGAAGCCGGGCAGCATCTCGCTCTGCGGCGTCGGGGTGAAGCCACCGGTCGATCCACCGACCTTCACGAACCCGCACGCCGCCCCGGCCCGGTAGCGGGCGTAGTTGGCGTTGGGCAGCGCCGACCAGGAATTGGCCGCCGGGTCGTACGCCCAGCCCTGGTTGGTGACGATGGTGGAGTTGTTGATGACACCGGTGGACAGCAGGAGCAGCCCGTTGGCGGTGTCGGCGGCCACGCCCCAGAAGTCGACCGGCAGGTCGGCCAGCTGGGTCCAGGTGTTGCTGGCCGGGTTGTAGCCGTAGGTGCTCTTCAGGGTCGTCGGCCCGTTGCCGCCGGCGCAGTAGACCGTGCCGTTGATCCCGCCACAGCCCTGCCAGGCGACGGCGACCGGATACGGTGCGACGGTGGTGAACGAGTCGGCTCCCGGGTTGTATCGGACGACCGCGTTCGACTTGGCGCAGCTTCCGTCCACGCACCCGCCGACCAGGTAGATCTGGCCGTCGGCCACCGCGATGCCGGGGGCTGCCCGGGGCGCCGGGTTGACTGCGGCCCGGGTCTGCCAGGCGTTGGTGGTGGGGTCGTAGGCGTACACCTTGCTGGACGGGTTGCCGGCCGAGTCCCAGCCGCCGAACACGTACAGCTTGCCGTCGACGAACGCCGCCGCCGGCTTCTCCAGCGCCGCGGGCAGGTCCGCGATCCGGGTCCACACGTTCGTGGCCGGGTCGTAGACGTAGCTGTTGGCGAGGTTGGCGGAGGCGGAGGCGCCGCCGACCGAGTACACCTTGCCGTCGTACGCGGCGACGGCGTTGTCCATCACGGAGATCGGGTAGTTGGCGGTGTCGACCCACGGCGGCGCGTAGGGTGACGGCTCGACCGGGTCGCCGGCCGTGCTGTCGCCCCGCCAGGCGATCGAGGTGCCACTGCCCTTGACCAGGTTGTTCTGCAGCGGCGCGCCGCGCGGCCCGAGGATCTCGAAGCCGCCGCGCCGCTCGGACAACTCCACGCTGGCCGGCGCGTTGCCCGTGTTGGTGATCGTCGTCCTCGCCGTCGACTCCTGGCCCAGCGTCTGGGTGCCGGTCAGCGACGGCGGGGTGATGGTCAACCGGCCGGCCTTGAGCGAGAAGTCCGCTCGGGTGGTCCCGTCGGCCGCGACGTTCACCGTGGCGGTGACCGACCCGTAGTTGCTGCTCGCCCCCGTGAAGGGGTGCTCCCCGGTCAACGAGGAGAACAGCCAGTAGAAGCCGTCACCAAGGTTGCCGTCGTCCGGCGTCGGCCCGGTGGTGGCCTTCTCGGCGGGCTTGTCCGCGCTGGTGACGGTGGCGCCGTTGAGGCCCGTCGAGGTGTTGCTGTCCAGCACCTGCCCGACGACCAGGCCGCCGGGAACCGGGTCACAGGACCGGTTGACGAGGGAGACGTTGTCGACCTCCCACCACCAGGCGAAGCTGCCCCGGTAGTGGAACCGGACCCGCACGTCGGCGTGGCCGCCGGCCTGCGGGATCGGGACCTCCTCGAGCACCGGACCGCGCCGGCTGGCGGTCGTCCAGTTCGCGGCGGTCACCCAGGTGGTGCCGCCGTCGATGCTGACCTCGACGTTGGCGAACCCGTTGAGCGCCCGGTAGTCGCTGTTGAACCGCAGCACCGGCGACGGTACGGCGGACAGGTCCAGAGCGGGAGTGATCAGATCGGTGTCGATGGTCGTGCCGGAGCCGGCCGCGTCGCTGTCCGCGATCGCGTACTTGCCGGTGCCGCCGGTGAGGTTGCCCCGGTTGCGCGGGTCGGTGAACACCCAGCCACCGCTGGTGGTCCGGTTGACCACGCTCCAACCCTCCGGGGTCGTACCGGAGTCGAACGCCTCGGTGAGCACCGGGGCGCCGTAGTTGAACCTGTAGCCGGCGGCGGTGCAGCTGTTCTGGACGGCCAGGTCGAAGTCCTTCACCTGGTCGCCGTCACCGACGGTGATCTGGGCGGTGCCCTGCTGGTAGGCCGGGTACATCGCCTTGACGGTCAGCCCGTACTCGCCGCCGGGCAGGTCGACGGAGTACGCGCCGGTGGCGGGATCGGTGAACACCGGTCCGCCCGGCCTGCCGGCCACGTCGATCCGCGCGTACAGCGGCCAACCGTGCCCGGAGCCGTCCTTCACCACACCGGAGACCTTGCGCGTCGGCACGGCGTCGAGGGTGAAGTTCGCGGTCACGCTGCCGCTGTCGGTGACGGTGACCGTCTGGGTCTTCGGCGCGAAGCCGAACGCCGACGCGGTCAGCTCGTGCTGCCCGGCCGGCAGGGACATCTTGTAGCCGCCCTGGTCGTCGGTGACGGTGCCGCTGCCGCCGACGCGCACGGTAGCGCCGGCGATCGGCGCGCCGTCGGACTTGGTGACCTTGCCGGTGACCTCACCGTGCGGCCCGGCGACGCAGTTGGGGAACTTCATCGCGCCGACCCGGGTGTGCCACGTGGCGGAGCTGGTGGTGGTCAGGTACTCGGAGGTGAACCAGAAGGTGCAGCCGTCGGTCGGGTCCACCGACATCGAGCTGTAGTCGCCCCAGCGGGCCGCCGAGTGGGTCTGCGCTCCCGTTCCGGCGATCAGCGTCCGCTCGCTCTGGCCGAGCTGGCCGAGCGGGTCACCGGAGAGCCGGCCGGCCATCCGGATGGACGGGAACGAGGTGCTGCTCGACGCCGAGTAGCCGAACGCGATGTTGCCGGAGACGTCGATCGCCCCGCTGGCCATCCAGCGATGCTCGGCATCGGGGGCGTAGGTGCCCTGCTGGTTGATGCGCCAGGCGGTGGGCGCGGTGCTCTGCAGCTCGTACCACCGCACGCCGCCGTGGTCCGTGCCGTCGGCGTCGACCGTGTGGTTCAGCACGATCGAGGCGTGGTCGCCGAAGTTCCGGTAGGCGGCCCGGTTCATCAACCGGTCCGCGATCGCGTCCAGCCTCGCCGAGGTGCCCTGCTGGGGGACGCAGGTGCGGGCATAGTTGCACATGTTCGAGTCGAACGGCGCTGTCTCCAGGAATCGGCTCGGGGCGAGGTTGTTGCCGAAGGTGGAGTTCGCGGGGTTGGTCCAGTCGACCTTGAAGTCCCACATCAGGAGCCGGTCGGTGGGCGAGATGCCCCACGCGTCGTCGTCGAACATGACGAACGGGTTCGGCGCCCCGGCCGGCGGGGCGAGACCCTCCGCGTCGGACGGCAGCAGGCCACCGAAGTCCGGTCCGAGGTGGAAGTACACCATCCGGGCCGCCTGGCCGGAGAGCATCTTCTCCCGCTCGAACGCCACCGCGCCCGCCCCGACGAACGACGGGGCGAACTCGTTGGCCGTCATGTAGTAGGCATCCGGCCAGATCCCGAACTTCGGGTAGTCGTTCATCCGGGTCTGGTGGTACAGGAAGTCGTACCGGTAGAAGGCGCCGGTCGGGTCACCGGTCTGCGAGATGGCAATGCACTGGTGCATGCCCGACGACCCGCCGGGCAGGGCGAACTGGGTGAGCATCCACCGGTCGGCCGCCTCGTCGTAGAGCACGACGGGGTCGCCGTCGTTGCGGGTCTCGCACGGCCCGCCGAAGCCGGCCCAGATGGCGTTGCCGGGCAGCGGACCGAGCAGCAGGCTGCCGGTCTTGCTGTAGACGGCGTAGTGCAGGTTCACCATCTGCACGTAGTGGTTGGGCCCCACGTCGCCGTTGGTGTCCGGCGGCAGCACGCCGTCGATGTTGCCGACGCCCTCGAAGTTGGCGGCGAATTCAGGTACCTGAGAAGCGGTGAAGCCTCGCTGCACGGCATCGCTTCCTGCCTCGGCGGTCAGCTCCGCCGCCTGCCGGTTGAGCGATCGAGCGGGCTGTACCGCACTTGTCGATTCCTGTCCGGCCTTTTGTTTCGGAGCTATTTCGCGCAGTTTCCGAGACAGGTCATGTTTGGCGGCTTGACGCACTTCGGCCTTTGCGGCCGGAAGTGCGGGAGCGGCGGGTTCGGGATCGAGGGGTTGAGCGGCCGCTGGTAGACCGCCAAGGAGCAGGGCGGCGGCGGCCAGTACGGCGACCGGTCCGGCTCTCCGCAGGCCATTTCGCGTTTTGTGCATCAGGCGACGACCTCCTAGCTGACGGCGGCCACGTGTGGTGGACCCGCCGAGTGACGCAGGGCGAGGAAACCGCAGGTAGGCGACTTCCCGTGATCATCGTCGATGGGTCGCGATCTTCTCTCAAGCGCAGAAGGTGGGCAGGTATGAGGCAAAATCGGGCCAATATCGAGCTTCATCTTTGAATGATCAAGCATTTGATATTGACCTGCGTTGTGCAAGTTGCTTTCCTTCTCCCATGGGCAGTTCCCGGGGGGAATTTGATGGGCAGCCAGTCATACTCTGCGTGACCGCCGATCGCAGCAAACGGGCACAGGTCGCTCGGCTCATGAGCGGCAACGGAGTCGTACTGATGTTTCCCGACCTACAGACGGTCCGCGCCCTGCTGTTCGACGACACCGACAGCTCCACCTCCCAGGAGACGGGTGCGGTGGCGCTGGGGCGTCTCGTCGTCGACCAGCAGCGGCAGCAGGTCAGCTGGGCCGGGCGCATCCTCCCCCTGACCCGGCTGGAGCGAGACGTGCTCACCGCCCTCGCGAACCCGCCGCTGCGCGTATGGACCTACCAGCAGCTCTACGAACGGGTCTGGGGCGCGGACTACCTGGACGACGCCGCGGCCGTCCGCTCGACCGTGAAGCGACTGCGGGCCAAGCTCCGCGAGGCGAGCGCCACCGTCGCGGTCGAGTCCGCGCGGGGTGTCGGCTACTCCCTGGTGGACACGAGCTCGCACAGTCGGTAGCCAGAGTCGAACGCACGATCATCGACGCCCCGCTGTCTGCGGCGTCTACTCACTCGGATGCGCCACCATGGTGAACGGATTCCTCGCCGGCTCGCATGGCACTGCGGATCTCCTGGTTCGCCGACGTCGGGTCGGAGCCGATCGCCCGCAGCAGGTCGCTCGCGGCGGTGCGTAGCTGCGTCACCACCGCCTCTCCGAACTCGTCGACGCCCAGCGCTCGGGCTCGGCCGGCCTGCTGCACGGCGTCGCGTACATTCTGGTGGGTCTGCTCGGTGGGGCGCCCGGCACGATGCTCACGGCGCAGGAGCTCGACCGCGTCGGCGAGGCGGTCGACGCCGACGGACAGGTCGTAAGGTGCCCGCTCGTGGTACTGCAGCGCCAGCGCTGACCGGCGGGCCAACCCCCGGCTGTGTTCGATGACTCGTTCCAGGTACACGGTTGCGCGGGCGAAGCGTTCCACGTCCTGGCGGCGCCGCCAGCGGGCAGGCGCCAGGCTCACGACCTCCTCGGCGCCGCTGAGCGCCTGGTGCATCCGGTCGAGGTCGGGTCCCATACCGCGCAGCGTGTCCAGCGCCCGGACCGCCCGTTGCTGATCGCGGGTGGCCAGCGCTGCGGAGACCTCTCTCAGTTGACCGGCGAGGCACTGGTAGATGGGGGCCGCGTCGCGGTCGAGGATCCGCATCGGGTTGATCGGGACCAGCAACGCGACCACCGCGAGGCCGACGACGCCGCCGACGGTCGCCTCGACGATCCGCGGCCATTCAAGGTTGTGCTGGGCCGGCGCCAGGGTGGCGAGCAGCACCGCGGTGCCGCCGGCCTGTCCGACGGCTGACCCGCTGCGACCGAACAGCACGAGCGTGGCCAGGATGGCGAGTCCGACGATCAGCCCGGTCTGCCAGATGCCGGTGCCCAGGAACGCCAGCAGGACGTCGGTGGTGGCGATACCCAGCCCGACGCCGAGGAGGAGCTCGACGGTACGGCGGGCCCGTTGGCCGAGGGCGGCGACGATCGTGCCCACCGCGGCGGAGGGTGCGAAGACCGGCGACGGGTTGCCGAGCACATCGTGTCCGATCCACCAGGCCAGTGCCGCGGCGAGCCCCGCCTGCAGGGAGATCACGACCGCGACTTCCAGCTGATGCAGGCGCAGTCGACCGGCGCGACCCCCTCGGCCGCGGATCCGGACCGCAGTGTCCCTCACGTTCTCCGCCACCCGATCACGCCGGGACCGGTCGGCGCCGGCCTGGCGGTCGTCAGCACTCACCGAGCACTCGTACCACGCCCGCGCCCTGGAGTCCGGCCAACCGCGAAGACACCCCCGAAGGAACGGTCACGCCCGCCGCCCTCGGCGGCTCGCTTCACCGGAAGGCCTGGTACCGGGCGCATCTCGGCGAGCAGGCCAGGGTTACCGGCCGGGTGGCTTATGGTGGAAAGCCGTAACCGTCACTGTCGTCGCATATCAGCGCGATGCGGTCGTTTCAATCAAGTAGGAGCTTCACGTTGTCCAGCCGGGGTGACCGATGACGGAGCGGACGCCAGGCCGCCTGCCGACGGCGCGCAGCCACTGCTCGACAACTCGGATCCGGCCAGTTGGGCCGCTCACTGGCGGGCCGGACCCGCGCGGCGTCGACCACTGCTGAGATGGACTGGGCCGGATGGGCGTTGTTCGGGTTGGTGGCCACCGTGGCGCTCACGGCGGCGCTGATCACCGCGCAACTGGCCGGCCTCACCCGCCTCGACCTTCCCCTGGTGCTCGGGACGCTCGTCACCGAGGACCCCGACCGGGCCCGGGTCATCGGCTTCTTCATCCACCTCTGCGCCGGCCAGGGCTTCGCCCTCGGTTACGCGGCCACGTTCGCCCTGCTGCACCGCGCCACCTGGTGGATCGGGGCGTTGCTCGGGACGCTCCACGTCGGGATCGCGCTGACGGTGCTCCTGCCGCTGCTTCCGGGTGTCCACCCGCGCATGGCCTCGCAGCGGGCCGGCCCGGCCAGCAGGGCCGTGCTGGAGCCGCCCGGCCTGTTCAGCCTGAACTACGGCGTCCAGACTCCGACGGTCGCGGCCGTCGTCCACGTCATCTACGGGGTCGTCCTGGGACTGCTCCTGCAGGCCGGTTGACCCGCGCCGCACGACTCGCCAGGGAGCGATGCCATGGCTGGTGGGCCGAACGCGACCTACCCTCGGCCGCCAGCGCCGATCAGCGACTACGGGCTGCTCGGTGACACCCGTACCGCTGCCCTCGTCGCGAGCGACGGCGGGATCGACTGGCTCTGCGTGCCCCGCTTCGACGGCGAGCCCCTGTTCGGCCGGTTGGTCGGCGGCCCGGACGCGGGAACGTTCCGGGTCGGCCCGGCCGGGCCGAGCACGGTCGTCGAACGGCGTTACCGGCAGCACACCGCCACCTTGGAGACAACCTGGACGGTAGGCGGCGGACGTCTCACCCTCACCGAGGGCATGGTGGCCGAGGTCCGCCACCGCCTGCTGCCCACGACACTGATCGTGCGGCGGCTGTCGGCCGAGGAGGCAGCGGTCGACGCCGTCGTCGAGTTCGACCCCCGCCTCGGCGTGCGGCGACGCCGGCCCCGCGTCCGCCACCGACGTCGCGCCGTCTGTGAGTGGGGCTCGCTCGCGGTCTCGCTGGACAGCGCACCTGCGCTCACCATCGAGCCGGGCCGGCCTACCGCGGTCACGGTCAGGCCGGGAAGTCCGGTCATCCTCGTGCTGGCCGTGGCCCACCGCGAACCGCTGATGCACGTCGAGCCCGCCGCAGCCTGGGAACTGCTCGTCGCCGACGAAGCCCGATGGCGGGCCTGGACCGCCGACATCGACGAATCGCTGCCCTTCCGGGAGCACGTCGTACGGAGTCTGCTGACCCTGCGACTGTTGACCTACTCGCCCTCACGCGCGCCGGTGGCGGCACCCACGACGTCATTGCCCGAGGATCCCGGCGGGGTACGCAACTGGGACTACCGCTATGTCTGGCCCCGTGACGCCAGCATCGCCGTCAGTGCCTTCCTCAGTGTCGGCAAACCCGATGAGGCCCACGGTTTCCTCGCCTGGCTGCTGCACGCCAGCCGGCTGCAGCGGCCACGCCTGCCGGCCCTGCTCACCCTGCACGGCCGCCACGTACCAGCGGAACGGGATCTGCCTGGCTGGCCCGGCTATCTCGACAGCGTTCCGGTACGGATCGGCAACGGCGCCGCCGAGCAACACCAACTCGACGGCTACGGCTGGGTGGTGGATGCCGCCTGGGCGTTCGCGCAGGCCGGGCACCTCCTCTACAGCGAGACGTGGCGGGCCGTGCGTGGCTTCGCCGACGTGGTCGCCCGTCGCTGGCCGGAGCCGGACGCCGGCATCTGGGAGGTTCGCGCACCCGCCCACCACGTACATTCCAAGCTGATGGGCTGGCTCGCCCTGGACCGGGCCCTGTGCATCGCCGAGACGCACCCGCTGCCGGAGCGCCAACGACGACAGTGGCAGAAGGCCCGGGACGCCATCGCCGCCGAGGTCCGGACCCGGGGCTTCGATCCAACGGCGGGCAGCTACGTCCGTACCTACGGCTCCCCGGACCTCGACGCGGCCCTACTGGTCCTGCCGCTGCTCGACTTCGACGACATCGAATCGCCCCGGGTGCGTGGCACCATCGACGCCATCCGGGACCGGCTTTCCGCCGGCGGTCCGCTTCTCTACCGCTACCCGCCAGGGAGTGACGGCTTCCCCGGCGCCGAAGGCGCCTTTCTGCCCTGCTCGTTCTGGCTCGTCCAGGCCCTCGCCCGCACCGGGCGCCGCGCCGAGGCCGTCGACCTGTTCCGGACCATGCTCGACCACGCCAACCCGATCGGCCTCTACGCCGAGGAACTGGACCCCGCGACCGGCGCCCACCTCGGCAACTATCCCCAGACGCTGACGCACGCCGCGCTCATCCAAGCCGCACTCGCCATCCGCGACGCCCCCACCGGTGAGCCTCGGTCCGGTCTGCCCTGATCCCGATGGAAGACCTGAGGTCAAGCCGACAGCAGTTACCGCAGCAGCCACGCGAGTGCGTGCCAGCTGGCGCGGTTTGCCCCCGGCTCACCCGGGAAGGCGACGAGCGGAGTGGCGCGCGGAGCCGCCTGCGCCACCGCGACACGGGAGGTCGACATGGGTAACCGGGAGCAGCTGCACGATCTGCGCCAGAAGGCCCACAACGCGGGCATCGAGGGCAACTCCAAGATGACCGAGGAGCAACTGCGCGACGCGCTGCAGAGGGTCGGCAAGGGCGAGCGCCCCGAGATGGCCAAGCAACAGGCCAAACGCTGAAACGCCTGACGGCGCCGGCACCGGCTCGGTGCCGGTGCCGCCCGGATCAGCCGAGCGCGGCGAGCCCGTCCTGGCACGCCGCGTGACCTGCGGCTCTGACCTGGTGCCGGTCGGCGCAAGCGCCGCGGACCGGGGCAGGTGTCGGATCAGTCGTTGTCGTTGTAGAAGGTGATGCCGCGCCAGTCCGTGACGCACGAGCGGCTGAGGAACACCCAGCCGATCACGCCGTCCCGGACGACGATCGCCGGATTCGATCCGTTCGCCGTGAAGCGGTACATCACCGTGGAGCCCGGGTGGCCGGCCACGTCACGCAGGGAGCCGTCGCTGTACGTGCTGGTCGTGTAGTAGTTGTAGTAGGCCGTGCACGCCGGGTTGACGGTGATCGCCGTGCCGTCCGTGGCCGCGTGCGCCGCCGCGTTGAAGTTGTAGCCGATCGTCCGGCGGTGCGAGATGTTGTCCTTCGTCGCGTCGCTGCACGACTCCGCGACGGATGCCGTCGGGCTGGAGCTGAGGGCGCCGGGCGGGATCCAGGTGCAGATGTTGTTGTTGCCCCAGCTGCGCCCGTAGTGGTAGTTGCTGGGGTTGGTCTGGTGGACGTCGAAGGACGAGCCGGCCATGGCGGTGCCGACCCAGTAGCCGCACGGCCTGTTCTGCATCCAGGTGCCGGGCGGGATGGTGCCGGAGTTGTTGCACACCGCCGGCTTGGGGGAGTTCGGCTGGACGGTGTACCTGTTCACATTCGCCTGCGCGGCGGCGGCCGGCAGCAGGCCGACGAGCGCGGTCGCCAACGCGAGCACGGTGGCGGCGCGACCGCGGCGCCGCAGGGCCCGCCCTGTCCTGGTCGTCGCCGCCGTGGCCACCGCGGCAATCCTGTCCAGCGTTCGCATATTGACACCCTTCGCTTGACGGGTGCGCGCCAACGTAACAGCGTTGAAACTTTTGTGCAAGATGTGGAAGCGGGCCCCCCGCGCCAGGTGAACGGAGAGCCTCCGCCAAGCGACAGCGGGCCCGGGCGCGGGAGGACCCCGTCGGGATATTGACGCGCCGGCAATTTCTTTCAATCATCGTTGTCTATGAGGTCCAACCGGGTGGGTGCCGCTCTCCGTCGTACGCTGGCGTGGTCCCTCGTCGCGGGCGTCGCGCTCCCGGTGGTGTCGCCGGTCGAGCCGGCGCCCGCCGCGGCGGCAACCGCGGGCGTGTCGACGGCGTCGGCCACCCTGGCCGGCTACCCGGTCTGGGCGCACTTCACCGACCCCACCGCCGGGCGGGACTACACCATCCTCACCGAACTGCAGCGGCTGATCGACGCGGCGCCGGCCGGCTCCACCATCCGGGGCGCCATCCACTCGCTCAGCGTGGACTCGATCGCGGACGCGCTGCTGCGCGCCCAGACCCGCGGTGTCACGGTGATGGTGGTCCTCGACGGCAAGAACGCGGCCTCGACCGACTCGGCCATTGCCAAGATCAAGCAGCTGAACAACTACCAGTTCTGCCTGGACAGCGGCGGCGGCCACGGTTGCATCAGCACCAGCGCCGACGGTGACATGCACACGAAGTTGTTCACCTTCACCAGCACCACCGATCCGAACGGTGTGTTGCGCAGCAACGTTGTCTGGTTCGGTTCGAGCAACCTCACCTACGCCACCGGCCCGGACGCGTTCAACAACGCCATCACCGTCTACGGCGACGCGGCGCTCGCCGGCGGGCTCAACGCCAACTTCAGCGACATGTGGAACCGCCGGCACTACAGCGGCAACGACTACTACGACTCCGCCTCCGGCCGGGGCTACTACCAGGCGGCCGCCGCCGACGCGTACGCGTCTCCGGAAGGGTTGGGGCAGACCGACACCGTCGTCACGCGGCTCAACGACCTGAGCCCCGACGCCAACTGCCGGCTGCGGGTGGGGATGGCCGCGGTGACCACCGGTCGGCCGCAGATCGTCGATCTCGTCACCCGGTTCCGCGCCGCCGGGTGCAAGGTCTGGATGGTGATCGGCACGAACGCCGACGGCGGCATCGCGATGAGCCAGTCGGTCTACAACGAGCTGCTCGACGCTGGAGTGGCCATCCGCCGCAAGGACAACGTGCACGACAAGTTCTTCATGGCCTACGGCAAGTACGGCAGCGCCTACCAGTACCGCGTCTACACCGGCTCACAGAACTGGACGCAGGACGCCCTCAACGAGAACGACGAGATCTTCGTCAAGATGGCCCCGGAGAGCGGCACCACACACCCGCTCTACGACGCCTACTACACACACTTCAACGACGCGTACAACTACGGGGTGACCTGCTCGAAGAGCAACTTCCCCTGCCGATCCTGAGCCCCGCGGACCTCCCGCTCGAACCCCACCGCGGAGGCGACCAGATCCTTCCCTCCGCGCCACTTGATGCGGCGGCCGGGTTCAGGGGGCGCGGCGTCGAGGATGGCCGTGCGGGCGTCGCTCCTCCTCCGCCACGAGAGCCTGTATCCGGCGCATCGTCGCGCCCGGCGCCTTGATCGCTTCCCGCCATCGTTCCAGTGTCCTGGTCAGGTCCCATACCGTCGCTCGCAACTCCTGCAGTTCCCGCTGTGACGCCGCCAACTGCTGCCGCACGGCCAGCGCCTCGGCCTCCAGTTCGGTGACCCGGGTACGCAGCGGCTGCACGAGCGCCAGCGCCGCGTCGGTCAGCGCTCCTGCCGTGTCGGCCTTCAGCTTTCGCCGTTGCACCGCGATCGTGGCCAGGACACCGAGGCCGCTGGCACCACCGAACAGCCCGAGAGCGGAGATCAGGACCTGCGCCCAGTAGGGGGAGCCGGACGCCTGCGCGGTGTTCACGTCCGCCTCTCAACGCAAGGATCCAAGCCGGCCTGATGCATGCGGACGAGCCACCGCAGCGACCGCACTATCTCGGCCGAGCGCAGCCAGGAACCGACCGCCACCGCGCCGACGAACGACGCGGCCACCACCGCCTGCGCGCCGGCGACCGCCAGGACGGCGACCACGTACATCGCGGCAAGCGCACCCAGCATGAGCACCGCGGCGAGTTCGATACCGAGCCCGGTACCGAGTTCTCCCGGCCAGAACATCCCGAGCAGGCCCGCGAGGCCGACCACGATGAGGCCGACCTCCCAGCCGATTCTGACCACGGCGGGCATCGCCACCTCCACCGATGTCGGGTGGACGTCCAGCGCCGTCAGCAGGACACCACAGACGGGCGCGGTGCCGAGAACCGCGAACTCGAAGACCCGCTGGCTCGTCCGATCATGGAAGCCTCCCACGACGCGCTCCTTCCCCTGTACGAGCATCAGCGGGCACGTGTGCAAGCCGACAGGGGCGTGCCGTCGCCGACCGCCACGCCGTAGGCGCGGAGCAGCACCGGAACCGGCACGCCGAGCCCCGCGTTCGGGAGGGGAAGAGGGACGCTGGGGCTACCACCCATCCGCTGTCGCCGATGCGGCCAAACCCGGTCGCCCCCCTGCGGGTCGCACCCATGGATCAAACATATGCCCAGGTCAGAGCCGCATCGACCACCCCGACGGGCGGATGGATCACCGTAGCGCTCACACGGACAGCTGTCGGATTACCGACAGCCCTCCTGGCGTCGACCAACCTCCCGGCGGCGACCGCGCGGATCACCCGAGCCTGCCCCGGCCCGTCCGTCGGCGGGCTTGCATCTGGTACCCAGGTACAGGCCTACCGTCGGAGGTATGAGTGACCACCACACCACGACCGACGACGCCTGGATCCCGGATGCGTGCACCCTGCCGGCGTCCGAACGGCCGCTGCGCCTCGCCGAGTTCGATCGGTTCCTCACCGAAGCCGTGCGGGGCGCCGACCGGGTGTCGGCGCAGCACCTGCGGTTGCGGCTCGACGGCGCGGCACAGGTGGAGGAGACGGCGCGGGACCTCACGGCGCGGGAGTCCTCCTGCTGTTCCTTCTTCGCCTTCGACCTGTCCCGATCCGGCCCGGACTCCCTGACCCTGGACGTTCGGGTGCCGGCCGGGCGGGTCGACGTACTCGACGCTCTCGCCGACCGGTCGGCCTCCGTGCGGGGCGAGAGATGACCACGTCCGGGCTCCGCACCGGGGAGCTGGCCGAGGCAGCCGGCGTGCACCAGCAGACCCTGCGCTACTACGAGCGCCGCGGCCTGCTCACCTCGCCGCAGCGGTCGCCGGGTGGCCACCGGCTCTACCCGGCCGAGACGGTCACCCTGCTGCGGGTGATCAAGACCGCGCAACGTCTCGGCTTCACGCTCGATGAGGTGGCCGACCTGCTCGACGTCGGTCGGCACCAGCACGGCAGGCGGCCGGACAGGGGACTACAGGCCGGGGCGCGGGACAAGCTCGCCGAGGTCGAACAGAAGCTGGCGGACCTGAGCGTCATCCGCGACACCCTGCGGGCGGCGATCTCCGCCGGATGTGACGACCTGGTCGCCTGCGCCGGAAGCTCCTGCTGTCCCCTGCCGTTCGCTGAGCTCGCCGCGACGAAGCCCGAGGAACAGGGCATGGTGCTGCCGCTACGTTCGAAGGCATGACGGTTGCCCGCTCGATCCTGCTGTTCCTGCTCGCCGCTCTCGCCGAGATCGGTGGCGCCTGGCTGGTCTGGCAGGGCTGGCGGGAAAACCGCGGACTGCTGTGGATCGCGGCCGGAGTCATCGCGCTCGGGCTCTACAGCTTCGTCGCCACCTTCCAACCCGACCCGAACTTCGGCCGCATCCTGGCCGCCTACGGCGGCGTCTTCGTCGCCGGCTCTCTCGCCTGGGGCATGGTCGTCGACAAGTTCCGCCCCGACCGCTACGACATCATCGGCGCAGCCATCTGCCTCACCGGCGTCGCCGTCATCATGTACGCCCCCCGCGGTGGCTGATCCCGCATGCGCGCCGGCCGCCGGCTATGCCTTCTCCGAAGGCACGACCGCGGTCACCGCCCGGCCGGCCGCCATGAGCGCGGTCACCGTGACCGCGATGGCCGGCGAGGCTCCGGTCCGGTAGGCGCGGTGCACCGCCGACAGGTGCCGGCCGCCGAGCCCGGACAGGCGGGTGGCCGCGACACCGGGAGGCACACCGCCGGCGAGCGCGAGCGCCGGTACGACCGCTGCCCCGAGACCCGCCGCCACCAGCGCCAGCACCGCCGGAAACTCCAGGCACTCGTGCGCGGCCAGCGGCCGGAAGCCGTGCTCGTCGGCGAGGCGGTCGAGGGCACGCCGGACCGCCGAACCGGGCGGACCGACGATCCACGGGTCCTGCGCGAGGTCCGCGAGCCCGGGCGGGGTCCGTTGCCACGCTGTCGGCACCACCACCCGGTACGGGTCGGAGAGCAACGCCACCGACTCCGTGCCGGCCGGTTGCGGCACGGTGCCCGGCTCCGAGTCGTCGATCAGCACGTCGACGGCGCCGGTGGTGAGCTCCCGCAGCGCCGATTCGCCGTCCAGCTCCACGACGCGTGGCGCGATGGCCGGGTGTTCGGCGGCGAGGGCGCGCACCGCCGGGACGACGAGGTGGGCGATCGCCGTCGGAAAGGCGGCGATGGTGACCGGCCCGGCGACCCGGCCGGTCAACGCGGCGATCGCCCGCCGCGCCTCGGTCAATTCCGCCTCGATCCGCTCACCGGTCGCGGCGAGCTGGCGTCCGGCCTCGGTGAGCGTCACCCCCCGCGGGCCCCGGTCGAGAACGGCGACGCCCACCTCCCGCTCGAGTTGGGCGATCTGCTGGGAGACCGCCGACGGCGTCAGATGCAGCAACGGCGCCGCGGCGGCGATGCCGCCACGCCGGGACACCGCCCACAGCACACGCAACCTGCGCGGGTCGATCTCCATGTAGTTCTCCTTAACGCCGGCCCCAGCAACCCTTGCTTGTCACCGCGCCGGCGCGATCCCATTCTTGGCGGTTGTGGGCAGCGAGAACATACGACGGGGGCGGGACGTGGCACAGCAGTGGCGGGCGGAGTTCGACGCGGAAGTCACCTTCACCAACGGCGGCGGACTGACCGCCCGCGGGTTCCGGCTCGACGTCGACGACGAACACGTCGGCCCGGCCGAGGTGGGGAGCGCGTTCGTCCGCGAACTGGGGCTGCTGATGGTCGCCGACGTGGCGATCTCCGGGTTGCGACTGCTCGCCGAGCCGCACAAGGGGCGCCGGGCCGCGGCCCCACCACCGGCCACCCACGGCATCGTCGAGCTGTCCCACCGCATCCACGCCGGCATGATCACCTATCCGGGCCTCCCCGGGCCGCAGATCGCCGCGCATGTGTCCCGCGAGGCCTCCCAGCAGGCCTACGCGCCCGGCACCACCTTCCAGATCGACCAGATCACGATGGTGGCCAACACCGGCACCTACCTCGACGCGCCCTATCACCGCTTCGCCGACGGCGACGACCTCGCCGCCGTCCCGGCGGAACGCTTCGCCGACCTGCCCGGCGTCGTGGTGCGGCTCACCGATCACCCGGGACCCGCCATCGGGCCGGAGCTGCTCGCGCCGTACGACGTGGCGGGGCGGGCGGTGCTCGTGCACACCGGCTGGGACCGGCACTTCGGCACCGCCGCCTACGGGTCCGGTGGTCACCCGTACCTCACCCGGGCGGCGGTCGACCACCTCGTCGCGGCCGGCGCGATCCTGGTCGGGATCGACTCGGTCAACGTCGACGACACCACCGACGGTGCCCGCCCGGCCCACACCGGGCTGCTCGCCGCGGGCGTCACGCTCGTCGAACACCTCACCAACCTCGGGGCGTTGCCGGTGAGCGGTTTCCGGTTCCACGCCGCGCCCGCCCCGGTCGCGGGCATGGGCACCTTCCCCGTCCGCGCGTACGCCGTCCTCGATGCCTGACCATGGCGCCGGCCGGGACTGCGGTGGAGGTGGTCGGCCGGCGGGGTGTCGCGGTACTGCTCGCCGCGTCCGCCGTACTCTTCGTCGAGTACGGCGGACGCGGCCGGCATCAGGATGCGGAGTGGCCAATCGCATCGAGGAGCTGGAGTTCTTCCTCGGTCAGTCGAAGTGCGCCCGCTGCCACATTGTCGACGAGGTGATCCGGGTTGCCCGTCCCGGGGATGGCCAGCACGTGTGCGCCCTTGTGCAGGATCCAGGCCAGGCGGATCTGCGCAGTTGAGACGCCGTGTGCGCGGGCCACGGCGTGGACCTCGTCGTGCTCGGCCCGGTCGGCTCCCGCCACGCGTCTCTCCCCGACGATGGAGAAGAAGGGCACGAACGCGATGTCGCGCTCCGCGCAGGCGCGCAGCATCTCGTCCTCGCCGGCTGTGTCGATGCTGTAGCGGTTCTGGACGCATACCACCGGTGCGATCGCCTGGGCTTCGGCAAGATGCTCCGGGCGGGCGCCGGAGATGCCGAGGTGGCGGATGAGTCCCGCCTCGCGCAGCTCGGCGAGGGCCCCGAAGTGTTCGCTGATGGAGTCCTGGCCCATGAGACGCAGGTTCACCACGTCGAGGTGGTCGCGGCCGAGCTGGCGCAGGTTCTCCTCCACCTGGCCGCGCAGTTGGTCGGGCCGCGCCGGGGTGGCCCACTCGCCGGCGGCGTCCCGGGCCGGGCCGACCTTGGTGGCGATGACGAGATCGTCCGGGTACGGCGCCAGCGCGGAGTTGATCAGCTCGTTGGCCGAGCGCAGCCGGGAGAAGTAGAACGCCGCGGTGTCGATGTGGTTCACGCCCAGCTCGACCGCGCGACGCAGGACGCGGATCGCCTGGCTGCGGTCGCTGGGAACGCCCTGGTGGAAGGTGCCGCTGCCGGTGAGGCGCATGGCGCCGAAGCCGATCCTGTTGACCTTGAGGTCACCGAGCAGCCAGGTGCCGGCGGCTGCCGCGGAGACCGGGTGCGACGTCATCTTTCCATCAGCTCCATCCGAATCGGCCATCGCCCTTCGGTTCAAGGGCGGCGGCCCTGGAGTATGCGCAGGTGACGGCCGTGGCGGGAAGGCGCGGAGCAGTGCAGATATGTCACAGCGGGATCGGGAATTCCCAGTAGGCACGCGCCGTTGTCACCAGTGGCTCTCCTACCCGAGCATGTGGTGCCTCCCGCCAGTTGAGCAACTGGTGTCAGCGACGTGGCGTCCGGGCCCGGCCGATCAGGTGGAACACCCGGCTGAGCTGCCGGTAGGGGTCCCGCAGGCTCGCTTCGAGCTCGACGGCGGCCACGGCCGCCACGTCTGTGCTGTCCGACGGCAGGTCCAGCCAGTCCGAAAACAACCAGACCCCGTACCAGCCCTCGGGGTCCACCCCACCCTGCTGCAGCAGGGTCGACAGGCCCTCGACGGTGTCGCCGCGGGTGTCCACACCGAGCACCCCGACCTCACCGGTGGCGTCGAAGGCAGCCAGGGCGTCGGCCCAGCGGTGGTCGAGGGCCGGACGGACGGCCAGCGTGCGCGCGTTGAGCGCCATGACCGAGACGACTCCCCCGGGTGCTGCGCACCGGCACAGCTCGGCGACCAGCGGCTCGGGTCGCTCGAGGTACATCAGCACGCCGTGGCAGAGCACCGCCGAAAACCGCTGCCCGCCGGTCGCCGCCCGGGCCTGCTCGCCGGGCGCCTCGACCAGCCGGACGCGCCGCCGGACGTCGTTCGGCTCCGCGTTGAGCCGCTGCTCGGCCTTCGCGAGCATGGCCGGCGACGGGTCCAGGACGGTGACGTCGTAGCCGAGTCGGGCCAGCGGCAAGGATTGGTGGGCCGCGCCACCTCCGACGTCGAGGACGCTCGCCGGCGGCTCAGGGAGGTGGCGCAGCAGCTGAGCGTGCAGGACGTACGTCCGCACGTGGCCCTTGACCGAGGCGTACGCACCTTCCACGAACGGGTTCGCCAACGCGGCCCAAGCGTCCGACGGCATACGGGGATTGTGGCATCCGGCCCCGCCGCAGGTCCGGGGCCAGTCACGGCAACTCGGCCGGCCGCCATGCCGAGCCTGCGGGAGATCGGTACCCACCCACCGCATGCGGGCTACGCTTCCGGGTGGTGACCGACCGACCATCCGGGAGTTCTGGAAGCGGAACTGGTGGCAGCTGATCTTCCTCGCCGTACCGTTCCTACGGTTCGCCCGTGCCGTCACCGCACTGCGCGCCGCCCGCGGCGCGCCTTCTTCCTCGGCCGCGAGCGCGGCGGAGACGGACGCGGCGACCAGGATCCGACGCAAGGCGTCTGACTCCGTCCGGGTCGCTGGTGCGGTCTTCACCTGGTTTGTTCGCGGACCCTCACCCCGGCCGCTGGCGGACCATCGGATCCGGGTCGGTCGCGGCCGCAGCAAGCGGCTCGACGTCCTGCGCCTCGACCACGAACCCGAGTGCCCACAGCCCCACCCGACGAAGCTCGGGCGCGGTAGCGGTCGCGAACTCCCGCACCACGCGCCGGCTGGCCGCCGGGTCCACGTGCATCAGCTCGATGACCTCGGTTTGCAAGCCGTCCTGGTCATCCCCGAGATCGCGCGCCGAGGCGCGCAGCAGCACCGGCAGGGCCGCCACGCCCTGGATGCCGGCCAGGACAGCGGCAATCAGGTCGCGACCGTAGAAGTTCTCCTCATCGAGGAACCGGTCCAGCGCCTCCCGCAGCCGCGGCACCAAGCTGGTGTCCCCGCACGTCGCCAGCGCCCTGACCGTGGGCGCTATCTCGTCGTAATCGTCCTCCAGGTCCACGGCATGCCGGACCACAGCCTCCAACGCTCCATGGCTGTCGATCACCCGGGCACCATGCCACACCACCGGGCGGTGGACCAGTCCGCCGGCTCCGCGAGACGGTGCTCGCGCGTCGCGGCGGTACGCTGAGCCGCCCTAACTCCAGGAGGAACCGTTGGTACGTCAGACGATCCGGCAGGCGCTCGTCATCGCCGCCTCGGCGACCTTGGCCGCGCTCGCCTTGACCGGCTGCACCGCCGACGGCGACACCACCGAGGCCGGGGGCACACCCGCGTCCGCGCCGACGGCGGGCACCACCCCGGACGGCCCGTACCAGGCCCCGTCGAACCTCTGCGACGTCATCGACCCCTCGCCGTTGAAGTCCACGAACGCGCCGCTGGCGGCCACCGGCGACCACCACGAATCCACGGGCGCGGGGCGCGCCACCCGCAGTTGCACGATCCGGCTCGCCGGCGGTCGACTGGACATCGTCGCGGTCGTTCACGATCACACCGCCGACGCCACCACCGCGTACACCTCTGCCGCCGGCAGCAAGATGTGGAAGTACCGGCTCACCCGATCGGGCCCCGTCTCCGGCATCGGGCAAGAAGCCTTCGCACGCTTTGGTAGGTACGACGCCACCAGCGTTGTCAACGAAGTCACCACCCGCGACGCCAACATGGTGCTGACAGTCAACGCCCTCGTGAAGCTGCCGGAGGCCGACGCGGCGGGCAAGCTGGAGGCAGCCGTAAGAGAGGTCAGCCGTGCAACGCTGACCAGGCTCGCCGGCTGAACCGTCGGGCAATCCCGTGACCCTCGGCGGTGGACGTGCCGCTGCGAGCCGTCGCGGACGGCGACGGCCGAGAAGTGGGCTTCTGCCCGCCTCGGTATCCCGGCCCCGCGAGTCAGCCGATGGTGGGCGCCCAGACGATGTCACCGACATTGGGGCGACGCGGGCCGTATCGTCCGGACATGGCCGACACGCCGAGTCTTGAGTCGTTCGGGCATGGTGCGATCACCCAGCTCGGACACTCCGCGCAGGGTGGCCGCCCGCTGCTGGTCGTCCTCGGCGAGTACACCAATTTTCCGGCTTTCGACACTGTCCACCCGACGGAATACTACGAGCGCCTTGGCTTCGGTGACCCGGTCCCGCCGTTCACGACCGACGATCCGGTGAACCCTGCCAGCTTGCGCGAGTACTTTCGGGAGAACAGCAACGGCAGGTTCTGGTTCGATCGGGTCGCGGTGGTCGGTCCGATACCGCTCGGCGAGTACGCCAATGATCCGGGCCCGGAGGCACGCAGCGCCGGAATCCTGAAGCGTGTCGCCGAGGTGGCGCCGGAAAGCTTCACCGCCTTCGACGCGGATCAGGACGGCACCATAGCGTTCCACGAGTTGTGCGTGGTGCTGGTCGAAAACATCACCGGAGCGCTGCCCGCGAATCGGGACAACAGCCCCTTCACCTTCACGTACCAGTCTCCGCAGGGACCTGCGCAGCTTACGGTCAGCGTGCACGTCGCCGGTGCCGGACCGCTCACGCCGTTCTTCCAGATCGCCCACGAGCTGTCGCATTCGCTCGGCACGATCGACCTCTACAACACGGGGCAGGGTAACCACCTGTTGACACTGATGGGGGCCTACCCGTTCTTCGGCAACGACCAGGGAACGGTGCACCTGGACATCTGGCACAAGCTGGCGCTCGGGTGGGTGGAGCCGCAGCGTTGTTCCCTCGCCGTCGACGGCAGCGCAGTGGTGCGCGAGGGAGCCGACGGCTCCGTTCTGCTGTGGCACGAGAGTCGGCAGGCCGACGAGTACTTCTTGGTCGAGCGGAGACGCGGGGCCGCCGGCGACCGGCGCTACGACGCCTCGTTCCCGGACGACGGCGTACTGATCTGGCGGGTACGCCAGGGTCTGGGGGCGAGTGTCGCCCATCTGGGTGCACCCGACCTGGCCCTAGGCGGCTCCGGGGTCTGGCATGCGGGACAGACGACACCCGAACTCCGGTGGAGCAACGGCGAGCCGACCGGCTCCGCCATCTCCGTGGCCGACGATGGGGACGGCGGGCTCCGGATCACGTGGGGCGGCATCGGCAAGACCCGACACCTCAAGCTGCTGTACGGGGGAAACGGCACCACCCCGGTCGACAGCGGGCTGCCGCTGGTCGGGGTCTTCTACGGCGTGACGAGAGATGGCAATCTGGAGTGGAACCGTTACCAGGGCCACGGTGAGCCGCTCGGGGCCATGCCGGGTACGCAGGTGTGGGACGGCCATACCGGCAATCTGATCGGCCGTGGTTGGGCGGCCATGCGGCAGGTCATCGGATGCGGCGACGGCGTGATCATGGCGATCCATCCCAACGGGAACCTGCACTGGTACTCGTACAGCGGCAACGGCGAGAGTGACGTGACCGGAGCGCTCGGCTGGGACTTGAACTCGGGGAACGTCATCGGCAATGGATGGCAGAACTTCCGCCACGTCTTCGTCGCCCCGAGGGCGGGACGGACGACGAGCCGCCTCCAGATCTTCGCGGTCGCCGAGAACGGCGACCTGCACTGGTACTCCTACAGCGGCAACGGCGAGCACGACCCCTCCGGGAGCCTCGGGTGGCATCCGAACTCGGGCCACCGCGTGGGCAACGGCTGGCAGAGCTTCCGGCACATCCACGGCTCGGGCAACGTGTTCTTCGCCGTCCACGAGAACGGGAACCTGCTGTGGTACTCCTACAGCGGCCAGGGAGAAGAGGACCCGTCGGGAGTTCGTGGCTGGCACCGCAACTCGGGCAATCCGATCGGCCAGGGGTGGCAGGGGATGCGCCATGTGTTCGGCGGGGTCAGCGATGTCGGCGGTTTCGGCCACGTCGTCTACGGGGTCGACGCGACCGGAGATCTACGCTGGTACCGCTACTCCGGGCAGGGCGAGGCGGACGTCACGGGCGTACAAGGTTGGCACCCCAGTTCCGGAACGGTCATCGGTGCCAACTGGTGACCCGGCTCGGATCCCCCGGTCGGCACTCCGGGGCGGCCGGTCGGCGCCGACGGTCGTCCTGCGTCCTGCCCGGAGAGGTCAGCTGGCCTGCTCGCCCGGCTTACCGCCGCTCGGTGTCACACCTCCACGCATGGCCAACATTCCTGCGGAGGCGAGGAGACATGCGGAGGTGACGGCTGCTAGCACCAGCGGGTATCCGCCGTGGTTGCGCACGACGGCGGCGGCCAGGGGTGCGCTGGCCTTGGCCGTGGTGACGGGGGCGGCGAGGCGTGGGTGGAGCGTCGGTCGGGGGGTGAACCAGGAGACGATGACGGCGAAGGCAGGTTCGTAGAGAACCATCGCGCCGGTGATCCCGATGCCGATCATGACGGCGTAGAGCTGGCCGATCGTCTGGACCTGGGACCAGGCGATCAGCAGCACGGTGGCGGTGATCGAGCCGGTGGTCATGAGGGCGCCTCCGCCGTGCCGGTCGAGCCACCTGCCGACCGGGACGGCCATGAGGGCGCCGGCGAGGACGCTGGCGGTCAGTGCTTCGGCAGAGTTGCTCAACAATAGTTGAGTCAATGAACATCGACCCTTCTTCTCTCGCGGGCCGTGCTCGGATCCATGCCGCCCTCGGTGACCCGGCACGCCTGGCGATCGTGGACGCGCTCACCCTGGGCGACGCCTCCCCCGGGGAGATCGCTCACACGCTCGACATGCCGACGAACCTGGTCGCCCACCACGTCAAGGTCCTCACCGACGCCGGCCTGGTCGCCAAGGGCCGTTCCGAGGGAGACCGCCGCCGCACCTACCTGCGGCTACGCCCCGAGGCGCTGCCGGAGGTCCTCGATGACCGACACGACCGCCCACCCCAGCAAGGGATCACCCTGGGAGAGAACAGACTGATGACCATCGCACTTCGGCGGCGCCTGCTGGCCGAGTTCATCGGCACCGCCCTGCTGGTCACCGCCGTGGTCGGCTCCGGCATCATGGCCACCTCCCTCTCCCCCGCCGACGTCGGCCTCCAACTGCTGGAGAACTCCACTGCCACCGCCTTCGCTCTCGGCGCGCTGATCCTGGTCTTCGGCCCGGTATCCGGCGCCCACTTCAACCCGGTCGTGTCGGCCGCCGACTGGCTCCTCGGCCGCCGCGGCGGCACCGGCCTCACCGTCCGCGACCTCGCTGGCTACACCGTCGCCCAGGTCCTCGGCGCGATCGCCGGATCGGTGCTGGCGAACCTGATGTTCGCCCTCACCGCCGTCGACTTCTCCCACAAGGACCGCGCCGCAGGTCACCTGTGGCTCGGCGAGGTCGTCGCGACCGCCGGACTGATCCTGCTGATCTTCGCCCTCGCCCGCTCCGGTCGCGCCCAGGTCGCCCCCGCCGCCGTCGGCGCCTACATCGGTGCCGCCTACTGGTTCACCTCCTCGACGTCGTTCGCCAACCCGGCGGTCACCATCGGGCGCGCGTTCACCGACACCTTCGCCGGCATCGCCCCGACCTCCGTACCCGGTTTCGTCCTGGCCCGGCTCGTCGGCCTCACCGTCGGCGTCGGCCTGCTCGCCGCCCTCTACCCCGACGCCGGCTCCGCCGCCGACCAGGTCGTCGTTCCCACCGACGAGGACGCCAGCATCGGCCACCGCCCATGACACCGCACCTACCCGACACCAGCACGGCTCGGCCTGGCCACGGCTTCGTCTACCGCCGCGACGACCCCGGCCGCTACCGCACCAGCAACCGGGACCACGCGTTCCGCGGGCCCGACGACGCGCCGGTCAACCGGTCCTCGTACTGCACGGAAGGCACCTCATGAGCGACAAGCCCAGCGTCCTGTTCGTCTGCGTCCACAACGCCGGCCGCTCCCAGATGGCCGCCGGCTGGCTGCGCCACCTCGCCGGTGAGACCGTCGAGGTCCGCTCCGCCGGTTCCGCCCCCGCCGAAACCGTCAACCCGGCCGCCGTCGAGGCCATGCGCGAGGTCGGCATCGACATCACCGCTCAAACCCCGAAGCTCCTGGCGTACGAGACCGCCGAGTCCTCAGACGTCATCGTCACCATGGGCTGCGGCGACGCCTGCCCCGTCTTTCCCGGCAAGCGCTACGAGGACTGGAAGCTCGAAGACCCCGCCGGCAAGGGCGTCGAAGCCGTACGCCCCATCCGGGACGAGATCCGCACCCGCGTGGAGAAGCTGCTCGCCGAGCTGCGCGGGACCGCCTGACATCGGATTCATCGCCCGCCGGTACCCGCGGGCGGCGATACCAGGTGGCGGTCGGATGTTTGAATCGTTGGGTCGGGCAGGGTGCCGAGGGTGTCCGCGCAGCAGACGACGGGCAACCCGATCCTGGCCGGGCCACGGCGCGGGTGCGGCGAGCGGTCATGGGCGGCGGCGCCGTCAGCTCCGGCGTGGACTGTTCCCTTCCCCGCCCGCACGCATGGAAGGACCACCGTCATGAGCCGCACCGCCAAGGCGAAGACCGGTGAGACACCGGCCGCGAAGCAGCGCCGAGTCTGGGACAGGACCGCGCCCAGTTACGACAGACAGATCGCGTTCTTCGAGAGGATCCAGTTCGGTGGCGGCCGGGAGTGGCTTTCTGCCCGCGCCCGTGGTCGCGTGCTGGAGGTCGCCATCGGCACCGGCCGCAACCTGCCCCATTATCCTGCCGACATCACCGTCACCGGTATCGAGCTCAGCCCCGCGATGCTCGACATCGCTCGACGGCGCGCGGGCGACCTCGGCCGGGACGTCGACCTGCGCGAGGGCGACGCCGAGCATTTGCCCTTCTCTGACGCCTCGTTCGACACCGTGGTCTGCGCGCTGTCGCTGTGCGCCATCCCAGACCCGGCCACCGCCATCGCCGAGATGAAGCGGGTTCTGGTGCCGGGCGGCAGGCTGCTGTTGCTGGATCACATCCGCAGCACCTGGCCACCGATCTACGTCGCCCAGTGGCTGCTCGAACGGATTACGATCCGGGCAGCCGGGGAGCATTTCACCCGCCGCCAGCTACCCCTCGTGCAAGCCGCCGGGTTCCGGATCGTAGAGACCGAACGGCTCAAGGCCGGCACCGTCGAACGTGTCCACGCGATCAAGCCGGTGTGACCTACGCCGGACCTCGCCTGCCTTCGCATCGGCGGCGAGCTGTGGCTCTGAACCTATCCCAGAAGGCTGGGCTGGTCGATCACCCACAACCACGTGCCATCAGGCTGGCGACGAGCCACCTCGACGGTAACGCCACCATCGACCAGGCGGACCGACGTGAGTGCCAGGTCGCCGTTCTGCAGTGTGGGCTGCTGCCGTCCAGGCGCGAAGGTGGGCCTATCAGCGACCAGGTGCTCATATGCCTGGCGGATTTCCGCGCTGCCCGTGGCGATCTGACCGTTCGGCAATGCCAGTACGGCGTCCGGTTCATACAGCGCGACCAACCCTTCGACGTCGCCGGCGTTGAGCCGCTCCACGATGAACCGGCTGAGATCCTCCGGTCTGGCAGCGCGCTGCCGGACATCATCACTGCTCATTGGGTGCAACTCCCGTCAGGGTCAGGCCAGGCCGCCACTGGCAGCGAACGATCATGCCAGGCGAGTACGACAAAGTAGCGCGATCAGGAGCCAAGCCACTGGCCGACGTACGAAACAGGCTTGAGGGGGCCGGGTAGGAAGGTCTCAGCCCGCTGCTCGGCATGAAGACGCCGGTGGGTCAGCCAGGATCTGGCTGACCCACCGGCGTTCTACGGGCGGCCAATGCTTCCGGTTCGCATCACCCCGCGTGCACCGGTTCGGCGTCGTTGGCGGGCTGCCGCTGCGCCGTACGCAGGGTCAGGGCGGCGGTGAAGGCGCCTGCGGCCGCGATGATCCCGGCGCCGACGAAGGCGGCGGAGTAGCCGCCGGTGAGGGCGGACAGGTCGCCGAGCCGGTCGGCGCCGGCGGAGGAGGCAACCGCGGTCATCGCGGCCAGACCGAGCGCCGAGCCCACCTGGTAGCTGGTGTTGACGATGCCCGAGGCGAGGCCACCCTCCTCGGGCCTGGCGCTGGAGATCGCCGTACCGAGCGACGGGATGAACGCCAGCGACATGCCGAGCGCCGCGACCAGGGAGGCGGGTAGGACGTCGACGGTGAAGCTGCCGTCGGGGCGGACCAACGCGAGCCACCCGAGTCCGACGGCGAGGACCGCGAGGCCGGTGACCACCATGGGCTTCGCGCCGAAGCGGGCGATGGCCCGCGGGGCGAGGAAGATCATCCCGATCATGATGAGGATCGTCATCGGGAGCAGCGCCGCGCCGCTGGGAAAGGCGCTGTAGCCGAGGACCTGCTGCAGGTAGAGGTTGAGGAAGAACCACATCGGGATCCAGGCCGCCCCGAGGAGCAGTTGGGCAATGTTGGCAGCGGCAAGGTTCGGGGCGCGGAAGATCGACAGGCGCATCAACGGCTCGCGGCGGGCCGCCTGGATGGCGACGAACGCGGCCAGGGCGACGACGGCTCCGGCGAGGACCAGCCAGGTCTGCCCGGAGGCCCAGCCCACCTCGGGGGCGCGGACGATCCCGTAGACGGCGGCGCCGAGGCCGAGGGTCACCGTCAGGGCGCCCAGAACGTCCAGGGAGCCACGGCGGGTCCCCCCGGTGGGCATCAGGGCCGGGGTGGCCAGCAGCGCGAGGGCCGCGATCGGGATGTTGATGTAGAAGACCCAGGGCCAGCTGATGTATTCGGTGATGACGCCGCCGAGGAAGACACCGGCGGTGCCGCCGGCGGGCGCCGCCGCGCCGTACAGGGCGAGGGCCCGCGTGAGTTCCTTGGGCTCGGCGCCGAAGAGCATCATCAGCAGGGTGAGCGCCGACGGGGCGATCAGCGCCGCGCCGGCTCCCTGTACGGCGCGGGCCGCCAGCTCAACCGCGACGCTGTCAGCCAGGCCCGCGACGGCGGAGCCGACGAGCAGGATGAGCCAGCCGGCGGCGAACATGCGCCGGGCGCCGAGCAGGTCGGACAGCCGGCCACCGAGCAGCAGCAGACCGCCGAACGCGACGACGTAGGCGTTGAAGACCCAGGACAGGTTCTCGGGTGAGAAGCCGAGGTCGGCCTGGATGCGTGGTAGTGCGACGCCGATGATCGAGGTGTCCATGATGACCATGAACTGGGCGAGGGCGATGAGCGCGAGAGCCCACCAGCGCTTCGAGCCGGACCACATCGTAATCACTCCTTCGGTTACCCCTAGGGGGTATTGGTAACGCGATATGCTTACCCCCCACCGGTATGCCGTGTCAAGCGATCCCCACTCGCATCCCCTGCCGACGTGCGAGATCCGCCGAACCCTTGAGCGCGATACGGGTGCGGGGTATCTTCAGTCCGGTGGGCGGCCGGCTGTCGACCCTTGGCAGTGCACGGCCGTCCGTGACGGCGGCTACCACCTCGTCGGCTGGGCTCCAGCAGCGCCGCGTCCCCACGGCCACGTGTCGCGGAGATGCGGCTTGCCCGTCTGTTCGTAACGCTCAGGGAGATTGACATGAACGGAGACCACCGCCCGCACCACCGTGCGGCCGAACCCGAGCTGGTGGTGTACGGCACTAGTTGGTGTCCCGACGTTCGACGCAGCCGTTCCCTGCTCGACCAGGCCGGCATCGCGTACACCTATGTCGACCTCGACGAGGACGAGACCGCAACGGAACTAGTCCGCCAGCTGCAGCGGGGGCGACGACGTGTTCCCACCCTGCTCTGGCCCGACGGCAGCTTCCTGGTCGAGCCCACCGACGACCAGCTACGAGCCCACCTGGGCACCGGGGATCGCAAGCCAGCTGACCTGCCTGACTGAGGCATCAGCGACGCCGGCACACCCGGAACCTCGGACGTGCGGCGCGGTGGTAGCGGACGTCCGCGTGCTCGGGGTTGGAGGCTGCCGGAGCCTGTGGGTCAGCGTTTCGGGCGGAGGGAGTCCACCCGTGCGACGGACTGGTCGATGCGATCTTCGGTGAGCCGTCCTGTCCGGACCAGCTTGACGATCGTGTCGACTGTCTCGTCGACGACTCGCGGGTCGTACACCTGCTGGTTGGCGAAGACGAGCAGGTCCAGGCCGGCCTGCAACGCCAGGGCGACCGCCTCGGCGGCGCCGTACCGGTCGGTGATCGCCACCGCCTGCATGTCGTCGCTCACCACCGGCCCACGCCAGCCGAGCCGGCCGCGCAGCAGGTCGGTCACGGTCGCGGTCGACAGCGACGCCGGATACGCCGGATCAAGCTGCTTGTTGAGCACGTGGGCCGCCATGACCGAGTCGGCCAGGCCAGCCCGAATCAGTCGCTGGAACGGCTCCAGTTCGGCCTCCCGCCAGGTGTCACTGACATCGACGACCTCGAAGTCGGTGTTTCCGGCGGCGCTACCCGATCCGGGAAAGTGCTTCAGGCAGGTCTTCACACCAGCCGCCCGGTGCGCCTGGATCTCCTCGGCGGCATTGCTGACCACCACGTCCGGGTCGGCGGAGAAGCTACGGCCGAGTTTGCCGATCGCCCGGCTGTCCGGGTTGACGTTCACGTCAACGACCGGGGCGTAGTTCATGGTGACCCCGATCCGCGTCAGCCCCGCCACCAGTCCTCGCGCCCAGTCGCGAGTCGCCGACGCCGAGTTCTCCGCGCCGACCTCGGCCTCCGACTTCGTCGCCGGGAAGCCGTTGCTCGGGTTGAGGCGGGAGGTACGGCCGCCTTCCTGATCGATCGACACGATGAGCCGGCCCGGTGAGGCGTCCTTCAAACTCTTCACCAGTCGCGTGACCTGCTCCGGCGAGCGGATGTTCCGCACCGACCTGGTCTCCAGGTCCTGGTCGAAGAGGATGACGCCGCCGAGACCGTCCCGCACCGCCTTGATGATCCAGTTCGGGGCCTGGGCGCCGCGAAAGCCGACCACGAGCAGGCTGGCGATCTTTCGCCGCAACGCGGCCGCACCCCCGCGCGATGGGCCCGACGGGCGCGGGCTGCTCGTCGGCCGCGGGGTCGAGGACGTGGCGCGGCGCGACTCGCAGCCGGCCGCGGCTGCCACCGCGGCTGAGCCGATCCCGGCGAGCAGCAGCCGACGGGGCAGGTGTCCGCTGTCCACCCCCGCACGCTACGGCCCACCTCCACCCCACACCCGCTCACCGGCGAAACGTCATCCACCGGTGGGACGGACGCTTGACTTCAGGTCGACCTGAAGTCGGAGGGTGGCGTCCATGACCGAAGACACGATGGATGCCACCGCCGGGCTGATCGCACGACTCGACGCCGCGGAGACCGAGGCGGCGGCGGTGCGCCTACGGCACCGCAGCTACGACCTGCTGGACCTCTCCCCCGGCGCTTCGGTGGTCGACGTGGGCTGCGGCACGGGACGCGCGGTGGCCGAACTCCACCAGCGCGGCGCCGCCGCCCTCGGCGTCGACCCGGATGAGCTGATGCTCGCCACGGCACGCCGCCGCTGGCCGGGGGCCGAGTTCCGGACGGGCAGCGCCGAGTCTCTCCCCCTCCCCGACCAGGCCGTGTCGGGCTACCGGGCCGACAAGGTGCTGCACGAGGTGCCGGACCCCGCCGCGGCGCTGGCGGAGGCGCACCGGGTGCTGAGCCCGGGCGGGCGGATCGTGCTGGTCGGACAGGACTGGGACGCCCTGATGATCGACTCGTCCCACCCCGACCTCACCAGAACGATCCTGCGCAGCCAGGCCGACTCCCGCCCGAACCCTCGGGTGGCCCGGGCCTACCGGAACCTGCTCCTCGACGCCGGATTCCACGACGTGGCCGTCGAGGCGCACACCGGCATCTTCACCGACCCCGGATTCCTGCCCATGGTCGAGGCGTTCGGCGCGAGGGCGGTCACCGCGGGCAGCGTGACCGCCGAGCAGGGCGCCGTCTGGGCCGGGGACCAGCGGTTTCGGGCGCGCCATGACCGACTGTTCGTGGCCTTTCCGATGTTCGTCGCCTCAGCCCGCCGACCATGATCCCTTTCGCAATGCCAGGCCTGTCGTGACGCTCCCTACGCGTGTCAGCGGCGGGCCGGGGCGGCGACCATGCCTGGTAACCATCCCGGCAAGGCCGTCCGGGGTTGCCGCTCGGGCCGTCATGACGGTACGTGAGGTGCGGCCTGCGGTCCGATTCGGGCGCGCACCATCGCCTGGTAATGCGGGCACGCGGTGAAGTCCTCGTGCTCGCACTCCAGGCCCCCGTCGATGAACCGCAGGGATTCCCGCAGCGCGTCGATCCGTGCGGCGAGGTCCTCCCGGTGACGAAGCAGGATCTCCCGCCGCCGCGCCGGCACCGCGGCGGTCAGCAGCTCACGGATCTGCTCCAGCGACAGTCCCGCCTCCTTGGCCCGCAGGATGGTCGCGACCCGGTACAGGTCGGCGGCGCGGTAGCGGCGGCGCCCGGCGACGACCCGGGCCGGCGCCAGCAGGCCGACCGACTCCCAGTGCCGCAACACGTGGGTGGCCAGACCGAACCTGCCGGCAATCTCACCGATCGTCATCGTCGCGTCGTCGCCCGGCTGCATGCCGACAGTAGGCCGCAGCCCGGTAGATCACGGCAAGCCGCCGGCTGGCCGGCGCGTGCGGTATGGCGCTCACACGGCGACAGCTCCGCGTTGTCACCTGCCCCGGCGGCGTGCCGTATCGGACAAGAGAGATGACGTTGCAGATCCGCCGGCCGGCCCGGAGCGTATGCGCCGCACCGGCCGGCAGCGGTGCACCGGCACCGGCCACGTGTTCGGCTGGCCGCCCGGGATACGGTGGCAGCGGCGCTTGGGGAAGTTGCCGCGGACTGAGGTTCACCCACCTGTACCGACGGTCTTGGCCGGGAGATGCTCGTGATCGATACCACCGGCGAGTGGTGGACGGGTGACAACGCCGCAGACGTCGCCGACTACTTGCGCGAGTATGCGGCCGAAGGCTACCCAGTCGACCACGTTGCGGACTCGGTATGCGCCTCGTGCGACGGCCGCACGTTTCGGTTAACGATCAACGCGCTGAGCAACGATGGCGCTCACCGAACCTGCGTCGGGTGCGGCAGTTCCGCCTTCATCGCCGACAGCGAGGACTACTGGGAAGACGAGGCTGTCGGACGAGTCGTCTGCCCGTGCGGCGCCGACATCTTCGACGTTGCCGTTGGGTTCGCGCTGCGGGGAACCCGAGAGGACGTCAAGTGGATCAGTGTCGGTGTTCGGTGCGTCGCTGACGGCGTTCTCGCAGTCCCCGTCGACTGGAAGATCAATTACGGCCCCAGCCTTCACCTGCTACAACTGCCGTAGCCGACAGCTGGGAACTACCGCCGTGACAACGATCGAGCAGCTGGAGCGGGACGTGTGGCCGGACCCCGGTCCGGATGCCTCGTCTCTCGTAAGCCGCTGTGCACAGCTGCGACGTAAGCCGTTGGTCGACTTCACGGTCGAAGACCTACGCATCATGCTCGGGCAGCAGGTTGGCGTAGCGGCACTCCTGCCTCACGCGGTACGCGTTCTGCTCCGGAACCCGTTGGCGGAGGGCGACTACTACCCCGGCGACCTGCTCTCCACCGTGCTGCGCCTGCCGGAATCGGCGTGGTCCGACCGGCGAGTGGAACGAAAGCAGTTGGCAGCCGTTCTGACCGAACTCCTTGCCAGGCCCTCACTCTCCGACCCTGGCCTGCCTCACCGCGACCCGCTCCGGCCACTTCGCGATGACATCGTGCGGTTTCTTGATCGGTGAGCGGTGGCGATCCCCGGGAGAGTGTCGTGATCAGCGGTGAGCCGGCCCGATCGCCACCTCGGCGAGGTAGACGCAGGTGCGCCCCTCGTGCGACGAGTAGTAGCTGACCCACAGCAGGTCGTCGTGCCAGACCAGGCCGGGGTAGCTGGTGTCACCGCCGGAGGGCAGGGTGACCAGTTCGGTCAGCTCGCGCCGCTCCGCGTCGACCGCGCAGATCGCGGTGCGCGCGCGGCCGTCGAGCAGGCGTACCCCGGCCACCAGCCGGCCGTCCGGCAGCCGGAGCAGGGCCGGCCCGCCCACCTGCACGCCCAGGTCCGTCCAGTGCCAGTCCCGGTACGGCGGGCGGGCCCGGCCGAGTTGGGCGGTGGCGCTGTCCCGGTCCCGGCGCAGCAGGCAGACGGCCGTGCCGTCCGGCTCGAAGACCAGGCCCGACTCGTTCGGGTAGCCGCCGGCGAACAGGGTCTGCACGACCGGGTGCAGGTCGACCCCGTCGCCGCTGCGGTACAGCCGGACGAACCGCGGCTCCCGGGTGGCGTAGCCGACGCCGTACATCGCGCCGGCGTGCCACACGGCCCGCCACAGCCAGACGTCCGGCTCGCCGACCGGTGTCGGGTCGCCCCAGCGGTGCCCGTCCGGCGAGAGCCACGCCATGGTGCGGAACGACTTCGTGGCCTCGCCGGTCGCCGCGGCGGCGTACAGGTGCAGCCGGCCGTCGGGCCGGGGGACGAAGCGGGGGTCGCGCAGGTCGCTGCCGTCCCGGCGCAGCACCGCCGCGGACGTCCAGGAGCGGCCGTCCGGCGAGGCGAGCACCCGGATCACGCCGTCCCCGGAGACGTGCGACGTCCCCTCGCGAAAGGCGCAGAACCAGTCACCGCCGTGCCGGACCAGGTCGGTGAAGGCGCTGTGCGGGGCGGTGTCGCCGATCCGGCTCACCGCCGTGACCTCGGCGTCCACGATGCGGCCGATCGGTGGCGGGGTCATGCGCGGCGGCCTCCTGAGGCGTCCGGTCCGGCCGACCACGCTAGGGTCCGCAGCCGACGGACGGGCGGCCCCGCGGCGAACGGTGGACGAACATCCCGGGCCGGTATTCAGGGCTGGTGCGGGCTGACCAGTCCGGTCTGGTAGGCGATGACAACCAGTTGGGCGCGGTCGCGGGCACTGAGTTTCGCCATCGCGTGGCTGACATGGGTACGCGCGGTGGCCGGGCTGAGAAACAACTCGGCACCGATCTCGTGGTTGCTCAGGCCCTGTCCCACCAGGGCCAGCACCTCCCGCTCGCGCTGGGTCAGCACCGCGAGCCGGTCCTCCGCGGCCTGCGCAGCTGTTCGTCGGGCGGTGAACTGGCCGATGAGGCGTCGGGTGATCCGTGGCGCGAGCAGCGCGTCTCCGCCGGCGACCACCCGGATGGCATGCAGGAGTTCGGCCGGTCCGGCGTCCTTGAGCAGGAATCCGCTGGCGCCGGCCTGTAGTGCGTCGAAGACGTACTCGTCGGTGTCGTAGGTGGTGAGGATGAGGACGCGGACCTGCTCCAACCCGCGCGTCTCGGCGATGCGGGCGGTGGCCTGGATCCCGTCCAGCTTCGGCATGCGGATGTCCATGAGGACGACGTCGGGGCGGGTGGCGCGGGCTCGCTCGACGGCTTCGGCGCCGTTGGTGGCCTCTCCCACCACCGTGATGTCGTCCTCGACGTCGAGCAGGACCTTGAACCCGGACCGGACGAGACCTTCGTCGTCGGCGAGCAGCACCTTGATCGGCGCGTCGGTCAACGGTGACGTGGCGGCTGCGTTCATAGGTGCGATCCGGTCGGCGCGAGGGGCAGCCGGGCGGTGACCTCGAACCCTCCGCCCGGGGTCGGCCCGGCGTCGAGTTCTCCGCCCAGCAGCTGGCAGCGCTCACGCATGCCGAGGATCCCGCGGCCGGGCTTGGCCGCGCTGCCCGTACTGGTCGGATGCTGGGCCGGTAGGTGCGGGACCCGGTCGGCTGGTGCGGCAGGGCGGCCCTCGTCGGTCACGCGGATCTCCAGGACGTCGACCCCTGGGTTCAGCGCCACTGTCACCCGGGTCGGGCCGACATGGCGGATCACGTTGGTGATCGATTCCTGCACGATTCGGTAGACGGCACTCCCGACCGCGCTCGGCACCGGCGTCGCCGGCGAGGTCTCCTCGATGTTGATGTCGAGTCCGGCGTCGCGTGCCTTGGCGGTGAGTTCGTCGATCTGCCCGAGCCCGGGGTACGGCACGCGCCCGTCGTGGTCGTCGCGGAGCACCCCCAGGATGGCGCGCATCTCGCGCAGCGCCCGGGAACTGGTCTGCTCGATGGCTTGCAGCGCCTCGCGGGCCACGTCCGGCCTCTTGTCGAGCACGTGCGCGGTGACACCGGACTGGACGTTGATGATGGCGATGGCGTGCGCGACGGTGTCGTGGACCTCGCGGGCGATCCGGAGCCGTTCGGCGTCGACCCGCGCCCGCGCTTCCTCCTCACGGGTCCGTTCAGCCAGCTCAGCACGTTCCTGAGCCTCGGCCGCGATCACCCGTCGGGAGCGGACGGACTCGCCGAGCGCTGCGCTCATCACCGACGCACCGATCCGGAAGAACACCCAGCCGACGGCCGCGCGTGGCTCGATGTCGGCCGCGGCGACCAGCCACTCGACGGCGAGCACCGTGGTGCCCACGCCGGCGATCACCAGCGACCGGCGGCCGTCACCGTACGCGGCGAGGGTGTACAGGGCGACGAAGAGCCCGAGCCAGCCGGGCCCGTCCGGAAAGTCGAGGCTGTAGTAGACCAAGCTGGCGAGCGCGGTGGTGAGGAACACCGGAAGCGGCCACCGGCGGCGGACGGTCACGGCCAGGCCGCTCACCACCAGCAGCGCGAATCCGAGGTTTCCGAAGTCGGTGAGCGGGCGCGGTGCCCCCTCGACGGCGACGCGGGCGACCGTGCCCTGCACCTGCATCACGGTGACGAAGAGCGCGAGCGCCACGTCCTGCGCCACCACCCGCAGGGGGAGCGACACGGCGCGCTGTTCCATGCCGTGAGCCTACAGTTCGCGCCCACGGGCGACGCTCAGCTCAGACGCGCGACCAGCTACGCCGACAGGCGTAGCGGGACACGGACCGGTCTACGCCCGATTGCGTAGGCACTGCCGTCCGCTGTCAGAGGCCACGGCGGCCACGCCGGCGCGACGATCACCGCCATGAACGGTCACCCTCACCCACGTCGAGGAGCGCGTCATGCGTAGAGCCTTCGCCGGCCTGGCGACCCTGCAGCTGCTGGCCGTCGTCGCACAGTTCTTCCTCGCTGCCAGCGGCGCGTTCGACACGGCACCCAACGACGAGTCCTTCCAGGCGCACCGCATGCTGGGCGGCGTACTCGTCCTGCTCACGGTCCTGGTGACTGTCGTCGCCGCGACAGCCCGGATGCCCGGGCGGCTCATCGGGATGAGCGGCCTGGTCGCCGGGCTCGCGGTTGTCCAGTTCGTGATCAAGGCGATCGCCACCGCGCTGGACGGCACCGGCGGCAGCACGACCGCCGGCGAGCTCGTCTTCGGTCTGCACGCGGTCAACGGTCTCGCCATCGTGGCGGTGACCGGGAGGATCCTCCGCCAGGCCAGGCAGCTGTCCGGGCCGGCCACGCCCGCGCGACCGGCGCCATGACCACCGGGCTGTGGATCATCCTGGACCACGTCGTCGCGCTGCTGACCATCGCCACGTGGTTCGCGGCCGGCGTGGCACTGGCGCTCCGGCGCACCGGGCCGGCGCTCGCCGTCGGGGTCGCGGCGGTGCTCGTGACGCTGGTCCGGGTGGTCACCGTGGCGATACTGGCCGGCCGGGGCTGGTGGTTCGTCCAGGAGAAGGTGCTGCTGGGGCTGCCGATGCTGGCGGCCGCGGCGGCGGTCGCCGTGCTGCTCGGCGGCCGGCACCTGCTCGCGGCGAGGCGGGGACGGGCCGACGGTAGGTCGGCGGGTGGCGTGGTCTCGGTGCTCACCGCGGCGTACGCGGCGCTGGCCGGCCTCGTGGTGACCCTCCTGGTCGGGTATCCGCTCACCTGGGGCACGGCCCTGATCACGGTCTCGCTCGTGGTCGCCGGCGCATTGCTGACCGCGCGAGTGGTCGCGCCGCCCGCCGAGCACACCGCTGCGGCCGGTGTCGCACGCGCGTCGGAGGGGCGGGGCGGGATCTCGCGCCGCCGGTTCATCGGCTGGACCGGTGGCGCGGTGGTGGTGACGGCGGCCGGTGCCGGCGCCGGGCTGTCGTTCCTCCCGGCCGAAACGGTGAGCCTGGGAGGCCGCCCCGGACGCTCGTCCCGGCCGGCCGCGTCGGTGGCCGGCCTTCGGGGCCCCGGCTCACCGGCAGCGGGTGGCACCGTGCGGCGGCACGTGCTCACCGCGAGGAAGGCCACCGTACGGCTCGCCTCCGGGCGGGAGATCGACGCCTGGACCTACAACGGCGAGGTCCCGGGGCCGGCGATCACCGCGACCCAGGGAGACCTGATCGAGGTACGCCTGCGCAACGCCGACGTCGAGGACGGCGTCACCCTGCACTGGCACGGCTACGACGTGCCCTGCGGCGAGGACGGCGCGCCGGGGGTGACCCAGATGGCCGTGAGACCCGGTGAGGAGTTCGTCTACCAGTTCCGCGCCGACCAGATCGGCACCTACTGGTACCACACCCATCACGCGTCCCACCTCGGTGTACGCAAGGGGCTGTACGGGACCCTCGTGGTCGAGCCGCGCGGCGGACAGCGAGCCGGCGAGCACTCCGCGGCCGAGCCGGTGGACCTGACCCTGCCCGTACACACCTTCGACGGCACCGTCGTGATCGCCGGCAGCGACGGTCGGGCCGAACACCCCGCCCCGGCCGGCACACCCGTGCGGCTGCGACTGATCAACACCGACTCGGAGCCGCACCGGATCGTCCTCGCGGGGACCCCGTTCCGGATCGCGGCCGTCGACGGCCGGGACCTCAACCAGCCCGGCGAGGTCAGTGACATCGGACTGCACCTGCCGGCGGGCGGGCGGTACGACCTGGTGTTCCGCATGCCGGACACGTCCGTGGCACTCGTCGTCGACGACGATCGTGACGGCGGGCTGCGCCTGCGCCCGCCCGGCGATGCCCCCGATGAGCCGCGCCTCGGGGACACGTCCGACCTGCCCGAGCTCGACCTGCTGCGGTACGGAACTCCGGCCGCCGTCCCCTTCGACCCCCGCACCGCCGACCGGCGCTTCACCATGGTCCTCGACCGCGGAGTGGCCATGGTCGACGGCAGACCGGCGTACGCGCAGACCGTCAACGGCCGGGGCCACCCCGCCATCCCCGACCAGCTGGTCACCGAGGGCGACATCGTCCGGTTCACCATCGTCAACCGAAGCCTCGAAACGCACCCCTGGCACCTGCACGGCCATCCGGTGCTGATCCTGTCCAGGGACGGGACGCCGTCGACCGGCAGTCCGCTGTGGATGGACACCTTCGACGTGCGGCCGGGCGAGACATGGCAGGTCGCATTCCGCGCCACCAATCCCGGAATCTGGATGAACCATTGTCACAACCTGCCCCACGCGCATCAGGGCATGATGCTGCGGCTCTGCTACGACGGCGTCACGACGCCATTCGCCGGCACGCACGGCGGAAGCGCAAGCCATGGCCACTGATCCGGCCCGCGCCGCTCGTCATCCCGCAACAGCCTCTTCCCGCAAGGAGCAGCGAAAATTGACAAGCATGACCAGGCTCGGCGAGCTGACCGGTGACTACATCCTCCGCACCGACTCGCGGATCGGATTCGTCGCCCGGCACGCGATGAGCACGAAGGTACGCGGACAATTCGACGAATTCGAAGGTGTCGCGTACCTGGACGGCGAGGACCCGTCGAAGTCGAGTGTCCAGCTCATCATCCAGGCGAAGAGCATCCAGACCCGCAACCGGCAGCGCGACAAGCAGCTCCGCGCCAGGTTCCTGGACACCACCAGCCACCCGACCATCAGCTTCAACTCGACGACGGTGCGGCAGGCCGAGGAGAACGGCTTCGCAGTCGCCGGCCACCTCACCATCCGTGGCGTGACGAAACCGGTGACGGTCAACTTCCAGCTGATCAGCGCCGAGAACGATCGGTGGGGCACCTTCACGGTCGGTTTCCAGGGAAGCATCACGATCAGCCGCAAGGACTGGGGCGTCAACTGGAACACCGCGACCTGGGTCCTCATCAGCGAAAGAGTCCGGCTGGAGTTCGACGTGACCGCGATCCGGCGGTGCGGCGGACGTGAACCAGGCCCACGACTTCCTTGATCGCCACCTTCGCTCCGGGCAACGGAGCGAGGTGCTTGAGTGCAACGCGCAACATCTTGAGGAGAAATGATGACAAGCGAGGCTCCCCGCACGGACGGAGCGCTGCCGGGCCTGGCCCGGTTCTGTTACCGCCGCCGTCGCCTGGTCCTCTTCACCTGGATCGTCGGCGTGATCGCCCTGGCGTTCATCGGCTTCGGCTACGGCGCCGCCTCCGACAACGACTACTCCGGTGGCGACTCCGATTCGGCCAGGGCGCAGGTGCTGATCGAGAAACACTTCCCCGAGCAGCAAGGGGACACGCTGACTCTCGCGATCAAGGCGGAGAAGGGGATCGACGATCCCGACGCGCGGCGAAAGATCGAAAAGGTCATCGCCGATCTCGATGCCTCACCCGTCACCGGACCGGTGACCTCGCCGTATCAGGACGAGCAGCTGGTGACGAAGGATCGGCGTATCGCCCGTACGATCATCCCGCTGACCGCCAAGGATGTGCAGAAGACCGAGGTCAAGCCACTGGTGGAGACGGTCAAGGCGGCCTCCGGTGGCGGCGTGACCCTGGGGCTCGGCGGGGACAAGGCGGAGAAGGCCGAAACACCGCCGCAGGGCTCGGCCGAGAGCGTGGGCGTCCTGGCGGCAGCGGTCATCCTGTTCATCGCCTTCGGCTCACTGGTGGCGATGGGCCTGCCGATCGTGACCGGTCTGATGGCGGTCCTCGGCGGCATCGCGCTGATGAAGATCGTGGGATACGTGGTCCCCTCGCCGGATTTCACGGTGCTCGTCGCCGCGTTGATCGGGCTCGGTGTCGGCATCGACTACGCGCTGTTCATCCTGACCCGCTACAAGGACAGCCTGCAGGACGGCGACGAGCCCGAGAGCGCCACGGTCAAGGCCATCTCCACAGCGGGCCGGGCCGTGCTGTTCGCCGGCACGACCGTGGTGATCGCGCTGCTGGGCCTGATCGCCATGGGACAGAAGATGATGACCGGCGTGGCCATCGGCGCGTCGGTGACCGTACTGGTGACGATGATCGCCGCGGTGACCCTGGTCCCGGCGTTCCTGGGCTTCACCGGCCACCGGATCAACTCGCTGCGCCTGCCCCGTCGCGCGTCCCGCCGGCAATCGGCGGACGGTGGCCCGTCCCGGGAGCGCCGTACCCCGGCCGAGCGCTGGGCGGGCGTGGTGCAGCGCAGACCGCTGGTCGCCGCGGTCCTGGCCGGTGCCGGCCTGCTGGTGCTGGCCGCACCCGCGCTGTCGATGCGGCTGAGCCTGCCCGACGCCAGCGTCCAGCCCCGCGACCGGAGCAGCTACACCTCCTACGAGATCCTCTCCGAGGGCTTCGGCCCCGGTTACGGGGCACCCCTGATCCTCGCCACCGAGGTCGACTCCACGGACGCCGAGCTGGGTCCCGTCGTCGAAGCGGTCAGGAAGACCGAGGGCATCGCCTACGCCACGCCGCCTCGGATCAGCACGGACGGGCAGGCCGCCACCTTCATGGCCTTTCCCAGGACCGGATACCAGGAGGAGGCGACCGCGGACCTGGTGCACGAACTCCGCGACGACGTGCTGCCCACGGTGCCCGGCGGCGAAGACGTGTACGTCGGCGGCCCGAACGCCGGCGCGATCGACTTCGCCGAGGACACCAGTTCCCGCCTGCCCCTGATGATCGCGGTCGTCATCGCGCTGTCGCTCGTGCTGCTGATCGTGCTGGTCCGGTCGGTCACGATCGCGCTCCAGGCCGCCGTGATGAACCTCCTGTCGATCGGCGCCGCCTACGGTGTGCTGGTCGCGGTGGTGCAATGGGGATGGTTGGGCTCGCTCCTCGGCTTCCCCACCGACATGCCGGTCACGACCTGGGTGCCGATGATGATGTTCCCGCTCCTGTTCGGCCTGTCGATGGACTACGAGGTCTTCCTGATCTCGCGGATCCGGGAGGAGTACGAACGCACCGGTGACACGCGCAGGGCCGTCACCCGCGGGCTGGCGCGGACCGCCAAGGTCATCACGGCCGCCGCCGCCATCATGATCGCCATCTTCACCACCGCCCTGCTCGGCCCCGACGTCTCGGTCAAGCAGATCGGTCTGGGCATGGCCGTCGCCGTGCTCGTCGACGCCACCATCATCCGGATGGTCCTCGTTCCCGCGGTGATGGAACTGTGCGGCAACGCCAACTGGTGGATGCCCGGACGCCGGGCACCGAAGGCGACCCCGGCCGCACCGGCCAGGGTCGGCGAAGGGTCCGGAGTCTGACCCGTCCAGGAGCCGGCGCGCGGGGAACCCTCGGTCGGGCGGGTTCCCCGCACGCGCACGGAGCAGCCCGGCGGCCGAGGGGGCTTCAGCCAGCTCGAACCGGCGCGGCCTCCCAGGCGAACCCGTCCGGATCGGTGAAGGGTCCGGCGTCGCCGGTGACGACGATCCGGTGCGATCCGGTGCCGTCCGGGGAGACGCCGGCGTCCTTGGCGGCGGCACGGCGGCTGTACAGCGCGAGCTTGACGGGCGACCCCGCGGTGTCGAACTCGACGTACTTGCTGCCGAAGCTCTTCGCCACGGCCAGGCCGTGGTCGACGTAGAACTGCTTGCTCGCCTTGACGTCCGCGACGCCGAGCAGCAGCACGACGTCGTCGACCTGCCGGGTGGCCGGACCGGTGTCCTTCTTCGCCGACGTGGCGACCTTCCAGATCGCCCCGTCCGGGGCCTGCACGACGCCGCCGTAGCCCCAGAAACTCTTCTTGACCGGCTTCAGGACGGTGGCGCCGCCGTCGAGGGCGCTGCCGACGAGGCTGTCGACGGTGCTCGGCTGGGACACCACGAGCGACAGCGTGAACCCGCGGAAGCCGCTCGTCGGCTCCTCGGCGGCGCGGACGCCCAGCACGCTGCCCAACCCGAACGCCGCGGCGTAGAAGGCGTCGGCGGTCGCGGGGTCGGGCACTCCCAGGATGACGGAGTCGATGGCGGCCATCTCAGCGCACCTCCTGGATCCGGACCATGTTGCCGGCGGGATCGCGGAAGGCGCAGTCACGGACGCCGTACGGCTGGTCGGTCGGCTCCTGGACGACCTCGACGTCGCCGGCCTGCAGTCGCTCGAAGGTCCCGTCGAGATCCTTGGTGGCCAGGATGATGCTGGCGTAGGTGCCCTTGGCCATCATCTCGGCGATGGTGCGGCGCTCGTCATCGGTGATGCCGGGGGTGGCGGCCGGCGGGTGCAGGACGACGGACGTGCCGGGCCGGCCGGCCGGACCGACCGTGATCCAACGCATCCCGTTGTGTCCGACGTCGTTGCGGACCTCGAAGCCGAGGGTGTCCCGATAGAAGGCCAGGGCGGCGTCCGGGTCGTCCTGCGGCAGGAAGGTCTGGTGAATCGTGATGTCCATGCCGGCCACGCTAGTTGCGGCGCCGTGGCCGGTGCTTCTTGATTCCTGACCGGTCTGGCCGCCTGCTCGCCACGCACGACGGCATCGCCGGGTGCAGCGCCTGGGCCCACCTCGCCGGCAACCGCGGCGTACGGCCGCGGCTGCTGGCGGAGCATGGTTCAGTCGCCGGTGGCGACGCCGAGCTTCTGCAGGACCCGCTGGGCGGTGGCGACACTGGACTGCGGGTTCTGACCGGTGACGAGGTTGCCGTCGACCACGACGGTGTTCGACCACGGCGTACCCGCCTCCACCACCGCACCACGCTCGCGCAGCGTCGTCTCGACCCACCACGGGGTGGCGTCGGCGAGGCCGCCCTGGCGTTCCTCCTCGTCGGTGAAGGCGACCAGGCGGCGGCCGGCGAAGGTGAACGTGCCGTCCGGGCGGCGGGCGGCGAGCAGCGCCGCCGGCCCGTGGCAGAGCGCGGCGACGACCTGGCCACGACCGTCGGCGTCGGTGAGCAGCCGCCCGAGGTCGGCGTCGCTGGCCAGGTCGGCCATCGGGCCGTGCCCGCCCGGGATGTAGATGGCGTCGTACGCGGACCCGTCCACGTCGGCGATGGCGAGGGGCTTGGCCAGGTCGGCGGAGATGCTGGCGAGGTAGTCGCGGAAGGTGGCGGCGTCGGCGTCGCTGACTCCGCCCCGGGAGTCGAGGCTGATCGCGTCGACGGTCGGGGCGACGCCGCCGGGCGTGGCGATGTCGACCTCGACGCCGGCGTCGCGGAAGACCTTGTGCGAGGCGGCGAGTTCCTCGGCCCAGAAGCCGGTCGGGTGGCTGGAGCCATCGGCGAGGGTCAAGCGGTCGGCGCCGGTGACGATCATCAGGATCTTGGTCATGGCAGGTTCCTTGTGCGAGGGGATCGAGGTGTCGTGGATGGGAGGCTCGTGCAGCCGGACGTCGTGGTCCCGAGGCTCGACCTCATGCCCAGGTGCCGGCGGCGTTGACCGCGGCGGGCGTCGGGTCACGGCGTACGGCGTGCCGGGTGGCGATCAGCAGGACCAGGAGGCCGGCGAAGCTGAGCGCGGCGCCGTCCCACAGGGTGGAGGTGTAGCCGAGTCCGGCGGTGATGGTCACGCCGCCGAGCCAGGCGCCGAGGGCGTTGCCGACGTTGAAGGCGGCGATGTTGGCGCCGGAGGCCAGCGTGGGCGCCTGCCCGGCGTACTGCATGATCCGCATCTGCAGGCCGGGCACGGTGGCGAAGCCGAACGCGCCCATGAGCGCCAGCGAGACGACGGTCATGATCTGGCTCGGCGCGGTGACGGCGAAGACGACCAGGACGGCGGTCAGGGCGGCCAGGACCGCGATGAGCGTCGCGGGCACCGACCGGTCGGCGGCCCTGCCGCCGAGGGTGTTGCCGGCGAACAGGCCCAGGCCGAACAGGACCAGCAGCCACGGGACGGTCGCGGTGGCGAAGCCGCTGACCTCGGTCAGGGTGTACGCGATGTAGGTGAACGCGCCGAACATGCCCCCGAAGCCGAGGATCGTGATCAGGAGGGAGAACCACACCTGCGGGTGGGCGAAGGCCTTGAGTTCGTGGCGCAGGCCGCCGGTGGCGGCGGTGGTCGGGTGCGACGGGACCAGGGCGGCCACGCCGGCCAGGGCGACGATGCCGATCGCGGTGATCGTCCAGAAGGTGGATCGCCAGCCCAGTTGCTGGCCGAGGAACGTGCCGAACGGGACGCCGAGCACGTTGGCGGCGGTGAGGCCGGTGAACATCATGGCGATCGCGGCCGCCTGGCGCGACGGTGCGACGAGGCTCGCCGCGACGACCGAGCCGATGCCGAAGAACGCGCCGTGGCTCAGGGCAGCGAGGATGCGGCCGGCCATCATCAGCTCGTACGTCCCGGCCAGCGCCGAGGTCAGGTTTCCGGCGACGAACAGGAGCATCAGGCCCATCAGGACGTGCTTGCGGTTGAACCGGGTGACGGCGGCGGTCAGGCCGATCGCGCCGACGGCGACGGACAGGGCGTAGCCGGAGATCAGCCACCCGGCGGCGGATTCGGTGACGGCGAAGTCGGTGGCGACCTCGGGCAGCAGGCCCATGATCACGAATTCGGTGAGGCCGATACCGAACCCACCGATCGCGAGAGCGACCAGGCCCAGTGGCAGCTTCTTCGGTTGAGCAGACATGAGTTCTCCCGTGGCGGACATGTGCCGCGCCTGCAACTACCGGCGCGCGCAACGCCAATACTTGCGCGCGCCGCCTATCGGCGCAAGCGTGCCACCGGTCACATAGTCGGCGTCTGCAACTATCGGCGTGCGCGGCTAGAATTGCTGCGGATTACCTGGCCGGATCCGGACGGCCGGCAGCAAACGGTGACGGCAAGGAGCGGGACGTGGGCATCGGCGACGACGCGGTCGAGATCCGCGCCCAGGGCTGGCGGACTCTCGCGGCCCTGCACGGCCTCATCGACACCGCGCTGGAGAAGGCCCTGCAGGCCGAGCACCACCTCTCGGTCGTGGAATACACCGTGCTCGACGCCCTGTCCCGGCAGGACGGCTGGCACATGCGCATGCAGCAACTCGCCCGCGCCGCCGCCCTGTCCAGCAGCGCCACCACCCGGCTGGTCAACCGGCTCGAAGACCGTGGCCTGCTCACCCGCGTCCTGTGCCAGGACGACCGTCGCGGCATCTACACCGAGCTCACCGAGCAGGGCTGGGCGCTGCTCAACCAGGCGCGCCCCACGCACAACGAGGTTCTCGCCACCACGTTGGCGCAGGCCGAGGACCTCCCGGAGCTGGCACCGCTGGTCGACGCGCTGCACCGGCTACCGGCACAGGCATCACAAGCCGGCGCCTGACGCCTCCTTGCGTCCGCTCGGATGTGATCCACTTCCCGAGTGACTCAACCTCTGTCGACACCTCCCCCGCCGGACGTCGAGGTCCGACTCGCGCAAGAGCTGAACGTGTGGCTGCGCACCGTGCGCCGCGACGGCTCCCCCCACGTGACGCCGGTCTGGTTCGTCTACGCCGACGGCACCTGGTGGATCGGCTGCGACGGTCGCAGCGTCAAGGCCCGGAACGTCGTGGCCGACGCGCGGGTGTCCCTGGCCTTGGAGGATGGGGCCAACCCCGTCGTGGCAGAGGGCGTCGCCCGCGTGCACCGCGGCGACTTCCCCGCCCCGGTCGTCGAGGCGTTCGCGAGCAAGTACGCAGGATGGGACGTCAGGGAGCGGGCCGTGCCGGAGGGTGACCGGGTGTTGCTGGAGATTCCCGTCCGACGGTGGCTGCTCGCGGGCACGGCCCAGTGATCCACGACGGCCGGTACCCGCGGCGCGACCCCGCCATCGCCCCTTGACCACGGCGCTCGGGCGACGTCAGGAGCTGGTGAGGATGACCAGTTGCTGGGTCGCTCGGGTCATCGCGACATAGCGGTCGACCGCTCCTTCGATGCCTTCGCCGAACGCCTCGGGGTCGACGAGGACGACCAGGTCGAACTCGAGCCCCTTCGACAGTTCCGGGGTCAGTGACCGGACGCGCGACGTCCCCGGGAACGTGGGATCGCCGATGACGCAGGCGATCCCGTCGGCGTGCGCCGCCAGCCACGCGTCGAGGATCGGGCCCAGCTCCGACGCGGAACCGTGGACGACGGGGACGCCGCTGCCGCGGATGGAGGTCGGTACGTTCGCGTCGGGGAGCACGGCCCGGATGACCGGCTCGGCCTCCGCCATGACCTCCTTCGGCGTCCGGTAGTTGATGGTCAGGGAGGCCAGGTTGATCCGGTCGAGCCCGATCCGCTCGAGCCGTTCCTGCCAGGACTCCGTGAAGCCGTGCCGGGCCTGGGCGCGGTCCCCGACGATGGTGAAGCTTCGGGACGGGCAGCGCAGCAGCAACATCTGCCACTCCGCGTCGGTCAGCTCCTGAGCCTCGTCCACGACGATGTGCGCGAACGGGCCGGCGAGCGGGTCCCGATCAGCGCCGGGCAGTCCGGTCTCGTCGACCAGGACGTCCCGCAGGTCCTGTTGATGCAGCATCGTCATCAGACCTTCGCCGTCGTCGTACTCGTTCGACGCGATCAGGTCGTCGACGACCCTGGCCATCTGCTCGCGCTGGCCGGCGACGGCGGCGTCGCGCCGCTGCCGGCGTCGTGACGCCTCCGGGTCGCCGAGCCGCTGCCGTGCGGCGTCCAGCAGCGGCAGGTCGGACACCGTCCACGCCTGGGCGTCGCGGCGCTGGAGCTTCCGGACCGCGTCCGGGCCGAGCCAGGGAGCGCATTTCCGCAGATAGGCGGGGACCGACCAGAGGTCTCCGACGAGGTCGGCCGCGTCGAGCAGCGGCCAGGCGCGGTTGAAGGTCGTGAGCAGCTCCCTGTTCCGCAGCAGCGACCGGCGGACCAGGTCATCCGGCTCATCGCCGTCGTACTTGTCCAACAGGATGGTGAGCAGTTCCTCCCAGATCTCGTCACGCGCCTCGTTGTGCGGGGTTCCGGGCCCCGCCGCCTCGAACGCCTCGGCCCAGTCGTCGGCGCTCAGCCAGATGTCGGAGTCGCCGATCGTGACCGTCATCCCCTTTGCCGGCGGCTCCTCGTAGAACCGGACGGCCGCCTCGATCGCCTTGACGAGGTCCGCGGACGACTTCAGCAGGGCCACGTCCGGGTCGGTCTCGACGGTGGCCGCGGCACCCTCGGGGACGAGGTCCCGCAGGGTGCAGGTCTGCACGTCCTCCTCGCCGAGGCTGGGGAGGACGTCGCCGACGTACGCGAGGTAGGGCTGGTGCGGTCCGATGAACAGCACGCCGCCCCGGCGGTGACCGAGGCGAGGGTCGGCGTAGAGGAGGTAGGCGGTGCGGTGGAGTGCGACGACGGTCTTGCCGGTGCCCGGACCGCCGTCGACGACGAGCGCGCCGCTGGATCCCGCGCGGATGATGGCGTCCTGATCGGCCTGGATGGTGGCGAGCACGTCTCGCATCCGGTTCGACCGGGCGCCGCCGAGGCTGGCGATGAAGGCGGACTGGTCGTCGAGCGCGGCGTGCCCTTCGAGCCCGTCCGGGGTGAACACCTCGTCCCAGTAGTCGCTGATCCGGCCGCGGGTCCAGCGATACCTGCGGCGGCTCACCAGCCCCATCGGGTTGGCGTGGGTCGCTCCGAAGAACGGCTCAGCCGCGGGGGAACGCCAGTCGAGCAACAGCCGACGGCCCGCGCTGTCGGTGAGGCCACGCCGTCCGATGTACACGGGCTCGGGGTTGTCCGCGCTGACCACGTGTCCGAGGCACAGGTCCACACCGAAGCGACGCAGGGTACGCAGGCGGCCGCTCAGCCGGTGGACCTCCTGGTCCCGGTCCACCGCCTGGCGGCCTTTGCCGCCGGGTGCCCTACGCGCGGCGTCGAGGCGGTCGGACAGGTCGGCGATCACCTGCTCGAGGCTCTCGGCGATGGCCGCGAAGTGCTGCTCGTCGCCGGCGATCAGTGCCGGATCGGCCTTGGGAGCGAGGTGGGCGGGAAGGTCGAAGAAGCTGCCGGTCTGGAGAGTCATCTCATCGGTTCCGATCTGAGGTCGGTTGCAACCAGTGCGCGCAGCAAGGCGTCCGTGCGCGGGGGTGACGAACGTGGTGGGCAGGACGAGCAGCGGGCCGCCGGACGTGGAGCCGGTGACCGCTGTCGGTTCAGGTCACCAGGGCGTGCCGGGTCTCGCGTTCCGGTCCTGCCTGGCCGTTCCGGCATGGTTCAGCTGCGTACCGCGAGTGCCACCAGCGGCTCCGACGTCCCCGCGTGACCCGTACGTCGACAACACCACACGCACTTCGCAAGTCCCCCATTTCCCCAGCTTTCTGGGCCAGGCCAGCGATTCTGCGGCACGACCCGGGTCTTGCCGCAAGCCCCCCGGTGCGCTATACCTTGAAAATGGAGGGGATTTCTGCCCTTCCCTTGATCGTCCAGTGGATGGGCAACCTCCCTGCGAAGCGGCGGCGCGCCGAGTGCGACCGTGGCCGTCGGCGCCGTCATGGCCGGCGGGCCCCTCGGGTTAGGGTGCGTCGGTGGAGGAACTGAGTCGCCTGTTCCGCTTGGCCGCCGACCACGCCGCCGACTACCGGCGGTCGTTGCCGGACCGGCCGGTCGGAGTGCCACTCGACCAGGCCGCGCTGGCCAAGACGTTCTCCGGGCCGTTGCCCTCCGCCCCGTCCCCACCGGAGCAGGTGCTGGCGGAGCTACTGGCCGCGGCCGAGCCCGGTCTGGTCGCGAGCGCCGGCCCACGGTACTTCGGGTTCGTGGTGGGCGGCGCCCTGCCGGCCGCGACCGCGGCGGACATCCTCGCCGCCGGTTGGGACCAACTCGCGTTCAACGCCGTCACGTCACCGGCGGCGGTCGCCGCCGAGGCTGCCGCCGGCACCTGGCTCAAGGAACTGCTGGGAATCCCGGCGTCGGCATCGGTCGGATTCGTCACCGGTTGCCAGGCGGCCAACACCGTCGGGCTCGCCGCCGCCCGGCACCAGGTGCTCGCCGACGTGGGTTGGGACGTGGAGCAACGCGGGCTGCTCGGGGCGCCGCCGATCCGGGTGATCGCCGGGGCCGAGCGGCACGGGACCATCGACCGGTCACTGCGTCTGCTCGGCCTCGGCGTGGACGTGGTGGAGCCCGTGCCCGCCGGGCCGAACGGCGCCATCGGCCCCGCAGCGCTACGGGACGTGCTGCGAGCCGCTTCCCCTGGCCCCACCATCGTGTGTCTCCAGGCCGGCAACGTGAACACCGGCGCCTGCGACGAGCTTCGGGAAGCGTGCGACCTGGTCCACCGGCACGGCGGGTGGGTGCATGTGGACGGGGCGTTCGGTCTGTGGGCCGGGGCGAGCCCCGCGACCCGGTATCTGGTGGACGGGCTGGAATCGGCGGACTCGTGGGCCTGTGACGGCCACAAGTGGCTGAACCTGCCGTACGACTCGGCCTTCGCGTTCTGCGCGCGGCCCGAGGTGCATGCGGCGGCGATGTCCTACGCCGCCGCGTACCTGGTCGGTTCCGGTGGTGTGCCGGCGGGCGCGGACCTCACCGCCGAGTCCTCGCGCCGGGCCCGCGGCTTCGCCGTGTGGGCCGGTCTACGGGAACTCGGCCGCGACGGGATCGCGGCACTGGTCGACCGCTGCTGCGCGCTGGCCCGCCGGTTCGCCGAGGGCCTGACCGCGGCCGGGTTCGAGGTGGTGAACGAGGTGGTCCTCAACCAGGTGCTGGTCGGCTTCGGCGACGACACGCGCACCGACCAGGTGGTGGCGGCCGTGCAGGCCGACGGCACCTGCTGGGCGGGCGCGACGACCTGGCGAGGACGGCGACTGATGCGGATCTCGGTGTCGAACGCCACCACGAGCGAGGCGGACGTGGACCGGTCGATCGCCGTGATCACCCGCCTCGCCACCCGACCCCACTCGTCGTCATCGGCACACATGATCGGCGGCTGAACGGGTAGATGCGGGTCGCCGTGTGGGGGCCGTAGCGGCGGCGAGCCGGCGAGCCACCGGCCGCCAGAGACGCCTCGGGGGGTCAATGTCGGACGTGCCAGCGCCGTCGGAGCGACCCGCCGCCTCCCGCGAGGTCGTCGAACTGCGGGTACACGGGGTTTCCGGCGCCAACGCCGCGCTGGTTCTGGACCGGCCCCACACCCGGCAGGTCGCGGGTGACCGCAGCGGCGGCTTCTACCGCCCCCGGCCGGGCTACCCGGACAGCCGCGGGGCGGGCGGGGTGGTCCTGGAGGCGTACCGCTGGAGTGATCTGCCCTCCGGGACCGCGGTACGCACGCTGTCGCTGTTGTTCCTGCTGCCGTTCATGCTCTGCAACGTGGCGATCTGGATGCGCCCGGCCAGTCAGGGCAGGACTGTACTGGTGGTGAAGGGGCTGTGCCGGACACTGGCGCTGGCGCTGACCGCGCTGTACGTGCTCTCCATCGCCGGCGTGGCGCTGGACATCGTCGCCTGGAAGTGCATGGCGCTGCCGAGCTGCCTTGCCGGGCGGACCTGGATGTCCTGGCTCGGTGGACGCCCGACGGGTCTGCGGCTGGCGGTGCTCGCGCTCGTTCCGGCCGGTGCCGTCGGCCTGGTCTGGTGGCTCGGTGCCCGCAGAAGACGGGCCTTCGAGGCGTTTCCGGGAACCGCCATCGCCGATGCGCCCCAGCTCAGCGCGTTGGCGCAGTGGGACAGCGCGCCACCGGTGGGGCGGCTTCGCGCGATCCACGTTGCCGCCGCGTTCGCCACCCTGGACCTCAGCCTGCTCGCCGCCCGCGCCGGCGGAGGCGCCTCTGCCGGCACGGTCGCGCTGGCGGTGGCCGCCGGCGCGGTACTGGTCGTCTGCGTCGCGCTGGTGTGCGCCCATCCGCTGGTCGACCGTCGGGAGCGGGGCGGTGGTGTCGACCGGGCGATCCGCGCGCTGCGGGCGGTGGCATGCGGGCTCACCGGACTGGTGGTCGTCGTGGTGGCGGCGGATCCGGCACCGTGGCCATCGGGGGACGGCCTGCCGGGGTACGCCGTGATGGTCGCCGCACTGTTCGCCGCGCAGACGGTCCTGCTGGTCGCGCTCTGGGCGGTGGTACTACGCCAGCGGCATGGCATGCACGACGACGCCCCGCTGCGTGGCCTCGGCGCGCCGGTCCTCGCCGCCGTCGCCGCCGGCGTGGCCGTGGCGTTCTCGGCGGAGCTGGTCTATCGGGTGGCGGACTTCCTCGACCGCGACGCGCCGACCGTGCACCGCGCGCCCACCAGCCCACCGCTCGCCTACAAGTGGGCGATCTTCGGCTTCTTCCTCGCGGTGCTCGCGGCGCTGCTCGTAGCCGCCGTGGTGACCGTGGTGTCCAGGCCCGGCCGGCGGCGCGCCGCCGCCGCAACCGTTGCCCGCGACTTCCCGAACGCCCCACCCGAGGCCGCGCCGCGGCTCCGGCAGGTCGAGAAGGCGATCGCTCGGGCGCGCTTCACCGAGCGGCTGGAGCCGCTCGCCCTGGTGTACGCCTGGCTCGCCGGGCTCGGCCTGGCCACCAGCACCCTCGGGCTGCTGGAGTGGTATCCGGGGTACGTGATCGAGCGGTGGACCGGGATACCCGAAGCAATGGTCAACTTCGGCATCGCGCTGGGCAGCTACGTGATCGCGGCGATCTTCCTCGGACTCCTGGTCGGTGGCCTCTTCGCCTACCGGACGGCCGAGTTTCGCCGCTACGTCGGCGTGCTGTGGGACCTGGGCACCTTCTGGCCCCGGGTGGCACATCCCTTCGCGCCCCCGTGCTACGCCGAACGCGCCGTGCCGGAGCTGACCCGGCGCATCACATACCTGACCTCCTGCGGCGACACGGTGCTGCTCACCGGACACAGCCACGGCTCGGTGCTGCTCGCCGCGACCGTGCTCCAACTGCCACCGGACGTCGCCGACCGGGTGGCGCTGCTGACGTACGGCTCGCCGCTGCGCCGCCTCTACGCGCGGCTCTTCCCGGCCTACGTCGACGACAGGGTGCTGCACGAGGTGGGCGAGCGGGTCGGCTGGCGGTGGCTGAACCTGTGGCGGGACACGGACCCGATCGGCAGCTGGGTTTTCTCCCCGCACCGGCCCGGCGAGCCGCCCACCGTCGCCGGGCCGGCCGGTTCGGTCGACCGGCGGATGCGCGATCCCTGGGACGTCGTGGTGCCGCCGAGCGACACCGTCCCACCCCCCATCGTCGGGCACTGGCCGGGTGAGTCCGATCCACGCTTCAGCGAGGCCGTCCGAGAGCTCGCCGAGCGGCTGCGCCGTACGGTGCCCGGGGACCGTTGACCCGGCTGGCCCGATGGTCAGCCCTCGAAGGTCTGCTTGGCCGCCGCGATGGCGGACATGGCCCGGGGCCATCCGGTGTAGAACGCCAGATGGGTGATGGCCTCGACGATCTCGGCCTGCGTGAGCCCGTTCTGCTTGCCGAGGTTGAGGTGGAACGGCAACTGTTCGCTGTTGCCGCCGGCGACCAGGGCCGCGATGGTGATCAGGCTGCGGTCGCGGGGCGCGAGGTCGGCGCGTTCCCAGACGTCGGCGAAGAGCACGTCGTCCGTGAGGGAGACGAGCTTGGGCGCGAAGTCGCCGAGCATCTTCTGGGCGGCGCTCTGCCGAGCGGGTTCGGACATGTCCGTGCTCCTCATGGTGGTCCGGTGGTGGGCCGCCGGCCCGCGGGACGACGCGGCCGACGGCAGGTCGTCATGCCGGCTGCCGGCCGTACTCGTCGTCGGTCACGTGTTCGCCCCACTGCGTTTCCGGCCCGTCCTGCCCGGACATGAGGCCGTCCCAGATGGCCAGGTGCGTCATGAAGTGGTCAGGGGCGGCACCGTGCCAGTGCCATTCCCCCGGCGGGCACCAGACCGTGTCGCCCGGACGAATGACGACGACCTCACCGCCGCGCGACTGGGTCAGCCCGACGCCCTCGGTGACGTGCAGCAGCTGCCCGTTGGCGTGCCGGTGCCAGGCGGTGCGGGCACCGGGGGCGAAATGCACGGCGTTGCACCGGCCGATGGTGGGGCCGGTCATGGGTACGATCTGGTCGAACCAGACCTCGCCGGTGAACCAGTCGGCCGGTCCCTGCACCGACGGGTGCGTGGTCAGAAGCTCCACGGTGTCCTCCTGTCTACGCCCTGCCCTGTGTGCGGCGGCGGATGGTCGGATTCGGTCAGATGGTCTGGTTCCCGCTGCAGCTCATTGAGCCGTCCCCGCGCTGCAAGGGCGGCCATCTCCTCCGGGGCACAGATGTCAGGGATTGAGAAGGACCTTGATGGCGCGACGCTCGTCCATGGCCCGGTATCCCTCGGCGGCCTCCTCGAGCGGGAGGGTGAGATCGAAGACCTTGCCAGGGTCGATCTGCCGGTTCCAGATCAGGTCGATCAGCTCGGGCAGGAAGCGACGCACCGGCGCCGGACCGCCGTGCAGGTGGACGTGGGAGAAGAACAGCTCCTCGCCGGGGAGCTGTACGCCGTGGGCGACACCGACGTAGCCGACGTGGCCGCCCGGACGGGTGGAGCGGATGGCCTGCATCATCGACTCCTGGGTGCCGACCGCCTCGATGACCGAGTGCGCCCCGAGACCGTCCGTGAGCTCCTTGATGCGCGCGACGCCCTCATCGCCCCGCTCGGTGACGATGTGGGTCGCACCGTACTGGGCGGCCAGTTTCTGGCGCGGCTCGTGCCGGCTCATCGCGATGATCCGTTCCGCGCCGAGCTGCTTGGCGGCCAGCACGGCGAGCAGCCCGACCGCACCGTCACCGACGACCGCGACGGTCTTGCCCGGGCCGACCTCGGCGGCGACGGCGCCGAACCAGCCGGTGCCCAGCACGTCGGAGGCGGCGAGGAAGCTCGGGATCAGGTCGTCCGAGGGAGTGTCGGGCGTGGCGACCAGGGTGCCGTCGGCCAGCGGGACGCGCAGGTACTCGGCCTGGGCGCCGAGCCCGCCGACGAGTTCCCGGTGGATGCACGAGGACTGGTAGCCAGCCTGGCAGATGACGCACGTGTTGTCCGAGGCGAAGAACGAGCCGATCACGAACTGGCCCGGCTTGACGTTCTTGACCTCGCTGCCGACCTCCTGGACGACGCCGACATACTCGTGGCCCATCGGGGCCGGCCCCTTGACCGCCTCGACGCCACGGTACGGCCACAGGTCCGATCCGCAGACGCAGGTCGCGGACAAGCGAATGATCGCGTCGGTCGGGAGCAGGTTCCGGGGATCCTCCCGCTCTTCCACCCGGACGTCGCCGGGGGCGTGCATCACAACACCGCGCATGGTTCTTCCTTTCCCAGGGACCGGCCGCGATCCGGCCTGTTATCCGCGCCGGCCTACCCGAGCAAGCCGCGATGATGCCGCCATCGGGCTGGGTCCGTCGCCGTCCACCAGCAAACCCCCGCACCGCCCCGTCAGGGAGTTTCTCCTGGAAGGTGTACTGACAGGGCACCCCACCGGCCGGCGGTGACACGTACGGTCGAGGCGTGGACAACCGCACCGAGGTCCGCGAGTTCCTCGTCTCGCGACGTGCCAAGATCAGCCCGGAGCAGGCCGGTCTGCCCGCCGGCACCAACCGGCGGGTCCCGGGCCTGCGCCGCAGCGAGGTCGCGGCGCTGGCCGGCATGAGCATCGAGTACTACTCGAAACTCGAACGGGGCGCCCTCGCCGGGGCGTCACCCGCCGTGCTCAACGCCATCGCCCGGGCGCTCCAGCTCGACGACGCAGAACGGGCGCACCTGTTCGACCTGGCCCGCGCCGCGGACGGCAGCACGGCCCTCATGCGGCCCCGCCGCCGCGCCGCCAGGCAGTGGTCGGTGCGCCCCAGCCTGCAATGGGCCCTCGACGCCGTCACCCAGGGCCCCGCCTTCGTGCGCAACGGCCGCATGGACCTGCTCGCCGCGAACCAGCTCGGCCGCGCGTTCTACGCCGAGGTGTACGCCCAGCCGCAACGCCCCGCCAACCTCGCCCGGCACACGTTCCTCGACGAGAGGGCGCACCGCTTCTACCCCGAATGGGACGTCGCCGCCGACGTCTGTGTCGCGATCCTGCGTACCGAAGCCGGCCGTGATCCGCACGACAAGGATCTCCACGACCTCGTGGGTGAGCTCTCCACCCGCAGCGACGAGTTCCGGAAACGCTGGGGAGCGCACAACGTCCGGCACCACGGCACGGGCGCCAAGAACTTCCGCCATCACATCGTCGGCGACCTGACCCTCGCCTACGAAGGGCTGGAAATGGTCGCAGAGCCGGGCCTCACCTTCACGATCTACACCGCCGAGCCCGCCTCCCCGTCGGAGGACGCGCTACGCCTGCTCGCCTCCTGGGCCGCGTCACAGGAAACCAACACCGAAGCACAGAACGCTTTCACGGAGTGAGGCGGCTCCGCGGGTGATGCAGGTCCACGCCAGGGGTGCCCTGCCAGTACACCTCTCATCAGAGACTCCCCCGCAGTTCAGCGACCAGGTTTCCTGGATGGCGATGACGGCTGGCCGTTCCTCGCCCGCCTCGCTGGCGTCGGCGACCAGTCCGAGCAGCCAGCCGCTCGCCTGACCCCCACGTCATCAAGCGGCGACGGCGCCCTCCGCAACGCAACTCGACGCGCTGCTGGAGGCATGCGCCCGTCAGCCCAACCGGCCGCGTCGCGGCCCAACCCGCCGACCGGCTCCGCTCGGCCGACCCCGCGGCCGGGCGGAGCCTCCGGCACCCGGTCCCCGGTCGATTGTCCGTGCCTGTGCGGTGGTCAGCTCGGGTTGTCGCCGTGGGTCAGGGTCTCCCAGGCGACGAAGAGGTTGTTGCTGCCGGCGGGGCGTTGCTGCAGGGTCAGGGTCTGGGTGTTGGTCATCGCGTAACCGAGGCGGTTGGCCATCGCGTTGTAGCCGACCTCGGTGATCGGCCCGAGACCGCGGTTGAGGCTGCCGCCGCAGAGCCAGGACGGCACCGGCTCGCCGAGCTGGTACTTCGAGTGGAAGCCGAGGGCGTGCCGCAACCGCTCGCCGACCTGCGGGTACAGGTCCCGTCCCTGAATACGGGAGGTCTCCGCGATGTGCGATATGGCGGAGATGCCGTATCCGGTGTGGGTGAAGTCGCGGCAGGTCTCCTGGGCGAGGCCGGCGACGAAGGTCGACTGGCCGTGCCAGTAGTTGATGATTTCGCTGCTGGTGTCAAGTCCGCTGCCCGGCACCGTGTACGGCAGGGCGCCGTCGCTGGGCAGGTAGATGAAGGCCCGGGTGCGGTTGAGGTAGCGGGTGACCGCCGCGTCGTAGCTCGCCTGGTCGTCCAGGAAGACGGAGATGCCGACCGCCGCCTCCATCATGGTCAGTTCCCAGTTGCCGTTGCTGTTGGAGCCGCTGCGGACCACCGGCAGGTAGACGTTGCGCAGCATGGTGGCGAACCGGGCGGCGTTGGGCCAGCTGCCGTAGGTGTACCGGATGAGCTCCGCGGCCCGGGGCCAGACCGAACCGGCCCAGCCGGTCTGCAACGGGGCGTTGCTGCCGGTGTGTGACGTGATCGTCGCCGACCAGGAGTCCATGATCTGGATCGACTTCTGGGCGTACCGGCCGTCCCCGGTGAGGTACCAGGCGAGCGCGGTGGTGTACGCGGCGATGGCGTCCTCGCGCTCATCGGTGCAGCCGTAGTTGGGGTTGGAGTAGGAACCACACTCGACGACCGAGCGGGGCGCCGGGTTCCGCGACAGATTGGCGTACCAGCTGCTCATCATCTGGTTGTAGGCCGAGGCCCAGGGCTGCGCGCCGGCCTGCACCCGGGACCGGACGAAGTCGAGCTGGCCACGGTTGACCAGTACGCCGGGATGCGTGAACCCGCCCGAGGGGGGTGGGGTGCCGCCACCGGTGGGCAGCGTCCAGCTCTGGTTGGCGGCGCCGGTGCAGGTCCAGATCTGCAGCTGGGTGCCGTCGGCCGAGCTCGGGCCGGTCGCATCGAGGCACTTTCCGGAGGCCGGGTTGACCAGCTGTCCGCTCGCGTGCGACCACTGCTGGGCACCGGTGCCGTTGCAGTCGTAGATCTGCACCTTGGTGCCGTCGGCGGTGCCGGCCGCGGCGACGTCGAGGCACTTGCCCAGCGCCCGGATCGTGCCGTCGTCGGCGACCGTCCACTGCTGCGCCGCAGTGCCGTTGCAGGTGTAGAGCTGTACCGCGGTGCCGTTGGCCGGATTCGCCCCGGCCACGTCGACACACTTGCCGCCGTACCCGATGATCGCTCCCACGACGGCCGCGGATGCCGCGGGCATGCCGACGGTCAGGCTCACGGGTACGACAAGCGTGACCGCGGCGACCGCGGCGGCCAATCTGACACGGGGCCGGGAGGCGGCCGATCGTCGCGACATGTCCTGGTCCTTTCCGCACCGTCATCGATGCGGGACGATCCGCCGGATCGGCAGGCCGGTCACCGGGGGCCGTCCGGGCTGGCCGGTCGGGTCGGTGTCGGGAAGCTCGGCCGGGGACGGCGGGGTTAACAGTTAAGGAAGTTAATCATTGCAACAGAGTTGACCGATATCAATACGAAAGCAGCCCGCCGGGTGCCGTGGATCGCATCCTGCCGGCCTCCTCCCGCCCGGCGAGAGGCCCGGCGGGGTCGTTCCGTCAGGTGAGGGCCGGCGGCAACGAGCACATCCGCACCCCGCCCGCCACCGACGGTGCGGTCACTTCACCGGCTGTGCTTCCGTAGCCGGCTCGCGGTGCCTCCCGGCCGCGCGGACGACCCGGGCGTGCCACCAGACGACGAGCGGCAGCGCGACGAGTTCCAACACCAACGCCGTCCCGAACACCGGAGTCGGCCAGCCCACGGCCAGGACCGACATCAACCGGCCGAACCCGCCGACCACCGCGATCACGAGGATCGCCCGGGTGACGATCGCCCGCTCCTCGAGCCGGAACAGTGACCACCAGATCGCGACGCCGGCCGCCAGCCAGTAGGCGTCGATGAAGCGGTAGTTGTTGTCGACGCTGACCGGGGTCGACGTGCCGCCGGGTATGAAGGCCGGCCCGATGAGGAGCCCGGCCAGCCCTGACACGACGGGCACCGTGCCGAGTGCCGCCAGCACGACCATGAGTGCTCTCCGCCCCGCCATCGCCCCCGCCGTCGTGTCGCTGGCCACGCACAGACCGATCGCCGTCACTCTATGGCGGGGCGTCGGGTGGCGCCAGGCCCCTAGTGACCGGTAATCCGACCCCGGTCGAGGGCCTGAACATGCTGTGGCCGCCCATGATCCTATTGACGCCCTTCGCCGCCAGGGTCATCTCGACGGAGCACGCTGCCGCCGTTCTCGGCGCCCGGATCGCGGCGCGTCCCGGCCGGCACGGCCCGCAGCGTCGATCACCGCGGCCCTGCTCACCAGCTCTGCAACGCGGCGGCCAACTGGGCGAGGACGACATGGGCGGCGTCGAACAGGGCCAGTTTCCGCGGGAAGTTGTGGATCATCCCCTGGTAGCGGGCCGCCGTGACGGAAACGCCAGCCGCCAGCAGCCCGGCCGCGTACCGCTCCCCCTCGGCCGACAACAGGTCGAGCTCGGCGGTGATGACCACCGCGGGAGGCAGGCCGGCGAAGTCGGCCCGCAGCGGGTCCAGATCCGGCTGCGTACGGTCCACGTCGGGCGGGGCGAACGCGTCCCAGAAGAACCGCATCTCCTCCCGGTCCAGGCCGTACTCGTCGAGGGCCGGATAGTCGGCCGCAGGGTCGATGACCGGGCAGATGAGGATCTGTCCCGCGAGAGGGATCCCCGAATCCCGGGCGCGCCGGGCGGTCACCGCCGCGAGGTGGCCCCCCACGGAGTCACCGGCCACCGCTATCCGGCCCGGGTCGAGGCCGTGCCGAGCCGCCCCAGGCCCGCGCAGCCAGGCGAGCGCGCACGCCATGTCGTCCACCGCGGCCGGGTACGGGTGCTCGGGGGCGAGCCGGTAGTCCACGGAGAGCACGGCCCAGCCGGATGCGGCCGCCAGGTGCCGGCACAGCCCGTCGTGGGTCTCCACGCTGCCCATCACCCAGCCCCCGCCGTGCGCGTAGAGGACCACCGGCGCCGGGTCGTGAGCGCCGTCGCGGTAGAGGCGGGCGGGCACGCCGCCGGCATCGACGGTCGCCACGGACCTTACCGCCGGTCCGCTGCCCACCTCGGCCGGAGTCGCCTGGACCATGCTGAGCCGGGCCGCCGGCAGGGTCGCCCGGGTGAGCGGAACACGCTGCTGGACTTGCATCGCCGCCCGCGCCTGCGGGTGGAGCCGGCTGGGGTCCACCCGGTCATTATCGCTGCTCGGCGGAGGGCCGTGTTGCCGACACGGCGGTGCCGGATCGGCGGAGAGGCGACTACGGTGTGGACCGTGGATGAGCTTCTACCGGCACTGCCGGAGGACTGGGAGCGCTGCCTCGCGGTGGCCGCACACCCCGACGACATCGAGTACGGCGCGGCCTCGGCGATCGCCCGCTGGACCGCGCAGGGCAAGCACGTCACCTACCTGCTGGCCACCCGGGGCGAGGCAGGAATCGACGCCATGCACCCCGACCAGGTCGCGCCGTTGCGCGAGGAGGAGCAGCGCGCCGCGGCCCGGGCGGTCGGCGTGGACGTGGTGGAGTTTCTCGACCACCGCGACGGCGTCGTCGAGTACAGTCCGGACCTGCGCCGCGACATCGTACGGGCGATCCGCCGGCACCGGCCCGAGGTCATCGTCTCGGGTGACTTCGGTGTCCGCATGGTGGGCGGGATGGCCAATCAAGCCGACCACCGGGTGGTGGGGCTGGCCACGCTGGACGCCGCCCGCGACGCGGGCAACCGGTGGATCTTCCCCGAGCTGGTTGACGAGGGGCTGTCACCCTGGGGCGGGGTGCGCTACGTCTGCTTCGCCGGCGCCGAGCGTCCCACGCACGGCGTGGACGTCACCGGTGAGCCGCTGCAGCGCGGCATCGCCTCGCTGGCCGCGCACGCCGAGTACACCAAGGGCCTGGGCGTGGCCGGTCCGGAACCGGGGCCCTTCCTCACCTGGGCGGCGCGCCGGGGTGGGCCGGCGCTGGGCGTGGAGGCGGCCGTCCTGTTCGACGTGTACTCCCTCGGCTTCGAGGGCCCACCACCCTGGCTCTGAGACCGGCCGGCACTCACTGCGAGAGCCCGTCGGGCGATCTGACGCCGGCGACCGCCGGAGGTCCCGTCCGTCCTGAGTGCGCGAAGCCCGGCGCGGGCGATGCCGCTGGCCCCGTCCGCCTGCTCAGCTGCGCCACCGTCAGGCGGGCGTGATCGGCAGCAGCACGATCATCCGGGTGTCGCCGGGCTGGGACTGCACCCGGATGTCCCCGTGGTGCTTGTTGACGATGATCCGGTAGGAGATGTCCAGCCCGAGGCCGGTGCCCTCGCCGACCGGTTTGGTGGTGAAGAACGGCTCGAAGATGCGGGGCCGGATCTCCGGCGGGATCCCGCTGCCGGTGTCGCGGACCTCGACGATCAGCCGGTCCTCCTTGCGACCGGTCCGGATGGTCAACGTACCGGCCCCGCCCATCGCGCCGAGCGCGTTGTCGATGAGGTTGGTCCAGACCTGGTTCAGCTCGGCCGCGTACGCCGGGACCGGAGGCAGGCCCTGGTCGTACTCCTTGACGACCCGGACCCCGGCGGGGATCTTGGCCTGGAGCATGACCAGGGTGGCGTCGAGCAGGTCGTGGACGTCGACGGTCTGGTACGGCGCCCGATCCAGTTGGGAGTACTGCTTCGCGGCGCCGACCAGCCCGGAGATCCGGGAGACCGCGTCGTCGATCTCGCCCATCAGCAGCTCGGTGTCGATGGTGTAGGTGATCCAGTGGATCGCCGACTCCAGGTCGTCGGCGCCGACCGCCGCGTCGACCTGGCTCAGCCACCCGGCGTCGATGCCCCCGGCGACCAGCGTCGGGGCCAGTTCCCAGGCCCCCCGGACGCCGTGCTCGTCCAGCCAGTCGGCGAGATCGTCCTCGGCGTCGCTGGCGGCCAGCGGCGTCAGCGGCGGCGCGCTGGCCGCCCGCTTCACCGCCTCCTCCTGGAGCGAGACGAGCTCGTGCAGGCGCCTGCCGTCGAGCCGGCCGTCGGCGATCATGGCGAGTTTGTGCCGCATCTTCGCGACCCGGCCGCGCAGCCCGGCGGTGGCCCGGACCGCGGCCGCCGCCGGGTTGTTGAGCTCGTGGGTCAGCCCGGCCGAGAGAGCGCCCAGGGCCAGCAGCCGTTCCCGCTCGCCGACGACGGTCTGCGTGTTGCGCATCCCGACGAAGAGCCCCTCCAGCAGGTGGGTGGCCATCGGGAACCAGGTACGCATCGCGTCCGCGATGATCTCGGCGGGAAGGGCGAACACATCGCAGTCGGTCACCGCGAAGAGGCTGTTGCCGTACCGCTGCTCCGCCGGGTCACCGATGTACGCCTGCGTCGCACCGCCGTACACGCCGCGCCGGCTGGTCCGGCTGACCTCGACGTCGTCGCCCTGCACCCGGTGACGCATCACCACGGTGCCGTGCAGCAGCACGTAGAAACAGGTCGCCGGCTCGCCCTCGACGTACACGGCCGCACCGGCGGGTCGCCGTTCGACCCGGCCGTGCTCGGACAGGTGCGCCAACTGCTCCGGCGTGAGCGACTCGAAGAGGAACAGGGTCCGCAGCTCGTCCGGGGTGAGCCGGTCGGTTTCCGTGGTCATTGTGCCTCCAGGTACCGGTGCACGAGCGACACCGCCATGGCGCCCTCGCCGACGGCGGACGCGACCCGCTTCACCGACTCGGCCCGCACGTCGCCGGCGGCGAACACCCCGGGCATGCTGGACTCCAGGTGGTACGGGTCGCGCGGCAGGCGCCAACCCGGCGGCCGGCGCCCCCCTCTGGTCAGATCGGGACCGGTGAGGACGAAGCCACGCCGGTCCCGGGCGACCGCGCCGTCGAGCCAGTCGGTGCAGGGCTCCGCGCCGATGAACACGAACAGCCACGAGGTGTCCACCCGGCGGGTCTCGCCGGTACGGGTGTCGCGCAGGGTCAACTCCTGCAGGTGTTCGCCGCCGGCGCCGCTGACCACCTCGGTCCACGGGTGGATCTCGATGTTGTCGATCCGGGCGATCTGCTCGATCAGGTAGCTGGACATCGACCGGGTCAGGTCGGCGCCGCGGATCAGCAGGTGCACCCGCCGGGCGTACCGGGAGAAGTGCACCGCGGCCTGGCCGGCCGAGTTCGCCCCGCCCACGATGTAGACGTCCTCCCCGGAGCAGCTCGGCGCCTCGCTCGCCACCGAGCCGTAGAAGCAGCCGCGGCCGGTCAGCTCCGCCAGCCCGGGTGCCGGCAGCATCCGGTACGAGACACCGGTGGCGAGCACGACCGTGTGCGTCGCGATGCTGCTGCCGTCCCGGAACCGCAGCACCCGCGCCGCCCCGGCATCCTCCAGCGCCACCACCTCGCGGGCGCTGAGCAGCTCCGCCCCGAACCGCAGCGCCTGCCGGCGGGCCCGGTCGGTCAGCTGAGACCCCGACACGCCGTCCGGGAAGCCCAGGTAGTTCTCGATCCGGCTGCTCTGCCCGGCCTGGCCACCGGTCGCCCGCCGCTCGACCAGCACCGTCCGCAGCCCCTCGGAGGCGCCGTAGACGGCCGCGCCGAGCCCGGCCGGTCCGGCCCCCACCACCACCAGGTCGTAGAAATCCGCAGCCGGCGTGGTGGTCAGCCCGACGTGCGCGGCCAGATGGGCCTCCGACGGCTGCACCAGCGACTTGCCGTCGGTCGTGACCACCAGGGGTACGTCGTTCGCGCTCACCCCCGCCGCCGCCAGCAACTGCGCGCCCTCCGGCTCGTCCGCGAGCACCCACCGGAACGGCACCAGGTTGCGCGCCAGGAAGTCGCGTGCCGCGAACGACGGCGCCGACCAGCGGTGCCCGACCACCCGCAGGTCGCTGGCGGGCGCCGCCGCGCTGGCCGACCAGGCCTCCAGCAGCGAGTCCAGCACCGGGTAGAGCTTCTCCTCCGGCGGGTGCCAGGGCTTGAGCAGGTAGTGGTCCAGGTCGACGACGTTGATCGCGTTGATCGCGGCGTCGGTGTCGGCGTACGCGGTCAGCAGCACCCGCCGGGCGGTGGGAAACAGATCCATGGCGGCCTCGAGGAACTCGATGCCGTTCATCTGGGGCATCCGGTAGTCGGCGATGAGCACCGCCACCTGCTCACCGCGCAGCTTCAGCTCGCGGAGCGCCTCCAGCGCCGTCTCGGCCGAGTCGGCCCGCACCACGCGGTAGCGGTCGCCGTACCGGCGACGGAGGTCACGGGCGACCGCCCGGGAGACGGCCGGATCGTCGTCGACGGTGAGGATCGCGGGGTGTGGGTCCGTCTTCCGTTCGACCAAGGCCACTCGCGACGCCGAGTCTTCCGCTGTCTGAACCACAACCTCACCCCGGGTGATGCGATCGAGAGGCGGTGAACGCTTTCACCGCCGTGGGGACACAAAGCTACAAGGGCGGGCCCGGCGCCTCAGTGCAGCCGGGTCTTCCAGTCCTCCGGTACCCGGCCGCGGGGACCGGGGGCGGGCTGGTCGAGCGGGCGCGAGTGCGGCTCGGCCAGTTCCGGGCCGTCGGCGTAGAACTGGTCGGTGGAGTAGTCCCAGAACCACGACTCGCCGGGTTCGAAGCTCTGGATGACCGGGTGGCCCGTCGCGGCCGCGTGGGCGGTCGCGTGCTGGCTCGGCGAGGAGTCGCAGCAGCCGACGTGGCCACAGGCCGCGCAACGGCGCAGGTGGAACCACCACCCCCCGGAGGATTCGCACTCCACGCAGCCGGGGCCGCTCGGTGGTACGGCAGGGTCGATCGCCGGGGTCGCCGCCTGCGGCTCGGGCTTGGTCTGGTCACTCACGATGTGTTCCCTTCCGGCTCCCGGCCGCTCCGGGTCGCCCCGGCCTCGCAGTCTGGCACCCGTAACCGCCCGCCGCCGAATGGAGGGGGGATCGGCGGAGCGGTGATCGGCCGGCCCGTCCGCGACGCGTCCGGAGCGGGCCGTCGGTTCGGGGTAGTGATCCAGGTCACTCCGGTTGAACTTTCACCCCGTGGTCGCGTCCGGAACACCCCGGAGACCTCTCGCGAGTCCGTAGGGAGAATGATGCGTTCAGTTCGCAAGTTATCGGCGCTGGCACTGCTGGTGCTGGGCGTCTCGGTGGTGGCTCCGGGCGGTTCGCCGGTGTCGGCGCAGCCCCGGGCCGCGAAGCCGGCGACCCCACCCGCGGTCGCGGCCAAGCCCCGGACGGTCACTCTGCTCACCGGCGACACCGTCCACGTCAGCACGGTGGACGGCCACCCGGCCGTCAACGTCGTGCCGGGCAAGGGACGGGAAAAGATCCCGTTCATCACCCACAGCGCCGGCGAGGACGTGCGGGTCATCCCCGCCGACGCCGTCGGCCTGCTCAACCGGGGCAAGCTCGACGAGCGGCTCTTCGACATCTCGACGCTGGTCGGCTTCGGCTACGACGACACCCGGGCCACCCTGCCGCTCATCGTCCAGCACAGCGGCGCCGCCCCCGCCGGCCTCGCGGGCGCCCGGACCACCCGGCAACTCTCCGGAGCGAGCGCTGTCGCGGAGAACCGCGCGGACGCGGTGTCCTTCTGGAATACCATCACGTCCGCGGCGAGCGGCACCGAGCGGCGACTGCGGGCCGGGCTCGACAAGATCTGGCTCGACGGGCTGCGCCACCCCACCCTCGACGTCAGCGTCCCGCTGACCGGCGCGCCGCAGGCCTGGCAGGCCGGCTGGACGGGAACGGGGGTGAAGGTCGGCGTCATCGACACCGGCGTCGACCAGACCCACCCCGACCTGGCCGGCCGCGTCGCCGCCGCGGAGAACTTCACCGCCGACCCGAACACCCTTGACCGGGTCGGCCACGGCACCCACGTCGCCTCCACCATCGCCGGCAGCGCGGCCGCGTCGCAGGGCCGTTACCAGGGCATGGCGCCCGGCGCGACGCTCTACAGCGCCAAGGTCTGCACCGAAGTGGGCTGCCCGGAGTCGGCGATCCTGGCCGGCATGACCTGGGCGGCGCAGCAGGGCGTCAAGGTCGCCAACATGAGCCTCGGCGGCCCGGACAGCCCGGAGACCGACCCGATCGAGGCGGCCCTGGCCGACCTCACCCACCGCTACGGCGTGCTCTTCGTCGTTGCCGCGGGCAACAACGGCATGGCCGGCGAGTCCACGGTGAACTCGCCCGGCGACGTGGCGGAGGCGCTGACCGTGGGCGCCGTGACCAAGACGGGCGAGCTGGCCGAATTCTCCAGCCGGGGTCCGCGCGCGAGCGACGCCGGCATCAAGCCGGACGTCACCGCACCCGGCGTCGGCATCCTCGCCGCCCGCAGCTCCACCTCTGACCTCTGGCCGAACGGCGCGAACCCGCAGTACACCAGCCTCTCCGGCACCTCGATGGCGACTCCGCACGTGGCCGGCGCGGCGGCGATCCTGACCCAGCAGCACCCGGACTGGACGCCGGAGCGGATCAAGTCCACGCTGATGGCCGCCGCGCAGCCGAGCGAGACCATCGGTGTCTATGAGCAGGGGGCGGGCTTCCTCGACGTCGCCCGGGCGACCCGGCAGACCGTCACGGCCAGCCCGGTCAGCGTCGCCTTCGAGCGGACCGCCACCGCGCAGCAGCGCACGATCACGTACACGAACAGCGGCTCTGCCGACCTCACCCTGGCTGTCTCCCTCGACGCCAAGGACACCGACGGCGCCCCGGCGCCGGCCGGCCTGTTCAGCCTCAGCGCCTCCTCGGTGACGGTCCCGGCCGGCGGCACGGCCACCGTGACCGTCGACGTGCAGGCCGGCGCCGACCTGCCCGACCACTACTTCGGCGGCGAGGTGACCGCCACCGGCGGCGGCGCGCAGGTGCAGACCCCGGTCGCGCTCGACGTCGCCCGCCACCAGTTGACCCTCAAGCTCGTCGGGCCGGACGGCGGAGCGCCCACGCCCGAGCAGGGCTGGGTAACCGTCCTGACCGACCTGGACCGGCAGACCATCGTGGTGTTCGGCGACCCCGCGACCACCAGGTACCGGGTCCGCGCGGGCCGCTACCTGGTCCAGACCTACCTGGTGACCGGCGACCCGTTCCTCCCGTACATCACGTCGCTGATGCGCCCGAGCCTCGACCTGACCACGGACCAGGCGCTCACCATGGACGCCCGCTTGGCGAAGCCGATCGCGGTGTCGATGCCGAACCCGAAGGCCACCGCGGTCCATCAGGAGTTCGGCTGGACGATCCGGACCGAGCAGCCGCAGATCTGGGGCAGCAACGACCCGTTCGGCGTGCTGATGGGCATCCCCTTCGACCACCTGCGCACCGCGCAGATCGGGGCCGGCAGGACGCCGGGCTTCGTCTCCTACGTCCACGGGATGTGGGGTCAGGTGCGCCAGGGCAGCCTGCACAACAGCCCGTACGTCTACCGGGTCTACCTCTACGAGCCGGAGGAGATGATGACCGGGCTGACCCGCAATCTGCGCGCGGGCGATTTCGCCACGGTTCGCTCCCAGGTCAGCGCGGACGTGGCCGGTGTGCCGGTTGCGCGGTCCGCGGTCGCGCACGCGCCCGGCAACTCGCCGGTCTACCGCGACGAGCGCAACATCCCGCCGAGCTTCACCTATGACGTGCCGAGCACCATCACCGAGTACTACAACCAGGACAAGCAGGCGGTGTGGCAATCGACCTCAGCCCAGCTGAGGTACACCTACTACCAGTCGGCGTGGACCAGCTTCCAGCCCGGGAGCACGTACACGGTGAAGTGGGCCAACGCGGTGGCCGGGCCAGTCTTCCCGGAGCCGAACTTCGGCCAGCAGTTCGCCACCCGCTACTGGGGCGACACGATGGGCGGCCCGGGGCCGCTGCACGGCGACGGCACCGGGCACATGGGCTTCCGGTTCACCCGCGGCGGCAGCGTGCAGGTGAACCTCTACCGCAACGGGGTCAAGGTCGGCGACGCGAACCAGGCGCCCTGGTCGTGGCAGGTGCCTGCGGAGGAGGGTGACTACCGGCTGACCGCGACCTTCCGCAGCGACCCGGCCTTCACGCTGTCGACGGTGGTCGACGCGGAGTGGACCTTCAAGTCCGGGCACGTGAGCGACGGCGACCTGGTGAAGCTGCCGATGACGGCGATCCGGTACACCCCGGAACTCAACATCAACAACCGGGCGCCGGCCAACCAGCTGTTCGCGATCCCGGTCTCGCTCGACCGTCAGGTCGGGGCGGAGCCGGGCCAGACCACGAGCTTGACCGTCGAGGCGTCCTTCGACGACGGCAAGACCTGGCGGCAGCTGACCGTGCAGCGGTCCGGCGAGAAGGCGGTCGCCTGGGTGCGGAACCCGGCCGGCACCGGCTTCGTCTCGCTGCGGGCCGCCGCGACGGACACCAGCGGCAACACGGTCAAGCAGACCATCATCCGCGCCTACCAGTACTGACGGTGGGCCCCGGACGCGGCGCCCGCCGGCGCCGCGTCCGGGTCATCGGTGCCAGAGCCACCGGTCGCGGATCCGCCGCGCGGCACGCACCCAACCCGGTCAACGTGTCACCCGCTGGTGGCCAACTCCTCCTCGGTGACCACCGCGGTGGCCTTCGGGCGCGAGGCGGCGGTGACGAGCACCGCGGCGCCGGCGAGCGCCACACCGAACCAGACAGCGCTGTCCACCCCGAGCCTGTCGGTGAACCATCCGCCGAACAGCGCGCCGAGCGCGATGGAGGTGTTGTACCCCAGGGTGTTGATGGACATGGCCGCCTCGAACTTGTCGGGTGCCGCGCCGAGCATCAGGGTGATCTGGCACAGATTCGCGGCGCCGAAGGACACTCCCCACAGGACGATGGCGAGAATCAGCCCGGGTCGTGTGTGCCCGATGGTGAGCAGCAACAGCATCGCCGTGACGAGCCCGGCGCAGGCGATGATAAAGCTGAGCCGGGGATTCCTGGTCACCGTGTAGCCGGCGATGAAGTTGCCGGCTGCACCGCCGACACCGTACGTCACGAGCAACGCACTGATGAAGGCCGCGGGAGCCGAGGCATGCTCCTCCGCGAACGGCCGGATGAACGTGTACGCACCGAAGTGGCCGAGCACGTACAGCGTCACGGCCACCATCACCAGACGCAGCTGTGCGTACTGGAGCGGAAGCCGGAAGACCTCCCGGACCGGGACGGCGTTCTCCGACGGCATCGACGGAACGACCACGGTGACCGCGAGGAACACCAGTGCGCTGAGGCCGGCCCAGATGAGGAACGTGGCGCGCCAGCTGGTGACGCTTTCCAGGAGGGTACCGAGCGGAATGCCGACCACTGTGGCGATCGAGATGCCGGACAGCGCGACCGCTGATGCCCGGGCGGCGAGGCGTCCCGGGACGAGGCGCATCGCCATGCTCACGCCGATGGCCCAGAAGACACCGTTGGCGAACCCCATGACGAGCCGGGTCGTGAGGACCAGCGCGAAGTTCGGCGAGACGGCGGTGAGCAGATTTCCCAGGGCCAGGACCGCCAGCAGGACGGACAGCAGGATGCGCCGGTTGACTCGCCTGGTCCAGGCGACGATGAACGGCACGCCGAGCCCGGCGGAGATGCCGTACAGGGTGACCATCAGCCCGGCGACGCCGGCGGACACGTGCAGGGTGGCGCTCACCGGGGTGAGCAGGCCGACGGGCATCAGCTCGGTGGTGACGAACGTGAACAGGCTGGCGGTGATGACCGCGACACCCAGCCATGACTTGAGGGTCGAGTAGGGGTGCGTATCTGTGGTGACCATTCTTGCCTTCTTTTCGTGGAGACCTGCGGTTGGTGATGGCGCGGGTGTCATCGGCCGCTCCGGCTGATCGCCGCGGGCGATGTCGGTCCCGCCACCGCGGCGTCGTCGCTGTCCGGGGATTCGTCGGGACGCCGCGGTGGCTTCGGCGGCCGTGGCTGCGCGAGCAGTACGGCGACGATGATCGCGAAGACGCCGACCATCTGGACGATGGAGAGCGTCTGGCGCAGGAACAGGTATCCGAGGAGGGTCGCGACGATCGGGCTGCCGAGGGCGAGGAAGGAGACCGCCAGTGCGGGCAAGCTCCCGATGCCGCGGAACCACAGCGCGTAGCTGAGGACGGCGCCGAGGGACGTGAGATAGGCGAATCCGATGATGTTGGACCCGCTGAGGGTGGCCGGTAGCCCTTCGAGGATCAGCGTGAACGGCAGGGACACCAGCCCGCCGGCGATCAGCTGCCATCCGGTGAAAGACAGCAGTCCGACCCCGTCCGGGCGTCCCCACTGTTTGGTCAGCGTGATGCCAACGGCCATGCAGGCCGCCGCGGCGAGCGCCGCGACCACGCCGACGGTGTTCACGGCCATCGTCCCCAGGGACACCAGCAGCGCGACACCGACCGCGCCCAGCAGGCCGGCCACCACGTGTACGCCCCGGATCTTGTCGCCGATCAGCAGCGCCGCCAGGATCAGGACGATCATCGGCTGGACCGCCATGATCATCGCGGCGACGCTGCCGGGCAGGCGGTACGCCGCGACGAACAGCAGGACGTTGAACGCGCCGATGTTGAGGGTGCCGAGCACCAACGACCGCCACCACCACGTCCCGGTCGGCAGCAGACGAGTGAGGGCCAACAGAATCAGGCCCCCGGGAAGCGCCCGAACGGTGGTGGCCAACAGTGGCCGGTCGGGTGGCAACCATTCGGTGGTCACCAGGTACGTGCTTCCCCAGATCGCCGGCGCCAGCGCCGTGACACCAGCGGTGAGGAGTTGATGGCCGCTTCTCATGCCGCGCCGCCTTTCCTGTCCGAGATTTCCGGCGCCGAGGTCAGGCACCCGAGAGGGCTGACGTTGATCTGCGTCAGTCGAAAAGGGCATCGCGGTCGCGGGTCCGCTTGAGTTCGAAGAAGCCGTCGGTGCCGGCCAGGGCGAGGACGCCGTCCCAGAGCCGGCCGGCGGCCTCGCCGCGCGGTGCCGGAGACATCACCGGACCGAAGAACGCGATGAGTTCGCCGCTGGGCCCGGGCACGTGGATGACAGGGGTACCGACCTCGGAGCCGACCGGGTTCATGCCGGCGTGATGACTTTCCCGCAGCGCCTTGTCGAAGTCGGTCGTGTCCGCCGCGTCGGCGAGTTCCGCCGGCAGGCCAACGTCGGCGAGCGAGGCGAGGATCATGTCCCGGCCCAGGCCGCCCTTGCAGTGGTGAATCCTGGTGGCCATCGCGATGTAAAGCCCGCGCAGGGCCTCGGGGCCGTGCTGCTGCTCGGCGGCGATGCAGACCCGCACCGGTCCCCAGCCTTCGACCATCGCCGTGCGGTACTTCTCCGGCACCTCCCGGCCCTCGTTGAGCACCGCCAGGCTCATCACGTGAAAGCACGTCTCGACGGATCGGACCCGTTCGACCTCGAACAGCCAACGGGAGGCGATCCACGCCCAGGGGCAGCGGGGGTCGACCCAGACGTCAACGATGGTCTCCGCCGTCCGCCTGGGTGCAGTGATGCTCATGGTGTGTCGTCCTCTCGGGTGAGATGTGTTGCCCGCGGCTGCTCGCGGTCATCGACGGCGACATCGCGCGAATGGCAGCTTGACGCGGGGTTCCTGCCAGGCCTCGGCCGTGCCCTACCGGTCTTGCTCAGTCTCACCAGGAAGCGATCAATGAGTCCAACACATGCTTGTCACCTCATCAATCGTGAAACACGATTGACCTATGGAGCTCCAGCAGATGCGCTACGTCGTCGCGGTGGCCGAGACGAACAGCTTCACCCGGGCCGCCGAACGGTGCCTCGTGGTGCAATCCGCGCTCAGCCACCAGATCGCGCGCCTGGAACGGGAACTGGGTGCGAAGCTCTTCGACCGCACCAGCCGTCGCGTCCGACTGACCCCGGCCGGCGCCGCGTTCCTGCCCGCCGCCCGTCAGTGCCTGGACGCCGCGGAGCGCGCCGCCGCCGAGGTCGCCACGGCCGTCGGTGAGGTGCGCGGACGGCTCGCGGTCGGCCTGATCCCGACCGTCGCCGCGGTCGACCTGCCCGGCGTCCTGCGGGACTTCCGCCACCGGTACCCGTCCGTACGCATCACCCTCCGCGTGGGCGCCAGCGAGGACCTCGTCGAGCAGGTCAAGCAGGCCGCCATCGAGGTGGCCTTCCTCGGACTGCCCACCACCGCACGCCCCGAGGGCGTCAACGCCCGCGAACTCGCCCGCGACCGGCTCGTCGCCGTGGTGGCCCCGGACCATCCCCTCGCCGCGGAGTCAACCGTCAGCCTGCGCCGACTCTCCTCCGAGGTATTCGTGGACCTGCCGGCCAAGACCGCCGGGCGGGCCCAGTCCGATCAAGCCTTCGCAGCCGCCGGCCTCACCCGCGATGTCGCCTTCGAGGTGACCACCGCCTACCTCATGTCCCAGCTGGTCGCACACGGCCTCGCCGTGGCCATGCTCCCATCCGCCTACACGCCGCAACTCACCGGCGTGACCACCATCGAGGTCACCGACGCGCCAGCCCGCGTCGAATACGTCATCTGGAGCCGGCTCGACCGGACGCCCGCGGCCAACGCCTTCCTCGCCCTCCTCGACATCCACGCCGATGACACTGGAAGCCAAGCGTGACGCTCACTGGTCACCACGTCGTTGCAGCGTTCATCGCGCATAGTCCGAGCTGGCATCAACAGCGCCCGGGCCGCGGGACGGGCGCCCGGCGCGGCGGTGAGCTCGACTCAGCGGCCGGATCGCCGGACGGCGAAGGCGTCGTCCCTGCTCAGGCTGCCTCGATGCCGGTGCGCAGGGCACGCAGCGCATGGTGGGTCCGGGACTTCACCGTGCCGATCGGCACGCCCAGCCGGCCCGCGACCTCTTCCGGTGACCGCCCGACCAGGTAGACGTCGGAGAGCAGGCTGCGCTGCGCCGGGCTCAGCCGGCCGAGCGCGTGCCGGATGGCGTGCGACGCCAGGGCGCTGCCGGTGGTGTCGTCACCAGCGGGAATCCAGGTCATGTCGACGAGAGGGACCTCGGGGCGGCCGCGCCGCAGCCGGACGCCGTCGATGACGAGCCGCCGGGCGACGGTGAAGAGCCACCGGCGGGCGGCATCGGGCTCGGCCGGCACCGAGTCGAGATGCCGCCAGGCCCGCAGCATCGTCTCCTGGAGCAGATCCTCGGCGGTCTGCCGCTGGTCGCGTGTCAGTAGGTGCAGGAGACGCAGCACGGCACGAGCGTGGTCCGCATGCAGCGCCGTCATGCGCTCGGCCCGGCCGGCCGGTGATCCGTCGGGTGCCCGCAGCACGGCATCTCCCCCATAGGCAGGAGCAACGGTGAATGAGGCACGAGCCTAGGGACGATCGATGCGAATGGACTGACGCGAAAGTGCGAATCGAGTGCCGTGGCCGATCGCGACCGGTCACCGACGCGACGTGACCGCCGCGAGCAGGCCGGCCAGCCGCCGGCCGGTCCGGGTCTGCGCGTACGGGATCAGGGCCAGCCCCTCCTGCCACGCCCGCACCGCGGCGTCCTGGTCGCCGGCAGCGGCGAGGGCGTCGCCGAGCAGCGCCAGGACCTCCGCCGCCTGCGCCGACGCCGAGGCCTCCTGGTAGGCGACGGCCGCCTCGCGCCAGCAGTCGACCGCCTTGCCGAGTTCCCGGCGGGCGGAATGCACCTGGCCGAGCACCTCCCACGCCTCGGCGATGCCCAGCCTGTACCGTGCTCCGCGCGACAGCGCCATCGCCTGCTCGGCGCAGCGCACGGCCTCTTCCTCCCGGCCCAGTTCCGCGTTGCTCGCCGCCATGATCACCAGGGTGTCCGCGAGCAGCTTGTCGTCTCCGGCCGCCCATGGCCCCAGCGCCGCGGACAACGCGCGGACGACCTCCTCGTGTCGCCCCTGGGCGGCCAGGATCATCGCCCGGTTGATCCCGGCCCGGGTCATCTCGCCGTGCAGGCCGAGCCGGGCGAGCAACGCGAGCGCCTGGTCGAGATGCCCGACCGCGATCTCGTGCTCGTGCCGGAAGTAGGCCGCCCCGGCCAGGCTGCGGTGCATCCGGGCCTGCCCCACCAGGTCGCCGCCCGCCCGGGCGGCCTCGAGGGCCACCTCGCCGGTCGTCGTCCAGTCGACCCACCGGCCGCTGCGTTCGAAGAAGTGCTGCATGCCCAGGGCGAGCTGCCAGGCCTCGGTGTGCCGGCCCTGCCGGGCGGCCCGGCCGACCAGCGCGATCAGGACCTGCCGCTCGGCGGTGAACCAGCGCATGGCGTCGCCGTGGCCGGCGAAGCGCAGGGGGGTCTCGCCCGGTCCGGGCTCGATCATCGGGTGGTCCTCGGAGGCCAGCAACCGCCGGTGCGCCTGGTAGGCGGTGGCCCGGTAGAACTGCAGGCAGCGCAGCTCCGCGGCGACGCGCTCGGCCGGGCTGTCGCTCTCCTCGCCGAGCTCGGTGGCATAGGCCAGCAGCAGGTCGTGGGTGCGGTAGCGGCCGGGCAGGTCCTCGCTGACCAGGTGGGCGCGGCTCAGCTCGCCGAGCAGCGCCCGCCCGCTCCGCAACGGGACGCCCGCCAGGCCCGCCGCCCCGGCGATCGAGATGTCGGGGCCGGGATGGACGGGCAGCAGCCGGAAGAGCCGCGCGGCCGGGGCGGAGAGTGCCCGGTAGGACCAGGAGAAGACGGCACGCACGCCGGTCTGCGGGTCGTCGTCGTCGAAGCCGTCCAGGCTCCCAGGCGCCTGGGCCAGCTCGGCGGCGATCTGCGCCGGTGGCTTCAGCGGCAGGCTCGCCGCGCGGGCGGCCACCACGGCCAGCGCGAGCGGCAGCCGCCCGCAGCTGGCGATGATGGCGTCGATCGCGGCCGGGTCCGCCGCGACGCGGCCGGCGCCGAGCGGTCCCAGGAGCGCCGCGCGGGCCTCGTCGACGCTCGGCAGGCCGACGGGCAACGGCTGGGCGCCGGCCGTGGTCAGCAGGGTGCTGAGCCGGCTGCGGCTGGTGACGATCACCAGACAGCCGGGGCTGCCCGGCAGCAGGTGCCGGACCTGCTCGGCGTCCCGGCAGTTGTCGAGCACGATCAGCAGGCGCCGGCCGGCGAGGATGCTGCGGTACATCCCCGACTGGGCGTGCAGCTCGGCGGGGATGCTCTCCTGGGGCACCCCGAGCGAGCCCAGGAAGCCGCGCAGCGCCTCGGCCGGGCTCATCGCCGGCTCCCGCCCGTCGTAGCCGCGCAGGTCGACGTACAGCTGCCCGTCCGGGTAGCCGGCCGCGAACCCGTGGGCGAGGTGGACGGCGAGGGCGGTCTTGCCGATCCCCGGCATGCCGTCGATCGCGAGCACCGCCGGCCCGCCCGGGCGCGCGACCGCCGCGCGGGCCTCGGCGATGAGGTCGTCCCGGCCGCTGAAGAAGGGCAGGTCCGGCGGCAGCTGCGCGGGCCGGGGCAGCGGCGACGGCGACTCGGTACGCGCCGGCTGGGTGCGCTGGTGCAGCAGCCGGTCGTACGCCTCCCGCAGCTCCTCCCCCGGATCGATGCCCAGGTCCTCGGCGAGCCGGCGGCGCACCACCCGGTACACCTCGACGGCTTCCGCCTGGCGGCCGTCGGCGGCCAGCGCCAGCAGCAGCCGGCTCTGCAGCGACTCGTCGAGCGGGTGCTGCTCGGCGGCCTGCCGCAACGGCGCCAGCACGGCGCTCAGCCGGCCGCAGCGTTCGGCGGCGTCGGCGGCCTCGCGCACGGCCCGGGCGCGTTCGGCCTCGACGGCGAGGAACGCGGGATGCAGGCGGGAGGCCGGTTCCAGGCCCGCGGCGCACCGGCCGCGCCACAGCCGCAGTCCGTCGAGGTGATGCCGCAGCGCCGACTCCGGATCGCCGTCCTGCAGGCTCCGGCCCGCCAGCCGGCTCAGCGACCGGAACCGCAGCAGGTCGAGGGACTCCTCGTCGGCGCGTAGCCGGTAGCCCGAGAGCTCCCGAAGGATGTGCCGGCCCGCCGCCCGGGTGGGCAGGCCGGGCTCGAGCAGCCGCCGGAGTACCCCGACGTGCCGGTGCACGACGTTCGCGGCGCTGGCCGGCGGATCCTCGTCCCAGAGCAGGTCGACCAGCTCCGCCAGGGAGACCGGTGAACCGGCTCGGGCCAGCAGCAACGCGAGCACCAGGCGCTGCTGGCGGGCGCCCAGACGCAACTCGGCGCCGGCGCGGACGACCTTGACCGAGCCGAGCACCGAGAAAGCGATCGTCTCGCCCGCCTCCGCCTGCACGCCGGCAACGGTAACCGGCCGGCGCGCCGGCGGAGCGTGCGACCACACGCCGGGCGCGAGACCCGGTCTCCGGACGGCGACAGGAGGGGCAGGGCCGACGGCGGCGGGGGCGCGTGGACCGCGGTTCGAGGCGTGGGGTGGCCGTGTCACTCCGATCCGCTCGGGTAGTCCCTGCCATGGGGTGCGGACGGATCGCGGAGCACGGCTTCCTGGCCGATGGCCGCAGCGCGGTGCTGGTGGACCGCGCCGGATCGGTGAACTGGTGGTGTCCCGCGCGGTTCGACGCCCCGTCGGTGTTCGCCCGCCTGCTTGATGACGACGCCGGGCACTGGGTGATCCGCCCCGAGGGCAGGTTCCGCACGGAACGGGCCTACCTGACCGATACGCTCGTGCTTCGTACCGTCTTCACCACCGCGACCGGTAGCGTGGCGGTGACCGACGCGCTGGCCCTGCAACCGGGGGCGCGGGGCCATGAGGTCGGTCTGCACTCGCCGCGGGTGCTGGCCCGGGTCGTGCGAGGGCTCTCCGGGGAGGTCCCGCTGCGGTTGCACTACCGGCCCCGGCTCGAGTACGGCCGGATGGTCCCCCAGCTGGTGCGGCAGGACGACGCGTTGGTCGCCAGTGCCGCGTCGGCCCGGCTGGATCTGCGCGCGACCGTACCGCTGGTGTGCGAGGTCGGGGAGGCGTTCGGGTCGTTCACCGTACGAGCCGGCGAGACGCACGGCTTCACCCTCGGGTACGCGCCGGCTTACGACGCCGGCCCGCCGGCGGTGCTCGATGCCGAACAGGTGATCGACAACGCCGTCGCGGGCTGGCGCTCCTGGATGGGCCTGCACGACTACCGTGGCCACTACCCGGAGCAGGTGCGACGCAGCGCGCTGGTGGTGCAGGGCATGACCTACCGGCCCAGTGGCGCGGTGGTGGCCGCCCCGACGATGTCCCTGCCCGAGGAGTTGGGCGGCGAACGCAACTACGACTACCGCTACGCCTGGGTGCGCGACTTCAGCTTCACCCTGGAGGCGCTCTGGCGGGTGGCCTGCACCGACGAGCTCAACCTGCACGTCGGGTGGTTGACCCGGTCGATGGGCATGAACGAGGGCATCGTGCCGATCATGTACGGGGTGGAGGGGGAACGGGACCTCACCGAACACCACCTCGACCACCTGGCCGGCTACGCCGGCAGCCGCCCGGTACTGGTCGGCAACGACGCCTGGCGACAGCGGCAGAACGACGTGCACGGTGAGCCGCTCAGCGCCGCCTGGCTGATGCGGGAGTACCTCGACCCGATGCCGCCGGACATCCACCAACTGCTGACCGCGATGACCGAGCGGGCCGCGCGGGACTGGCACCTGCCGGACGCCGGGATGTGGGAGGCACGCGACGCCGAACGCCACTACGTGTCGTCGAAGGTGCAGTGCTGGACGGCGCTGGACCGAGCCGTACGCTTCGGGTCCCGCCTGGGTTCCGAGGCGGACATCGCCAGGTGGGCAGCGGCACGGGACGAGGTGCGACGGGCCGTGCTGACCCGGGGCTGGAGCGACCGGCTGATGGCCTTCACCGCGGCCTTCGACACCGATGAGCTGGATGCGTCGGTGCTGCTGATGCCGTTGGTCGGCTTCCTTCCCGCCGACGACCCGAGAATGCGTTCCACCATCCGGATGATCGAGGAGAGGTTGTCGCACGACGGCCTGCTGCGCCGCTGGGAGGGCGACCCCGCCGGCTTCGTGATCTGCTCCTTCTGGCTGGTCAGCTGCCTCGCGCTGGCCGGCGAGCGGGACCGGGCCAGGCAGCTGTTCGAGCGGCTCGCCGCCCGGGTCAACGACCTGGGCCTGTTCGCCGAGCAGATCGACCCGTACAGCGGCGAAGCCCTGGGCAACTTTCCTCAGGCGTTCTCGCACATCGGCCTCATCAACGCCGCCGGCGACCTCACCGACCTGGACGCCGGGCGCCGCGACCTGCCGCCGGCGCCGGAGCGGCTCATCCCCGCCAGCCAGGAGAGCGGTCGCCGCTGAACGACCACCGGCGGTGAACGGACGGCGCGCGGTCAGCCAGGGTGCCCCCGGGCTGACCGGGTGGAAGCCCTCGAAACCACCATCGCGATAACGCGGCTGGCCGCCGTGGGGATCGCCACGACGGCCAGCCGGTTCGGTCGCTGCTACTGGCAGGAGCCTCGCAGACACTTGCTCCAGATGGTGTAGCTCGTGCTCATTCCACCTGCCGCAATGCCCGTGTTGTTGGTGCCGATCCAACCACCCGCGGGGTTGGTGCCGACGGAGACGTCCCAGTCGTCAAAATCTATCTTGCCGGTCTTCTCGTCGATGCCGTAACCGCCACCCCATCGACCGACGCTTCCCGAGACGCTGGTGTCGTGGCGTCCGTGGGACCGGTGGGAGTAGGAGATGGTCGGGAACAGCGAGCCAACACCGGGCGTGGCCGGATTGCTGTTGAACGACCCGGTCACGCTGACCTTGCCGTTCTGGAACTTGATCTTCCCGCACGCTCCCACGCAGAGCGTCCAACTGATGCCCACGTGCTTGTAGAGATGGTCGTAGAGGCCGCCATTCCGGGGGATCGGATCCTTGCCGCAGATGCTGGTGTAGCCGGCGTACCGGGCCATGCAGTGCATCCACTGGTCCTTCTTGGCCTTCAGCGCGGCCAGCCGGGCCCGTTTCGCGGCCTCCTCCCGGGCCTTCTTGGCCGCGTACTCACGGGCCAGCCGCCGTGCCTCGGCCGCCTTCTGCTGGTCGTACATGTGCAGATCGGCGGGCGAGATCTTCTTGCGCTTCGGGTGGTAGTGGTGGTCGCCGCTGCCGCCGTACTCGCAGCCGTCGCAGAAGTGTGAGCCGCCCGAGCTCGACGACTTCTTCTTCGTCGACTTCTTCTTCGTCGACTTCGGCTTGCTCTTGTGGGCGTTCGGGGTGTCGTAGCCGCCACAGGCGTCGCAGTAGTGGCCGCTGCCCGAGTCGTACGACCAGCGACCGTCCGGGTCGCTCTCGGTCATCGGGGTGTTGTTGGCGTAGGCGTACCCGTTCATCTGCTGCGGATCGTTGTGGTTGATCAGCGGATCGACCGAGATGAACCGTCCGGTCACCGGGTCGTACTCCCGGACGCCGAGCTGGGTCAGTCCGGTCGAGTCGACGGTGCCGCCGACGAAGCCCTTCTCGGTCGGCCAGTTCGGGGTGGGCCCACGCAGCTTGCCGAAGGGCAGGTAACGGCGCTGGGCGACAGCGAGGTCGTCAGCGTCGACGGACAGTTGTGCGGTGCCGTGCCGATCAGCGGCCTCGAAGGTGAGGCCGGCGGCGGTCCGCACCGCGGTGACCGAGCCGAGCGGGTAGTAGCGGGTGGCGGACACCGCCCCGGTCGCCTTCGTCAACTTCAGCTCGGTGCCGCCGAGGTAGACGGTGACCGCGTCCGCGTCCCGGCGGATCAGCCGGTTGCCGTCCGCGTCGTACAGGTAGTCGGTGGTCCTGCCGCCCTCGGTCACCGAGGCCAGCAGACCCTCGGGGTCCCAGGTCAGGGTCTGCGCCGAGCCGGCCACATTCCGGCCGACGGTGTTGCCGGTGCTGTCGTAGCTGAACGAGTTGGTCTGTCCCGCGGTGGCCACCGTGGACAGGGCGTGCGGATGCGGCGAGCCGGCCGTGGGGTACGTCGAGGCGCTGGTCACCCCGGTGCCGGTGGTGGTGTCGTAGTTGGTTTCCGTGAGCCGGTTGCCCGTCCTGTCGTACGTCCAGGACTGCCAGTACGGGGCCGGGCCGCCCAGCACAGACGGGCTCGGGGCGGCGGCGCAGTCGTCCGTCGCCGTCCAGGCCCGGCTCAGCCGACGCAGGTGGTCGTAGCTGAAGCACTGGGTGTCCGCCGTCCCGCCGAGCGGCGTGTCGGCGATCCGGGTGACGTTGCCGGCGGGGTCGTAGCTGTAGTTGACGTCCGCCAGGTGCGTCGGGGAGACCGTGCGGTCGACCAGCGAACGGGTCAACCGGCGGGTCGCGTCGTCGTAAAAAAAGGTCTGTGCGACCTGCTTCCCGGCGACCGCCTGCAGCGTGTACTGCGCCGGCTCGTCGTACGGGGTGTAGCTGGCCGCCGTCAGCATGGTCGCCAACCCGGTCTGGGCGGTCTGCAACCGGCCGTCACCGTCGTAGCCGTACCGCAGGGTTTCCGCGGCCAGACCCCCGGCAGCCGGGTAGGAGACGGACAGCGGCAGCCCGGTGGCCGTGTAGCCGGTGTTCACCCGGTAGCTGCCGGCCAGGTTGCCCTCGCTGGCCGGGATGGTGACCGTGCTGCCGAGCGATCGGTAGCGCAGGTCGTAGCCGTTGACCGCGGTAGTGTAGGCGTTGCCGTTCACGTACCGCGTCGACGTCGCCGGCTGTCCCTTCACCACCGCCCCGCTGGCCAGCGTGTCGTACGTCCAGGCGGCCCGCTTCGGTCCGGCGGTCGACCCCTCGTAGAGGCCGGTCCGCCGGCCCAGGTCGTCGTAGCTGTACGCCAGCGTGGTGCCGCGGGCGTCGGTCTCGGTGAGCAGCTGGTCGGCGTTGTCGTAGGTGTAGGTGGTGGTGCCCTTGTCCGGGTCGTCGTCGCGCACCTTGCGCCCGCGCAGGTCGTAGGTGTACCGCCAGACGTTGCCCGCCGGGTCGGTGACCGTCGCCAGGTCACCCGAGCGGGTGTAGGTGTAGGTGGTGGCGTCGTAGCTGCCGGTGGGCGAGTCCGAGACGTACTGGCGAAGCTCGGTGGTCTGCCCGTGGGCGTCGGTGATCGTGGTCGTCGGGGTGTCGCCGGCCGGCGGGTCCACGGTGGTCCGGTCGCCGCCGTAGCTGGTGGTGGTACGCCACTTCTCGACGCCGTAGGAGAGCAGGATCTGGTTGGTCTCCCGCTCGTCACCGTCCTGCACGAAGCGGGTCTGCGACGGCACGGCGTTGTCGGCGACGGTCAGCAGGGCGGTGCCGGCCGCCCCGCTGTTCCAGTACGGCGCGTTGGTCTTCACCGTCTGGCCACGCGAGTCGTAGAAGGTGTCGGTGACCACCCGGCCACCGCCGGAGGCCGGCTCCTGGGTCTGCCGCGGCCGCAGCCGGCCGTCGTAGAAGGCGTACGCCGGGTCGTAGCCACCGTCGTCGCGCAGGCTCTGCGTGGTCACGACGTTCGGTCCCGAGGTCTGCACCAGGTAGGAGAACGTCAGGTTCGCCGGCTCACCGGCGGACTTGGACTGGTCGCTCAGCCAGACCGCGGTGAGCCGGCCGAGCGGGTCGTAGGTCAGGTCGGTACGGCGACCGTTGGCGTCGACCGTGGCGACCTGCGCACCCCAGGCCGGCTCCAACGTGGTGGTCGTCGTGTGTCCGAGCGCGTTGGTGACGGCGACCGCGGTGGTCGGCCCCCCGCTGGCCGGGGTGTACGCCGTGCTGGTCTTCCGGTTCAACGCGTCGTACGAGGTCAGCGGCCGCCCGTAGCTGTCGTAACTGACCCGGGTCACCTGCGCGTAGGTCGGGGTGCCGCCCGAGTAGTCGACGAGTTCCTGGGTCAGCGTCTCGTCGCCCCTGGTCGGCGCGGTGCCGAAGGTGGTGGAGCCGTCATAGAAGGTCCGGACGTCGGAGAGCACGTCCGCCGGGCGGGACGGGCTCACCGAGCAGTTCACCGAGACCCGCTCGACGCGTACCTCGTAGTCGACCATCCAGGCCCCGGTGTTGCGGGCGTAGGTGGTCCGGTTGCACTCGTCGTCGTCGCTCGTCGAGGTGTCGCCCAGGTCGTTGACCTGGGTCGGCAGGCCGTACGAGTCGAAGCTGGTCCGGGTCTCGGTGCGCCGGTAGCCGGAGGTCAACGCGATCCGGTTCCGCTTCTTGGCCACCCCGGTCAGGTACGCCCTGGTGGACCCGTGGGTGGCGGTGGCCGCCGAGATCCACGGATCGTCGATCTCGCCGTCCAGTTCGCTGCCGCCGACCCCGTTGTAGGTGATCGATTCCCGGACGAACCCGGCCAGCGCCGGGTGGTCGGTCACCGCGACCCCCTCGGAGTCGGTCACCGAGACGCTGCGGGTGCCGCTGGTCAGCGTGTCGCCGTCCATGCCCCGCAGGTAGAGCGTCTCGCGCTGGGAGCGCACCTCGCCCGCTGCGCCGTGGGTGACCCGGACCCGGCCGTACCCGCGCCATTCGCTCCAGGTGCGGTACTTGGCCGGGGTGAGCTCGTTGTCGTCGTGGTGCCAGGCCCCGCCGCCGAGGTACTCGTAGTCGGTCTCCTCGATCCCGGCGACGCCGGACTGGTCGTCGGAGAGGACCTGGATCGGGACGTACTTGTGGAACCAGTCCAGCTGGGGCGTCGTGGCGCCCTCCGGTGTCCAGTACTGGGGGAAGCAGCGGCTGGTGTTCGAGTCGGGGGTCGGCGGCGCCGCCCGGGTGCACTCCTTGGCCGAGTAGTTGACCCGCACGTGCCCGCCCGACTCGTCGTACACGTCGGTGAGCCGCCACTTGTACATCGGCGGGATGCCCTCCTGCGCATCCACCCGGTTCTCCAGCTGGGTGCCCTCGAAGGTGACGGCCGGCAGTGCCGTGCTGCCGCCGACCTTGCCGGTGTCGGTGATGGAGGCCAGCCACAGCGCCGGCGAGGTGCCGTCGCCGGGGTCGCGGAACTGGTAGCCCAGGGTCCAGGTGTCGACGTCGCGGTAGGTGGTCCCGGAGACCCACACCCGGGTGGTGACGCTGGCCAGCCGCTTCCGCGTCCAGAACGTCGGGGCGAACAGGTTGGTGCAGGTCGCGCCGGCCGCGCAGGCCAGGTCGTACGGGACGTCGGGCCAGTTCTTCGCGGTGTCCTTGGTGATCGGACCGGTGCCGCAGGTCGCACCCGCCGCGCACCGCTCCTCGACGCCGAAGTCGACCCGCATCGGCGCCGGCACCGAATACAGGGTGTCGGAGCGCTGGCCGTAGTCGACCCGGGTCAGGTAGCCGCCCCGGTGGTACGCGGTGCCGGCCGACGCGGTCAGGTTGCGACCGTAGTAGTTCGTCTCGGTGGTGTAGAAGTACGACATCGCGTTGCCGTTCGGGTCGACGACGTAGTCGAGGTTCCACCGCCAGGCCTGGTTGCAGTAGGACGTCGCGAAGGTCGAGGCGTGGCAGGGCTCGCCGGTGTCGTTGCCGAACACCGGGGCCGTCCACGCCGAGTTCGTCACCTCCCTGCCGGTGGTCCAACCGGGCAACCGGTTGATCCCGAAGAAGTACTGGGTGCCGTCGCGACTGGTGACCTTCCAGTACTCACCGTCGTTGTCGCCGTTCGTGGCACCGGTCAACCGCTCCACCCGGGAGCCGTCGTCGTTGCGCAGCCGCCAGGCGCCGGTGGTGTCGTCCTTGACCAGTTCGATGGTGCGGCCGCTCAGGGTGAGGAACGCGTTGTCGGTCTCCCAGCACAGGTCGTACGGCTTCGGAGTGGTCGTCACGTCGTCCGAGCACGACTTGTACCGCCGCTCGATGAAGCCCTCGTTGAGGTCCCAGCCCTCGCCCACCCAGGACGCCTGGTTGTTGGTGCCGGCGGTCCGGCCGTCCACGCTGCCAGAGGAGTAGGAGATGTTCAGGTCGGGCTCCGGGCCGCCGAACGACGGCGGCCCGTCCATCGGGTACGTCCAGCTGAAGTCGCCGGACGATCCGCCGGCCTCCCAGGATGCCGAGGCGGCCAGCAAGGTCGCCGAGTAGCTGCCGGCGCTACCGGCCGGTGCCGCGGTGGCCGCCAGCAGGGTCGCCGTCGCGCCGAGGGAGATGTCGGCGGTGAGTTTCCCGGCCCGAACCGCGTTCCGGGTCGGCAGCGCCTTCCCGGTCCGGCACTCCGGGCGTTGCGGACTGGTCAGCGCGCATTCCGGCAACTGGACCAGGTGAAGCCGGGACGCCCAGTCCCCGCCGTAGGCGGCCCGGAACGAGGAGTAGTCGACCTCGACCGACACCCGGCCGGCGCGCGCCGCCCCGACGGTGACCAGCAGGCCGGCCACGCCGACCCGCTCGGCGGTCGACCGGTCGAGCACCTGGATCCGGACCCGGTCCGGACCGGTCGCCGGTTCACCGGCCCTGGCCGGGGTCGGGTGGACCGGCTGCCCCACCCGGACCGGGAGGGTGCCGGCCTGCCGGCGGGTCGCCCCGACCGGCACGGCCACCTCCGCCGTGGCGGGCGCCGGCCAGCGCACCACCGGCGCCGACCGCTGCACCGCGGTCGCGCCCGGGTCGGCCGGCTTCGGGCGGCCGACGAAGTCGCGGCCCGGCACCGACCGCTGTGCCTGCGTCGGCGACCGCCACGACCCGGGAGTGGGCGGTGCGGCCGGCGCCGGGGTGGCCACCAACCCGCCGGCGACGACGGCTGCGGCGCTCGCCCCCGCGAGGTGAATCCGAATGCGCGTCCAGCTGAGCATCATCGCCGGCCTCCTACGCCTGGTTGGCGACGTCGTTGTAGCTGTCGAAGATCTCCTGATCGGAGAGGACGCCCGCGTACACCCGGACGTCGTCGATCCCGCCGGTGAAGTACTGCGAGAACGTCACGTCGGCGGCCTGGCCGCGGCCCATCAGCAGGCCGCCGCCGGCGTTCCACGAGCTGGCGTGGTACGTCTCGTCCACCGCCTGGCCGTTGACGTAGAGCCGGAGCCGGTGCGCCTGCGCGTCGTAGACGGCCGCGAGCTGGACCCAGGTCCCGACGGTCGGGATGTCGAACAGGTCGACCGCCTCGTGCAGCTCCGACCCGGCGGCGTCGGTGGTGGAGGTCCGCACGGACCACAGGTACGCCGCGTAGTCGGCGTTCCAGGAGTAGCCGAGGTTGAAGCCGGCCACCGTGGCGCCGAGCTGGCTGACCGCGATCCCGTTCTTGGTCAGGCTGTCCGGCCGGACCCAGGCGGTCACCGTGTAGCTCGCGTCGGTCCGCACGGCCGGCCCGGAGGCGGTCAGCACACCGGTGGAACCGTTCACCGCCACGGCGTTGCCGCTGACCCCGGTGATCCGGGTGACGCCGGTGGCGGACCAGGTTGCCGGGTGGCCGCCGACCGCGTCGGCCGCCGTGGTGCCGGTCGTCTCGTCGAGCTTCCACTGCCCGGCGAGCCGGGGCACCTGCTGCAACTCGCCGGCCAGCAGCACCCGGTTGTAGACCCGCACCGTGTCGATGTCACCCGTCCAGTACTCGCCGAACGTGCTGTGCACCAGCGAGCGGCCGATCTGCAGGCCGCCGGTGGAGCTCCAGGGTGTGGTGAATGCGGTGGTCGCCTCCAGCACGCCGTTGACGTACAGCCGGATCTGTTGGGCCGGCGCGTCGTACACCCCGGCCAGGTGGGTCCAGGTGTTCGCCGCCGGGACGCTCGTCCCGATGGCGCGGGTGTAGTTGTCGGCGTCGGCGTCGGCCGGGGTGCGGTTGAACAGCCAGTGCTTGTAGTAGCTGGAGTAGTAGAGCGTGAAGACGCTCGCGTGGGCGCCCACCTGGGTCAGCACGACGGCGTTGTGGGAGGTGTCGGTCAGCCGTACCCAGGCGCTGATCGAGAACGACTTCGTCGGGTCGACCACGGGACCGGCCGTCGCCGCGTAGCCGCTCACCCCGTCCAGGCGCAGGGCGCCGCCCTCGACACCGTCCGTCCAGGTGGCGCCGCCGGCGAGCGGGGCGTCGTGGGCACCGGCCGAGGAGTCGACAGCGACCGTGCCGTCACCGGTCTCGTCCAGCATCCATTCGCCTACCGGTCCCGGTGGCGCGGCGGCGTAGAAGACCACGGTGGCGACCGAGGACCGGTTGCCCGCCTTGTCCACGGACCGGACGTTGAGCCAGTTGACGAACCGGTCCGGGGTGAGCGAGACGGCTACCGAGCCGCCCGCCGTGGCGGGCGTGGCCGTCCTGGTCAACGCGGTGGCGTCACCGTTGACGCTGTACTCGTACGAGATGACGTCGGTGCCGCCGTTGGCGCCGAAGGTCACCGAGGTGCTGACGCCCATCACCGCGTCGCCCTCGGCGCCGTCCGGGAACGCGCTGGAGGTCAGCGTCGGGATCGGCGGCCTGCTGGTGTCGACCTGGAACTCGCACCAGGCACTCCAGGCGCTGCTGTCGATGCCGTCCTCGGCGCGGACCCGCCATTTGGCGATCGAGCCGTTGCTGAACGCCCCGGACGGAACCGTCTTCGCCACGATGGTCGGCGTCTTGCCGGCCACCGACGCGGACGTGTACTCGCCGACCGGCGCCGTGCCGTTCACCGTCCACCACTGGAAGTGCGCCTTCACGGCGTTGTCCGGGTCACTGACCGAGGCCCGCAGCGTCGGCGTCGCCGTGCCGAGCACCAGCCGGCCGGACCCGGTGGTGCAGGTGGACGACCCGTCGGTGGTCAGGTACTTCGGGACGGCCGGGACAGTGTTGTAGCTGATGGTGATCGACGGGTTGTTCCGGAACCGCTTCCAGGACAGCGTGTCCCTGTTGGACTCGGCGGTGCTGGAGGCCCTCAGTCCCTGGGTGACGTTGTCCCATCCGCCCGCCGCGGCCTTGACGACCTGGGTGGTGACGTTGAACTCCACGCCTCCGGCCGGGCAGGACGAGGAGTAGCCTTTGGCGACGCTCTTGTAGTCCATCCGGTAGGCCCAGGTCGGCTGGTTGTTCCAGGTCGTCGACGAGGAGATGGCGTTGGTCGCCCATACCTCCACCTGCCGGGCGGTGCAGGAGCGGGACCACACCTCGTACGTCTGCAGCGTGGCCCCGAGGATGTGCTTCCCCTTCACACCGGTGGTGTCGAAACGGAAGAAGGAGCGGGTCAGCTTCCCGTCGGTGGCGTCGTAGCCGACCCGGGCCTCGTCCTCGGCGTCGTTGGCGCCGTTCCAGAACGACAGGCTCGGCAGGTTGCTCCACACCTGGGTCCAGGCCAGCCGGGCGCCCGACCAGGACGGGTCGATGTAGACCGGGTACCGGGTGGCGGCGTCGGTCAGCATCTGCCGATCGGGCACCAGGGCCAGCTCGTCCGTGTCCACCCCGACCCGCATCGACCGGACCCGGCCGCCCGGCACCTGCCGGCTGCCGGCGCCGCTGGAGTCCCACATGTACGGCGCGGGGGCTTCGAACACCGGACGCCCGGACCGGTCCACCGCGGTCAGGGTGCCGCCGGGCGCCGACCGTACCGTCACGCCGCTGGTCGTGGTGCGCAGCCGGACGGTCGCCAGCGCCGGGTTGGCCGCGGCCTGCGCCGACTTGACCACCAGCAGCTGGCTGAAACCCTCCGCGCCGGCCCGCATGGTCAGGTCGACGCCGGGCAGCACCTCCGGATAGGTGGCGGTGTCGCCGGAGAGCACCGGGGTGGGCAGCCGTCCCGGCCAGTGCAGCGCCAGCTCGGCGCCGGCGCGACGCAGCCGTACCAGGGGCACGGTGCCGCCGCCGGAGAAGGCCATGTCCAACGTGGTGGCCCCGGGCGCCACCATGCCGGCCGGGGCGGGACGGAGGGTGGTGTCGACCGGCACCCAGCCGGTCCCGCGGCGGACCCGCACCGGGACGACGAACTGCTGGAGGGTGAAGGTGCCGTCGGGGTTGGCGAAGACCTGCTGCCGGTCGGTACGCAGGGCGGTGGCCTCCACCCGGTGACCGGCGGCTACCGCCGCCGACCGGGCCGCCACCTCCCCCAGCTCGCCCTTGGCGGGCGGTGCCGCCGTCGCGGAGAGCGGTGTGACGGCCACCAGGGCCGAGGCCATGGTCACCAGGCTGACCAGTGACGCGAGTGGGGCGGACGACTTCCGGGCACGCATCGCAGACCCTTTCCGCAGGCATCAGATGCCGGCAGCATCCCGGGCGGCGCTATCGCCGCACTACCGTGCGGATATCGCGGCGCTCATCGACTCCGACGACCTCGTCGGACCTGCGCGTGGTGGGAGCGCCCGCAGAAGCGGTGGCCAGGTGCGGAATTTCGTCGTCGGCGTTGGTACCGTCGGGCGACCGTCGACTGTGGAGGGGAACCCATGGGGGGTCCGACACCCGAGCGAATTGAGCACTACGTGCGGATGTTCGAGCAGCTCAGGGACGTTTCGGCCGATTTCGAGGAGTCGATGTGTTGGACGGTGGTCCGCCCGCACCGGGCGCGCTTGACGGTGGGCGAGGTGCTGGGCCGGCTGCGCGGTGACCCGGACACCATGACGACGTGCCGGCCGGTGGAGGTCGGATACGACGACGAGGTGGTCTTCCTCGAACAGCGCGACGACGCGGTCATCGTCGTGGGGTACACCGCCGACAGCGATGAGGAGGACGTGCTGCGGCGACTCAGCCAGGACGCCACCGTTCATGAGGTGTTCTGGGTGATCAACAACTTCAACCGGCTCTACTACGCCGTCGACGGTGTGGTGGTCACCGGGCTGGACGTGCTGTACCCGCAGGAGCGATGGGGTGCCGACCCGGACGCCCTGACCGATCACCTCGACGCGCTGCACGACCTCCGCGATCGTGAGCGGGCCCCGTTCCCCGACTGGGAGACCGCCATGGCCACCGTGGAATCGCTGACCGGCCTGGGTCTCGACGCCGGCTGGTTCGACCGTCCCCAGTTGTCTGCGAAGATCAACCGCAGCTAGCCGCGCCCGCGCCGGACCTCACCGCCGTCCACGGCCACGAACGCGCCCTGCTCGACGTCGTGGGCGACCGGATCAGGCGCATCTGGGCAGTACGCAACCCCGGTCCGGTTCGGTCAGGCCGGGGTGGGCGCCGCCAGAAGCCCCCGCAGCTCGCGGACCGCCGCCCGCCCGGCGCGGTTCGCGCCGACGGTGCTCGCGGACGGCCCGTAGCCGACCAGGTGGATCCGGGGGTCGGCGACCACCCGGGTGCCGTCCACGACGATGCCGCCGCGGGGCCCCCGCACTCGCAGCGGAGCAAGATGGTCGAGCGCCGGCCGGAAACCGGTGCACCACAGGATGACGTCCACGTCCTGTGCCGCGCCGTCGCGCCACTGGACGCCGTCGGGGACGATCCGGTCGAACATCGGCCGGCGGCGGAGGAGCCCGCGTTCCCGGGCTTCGCGCAGCTGCGGTGTCCACGCCAGCTCGCTCGCGCTGGCGATGCTTCCCGGGGGCAGGCCGGCCCGTACCCGTGCCTCCACCTTGGCGACCACCTCGCGTCCGTAGTCGGGCGTGAACGGCCCGTCGCGGAACACCGGCGGCCGGCGGGTGACCCAGGTCGTCGTCGCCGCCACGTCGGCGATCTCGACCAGGAGCTGCACGGCCGACGTTCCGCCACCGACGACCACCACCCGTTTGCCGGCGAATTCCGCCGGCCCCCGGTAGTGGGCGGTGTGCAGCTGCTGCCCACGGAACGTTTCCTGGCCGGGGTAGTACGGCACGAACGGCCTGGTCCACGTTCCGGTGGCGTTGATCAGTGCCCGGGTGGTCCAGGTGCCGGTGTCGGATTCGACGACGAGTCGCCCGTCGCCGGCGTCCCGGACGGCCGTGACGGCGACCGGCCGCTGCACATCGATGCCGAATTCCCTCTCAAAGGCAGCGAAATAGGCCGATACCGCGCCGCCGGCTGGTTCGTCCGGCGACGGAGGCGTGAAGTGCATGCCGGGCAGGTCGAAGATCCCGTGCACGGTCGCCATGCGCAGCGTCGGCCACCGGTGCTGCCACGCCCCGCCCGGCGCCGGGTTGGCGTCCAGGACGGCGAAGTCAAGACCCGAGGAGCGCAGGTGGTACGCGCTGGACAGCCCCGCCTGCCCAGCCCCGACAACCACCACATCCGTCTCCGGCATGTGCGGGACAACGTCCCGGACGCACCCGGGCCTTCCCACCGGCGATGGATCTCACACCGCCCGGGCGATCTGCCCGCCGACAATGCCATCCGCCCTGCTGACAGGTCGGGCTGGCGAGCTGACCGGCTGACCGTCTTCGCGAGGACCTCGGCGTTGCCGACCGCAACGCGGAGGAGCCCGGTCGATCGGTACCGATCGACCGGGCTCCTCCTCCCGACCCGGATCAGGCGAGGTCGAACCGGTCGAGTTCCATCACCTTGGTCCAGGCCGCGACGAAGTCGGACACGAACTTCTCGCGGGCGTCCTGGCTGGCGTAGACCTCCGCGAGGGCCCGCAGCTGCGAGTTGGAGCCGAAGATGAGGTCGACCGCGGTGGCGATCCACTTCACCTCATCGGTGGCCAGGTCGCGGATCTCGTACACGTGCTCGTCGGACTCCGACGCCTTCCACCGGGTGCCCGGGGAGAGCAGGTTGGTGAAGAAGTCGTTGGTGAGCACGCCGGGCCGGTCGGTGAGCACGCCGTGCCGCGTGCCGCCGACGTTGGCCCCGAGCGAACGCAGGCCGCCGACGAGGACGGTCATCTCGGGCGCGGTCAGGTTGAGCATGTAGGCACGGTCGACGAGCAGCACCTCCGGCTGGGTCTTCTCGCCCGGACGCAGGTAGTTGCGGAACCCGTCGGCGCGCGGCTCGAGCACCCGGAACGACTCGACGTCGGTCTGCTCCTGAGTCGCGTCGGTGCGGCCCGGGTGGAACGGCACGGTCACCTCGACGCCGGCGTCGCGCGCCGCCTTCTCGACAGCGGCCGAGCCGGCCAGCACGATCAGGTCCGCGAGCGAGATCTTCGCGCCGCCGGCCTCGTTGAACTCCCGCTGGATGCCTTCGAGGGTTTCCAGGACCGTCCCGAGCTGCTCGGGCTGGTTGACCTCCCAGCTGCGCTGCGGCTCGAGACGGATCCGGGCGCCGTTGGCGCCGCCGCGCTTGTCGGTGGACCGGAAGCTCGCCGCGGAGGCCCAGGCGGTGGAGACCAGCTGGGCGGTCGTGAGGCCGGACTCCAGGACCTTCGCCTTGAGGGCGGCGACGTCGGCGTCACCCACGAGCTCGTGGTCGACGGCCGGCACCGGGTCCTGCCACAGCTGGGGCTCCGGGACCCACGGTCCGAGGAAGCGACTGACCGGACCCATGTCGCGGTGCAGCAGCTTGTACCAGGCCTTGGCGAACGCCAGCGCGAACTCGTCGGGGTTCTCCAGGAAGCGGCGCGAGATCTTCTCGTACGCCGGGTCGACGCGCAGCGCCAGGTCGGTCGTGAGCATCGTCGGCTTGTGCTTCTTCGACGGGTCGTGGGCGTCCGGGATGATCGCCTCGGCATCCTTGGCAACCCACTGCTTCGCGCCGCCGGGGCTCGTGGTGAGCTCCCACTCGTAGCCGAAGAGGATCTCGAAGAAACGGTTGCTCCACTGGGTCGGCCGGTCGGTCCACGTCACCTCGAGACCGCTGGTGATCGTGTCCCCGCCCTTGCCGCTGCCGTAGCTGCTCAGCCAGCCCAGGCCCTGCGCCTCCAGCGGGGCGGCCTCCGGCTCGGGGCCCACGTGGTCGTCGGCGACGCCGGCGCCGTGGGTCTTGCCGAAGGTGTGGCCACCGGCGATGAGGGCGACGGTCTCCTCGTCGTTCATCGCCATCCGGGCGAAGGTCTCGCGGATGAAGTGCGCCGCCGCGGCCGGGTCCGCGTTGCCGCGGGGGCCCTCCGGGTTGACGTAGATGAGACCCATCTCGGTCGCCCCGACGCCGGCCACCATCTCCTTCTCGGAAACGTAGCGCTCGTCCCCGAGCCAGGCGTCCTCCGGACCCCAGAAGATCTCCTCGGGCTCCCACACGTCCTCCCGGCCGAAGCCGAAGCCGAACGTCTTGAAGCCCATCGACTCCAGGGCGACGTTGCCGGCGAGCACGAGCAGGTCGGCCCACGAGATCTTCTGGCCGTACTTCTGCTTGACCGGCCACAGCAGCCGGCGGGCCTTGTCGAGGTTGGCGTTGTCCGGCCAGCTGTTGAGCGGGGCGAACCGCTGACCACCGTCGCCGGCGCCGCCGCGACCGTCGTGGATACGGTAGGTGCCGGCGGCGTGCCAGCTCATCCGGATCATCAGACCGCCGTAGTGACCGAAGTCGGCCGGCCACCAGTCCTGCGAGGTGGTGAGGACCTTGATGATGTCCTGCTTGAGGGCCTCGACGTCGAGCTTGGCGAACTCCGTGGCGTAGCTGAAGCTCTCCCCCAGCGGGTTGCCCTTGGACGAATGGGTATGCAGCACCGAAAGGTCGAGCTGGTTGGGCCACCAGTCCCGGTTGGTGCGCGGACGACCGCCCGTCTTCGGGGTCGGCGAGTCGATCGCCGGGTTCTCGCTCTCGCTGCCGTGCGCGGTCACGGAGTCGTGCGCGACCGGGCAACCGGCCGCCGACTTCTGATCCACGCCCTGCGCGCTGGAGGGGGCGTTGTCCTGGGTGTCGCTCATCTACTTCCCTTCGAACTGGCGGATCAATGGGAGGTGTGCTCGGTCGCGCAGTCGGGGCAGGTGCCCCAGTAGACGACCTCCGCCTCGTCGACCACGAAGCCGTGGTCATCGGGGGCGGTGAGGCAGGGAGCACGGCCGACAGCGCAGTCGACGTCGGCGATCGCGCCGCAGGCGCGGCACACGACGTGATGGTGGTTGTCCCCCACCCGCAACTCGTAGCGGGCGGTCGCCCGGGCAGGCTGGATCCGCCGCACCAGACCGGCGTCGGTGAGCGCCCGCAGCACGTCGTACACCGCCTGGTGGGAGACCGTGGGATGGTCCGCCCGGACCAGGGCGATCACGGTGTCGGTGTCGACGTGCGGATGGTCGCGCAGCGCTGCGAGCACCGCCAAACGGGGCCGAGTCACGCGCAACGAGACCGCCCGCAGCTGAGTCTCGAAGCCGGACGCCATGCCACGAACATAGCCCACTCTTTTGGAATGAATCAAGTTTTGCTTCCGAGGGGTGCGGGATGGGCGGCGCCCCGCGAATCGGTGGCACTCCCCCGACACAGGTTGTCAGGGGAGCCCGGTTAGCTTTCCCGATCGGGCCGCCGGACGGCGGCAACCGACCCACAGCAAAGGACGAACACTCTTGAGCAACCCCTCTGGGTGCGGGAGCGGGAGCGTGGTCACGCCCGATGCTTCGGCCCGGCCGGTCGGGCGGCTGACCGTCTGGCAGGGCACCGCCCTGTACATCGGCGCGGTCCTCGGCACCGGCGTGATCGCCCTGCCCGCCCTGGCCGCGCAGGCCGCCGGCCCGGCCTCGCTGCTGGCCTGGCTGGCGCTGGTCCTGCTGTCGGTGCCGCTGGCAGCCACCTTCGCCGCGCTGGGCACGCGGTATCCGGACGGCGGCGGCGTCTCCACCTACGTCCGGCACGCCTTCGGGGCGCGGGCGGCGGCGGTGGTCGGCTGGTGTTTCTACTTCGCGGTGCCTGCGGGAGCGCCGGCGGCCGGGATGTTCGCCGGCGAGTACGTCGCGGGCGCGCTCGGCGGCGGTCAAGGCACCGTGACCGCCACCGCTGCGGCGCTGCTCATCGTCGTCGCGGTGGCCAACGGGTTCGGGCTGACCGTCTCCGGACGGCTGCAACTCGTGCTCGCCGTACTGCTCGTCACGCTGCTGCTCGCCGCCGCGCTCACCACACTGCCGCACGTACGGTGGGATAACCTGCGGCCGTTCGCCCCGCACGGCTGGCTCGCGGTCGGCTCGGCGGCGGCGCTGCTGGTCTGGAGCTTCGCCGGCTGGGAGGCGATCACCCACCTGGCCGGCGACTTCCGCCGCCCCACGCGCGACCTGCCCCGCGCCACCGCCATCGCGGTCGTGGTCGTCGGCGCCCTCTACCTCGCCGTCGCCGCCGCCAGCGTGCTCGTCCTCGGTCCCGCCGCCGGCACGACGAAGGCGCCCCTCGCCGAACTGCTCGCCCTCGGTCTCGGCCTGGGCGACACGGTCCACGTCCTCGCGGCGGCCGCCGCGCTGCTGCTCACCCTCGGCACGATGAACGCCTACTTCGCCGGTGCCGCCCGACTCGGCGCGGCACTCGGCCGCGACGGAGCGCTGCCCGCCTGGCTGGCCCGCGGCAGCGACACCGGCGAGGTACCACGACGGAGCCTGGCCGTCGTGTCGGCGTTGTCCGGCCTCGCCGTCGCGGCCACGGCGATCGCCGGCGTCGGCCCCCGCCCCCTCGTACTGCTCACCACCGGATCGTTCGCGGCGGTGTACGCGCTGGGTACGGCCGCCGCCCTCCGGCTCCTGCCGGCCGGCAGCACGGCCCGCCGCTGCGCGGCGCTCGCGCTCGTCGCGGTCGTCGCGCTTCTTGTCATGACCGGCTGGTACCTGTTCTGGCCGCTGATCGTCGCGGCTGGCGGGTTGTCCTACCTGCGCCGGCGTCGCGCCAAGGACGCAACGCCACGAACCACGGCGGAGCTTCGCACCTGATCACGCATCCGACCTGGCTCAGCGGGGCCGGTCACCATGGTTCGGCGGTGGGGTTGGTCTCAGTGCCCGGATCGTTGATCGTCTGCGTCCGTCACGGCGGTGACGAGCCAGAATGCTCCCCCCAGCTGGACGCCGTCGGGGTGCTGGTAGCTGCTCAGCGCCGCGGTGAGCGCGAGCCGCGCTCGGGTGACAGCCTCCCGGTCACCGTTGTCGAGCAGTGCGCGTGCCGGTCCGGTGCCGAGAACGAGCCGGGTGGCGTCCGCGGCGTCGTGCCCGTAAGTCATGGCCGGGTCGACGGCGGTCACGGCGATGTCGCGGAAGCCGGCCCTGGTCAGCAGTTCGTCGATGCGTCGGGGGTCGGCCAGGGAGAACATGCCCGGCTCGTAGCCTGCCCCCGGGTCGGTTCGCGGGACGCGGCCGGCGAGCGCCGTCATGAACACGGTGAACCACTGCTGTTCGTCGAGGGCTCGCGCGCACGTGAACGCCAGGCGCCCGCCGGGCCGCAGGGCCTGCGCGACGTTGGTGAAGGCCGCCACAGGGTCGGTGAAGAAGGTCAGCCCGCCGCGGCTGATCGCGACATCGAACTCGCCGGGCGGAAACGGGTGCACCTGCACGTCGCCCTGCGCGAACCGGACGTTGGTCAACCCTTCGCCGTCGGCGTGGGCCCGCGCTGTCTCCAGCATCGGGCCGGACAGGTCGACGCCGACCGCGTACCCGTCCCGGGCACGCCGGGCGGCCAGCCGGGTGGTCTGGCCGTTGCCGCAGCCGAGGTCGAGCACCCGGTCGGCCGGGTTGATCCCGGCCGCCGCCAGGAGCGGTTCGTTGAGCTCTCCGCTGACCGCGTCCCAGTGGGCGGCGTGGTCGGCCCAGTGCCTGCCTTCCGGCCCGTTCCACGCCTTGGCCTGCTCAACGTTGACGATCGCCTGCATGTGCCACCTCCGAAGTTGCCGCTTGACCGGGCCGCCGCCGGCCCGGCCTGAAGACCCCGAGGACACGTTGATCCCAGGAGCAGGAGTCCCACCGCCGGTGCCGCCACGTCCGGCCAGGGCGGATGCGACGCGCACCCGCCGGGACGATGGTCGGACACTCGTACGATGTCGAACACGATGTCCGAGTATGGTCCGGGGCGGAGAGCCGGTTCAACGATCAGAACAGCGCCACGATCCGCTACCGGACATCCGCCGGCGACTGTTCGGGAAGTGGGGTGTGAGATGCCGGGACAGGACCGTCGGGTCCGGCGTAGCCAGCGTCTTCTGCGTGAGGCGCTGGTCGCCCTGATCCCCGAGAAGGGCTACGACCGGATCCGGGTGCAGGACATCCTCGACCGCGCCGACGTGGGACGCTCCACCTTCTACGCCCACTTCCGCGACAAGGACGACCTGCTGCTGGCCGGCTTCGACGACCTGCGCACCGACCTGCGGCGCGAACTCGACGCCCTCAGCCCCGGCGTGCCACCCCATCCGACCAGCCCGACCGGCGTGATCTTCGCCCATGCGTACCGTCACCGGGACCTCTACCGGGCGCTGTGCGGCCGACGCGGCGGCACCGTCGCGCAGCGCCACCTGTACCGGCTCGTCAGCGACCTGCTCCGCGACCATCTGCGCCAGCACATCGAGGCCGCCCGCAGCGACCTACCGGTCGAGGTCGCAGCCGCGTTCTACACCTCCGCCGCCCTCGGCTTGCTCACCTGGTGGGTCGACCAGGACTTCCGGCCCGGACCCGCCGCCCTCGCCGGCATCTATCAGCGGCTCGCCGCCCCCGGACTGCTCGGCGCGCTCACCCCGCCGACATCCGAGCCACCACCCTCGACCTGGACGCCAAGCCCGGCGCCCGAAGGGTTGCCGGCAGCGGGCTGACCGTCACGGCCGCCGACGTGGCCTCGGCGCTGCTCGGGGCGCACGCACGCGGACGGGCGGTCAGGGCCTGGAACCACTCGTCCTTGGTCCTCTTCGCCCGGCCGGTGGCGGGGCTCGGCGGGGACGGTGCCGGGCTGTGGCAGCTCACCGTCCTGCCGGTCGTCGGGATCATCGGACTCTCCCTGGTCGACACGTCCAGGATGGTCGTTCCCGGACGCACCCGGCGGTAACGTCGCGGCCCCCGCTGAGCCGCGACCCTGGAGGCGGGCGGCGAGGCCGGCTGGTCAGCCCCTTGCCGAGAATCGTTCACGAGCGTAGGAAGAACAGCACGCCCCCACCCCCGGCTCGCGCCCGCCGTCGGCTCAGGGCCTCCGTCCACCGTCGAAGGAGATGCGTGTGACCACCCTCAGGCGGCTCCGTCTCGCCGTGTCCGTGCTGGTGACCGCAGGTGCTGTGCTGCTCGGCACGGCCGCCGCCGCGGCGCCGCCGCCCGGAGTGCCACCGCAGCTGGCCGCGCACGGTGACTGTGACCCGATCGACTCGACGGCGTGCCTGCTGCCCTTCCCGAACGACTACTTCACCGTGCCCGACCCGGCCAGTCCCACCGGCCGCCGGGTGCAGCTCGCGGCCACCTCCATGCCGGCGAACGTACGGGGCGTCCCGATCAACCCGACCGAGTGGAACCGACAGGACGGCTTCAGCCCGGGCACGCCGATCCTGGTCCATGTGCCCGGCCTCGATACCACGGCCACGGGCATCGCGCCGGTCACCGACATCGGCCGCTCGCTGGCGCCGGACGCGCCGATCGTGCTGCTCGACACCGCCACCGGTGAGCGGACGCCGTACTGGGCCGAGCTGGACGCGCACGCCGCCGGCCAGCCGGACCGGCAGCTGCTCATCATCCGGCCGGCGGTCGCGCTGGCCGAGAGCACCCGGTATGTCGTGGGCCTGCGCGGCATGCGGGACCGGGACGGGGTTGTGATCCCCGCGCCCGCCGCGTTCCGGGCGTACGTCACCGGTGCCGGGGCCGACCCTCGCGACGGCCGCGCCCCGCAGATCAAACGAGTCCTCGCCGACCTGACCACGGCCGGCGTCAAGCGCGACGACCTCTACCTGGCCTGGGACTTCACCGTCGCCAGTCGACCGGGCCTGACCGGACGGATGCTGGCGATCCGCGACGACGCGTTCGCCACCCTCGGTGCGGCCGCACCGACGTTCACCGTCACCCAGGTCGTCAACTACGCGGCGGAGCAGGACGCGCGAATCGCCCGGCAGGTGAGCGGCACCATCGGCGTACCGTCCTATCTGACCGGCAGCGGCGGGCCCGGGTCACGGCTGCACTACGGGCCGGCCGACGGCGACGGAACGCCGCACACGCCCGATGCCCTGCCCACGCCGTCCGGCACGACGCTGCAGGCCGACTTCGTCTGCAACATCCCGCGCAGCGCCTCCGCCGCCGACCCGGCGCACCTGTCGCTGTACGGCCACGGCCTGCTCGGCCGGCCGACCGAGATCAACGCCGGCAACGTCAGGACCATGTCGGCCACCCACAACTTCACCTTCTGCGCGACCAGCTGGATCGGCATGGCCAACGCCGACGTCCCGTACGTGGCCGGCGCCTTCACCGACCTCAGCGCCTTCCCCGCGGTCGCGGACCGGCTGCAGCAGAGCTTCCTGAACTTCCTCTTCCTCGGCCGGACGATGATCCACCCGGACGGGTTCGCCGCCGACCCGGCGTTCCAGGACGCCACCGGGCGGCCGCTGATCGACGTTCCGGGCGGGTTGCACTACGACGGCAACAGCCAGGGCGGCATCAACGGCGGTGCGCTCACCGCCGTCGCTCAGGACTGGACCCGCTCCGTGCTCGGCGTGCCGGGGATGAACTACTCGACGCTGCTGCAGCGCAGCGTCGACTTCGCCCCGTTCCAGACGATCATGGACGGGTACTACCCGAACAAGGTCGACCAGCAGCTGATCTTCGCGCTGCTGCAGATGCTGTGGGACCGGTCCGAGGCCAACGGGTACGCCCAGCACATGACCGAGGACCCGCTGCCGGGCACCCCGGCGCATCAGGTGCTGATGCACGTGGCCTTCGGCGACCACCAGGTCTCCCCCGCCGCGGCCGAGGTCGAGGCGCGCACCATCGGCGCCCGCCTGCACACCCCCGCCCTCGCCGAGGGCTGGTCGCGCGACGTGCAGCCGTACTGGGGCATCGTGCCGATCTCGGCATACCCGTACGCCGGCTCGGCAATGGTGGTCTGGAACAGCGGTGCGGCCTACGCGCCGCCGACGACGAACCTCGCTCCGGCCGGGTCGGAGTACGGCAGCGACCCGCACGAGTTCCCGCGCGCCCAGCCCGGGGCACAGCAACAGAAGGCGACGTTCCTGCTCACCGGAAAGATCGTCGACGTCTGCGCGGGGGCGCCCTGCCCGTGATGCGGTACCTCGCCCGCGCGGGCAGCTGAAGTCTCACCTCGGAGTTGGTGGCCCGCGTCCGACGGTTATGCTTCGGCTCAGGTCACGAGTGCCAGCGACAAGCCCCGGCTTGCTGGCCGGCAACCCTCGTCAAAGTTCGCGGTGGGGTGCCCCGGGTGATGACCGGGCCCAGCCCGATCCGCGTGCTGGGCAAGCGCGGGCCCCGTCCCCTGTCACCCCGGGGTCCCTGGACTGCCGGAGGCCCGACATGACCCCTGCGCTCACCGCCCTGCCCGTCCAAGGTGCCGAGCTCCTCACCCGTACCGACGTCGTCACCTCCGTCGGCGTACACCGCGCAAACTGTTGGTTCGGCTCGCCGGAGCCGTCCCGGTACCGGGGCCCGTCTCCCCTGCCCCGGCGGTAGGCGCGCTCGCTACCGCGCGCGGGAGGCGCAGCGCGGGTACCGACGCCGCAGCCTGGTGGCGGTTCCTAACCCGAGCAATGTCACCAGGGAGTGCCGGCCGGCCACGGACCTCGCCCGCGCGGCCCCGCATCCGCCTGCTGACGCCACGTGTTCCAGGGAGCACTCCGAGATGGCTCAACCTGTCACCGACGCTGAGACCGATCCGATCGCCCGGCAGCGCCCCAGCCGGATGCCGTTCCACCGTTACCTGCCCTACGAGCAGCAGTTCCGGGTCGACCTGCCGGACCGCGCCTGGCCGACCCGCCGGGTCGAGACCGCCCCCCGCTGGTGCGCGGTGGACCTGCGCGACGGCAACCAGGCCCTGATCGACCCGATGTCCCGGGAACGCAAGCGCCGCATGTTCCAACTGCTCGTGCAGATGGGCTACAAGGAGATCGAGGTCGGTTTCCCCTCGGCCAGCCAGACCGACTACGACTTCGTCCGGCAGCTGATCGAACAGGACCTGATCCCCGAAGACGTCACCATCCAGGTGCTCACCCAGTGCCGGGAGCACCTGATCGACCGGACCTTCCAGTCGCTGCGCGGCGCCCGCCGGGCGATCGTGCACTTCTACAACTCCACCTCCACGCTGCAGCGGCGGGTGGTGTTCGGCCTGGACCGCGACGGCATCACCGACATCGCCACCACCGGCGCCCGGCTCTGCCAGAAGTACGCCGAAATCCACACCCCCGACACCGACATCCACTACGAGTACTCGCCGGAGTCCTACACCGGCACCGAACTGGAGTACGCCCTCGACGTGTGCGCCAAGGTCATCGACGTGGTCGACCCCACCCCGGACCGGAAGCTGATCGTCAACCTGCCCGCCACCGTCGAGATGGCCATGCCCAACGTCTACGCCGACTCCATCGAATGGATGCACCGGCACCTGCCCCGCCGCGACAGCCTCGTGCTGAGCCTGCACCCACACAACGACCGCGGCACCGGCGTGGCCGCCGCCGAACTGGGCCTACTGGCCGGCGCCGACCGGATCGAAGGCTGCCTGTTCGGCAACGGCGAACGCACCGGCAACGTCGACCTGGTCACCCTGGGCCTGAACCTGTTCTCCCAGGGCATCGACCCCATGATCGACTTCTCCAACATCGACGAGATCAAACGAGCCGTCGAATACTGCAACCAACTACCGGTACACGAGCGCCACCCCTACGCCGGCGACCTGGTCCACAGTGCGGATGAGACGCCGACCAGATCGGTCAGCCGACCCGTGGGTGCGCGATGACCAGCTGTCGGCTTCGATCGGGCCTCGATGCTCAAGGCTGTCGGGGTCGCCAACCCCGGCCGCTGTGGTGGCGGGGCGCGCTATGGCTCGAGGTTGCTTTCCACCAGGCGGGTCAGGAAGGCCTCGACAGCGTCGACCTCGTCCGCTGTCAGCTGTCTCCCGAAGTGCTTCACGACCTCGCGCAGGTGGGACCTGGACGCCCGTTGGAAGAGGTCGTGGCCGGTCGGGGTCAGGACGGCGTGGACGACACGGCGGTCAGCCGGATCGCGTTCCCGCCGCAGTAGCCCGGCGTCGCACAGCCGGTCGAGCAGGCGGGTGATGCCGCCGGTCGTGAACAGCACCGCCTCCGCGAGTTGCCCCAGGCGCAGCCGCTGATCCGGCGCATTGGACACGTGGGCCAAGACGTCGAATTCCGCCAATGACAGGCCATGGGCGGCCTGCATCTCCCGCTCGAGCTTCTTGAGGACCAGGTTCTGGCTGACGAGATAGAGCCGCCACACCCCGAGGTAGCGGCGTGTCGACAGCTGCTGCCGCTCGGTCACGAGCTGTCCTCCCCTCGTCGCCGCCCTCGCGCGGAAGCTTATCCGTACCTGGTCCGCCGCGGTGACGGCGTCCGGTGGCCTCGCCCGGCGGGTGACGCAGCCCACGGACTATCCGCTCTCTCTGACGCGCTAATATCTGATGCGTCAGACATTTGCGTGTCAGGCATCTGCGCGGCCGGACGCCAGACGTTCCGCGTCCGGTGACCGGCCGCCACCCATGTGCTCGGCCGCACAGGCGCACCCCAACCCATGAGAGGAGTGAGTCAATGCTGCGACACGTGCCGTACAAGTGGCTGGTCGCGACGGCGTTTGTGTTCGGCCTGTTCATGGAGATCCTCGACATGACGGTGCTGAACACCGCGCTTCCCGCGCTGGGTGAGCGGTTCGACGCCGGCACCGAGGCGCTGCAGTGGCTCGTGACGGGCTACCTGGTCAGCATGGCCGTGTTCATCCCCGCCTCGGGCTGGGTGTCCGACCGATTCGGCAGTAAACGGACATTCGTGTTCGCGCTTGCGGTTTTCACCACGGCGTCCGCGTGGGCGGGTTTTGCTGGCTCGCTCGGCGAGCTGATCACCGCCAGGGTCGTTCAGGGCGTCGGCGGTGGGCTGCTGACCCCCGTCGGCACTGCGATGCTCTTCCGGGCGTTCCCTCCGGCCGAGCGCGCACAGGCTTCAGCGGTGCTGTCCATCCCCACGAGCATCGCGCCGGCGTTCGGGCCCGTGCTCGGCGGTTGGATGGTCGACACCCTCTCCTGGCGCTGGATCTTCTTCCTCAAGGTCCCGATCGGCGTCCTGGCGCTGATCTTCACCGTGGCCGTCATCCGCGAAGAGCGAGCTGCCCATCCTGGCCGGTTCGACCTCGGTGGATTCCTCACGGGCGGCTCCGCGCTCGCCTTCCTGCTCGTCGGTCTCGACCGAGGTGCCCGCGACGGATGGGCCACCCCGGGTGTGCTGGCACCGCTGGGTGCCGGGCTCGCCCTGGCAGCCGCGTTCGTCGTGGCCGAGCTGCGCAGCGCCGAACCCATGATCGATCTGCGCCTGCTGCGGAGCCGGCTGTTCCGTACCGGCAATCTGCTGATGCTGCCCACCTCGGGCGCGTTGATGGGGGCGTTGTTCCTTGTTCCCCTGCTCCTGCAACAGCAGATGGGCATCGACGCGACCGGTTCCGGCCTGGTGACCATGTTCCAGGCGCTGGGCATGGCAGCCCTGATGCCGGTCGCAGGCCACCTCTATTCGAGGCTCGGACCCCGGCGGATGCTCGCCACCGGGTTCGTGATCACCGCAGCCTCGCTGGCGGCGCTACTCGCGGTCAATCCCGGAACCACTCTGTGGGCGGTACGCGCGCCGCTGTTCACCCTGGGCGCAGGGATGGCCCTGACGGTGATCCCACTGCAGACCGCGACGTTCGCCGGGGTGAGCACCGCGGCCACAGCACGCGCTTCGTCGCTGTTCTCCACCACCCGACAGGTCGCCGGTGCGGCCGGAGTCGCCGGGGTCGTCACCCTGCTCACCGAGCGGACCGAGACCAGGCTCGTGGACATCGGCGCTCGTGCCGCCGATGCGGCCAGCCGGAGCGAGGCGATCTTCGCCGCCTACCACGACGTATTCCTGTTCACCACCGCGCTGGCCGTGCTGGGCCTGCTCGTGGCCCTGCGCGTGCGGGACGCCGATGCGGCCGCGAGCCTGCGGCCCACGCCCACGGCAGCGACCGAGGACGCGCGGGTGACAACCGCGTGAGCGTCACGGGCTGATCGCACACCCGCTCATCCACCCCTCACCACAAGCACACAAGGAGAAACTGATGTTCATCGCCACCGTCATCCTGTCCGCTCTGCTGGCCATCGGCTTCGCCCTGGCCAGCCTTCCGAAGGTGTCCGCAGCCGACAGCATGGTCGCCGAACTCGGCAGGCTGGGGGTGTCCGACGGACGTGTCCGCCTGATCGGGGCGCTGGAGTTCCTGGGGGCAGCCGGCCTGGTCATCGGACTGTGGATCGGCCCTCTCGGTGTCGCCGCCGCCACCGGACTTGTGCTCCTGATGGCCGGAGCCGTCGTCTACCACCTCAAGGCGCACGACTCCGCGAAGAAGACCGTGCCTTCGCTGGTCCTGCTTCTGCTCAGCGCGATCGCGCTCGTTCTCCGGGCCGCCAGCCTCTGACGCACACGTCACGGCACCGCGCTGGTCAACCGTCTGCCGCGCACCGACAAAGACGATCTTCACCTCGTCCAGCGAGACGCTTCACTTGAAGTTTCTCGCGACCGCCCCGAGCGGTGCGGTGCGTGGTACGACGGAGGATAGATTTCACAAAGCTGACAGAACGGGCGTGCCGATGACCGCCGGCCACACGCGCGACCTACTGCGGGACAGCGCCGAGCCGCAGCGCGCCACCTACGTCGAGCTCTTCTTCGACGTGATCCTCGTGTTCGCGCTGACCCGGCTGTCGCACACCCTGTTCACCCACCTCACCTGGCTCGGCGCCCTGCACACCGTGATCCTGCTGGCCGCGTTCTGGTGGGTGTGGGTCTTCACCGCCTGGACCACTAACCGCCTCAACCCCGCCCAGCCGGCGATCCAGCTCGTGATCATCCCCATCATGCTCGGCACCCTGATCATGGCGGGCGCGGTGCCCACGGCGTTCGGCGAGGGCGGCATGATCTTCGCCGCCACCTATGTCGCCATCCAGGTCGGCCGGGCCCTCTTCGTCACGGGCGCGATGCGCGGCCGGGAGGTGGCGATCGGCTCGCTGCAGCAACTCATCTGGTCCTGCTTCTCCGGGTGCGTGTGGATCGCGGGCGCGCTCACCCACGACAGGACCCGGGTGGTGATCTGGCTCCTCGCCGCTGTCCTCGGCTATACCATGAGCCGGCTGGATTTCCGGCTACCCAAGCTCGGCCCCGCCCGGATCGCCACCCAGACGATCAACGCCGAGCACCTCGCCGAACGCTACCAGCAGATCATGATCGTCGCGTTCGGCGAGACGATCCTCGCCTCCGGCGGGCAGTTCGTCGCGGACGGCTTCGAGCGGGACCGGGTGACCGCGTTCGTGCTGGCGTTCGCCATCACCACGCTGCTGTGGCGGATCTATTTCTACCGGGCGGGCCTGCTCCTGCCCGCCGTGATCGCGATCAGCGCGAGACCCGCCGTGTTCGTCCGGTCCGCCTCCTACGCCCACCTGCTCATGGCCGGTGGCATCGTGCTCAGCTCGGTCGGCGACGAGATCATCATCACCCACCCGTTCGCCGAGCCCAACCTCGTCTGGTCCACCGTCATCCTCTGCGGACCAGCGATCTACCTGGCCGGCCGCGCCCGCCTCGACTACCTGTCCTTCAGCCGCGTCGCCAGGTCCCGGGTGATCGGGCTGCTCGTGCTGGTCGCGTTGGCGCCCGTCGTCGCGTTCCTGCCACCGATCTACATCGCGGTCGTGGCCATCGTCATCCTCACCGCCATCGCCACATCCGACACCATCTCCTGGCGATTCCGGCCCAGCAAGCCTGCCCCGCCACCACCGCCTCGCGGCCGATAGCTACGCCCCAAGCACCCACGGAACGCGCTGGACATCGCCCGACGTGGCACCAGTACCTACCGCGCTTAGTACACCAACGGATGTACTATCCGTGCCGTGGAGACCTTGACGCACGGGCAGGTGCTGTCTCGCTTCGGTCATGCCCTGTCCGACCCGACCCGGGCCCGGCTGTTGCTGGCGCTACGCGACGGGCCGGGCTATCCGGCGGAGCTGGCCGAACTGCTGGGCACGACCCGGCAGAACCTGTCGAACCATCTGTCGTGTCTGCGCGGCTGTGGCCTGGTGGTCGCGGTGCCGCAGGGCCGCCGCACCCGGTACGAGTTGGCCGACGCCCGCCTGGCACAGGCCCTGGCGGACCTGCTCGGCCTCGTGCTGGCGGTCGACCCGGCCGCGTGCCCGGACTGCGACGAGAAGGGCTGCTGCTGATGAACCTGCCCCTGATCAACCTGACACCGACCGGGCCGTCGCCGGCGCGCCGCCTGGTGCTCGCCCGCCGGGTGCGGCTGCTGGTCGCCGCCACGATCACCTACAACGTCATCGAGGCGGTGGTGGCGATCACCGCCGGCACGATCGCGTCGTCGACCGCGCTGATCGGCTTCGGGCTGGACTCGGTGATCGAAGTGTCGTCGGCGGCGGCGGTGGCGTGGCAGTTCGCCGGCCGCGACCCGGAGGCCCGGGAGAAGGTCGCGCTGCGGATCATCGCGGTCTCGTTCTTCGCTCTCGCCGGCTACGTGACGGTGGAGTCGGTGCGGGCGCTGGTCGGCGGCGCCGAGGCCGAGCACTCCCGCATCGGTCTGGTGCTGGCCGCGCTCTCACTGCTGATCATGCCGGTGCTGTCGTACGCGCAGCGCCGCGCCGGCCGGGAACTCGGCTCGCGCTCGGCGGTTGCGGACTCCAAGCAGACCCTGCTGTGCACGTACCTGTCCGCCGTCCTGCTCGTCGGCCTGGGGTTGAACAGCCTGCTCGCGTGGTCCTGGGCCGACCCGATCGCCGCGCTGGTCATCGCCGCCGTGGCGGTCAGGGAAGGCCGCGAGGCGTGGCGTGGTGACACCTGCTGCACCGTCCCACTGGCCACCCCTCTCGCTGAGACCCGCGCCGACACCGCAGGCGGTGGGCACGGTGCCGGCGAGGGTGACGCGTGCGGATGCGGGCGGGGCTGCTCCTGCTGCTCGGCAGACGCGACATGACCGCACGGACTCTCGGCCGGCGGGTGTCGCCGGCCGTACGGGCCGCGGCGTTCGGGAAGCTGGCCCGTTCGTCAAGCTCCCTCGATCTGGATCAGCAGGGCGGCGGTGCAGTTGGGCCGGGTTCCTAGAACGGGGTTGCGTCGGCCAGCAGGGCGACGATTGCCCGTGCCACCTCAGCCGGGTTGGTGCGACCGCACTCATCCCACTCGACCCTGCGCTGGCCGGCGAGTAACGAGTAGTGGAATCCGTCGGCGCACGAGCCTGGATAGAAGGCCGAGCCGAAGGACGGATCACCGAGCAGCAGATGCAGGCGTTTCACCTGCGCCGCGCTCAGCCGGCCGGTCTTCACCGTCTCGGCATCCTGCCCCCGCGAAGCGCTGAAGCGCCAGCGGCCGTCGGTCTCCACCACGATCCTCTGTGTCACTCCGGCCAAGCCGCCGGAACGCTGCACGCTCACCCGGGCCGCGACCGCTCTCGCCGACGGCGTAGCGGCAGGTGATCCGCTGGGCGACGGGACCGCCGATGCCGACACCGCGGTCGGGGTTGCGGTAGGCACCGGCGACGACGGCGTGGCCGTCGAGGGGGACGTGCCTGGCCCCGAACCGGGCGGCCCGGTCTCGGCTGTACGAGCACAGCCGCAAACCGGGAGCGCTGAGCACAGTGCGGCGGCGATGAGCAGTAGGCGGTGCCATCGACGAATAGCCATACGGCATCATCCTCGCCTCCGGACGCCCTGACAATCACAGAGAGATACTCGGCGCGCCTCGCTCGTCCGCGCCGGGCCGCGGTTGGCGACCGTGACCGCTTGGCCGACGCGTGCCGTGAGGTCCTGTCATCCATTCGCTGATCAACATGCGCTTCGGACGCAGGCGTTCCTCCAGCGGGGTACGGTCGCGGAATGCGCCTCCCTACCGCAGCGACCACCGCCGGCTCCCTCATCGGCGGATGGCAGCTCGCCCGCCGGACCGGTAACCGTCCCCTCGGCGGCGTGGTCCTCGCGGTGGGCGGTGTGCTCGCCGGGCGCGAGTGGGCCCGGCGGACGAGCCCGGCCGTAACCGCGGCGCTGGCCGCGACCTACGTCGGGGCCTTCGGCCTGTCGCACCCGCTGGCCAAGCGCATCGGCGCCTGGCCCTCCGTGCTGTCCACCGCAGCGTTCACCGCAGCCGCCTCGTACGCCGCAGCTGACCGCCGCGCTCCGCGCCGCGCCACCCGGCCCTCGGGCTGAGCTGCGCGGCAGCTCACCGCTGCCGGGTCACCTGCACCAGGTCAAGCACCGTTACCAGCGCGAAGAACGCGATCACGACCTCGCTGATCACCCAGCCGTGCCGGTCGCCCCAGTTCCTGATCCGTGGCAGCGCGTGCTCCGCGCGCCGACCGGCCAGCAGCAGGGTGAGCAGGGGCAGGGCGAGCAGCACGAGCGTCAGCAGGACGAACGGCAGCAGGTGCCACCACGCCAGGTCGTGGCGGGCGGCGCTCGCGCCCACCGCCGCCATGGTGAGATCGTCGGTCGGCGCAGTGACGAAGAGCAGGACGCCGGTCCGTAGTGCGTCCCCCGGGCCGGCCCGCCGCAGCCGGCCCACCCATCGCGGCAGTCCGGTCTTCCGCCGCCGCAGGTAGACGACCACCGCCAGGACCACCAACAGTGCCAGCACCACCCAGTCGATCCAGGTCGCTGCCCGTTGGAAGCGGGCGACGTCCGTCTCGGCCTCCGCAGTGGGACCGCGGAGCAGCCTGGTGACCAGCCAGCTCAGGGTCACCCCGCCGACGACCACGGCCGCGGCACCGCCGAGAAACCCGAGCGACGCGGCCCGCGGCCGGTTCGCCGAGGCGAGGAGGACCGCCGCGACCAACTGCGTCCCGGCGACCATCACCACGGCGAGCGGCAGGATGGTCAGGAAGTTCATGGCTCGCCCATCCTCCCGGTCCGCCGGGCGGCCCGGGCCGCTTTGCTCGGACCGGCGATGCGCCCGCAGGTCCCGCGCCTGCGGGACTTCCGACCCTGATCCCGTCGGTTCGGCTGCACGAGGCTCAGACCGGTGAAGCGGATTCCACCGGTCCTCTTTCTGGGCGCAGTGGCACCGTCCCGACGACCTCGACGGAGAAAGCGATGACCATGACCCGTGACAGACAGCTGGCGGCGAGCGGGTCGGCCCAGTCGCCCACCAACGCCACCGGCGCCGCGACTCAGCTCGCCATCGCCACGCTCGGTTTCCTGGTCAACTTCTGGGCGTGGGCGCTGCTCGGTCCGCTCGGGCCCGGCATCAAGGAGCGGCTGGGGCTGAGCTTCGCGGCCCAGTCCCTGCTCGTCGCCGTGCCGGTGGTGGTGGGATCGCTCGGCCGCATCCCGGTCGGCGCGCTCACCGACCGGTACGGGGCGCGGATCGTGTTTCCGCTGGTCACCCTGGCCACCATCATTCCGGTGCTGGCGCTGACCGTGGTCTCCTCGTACGCCGCGCTGATCGTGACCGGCTTCTTCCTCGGCATCGGCGGGACCGCCTTCGCCGTCGGCGTCCCGCACGCCTCCGGGTGGTACCCCCCGGCCCGGCGCGGATTCGCCCTCGGCGTGTTCGGCGTCGGGATGGGCGGCACGGCGATCGCGAACTTCAGCACCGTCCGGCTGGCCGACGCCTACGGCGACAAGGCCCCGTTCCTGCTCGTCGCCGCGATCCTCGCGGGATACGCCGTCCTGGCGTTCCTCCTGCTGCGGGACGCCCCGGGCCGCGCCCGGCCCACCGGCTCGGCCTGGCAGCGGCTGGCCGGCGTCGGCCGGCTCACCGTCACCTGGCAGCTGTGCTTCCTGTACGCGGTGGGCTTCGGCGGCTTCGTGGCCTTCAGCGTCTACCTGCCGGCGTACCTGCGCACCACGTACGAGCTGAGCCCCGCCGACGGGGCGTTGCGGACCGCCGGTTTCGTGGTGCTGGCGGTGGCCGCCCGGCCGATCGGCGGCTGGCTGTCCGACCGGCTGCACCCGGTTCCGGTGCTGGTCTGGTGCTTCGCCCTGGTGGCCGTCCTGGCCGTCGTGCAGGCCTTCGAGCCGCCGCTGATGCCGGTGGCCACCGTGGCGTTCCTCGGCATGGCGATCCTGCTCGGCGCGGCCAGCGGAGCGGTCTTCGCCCTGGTCGGCAAGGTCGCCCCCGCCGAGCAGGTCGGTGCGGTCACCGGGTTGGTCGGCGCGGCCGGGGGCCTCGGCGGGTTCGTCCCGCCGCTGGTGATGGGCTGGGTGTACGGCGCCCAGGGGTCGTACACGATCGGGCTCATGCTGCTGTCGGACGTGGCACTGGCCGCCGCCGTCTTCACCGCCGTCAAGATGAGCGGGCTCGCCCGCCGCTCGGGCTGAGACCACGACCGCCGACGTGTCCGCCGGGCCATCGTCCTGGACCTACGGCTGGCCCGAGAGAACAGGGATCCGGGGAAGCGTGATGGTGAATGTCGTCCCGACGCCGACCTCACTCGCGACCGTGATGGTGCCCTGGTGGTCGGTGATGATCTGCCGGGCGATGGCGAGGCCGAGGCCGCTGCCCCCGGTGCGGCGGCCCCGCGCGGCGTCGGCGCGCCAGAACCGGTCGAAGACGTGCGGCAGCGCGTCCGCTGCGATTCCCGAGCCGGAGTCGACGACCTGGACAATCGCGTGTGTGTCGGTGCGGCTCGCGACCAGCCGGACGCTGCCGCCCGCAGCGGTCGCCCGTAGTGCGTTGGTGACGAGATTGCCCACCACCTGGCGGAGCCGGTCGGGATCGGCCTGTACCGCAACCGGCTCGGCGGCCACGCGCAACGACACCCCGGCTGACTCCGCCCGGGCGTGGTGGGCGGTGCCGCAGGTCTCCAGGAGTTCGGCCAGATCCACCGTGACCCGGTGGTACGCCAGGTTGCCGGCCTCAGCCAGGGCCAGGTCCTGCAGGTCATCGACGATGCGCTGTTGCAGCACCGCCTCTTCGAGCAGCGAGGCGTAGAGCTCCTGGTCCGGCGCGATCACGCCGTCGGAGAGCGCCTCGAGATAGCCGCGCAGGTTGGCCAGCGGGGTGCGCAGTTCGTGTGCGACGTCGGCGACCAGGCGGCGTTGGCGCTCCTCCCCGCGCTGCAGGGAGTCGGCCATCCGGTTGAACGACCGGGCCAACTCCGCGAGTTCGTCGTTGCCCCGCACCGGCACCCGTCCGGTGAGATCGCCCTGACCGAGCCGATGGGCGGCGGCCGTGAGCGTGTCGATCGGGCGCAGCACCCGCCGGCTCAGCAGCACGGTGCCGATGACCGCGACCGCCGCCACGCCCGCCGCCGCGGCGAGCAGCGGACCGGCCGCCAGCGCGGACGCCGGATCGCCGCGAGCGCCGAGGTAGACCCGGGCGGGTACCGGGGCGACGTCACTGATCTGGTTGGTGAAGGCCTGGGCCAGGCAGGAATCCAGTGGTTCCACCGCCGTCAGGGCGGCACAGTCCTGCACCCGGTCGGCGTCGGTCGCCAGGTCACGGCCCGGCTGGGCCGCGGCGTCGCGACAGCCGTCGATGATCTCGTCGACATGCTGGCGACGGCGCACGTCGGCCCCGCTCAGGTTGGGCTCGAAACGAGGAACTCCCGTGCTGGCGGGCGAAACGGCAACGGGAACGGATGCCCGCGTCAGGCACGCCGCGAACAGGACGCCGGTGCGGTAGGCGGCGATCTCGCCGACCACGCCCTTCTCCCGGGCGGCGGGATCCACTGGCAATGCGGCCAGATTCAATACCGGCCGCGGGTCGACGAACCCGACCATCGTGCCGAGCGGCCGGGCGGTGCGATTCTCCTGGGTGTCCGTGTCCACGATCACGTCGCCCGTGTCGGCGACCAGGTGGATCCGCTGACCGGTCTCGGCGCGCAGGTCCTGCACCAGGTCGGGCACGCCCTCCCAGGTGCCGTGCTGGCCGCCGTACGTCTTGAGTCGGGCGACGACCTGGTCGAGTTGGGCCCGGTCGGTGGTGGCCGAGTCGTTGATCTGTTGCGAGGCCTGCCGCAGGGTCAGCCACGCGGTCGCCGCGGTCGCGCTCACCGCGACGAGGATGACCAGCCAGAGCACCCGTAGCCGGAAGCTCACCGGCTGGCTCCGGGCCTGCTCTGAGGCATCGGCGTCGGCGTCGCCGCCGGCGCCGGCTCCGGTTCGGCGAGCCGGTAGCCGCGGCCGTAGACGGTCTGTACGTACCGCGGCTCGGCGACGTCATCCTCGATCTTGCGGCGAAGGTTCATCACGTGCGCGTCGACGGTGCGTTCGAGCACGAAATGATCGAATCCGAAGGCCCGGTCGATGATCTGCGCCCGGGTGAACGCCCGGCCCGGCTCGCCGGCGAGCACCTCGAGGATGCCGAACTCCTTGGCCGTCAGGGCGACCGGCCGGCCGCCGACCCGTACCTCGAACCGGCCGGTGTCCACCTCGAGGTCCCCGACCCGCAGCACCGTCCGGTTGCCGGCACTCACCACCCGGGCCCGGCGCAGCAGCGCCCGTACCCGGGCGGCCAACTCCCGCGGGCTGTACGGCTTGGTGAGGTAGTCGTCGGCACCGAGGTCCAGGCCCAGCAGCATGTCTTCCTCGGTGGTACGGGCGGTCAGCAGCAGGATCGGAATGTCCGACTCGGCGCGCAGGATCCGGCACACGTCGAGGCCGTCGACGACCGGCATCATCACGTCGAGGACCACCAGGTCCGGCCGGCGTGCCCGGCACTGGTCCAGCGCGGCCCGCCCGTCGCCGACCAGCAGCACGCTGTGCCCCTCGCGTTCGAGATAGACCCGTACCAGGTTGGCCTGCTTGGGGTCGTCCTCGGCGACCAGGATCCGCGCGCTCATGATTCCCCATTCTGCCTGGTGGTGGCGGGGGTCAAGTAAACCCGAAACTCGTGAAGAACCGATGTGGGCGGGCTCTGGGGAGAGGCGAGCGGGATGGCCGCACCGCCGGCCCATGGCTTCTTCAAGGGTTCTTCACAACCGGCTGCCTACCGTGCCGTCATGTCAGTCAGGAGCCGGACATGACCTTCGAACCAGCACACCCAGGCCGCCGCGACGAGCGACAGCGGCGGGCGGTCCGGCGGCGGATCCGGGAGACGCTCGCGGTGCGCCGGGCGGCCGCTGTCGGCGGGCACGGGGCCGCCGAACCGCCGGATGAACCGCCCGTCGAACCCGAGGCCGCCGGGTGACGGCGGGTACGCGCACTCGGCGCGTGCCGGCCGGTGTCGTCAACGAGAGCGCCCAGCTGGCCGAGGCCGTGATCGATCTTGCGGCGATCGCGAAGAACATCCGGACGATCGCGGCGATCGCACGTACCGGCTTGATGGCGGTGGTGAAGGCCGACGGGTTCGGGCACGGCGCGGTGCCGGTGGCGCGGGCCGCGTTGGGGGCCGGCGCCGCCTGGCTGGGCGTGACCTCGGCGGCGGAGGCGCTGGCGCTGCGATCGGCGGGCATCGACGCGCCCGTCCTGAGCTGGCTGCACCGGCCGGACGAGGACTTCACCCGGCTGATCGCCGCGGACGTCGACATCGCGGTGTCGACCCTGACCCATCTGCGCGCGATCGCCACCGCGGCCACGGTTCTCGGTGTGCCCGCCGCCGTCCAGCTGAAGGCGGACGTCGGTCTGTCACGCAACGGTGCCAGCGGCGACGAATGGCCCGAACTGGTCGCCTGGGCTCGCAAGCACGAGGCGGAAGGCAGCGTCCGGGTACACGGGGTGTGGTCCCACCTCACCAACGCCGACGAGCCGGGCTGCCCGAGCATCGCTCGGCAGCTGGCAACGTTCCGGGAGGCGCTGCGGATCGCCCGGGATGCCGGGCTTGATCCCGAAGTGGTGCATCTGGCCAATTCGGCGGCGGCACTGGCCGCGCCGGAGGCCCGGTTCGATCTCTGTCGGATCGGCCTGGCCATGTACGGCGTCGACCCCTTCGGCGCGACCGGTCCCCGCCGCTACGGCCTGCGACCCGCCATGACCCTGCGGTCAAGGGTGATCAACCTGAAGCGCGTGCCCGCCGGGACCGGCGTCTCGTACGGGCCCGACCACGTGACCGACCGGCCGACCACGCTCGCTCTGCTGCCGCTCGGGTACGCCGATGGCCTGTCGCGCACCGCCGAGGGCCGTGCGTGGGTCTGGCTCGCTGGTCGACGCTGTCCGATCGTCGGCCGCATCGCCATGGATCAGTGCGTCGTCGACGTCGGCGACCTGCCGGTGGCGCTCGGCGATCCGGTGGTCGTCTTCGGTCCCGGCGCCGAGCCCGGCTCGCCCGACCTGGCCGAGCCGACGGCCGCCGAGTGGGCGCGGTGGGCCGGCACCAACCCGCACGAAGTCCTGACCGGAATCGGCGCGCGAGTGGCGCGCGTACACCTACACGGGGAAGCGGCGACATCATGACTGTTCGTCTGGCGGTGCTGTTCGGTGGGCGCAGCGGGGAGCACGACGTCTCCCGGCGCTCGGCGGAAAGCATCCTGGCCCACCTCGACCCCGCCGCCTATCAGGTGACCGAGGTGCTGATCGAGCGGGACGGCCAGTGGCGGGTGGACGGCGACCCGGCGACGTTCGCGCAGGCGCTGCGGACCCTCGGCGACCAGGACGTGGTGTTCCCGGCGCTGCACGGCCCGTACGGTGAGGACGGCACCGTCCAGTCGATGCTGGAGTGGCTCGGCGTCGCGTTTGTCGGAAACGGTGTCTTCGCCAGCGCCGCGGGGATGGACAAGCCGGTCACGAAGAAACTCCTCGCCGCCGACGGCCTGCGCGTGGCCGACGGGGTGACGCTGCGGCCCGACGAGGAGCTGTCGTCGTGGGATCAGGAGCGGCTGGGGCTGCCCGTCTTCGTCAAACCGGCCCGGGCCGGCTCCAGCCTGGGGGTCTCCAAGGTCGAACAGTGGGCGCAGTTGCCCGCCGCCCTGCGGCTCGCGCGCGAGAGCGACGCGAGGGTTCTCGTCGAGCGCGCGGTACGCGGGCGCGAGATCGACGTCGGCGTCCTTCAGCACCCCGACGGTCGTGTCGAGGCCGGGCCGCCGCTGGAGATACGGGTGGCCAACGCCGCCTTCTTCGACTACGAGGCCAAGTACGACGGCGGTGCCGACTTCCACATTCCGGCCCCACTCGACCCTGGCACCACCCGACTACTGCAGGACCGGGCCGTGCGGGCATTCCACGCGCTCGGCTGTCGTGGGCTGCTCCGCGTCGATTTCTTCCTCCCCGAACCGGACGCCGATCACGGCGCAGGGTGGACCGGAGACTGCCGCGAACCGGTGATCAACGAGGTCAACACCTTCCCCGGATTCACCGCCGCCTCCCAGTACCCGCAGATCTGGCAGCGGGCCGGCGTGGGCTACTCCGCCCTGCTCGACATCCTCATCCAGGGCGCACTGCGCCGACGCGGCACCGCCTCCCCCTGCCCGAGTCCCTGCTGATGGCCGTCTACACCGCGGAACATCTCCGTGGGCTCCGCATGATCGTCACGGGCGGGGGAACGGGCGGACACACCTACCCGGCGCTGACCACGATCCGTACGCTCCGCGACCGGCTGGCGGCGGCCGGCGCCACACCGGACGTCCTCTGGGTGGGCGTCGCCCACGGACTGGAGGCCCGAGTCGCCAGGCAGGAGGGCATACCCTTCACGGCGATCACCACCGGCAAACTGCGCCGCTCGCCGAACCTGCACGAGTGGGGCCGCAACGTCGCCGACGCCTTCCGCGTGCCGCTCGGCATCTTCCAGGCCATCATGATCGTGGTGCGCACCCGGCCCGACGTGGTCTTCTCCACCGGCGGGTACGTCTCCGTCCCGACCGGGATCGCCGCCTGGCTGACCCGCCGCCCGCTGGTCATGCACGAGCAGATCCTCACGCTCGGGCTGGCGAACCGGATCCTCGCCCGCCTCGCCGACCGAGTCCTGCTGAGCCACGAATCCTCCATCGACCATCTGCCCGCCCGAGCGAGAACCCGCACGGTGGTCACCGGCAACCCGATCCGGCCCGAGATCCTCAGCGGCAACCGCAACCGGGCGCTCGCCGCATACCACCTGGATCCCCGCCTGCCGCTGGTGTACGTCACCGGCGGCGCCCAGGGCGCCGTCCAGGTCAACAACCTGATCGCCGACATCCTCCCCGGACTCCTGCCGAAATGTCAGGTGCTCCACCAGTGCGGTGACTTCTCACTCGACCGGATGCGACAGGTCGCGGCCGCCCTCCCGGAACACCTGCGCAGCAGGTACCGGGTCGTCGACTATGTCCACGGCGAGCTGCCCGACGTCCTGTGCGCTGCGGACATCGTCGTCGCGCGCAGCGGCGCCGGCACCTTGGCCGAACTCACCGCCCTGGGCAAAGCGTGCGTCCTCATTCCGCTCATCCCCACCGGAGGCGACGAACAGCGGCGGACCGCACGGCACCTCGCCGACGCAGGTGCGGTCCGCATGCTCGCCGGCGCCGACGCCTCCGCCAACCGCCTCTGTGAGGAGATCATGGTGCTGCTCGACCACCCGGAGCGGCGCCGGGAGCTGGCCGATGCCGCCCGTCAACACGGCCGCCCTCACGCGGCCGCAGCCGTGGCCAGCGTGCTCATCGACGCCGCCGGCCGGTGCCGGTCATGATCGCCTGCGAAATCGGCTGTCCGGTTGCCAGCCGGCGAGGACCCGGACGCGGCCGACGCCTCCGCCCGAGGCACGGCCAGTGAGCTGGTCCTCGCCCTGTACGGCCTTATTCCGGTGGACTCCCTGAAGCTCGACGGTGACCGGAGTCTCTTCGACCTGCTCCTGGCCTGGGACCCGGATGAGTAACACCTGACGGTGCCTCACCTGCCAAGATTGCCGAGCGCAGGACCCGCAGCTCAACTCATCCTGAAACGATCAGTTAGTGGAAGGCCACGTTGTAGAGACGCGCCTTGTAGAACTCCGCGCCGTACGACAAGGAGCGAGTGAACGACTTCGCCCCTGACGCGTCGAAGAACTGCACCGTCGGGCTGACCCAGTTCCGGGTGTCCCCGTGGTACGTCGCCCCGGTGGCCTGCACCCAGAACCGCTCGCCCGAGCTGTGCTGGGAGTAGGACTTCACGGAATTGTCCGGATAGACCTGGCTCACGGCGTACGTGGTCTTGTCGATGGTCATCACCTTGCTGCCGTCCGTGGCCAGCATGAGGTTGCTGTTGGAGTAGCTGGCGTCCAGGCTGTGTCCCAGATGCGCGCCGATCGAGATCGACCGGAAGAGCGACAGCCGTGTGCTGCGGTAGGTCCCGGACACGCTGTAGATCCGGGCGTAGTCCTGACCGATCGCCCACAACTTGCCGGAGACGTCGTCCCACCAGACGCCGTGGGCGCCGGGGAAGGAGATCGTCTGCACCAGCGCCAGCGTGCTCGGGTCGCTCACCGCGGTCGGGCCGTAGAGATAGAGGTATCCGCCGGAGGATGCCACCACGATCGCCCCGATGTTCGGGATGCGCTCGATCGCGTGGGGATTGTTGCCCGGCGTGGCGTACCAGAGCAGGTCGTTCAGCTCCTGCGCCGCCTCGGTGGTCTTGTTCACGATGCCGACCTTGCCGCCGGACGCGGTGACCAGGGCGACCACGCCGAACGCCGAGGTGTCGCGGAACTTGACGTCCGAGAGGTTCGACCAGCCGTTCGCGGTGCCCGGGCTGAAGCTCCACTTCAGCGTCGACGTGCTCCACGCCGAGCTGGACGGGTAGATCTGGATCTGGTTGTGATACTGCTCGCAGACCGCCACGTCATAGGTGGCGTAGGCCTGCGCGGGCGTCTCGCCGAGCAGGGCGGCCGCCGGAGCGGCTGCCGCAGCTGCGGCCGCGGCCTTGAAGAAGGTTCTTCTACGCAAGACATCCTCCATGCAATGTCCTGAATGGACCAGACGGAAGGATGCTACCGGCAGCGATCGACAACAGTAGCTGCCTACTTCTGCATCCCGCCCGGCGCGACCCCGCTTCCGCGGCCGGCCCTTCTCCTGCTGGCGCCCTGCCTCACCGGCGGGTGTAGCGGGCGATGATCACGCCCTTGGTGGTGGTGACGCTGTCGGTCAGGTCGAACTCGGTCAGTGGGGCCGGCCCTTCGAACAGTCGAGCGCCGGTCCCCAGGGTCAGCGGGTGGATGAGGAGCGTGTAGCGGTCGATCAGGCCAGCGGCGTGCAGGCTCCGCACCAGCGATGCGCTGCCGATGATCGACAGATCCCTCCCCGGCCCGGCCTTCAGGTCGGCCACCGTGTCCACGGCGTCGCCGCGTAGCAGGATCGAGTTCTGCCAGGCGTTCGCGTCCTCCAGGGTCCTGGAGACGACGTACTTGGTGGCCGCGTTCATATGCGTGGTGAACGGGTTGCCGTCGCTCAAGCCACCCCATGCGGTGATGAAGTCCTGCCACGTGCGTCGCCCGAACAGCATGTCTCCCGGCTTGGCCATTCCCTTGGCCATCTCGCGACCCATCACATCGTCGGTGTACCGCTGACCCCACCCGCCGTGTGTGAAGCCGCCGCGGGTGTCCTCATCCGGCCGGCCGAGACCTTGGACGACGCCGTCGAGGGTGACGCTCATCGTGACCGTGATCGAACGCATGGACCTGTTCCTTCCGCGCTGCGGGTCGCCCTTCTGCGACCGTCACTTCCCATACGAGCGACTGCCGGCAAAATCGACACCCTCAACCGGCACGCTGCACCAGAATCTCAGCGGGTTCGTGCCACAACGGAGTTGAGCGAACTGCTCCGCTCGATCGATGCGAGGAAACTGGTCGCCCGTGGTGCGGCCCGCCCCGCCCACGGTCACTTCGCCGGCAGGCTCCGGGTATAGGTGACGCCTCGATCGACCCAACGGCGGAGGTCGACGTCCTTCGCGCATGCCGACGGCTCGACCGTGATCCAACCGCGCATGGGCCGACCGCGCATCTGCGTCGGTTGAGCGCCGGGTTCGGTCAGCAACTGCTCGGACTGCGCTGGGTCGACGCGGACCATCAAGCCGCCCTCGCCGCGGATGACCACAGCCATGTTGCCGTTGAGCATCAGCGCCAGGCCGCCGAACATCCGCTTCTCGCCGATCCCGGGCTCACGCCCGATCAGGTCCCACACGCGGTTCGCGAGATCCTCGTCATATGCCACAACTGCATCCTGCCACCAGGCGGTGACAGATCTCTCGGACGAGCGCCTCGCGTTGGCCCGCGAAGTCGTGGCGTCAACCCGTACCCGGCTCTCAGCCAGGGTCGATGACTACTGGTGCCCCCGCTGTGGCAGACGCGGGAGATTTCCGTCCGCGCTGATGTCGGGAAGCTCTCGACCGCTCCGACTAACCGGGGAGACACCGTCGAGAGAACAGGAAGTTTGGGATATGCGAGTCAACCGGGCATGGCTGGGACTGGTCATCCTCATGATGCCGACACTGCTCGTCGCGGTGGACATGACCGCGTTGCTCCTCGCGCTCCCACACCTGAGCGCCGACCTGGGGGCCACCAACGTCCAGCAGCTGTGGATCAGTGACAGCTACGGATTCATGGTGGCCGGCCTGGTCATCACGATGGGTACGCTCGGCGACCGGATCGGCCGCCGGCGGCTGCTGATGGTCGGCGCAGCGGCCTTCGCCGTGCTGTCGGTCGTGGCCGCCTTCGCGGTCAGTCCGCTGATGCTGATCGTCGCGCGTGCGCTGCTGGGCGTCGCCGGCGCGACCCTGGCGCCGTCCACGCTTGCCTTGATCACCAACATGTTCGGCGACCAACGGCAGCGTGGGCAGGCCATCGCGGTCTGGGCGACCTGCCAGTTCACCGGCGGCGCGCTCGGACCCGTGTTCGCCGGATTCCTGCTCCAGCACTTCTGGTGGGGATCGGTGTTCCTGGTGGCCGTGCCGGCGATGGTGTTGCTGCTGCTCGTCGGGCCGGTCCTGCTGCCGGAGTTCCGCAGCGAGCAGGCCGGCCGGCTGGACCTGGGCAGCGTCGGGCTGTCACTCGCGGCGGTGCTCTTGATGGTCTACGGCCTCAAGCAGCTGACCGTCGAGAGCGTGCCAGTCGCGCCGCTGGTGGCCCTCGTCGTCGGCGCCGTCATCGGATGGCTGTTCGTTCGCCGGCAGCTGCGGCTGGAGACGCCGCTGCTGGACCTGCGGTTGTTTCGTAACCGCCCGTTCACGGCCGTACTGGTCGCGCTGGTCTTCGCCGGGATCGTCATGGCGGGTACGGGCCTGATGGTGACCCAATACCTGCAGAGCGTGTTGGGCTTCTCGCCGTTCGCATCGGCGATGCTGTTCGCACCGATGGGCCTGGCCTCAGCCGCCGGCACGATGGCCGCGCCGGTGCTGACCCGGCGGATGAAGCGGACGACCGCGATCGCCGGTGGGCTGTTGGTGTCGGCACTGGGCAGCCTGCTGCTGGTCGGAGTCCACGGTGCGAACGCCCTGCCGATGGTGATGATCGGCATCGCCGTACTGGCGCTGGGCACCGGCCCGCTGTTCGCGCTGGGCACCGGGTTGGTCGTCGGGTCCGTACCGCAGGCGCGCGCCGGCTCGGCGGCGTCGATGTCGGAGACCGGCAACTACTTCGGCGGGTCGCTCGGCTTCGCCCTGATCGGCGCGGTCGCCGCGGTGGTCTACCGCAGCCGAATGGACGGCACGTCCGACTCGCTGGCCAACGCGGTCGCCGCGAGCCAGCACCTCCCCACCAGCCAGGGCGCGATACTGCTCCAAAACGCGCGGGAGGCGTTCACCACCAGCCTGCACGTCACCGGCGTCGTGGCCGCGGTCATCTTCGCCGGGCTGACCGTCCTGATCCTGGCCATGCGCCCGGCAACCCGGACCGCCCCGGCCGCGCTCCCCGACTACGAGGCGACGCGCTCATAGCACCCTGCGAGGCCGACCTTGTGCGATTTGCGGGGTTCTTCCCGGAATTGATGGTGAGCTTCGCCGAGAACCCCCAGCCATCTGTGGGTTCTCGGCGTAACACCTGCAGCCTGCTGTGGTCACGGGGCAGAGCGGCTGTGGTGGGATGGCTCGGTGGTTACTCCTCGCGTCATCGCCACGGACCTCGACGGCACCCTGCTGCGCAGCGATTCGACGCTGTCTGACCGTACCCGCAAGGCGCTGCGAATCGCGCGGGTGGCCGGCGCGCGGGTGGTCGCGGCGACCGCCCGTCCGGCCCGCGTCATCGAGGAACTCTTCGGCTCCGAGGACCTCATCGACATCGCGATCTGTGGCAACGGCGCGGTCCGCTACGAGGTCGGCAGCCACCAGGTCCTGATCACCCACCCGCTGCCGCAAGAGGTGACACGGCACGTGATAGCCGAGATCTCGCGTCTGCTGCCGGGGGCAGGCTTCGCCGTCGAGACCGGTCACCGGGCGCTCTTCGAGCCGGGTTACCGCTACCGGCCGACGCTGGACAACGGCCGGGTGCCCGTAGCCACGCACGCGGAACTCCTTGCCGACCCGCTGGTCAAGCTCATGGTCTGGTTGCCGGAACGGAACCCGGACGCGGCATGGGCACGACTGCGTCCCGGCCTCGGTCAGCTCGTCGAATGCACCTGGTCCGCCGAACACGCGCCACTGGAGATCGCCGCGCCGGGCGTCTCCAAAGCCGCAGCCCTCGGCACGCTCTGCCAGGACTGGCAGATCGATCCAGCCGAAGTGATCGCCTTCGGGGACGCACCCAACGATCTGCCCATGCTCGCCTGGGCCGGCGCCGCGTACGCCGTCGCGAACGCACACCGCTCGGTACTCGCGGCGACGGGCAACCACACAGCCAGCAATGACGAGGACGGCGTTGCCCAAGTCCTGGAGGAGCTCTTCGCCTAGGCAGACCGGCTACCACCGTCCCCGCTCCGCCTGGCCGGTCCAGTACCCCACCGCGCGCAGCCCGCAGGTGGGCGGCCGGGGCGCCCGTCAACTTCGAGCGGGCCATGCTCGGCCTCGACGCAGTCGGTGGCAAGCTGGCGGTCCACCGACCCGTGCCCGAGGAAATCGGGCGCATCGTGATCTACGGGGTGCAGGCGTTCGGCCGGCGCTGGGACCTTCTGTTCGATCACCCGCCTTGTCGGGCGGGTACCCCTCACCATCCGCCGGGATTGCGGCCCGACTCGCGGGAGATGCCCGAGCCGGTGTCCGGGTAGCCGCCGAACCGCCCGTTGTGCAGGTGGGCGAAGAAGTAGCACATCGCCTCGCACTCCGCGTCCACCACCGCCATCGCGGGGTCAGCGTGGACCGCGTTGTAGAACTCCTGGCCTGCCGCGACGATGAATTCGACATCGGGAACCGCGATCGAACGGCCGGCGATCGCCGTCGGAAGCCTCCGCTCATGCCCGCCCTACCCGCGCGACCAGCGGCGCACATCTACGGGATCATGGCGCTCATGCACACCGCCGTGACCGTCGCGGAACCGACGTTCGTCGCACGGTTCCTTCTCGATGCCGGCAGCGACGCCGAGGAGTCGGTGGCCAACGTCGACGCCATCGTCGACCTTCCTGACGGTTCCAGCTGGGCACTGACCATCGTCACCATCGACGAGGTCCGCCGCCTGCTCGCCAGGTGGAACGAGACCGGTGAGGTCGCCAACGGCAGCTACTTCTGGGTCTCGGACCAGCTGATCGTGCCGGAACCCGGCGTAACAGCCATGACCAACGCGATCCGGGAGCTGGTTCGCTCCAACGAACTGACGAGCGTCGGCCTCCCCGCGCAGAGCTCCGGACTGAGCAGCCCCCCGTGAATCGGTGCAGCAGTGAACAAGCTTCTGGAATCATGCCCAGCGTGGCCGGGTTCAGTTACAAGACGTCGTGGCTGGCGGTTCGAGACCGAACCCCGGACGAGGTCGCGGATGCGCTTGAGCTGCACGACCGGGAGGCCCTCGACTGGGTCGCCGGCACCGACCGGGCATACCGGTACGGCGTGTACGTGGCCGCGCCGGTACCAGGTTGGACCCTCGCCCACAGCCGCCTACATGTCCCGCCGGGGTTCGACGCGACCGAGCCGCCCTTCCCCGACTGGCTCAGGGAGCTGAGCCGGTCTCTGGGCGAGGTGCAGTTCTTCGCCAACGAGCGAGTTCCGGACTATCACGCCTGGGCCCGGGCCTTGGACGGTGAGCTGGTGCGCGCGTACTGCTTCGTCGGAGAGCGAGGCGAGGTGCCGCTGTTTCTCGGTGATCCGACAGCCGACGAGGTCGAGTTGGGGATCGGCATCCGCGGTAGCGAGCCCGGGTGGGAACACTGGTCGGACGAGGAGTGGACGGCCTGGTTCGACACGACGCCGTCCGAGTCCGACGTGATGGCGATGGCCGGTCGCTGGAGCGTCGATCCCACCACGATCAACGATGCCGCTGTGACCACGACCGGCATTTACGGGCTACCACCGTCGGTCTCCGGCGAGTGATGACCTTCGAAATGCCAGGTCACGGCGTCGAGCGAGTTGGCACGTTGTTCACCGGCGGCTGACCGGCAGGCCGGGTGACCCGCCGGTCCGCCAGGTAACTCGTCCGGCACGACCCGCGAGACGCCATTCGGCGGGTCGTGCCGGACGGAGCATCAACGCGATGTCACGGGGCTTGAGCCTCCATCCGCCGGATGATGTTCTGGGCCGCGGCCCGCTGCTGCGGTTCGCCGGTCACCCCCGCGACGTCGTGCATCATCGTGTTGACGAAATCGGTACGCGACATTCGCGGCGTCAGTCTTTCTCGCTGAGCTCTGCTGGCGAGGACGTCGTAGAGGCCCTCGAGGTACTGCCGGTACTGGCCCCGGTTCGTGTCTGGATTGTCCGGCCTGTGGCCGTCCCCCGCGTGGCCCGTCGGCGCCTCGTACATGCACGGGCAGCCCTGCCTGCCTGCCGTGCTGAGGTCCACGTGCGCGAACGAGTCACCGAAGCCGTGCAGGATGTTCTCCTGTTCCTCCGTGAACGTCGGATTGCTCAGCGACATGGTGTTGACGACCCGCTGGAACCGCTGGCGGGCGGTCGCCTGGGTCGCGGCGGCGTTCCCACCAGTCAGCAGGTGGATGACCCGCTGGTCCGAGTTGGACAGGAACATCGCGCCGATGATCGAGCCGCCGGCGGTCGCGCTGCGGGCGTCGGTGTCCGGCGCCCAGGCGGCACGTCCGATGGCGGCCGCCGCCTGTGGCGAGAACCCGACGGCCAGTGCGGCGGCCTGCGGGGTCAACTGGTGGCCGACGATCCCCCACAGCCCGTTGGGATCGGTGTATGCCACGGGGTTGTTGGCGGCGTAGGTGTACAGCGCGAGATTGGACGGGTGGTGGACGCCGCCGTTGGGCTTGCCGTCCAGATAGGAGTCGAGTGCCGGGTCCGGTGACTGCCAGATCTGGGTACGCGGGTCGTAGTAGCGGGCGCCGTAGTAGTAGAGGTTGGTCTCCGGGTCGAGTTCCTTTCCGGTGTACTGCTGCGGCAACGGCTGGGACGGGTGCTCGCTGACCCAGGTCTCCCCGCCCGGCAGGTACTGCAGATGCTCGGCGAGCTGACCGTGGCTGTCGGTGACGAAGCCGGTGGAGCCCAGGTGGTCGCCGTGCGCGTAGTACTGCCGGTCCTCGATGCGGTTGGGCGGCTCGACGGTCTTGGTCAGCAGCCGGGTGTCGCCGACGTAGATGTGCTTGAAGGAGGCGTTGCCCCGGGTGGAGTAGTTCTGGTTCGGGTAGATGTGGAACTGGGCGGAGTCCTTGATGACCCGGTTGCCCTGGTCGTCGTAGTAGTACCGGGCGTCGTTGGCGGTGCCGCCGGCGTTGTCGCAGGAGGCCGGGGTCTGCGGCAGGGTCTGGCTCTGCACGTTGGCGTGGCTGCAGGCCAGCCGGTTCTCCTCGTCCCAGATCAGTTGCTGGCGGGGCTTGGGCTGCTGGTCCTGGCTGACCTTGTTGCCGTTGGCGTCGTACTGGTTGGTGTAGATGCCGACGCTGGTCGGCGCGTGCGGCTTCGCACTCGTGTAGGCATAGGCGTACGTGTAGCTGAGCTTGCCGTCGGTGATGGTGTTGCCGTTGCTCACCGACTGGTGCACCTGCGCCTTGTTGATGATGTTGCCGATGGTGTCGTACGTGGTGTCGACGCGGTACGTGTCGGTCTGCGGGGTACGCGGCTGGTAGCTGCCCTCGGCGTGGACCAGCTGGTTCAGGTCGTCGTACCGGAACGTCTGACTGCTCGGCCCGCCGACCTGCATGCCGACGTCGGGACTGCTCGGCGCGACCGTGTCGTTGCGCAGGCTGGTCACGTTGCCGACGTTGTCGTAGGTGTAGTTCAGGTTCTCGAAGACGTAGCCCTGGGCGAGGCTGGCCTTGATGGTGGCCACCCGCCGGTCGGCGTCGCCGTAGGCGTACGTGGTGCGGGTGCCATTGCCGGTCACCAGCAGGATGCGCTGCTCGAACTTGTCATAGGTGAGCTGCTTGAGGTACGGGTACGTGTACTCCCCCTTGCTGCCGGTCGCCGCGTCGGCCTGGCCGCCGCTGTCGTAGTGGTAGGTCAGCACCTCACCGTCGGGGAAGGTCAGCGACCGCACCCGGTTCCAACTGTCGTACCGGTACTGCGTGACGAACGTGTACACGTGGCTGCCCTGCGCCGACGAGGTCCGCGTCTCCTTGGTGATCTCGCCGAGCGGCCCGTACTCGCGGCTGACCGTACCGGCGCCGTCCACCACGCCGATCACCCGGTCGGCGCCGTTGTTGGCTGCGCCCGGCGCGCCGTAGGTGTAGGTGACGTTGTTGGCCGGGAAGATCGGGTACCGGATCCGGGCCAGCCGGTTGTAGTCGTAGTCGTACTCCACCGCCTGGCTCTGCGCGGCGAGCTTGGCGGTGATCTTCTTGACCGAATTGCCGGCGAGGTCGTAGACGGTCTCCGTCCGGCCGCTGTCCGGGCTGGTGACAGTGGTACGCCGGCCCAGGTTGTCGTAGCCGGATGTCGTCACGTTCCCGTGGTCGTCGGTGACGGTGAGCAGTTGGCCCAGCGGGTCGTAGGCGTAGCTGGTCCAGATCTGCGGCTGCCCGGCGGTCGGGTTGGCCTGCTTGACCGCGGTGATCTGCTCGCGCACGTCCCGGTAGGTGCGGGTGGTGTGCCCGTTGGCGTCGGTGGCGGCCGTCTCGAACTGGGTGGTGCCGGCGCGGTCCGGCCCGAAGCCGTAGCTGCTGCTGGTCCGGGTGGTGTCCGGCAGTACCGTGCCGGTCACCCGGTCCAGCACGTCATAGCTGCGCACGGTCGGTGCGACGGTGTCGACGGTGCTGTCGAAGGTGGTGTTGGCCGCGCCCTTCGGCTCGGTGACCGGGAAGTACTCGCGTACCGCCCGCCCGGCGAAGTCGTAGTCGGTGTGCCCGGAGACGATCATGACGTTGGCGGCCGGGGTGTCCGGCCCGGCGGCGACGGCGGCGTCCTTCTTGGTCTGGATCACCCGGCCGAGCCCGTCGACGAAGATGATCGTGTCGATGGTGTCGGCGCGGACGCTGCCGTCGGCTTCGCGGTCGAGGTGGCGGGTCAGCGCGTACGGGGTCGCCGCCTCGGGGTGGTAGTCGAAGTCGATGGTCACCTTGTTGTCGACCGCCTCGTACGGGCCGACGACCGTGTCCGGCCGCCCGACGCTGTCATAGCTGGTGCGGATTGCCTGGTTGTTGACGTCGGTACTGGTCTCCACCTGCCCGAACTTCAGGTTGTACGTGCTGGTGGAGCGGTAGCCGAAGCTGTCGATGACCGAGGTGACGTACTGTCCGACCGTGGTGTCGTAGGCGTACTCCAGCCGGAAGCGCTGGCCGGCCAGGTTCGGCGGGTCGGTGACGGACTTCAGGTTGCCGTTGCCGAAGTACGCCAGGTCGGTGACGGCCTCGTTGCCGGCGTCGAGTCGGGCCCGCACCTGCGTCACCTCGCCGGTGCCGCAGTCCACCGTGCTCTCCCGGTGCCGCATCGCGGCGCCCCCACCGGAGACGTCGATCCGGTTCGGGGTACCGGTGATGTGGCTGGCCTGGCAGGCCGGGTCGTCGCCGCTGTAGCCGATGCGGGTGTCGAGATCGTCGCCGGTGCCCGGCTCACCCGCGTCGAAGCTGCGGGTCAGGTTGCCGAACCTGTCGTACTCCATCGTGGTGTACGTCGCCTTGCCGGCGTCGGACTGGCCCTCGAAGAAGCGCCGGTCGGTACGGGTGAGCTGCATGAAGAGCGTCGCGCTGGTGCTGGACAGGTCCGCGGCCCCGGCCGGGTTGCCGACGTCGCGGGGGGTGTACGTGTTGACCGTCTCCAGGTACCGGTGCCCGGTGGCGTCGCTGGTGACCTCACGGGTCAGCAGGCCCCGGGTGTAGTGGCTGTCGGTGCGGTACTCGCGGGTGACGTTGCGGTACACCGCGCCGGAGTTGCCGGCGTCGCGCACCTTCCGGGTCACCGTGGCGTACCCGTAGAACTCGCGCTCCAGGCGGTTGAACACCCCGCCGGAGTACTCGTACGTGGACACCTGGACGTCCTGCCCGTCCCCGGCGTGGCCGTCGTTCACCGCGACCCGGGACAGGACCCACCGCGACTGCGGCTGGTCGTAGGTGTTGCCGTCGCGGCTGTAGTCGAACTCCATCGTCGCCCCGAGCGGCCGGTTGACGCTGCGCAGCAGGTTGGTCCGCCCGGTCCGGTTCTGCACCACGGTGAGCTGGTTGTCGCTGGTGGAGGCGAGCTGGTCGACGTACCCGTCGCCGTTGATGTCGCGCAGCATCTGCTCCGAGCGGCTGGCGCCGGTGGAGATGTCCGCGCCCGGGTTGATGATGATGCAGATGGCGATGAAGCAGATGGAGAAGGTGAAGTAGGCGCCGCCGCCGAGCTTCGCGTTGCGGTCGCTGGTGAGGCCGGACAGGCTGCCGTTGAACGGTACCGGCGGTTGGAAACCGTTGCCGGTGTTGATGCCGACCCGCAGCGGTGTGCCGGCGTAGACCCGGTCGAGCAGGCCGTCGCCGTTCATGTCGGCCATGGTGGCGTTGGTGCCGGTGCTGCCCTGGCTGAACGAGGCGCCACCGGCGAAGCCGTAGAAGTCCGTGTTGAAGCCGATGTTGAGGCCGCTGTCGCTGCCGTGGCCGTCGTTGAGCGCGGCCGGGTTGCGCCACGCCTCCGCGGCACCGAACCGGTAGCCGAGGTTCAGCGCGACACGGCCGTCGGAGTACACCCGGTCGGGCAGGTCGTCGCCGTTGACGTCGAGCAGGTCGAAGCGGGTGTCCGAGCTGCTGGTGCCCATGCTGCCGCCGACGCCCAGCGGCGGCATGTCGTTGCCGGCGTCTGCGGCGTTGGCGGTGGTGGTGCCGGACGGGGCGGCCTGGCCCCGACCGGTGGTGATGGTCCGGGCGGCGCTGCCGGCGCTGGCGTTGCCGGAGGTGGTGCCGCTGCGGCGGACCGCCCCGTCGGGCAGGCTGCCCCGGGTCGCACCAAGGCCGCCGGTCGGGTCGGTGTACTGGATGCCGCCGGAGCCGACCACGTCCGGGAAGTGGTCGCCGTTCATGTCGATGAAGTCGAGTTCGCCGCTGCTGTCGCCGGTGGCGACGCTGCCGCCCACGCTGCCGATGCCGCCGCCGACGCTGCCCGTGACCGACACCTGCCGCGACCGGGACACCCGGGGCACGGCCACGCCGGTGAAGTCGGCCGGCTCCGGCAGGTCGATCGACGCCACGCCGAGCCGGGAGCTGCTGGCCTTGGTACGGGTGACGTAGGAGTGGGCGCCGGAGCCCCAGCGCTGGTCGCGCGGGGACGGCGAGAAGGGGGCGACCTTCGGCGGGTCGACGCGCGGGTCTGCACTGAACGCGTCCTTCTGCGCCTGCGGGTCGACACTGTCCGGCAGCTGGTCGCCGAAGTGCTCGTCGATGACCAGGTCGGCCTGGTGGACCGGTTGGCCGGCGCGGTCGCGGTTGCCGTTGTAGCCGATGGCGGCCCAGCCGCGGTACGGCTGCGGGAAGGCGCCCTCGACGGCGGCGCTGTGCACGCCGGCCTGCTCCGTGACGCCGTCGACGTCCGCGCCGGCGCTGGTCAGGTAGCCGGCCAGGGTCGTGTCCCGGGTACTGAAGTCGAAGGCGAGATCGTCCCCGGCCTGCGCGGCCACGGTGAGCGGCGGCACCGCCGCGACCTGTCCCTGGGTGACGTCGATGACGCGCTTGCCGAGCAGTTCGCCGCGGCGCTTCACGGTGAAGACCAGCTGGCTGGTCGGTGTGGCGCCGCCGAAGTCGAACGCCAGCGTCGGGGTCACGGTGAGCTGGCCGTCGCCGGCGACGTGGTGCAGCTGCTGCGGCGCGGTGAGCCGGTCCACCGGGTACATGTCGACGCTGTACGGCGGGTACACGTCGATGAGTGGGTTTCCGACGTCGTCGGTGACCCTGGGCATGCCCTCGGCGGCGGTGTAGTAGGCGCGCGGCGTCCAGCTGAGCGCGTCCAGGTCGACGGGCGAGTCGATGCCGACCTGCCAACGCAGTACCTGATCCTTGGTGACCGGGATGTCCAGGTCGACCGGGACGTTACCGGCGGTGGCGGCGGCGAGGGTCTTCTCCAGGACCGGGGTGCCGTCGCGGGTGATCCGCACAGTGACGTCGTCGGTGGTGGCGGCCTTCTTGGTGAACTCGCCGGACAGGTGCATGGTGCCGGTGACCGGGACCTTCACCTCGGCGGCACGGCCACCCAGAGTGAAGTCGCGCGAAGCCTGGTAGCGGTGGATGGCCAGGCCGTTGACGTCGGTGGCGTCGGCCGGCACGTCCAGGTACGTGATCCGCGGGTCCCAGGAGACCTCGTCCAGGGCTCCGTCGGCCAGGGACTGGACCCGGAAGTACAGCCGGTCGCCACGGGACACGGTGACGGTGTCGACGTTGCCGGGGGTGTAGGCGCCGTTGTCGTGGGCGCCGATCTGCTGCGCCCACAGCTCGGTGTCCTCGCGCTGGACGGCGACGCGTACGCCGTCGGCGGTGGTGGAGGCGGCGCGGGTGTCGGCGGTCTCCGGTGACAGGGCGACGGTGCCCTCGATGCGGACCGTCCCGTCGAACGGCGCGGTCCAGCGGCGCAGCGTGTCCAGCAGCGGGTACGAGTCGATCATGCGGTCACGGTCGGTGGCGGTGTCCGGGAGCAGCCCGGTGGCGTCGACCGTGCCGGCCCGCACCGGTACCGGCGTGTCGGAGCTGACCCCGTAGACCGGGCTGCCGTTGGCGCCGATCCGCCCGAACAGGACGGTGGAGCCGGTGACCAGGTCGCTGATCCCGTCGCCGTTGACGTCGGTGAAGTACTGGCTGGTGGTGGCGGTGGTGTCCACGTAGTCGAGCTGCGCGGCCACAGCGCCGAGGTACCCCTCGATGCCCAGGGTGAGCGAGTTGCTGCGCTCGGCCTGGATGCCGGGCAGGTCGAGCGGCTGGGACTGCTCGGCGAAGCGGAGCTGGCCGTGCGGGCCGGAGAGGTTCTTGCGGTAGCGGACCGCACCGCCGCTGCGGAACACCTTGTCGGGCAGGCTGTCGCCGTCGACGTCGACCAGGGCGAGCACGCCGTCGTCGTCGCTGTGGCTGAACCCGACCTTGACGCCGACCGAGCCGGACTTGCTGGGCGAGGTGCCGACACCGATGTACAGATGGCCACCGGCGCCGGTGCTGCTGTTGGCGTTGATCGCGCTGGCGTCGCCGGCGTGGTCGCCGGTCAGGTTCAGCGCGCCCTTGCTGAGGTTGTCGCCCGGGATGCTCCACTCGGCGCCGCTGAACGCCTGGTAGTTGCCGGCGTCGTCGCGTACGTCGTCGTAGTAGCCGAATTCGTGCTTGCCGACGGCGGCACCCTGGTCGTCGGACTGGGTGATGCTCGCCAGCAGGCTCTTGTCGAAGGCACCGGTCGTGTAGGCGAACTCGTAGCGGCGGATCAGGTCGGTGCCGATCCTGACGTCGACGCGGCGCAGCAGGTCCGCGGTGACCCGCTTGAAGCCGCCACGCGCGTCGATGCCCTTGTCGAGCCGGGTCGGCTCCTTCAGGTCGCGGTCGCGGGTGAAGGTGGCGGAGTAGCTGCCCTCGGTGTCGCCGGAGCCGGTCCAGGTGATGCGCTGGACATAGAGGTTGCGGCCGGGTTCGGCGCCGTTGTCCACGCCGGGGTCGCTGACCTGGGCGTAGTGGTAGCGGACGAAGTTGCCGTGCGGGTCGCGGGCCTCGCGCAGCGCCCAGAGGAACACGTTGCCGGCGCCGTCGGCGAGGGTCGAGTCGGCGGCCGGGCCGGACGCGGCGGGAAGGGCGCCGTAGTGCCAGTGCACGCCGCCCCTGTCGACAACCTCCCAGGTGTACGTCTTCGGGCCGTCGCCGTGGCGCACGATCCGGGCGAACTCGCCCTCGGTGCGGGTGTGGAAGACCTTCTCGCTGGTACGCGCGGGCGGCGGCCCGCGGTGCGCGACCGGGGTCAGCTCCTCACCGTTGAGCGTGTAGGTCTCGGTCTCCTGGCCGGCGCTGTAGCGCGGTACGCCCCAGCGGGTGTCGACGGTGATGACCGGGGTGGGCAGGTCCCAACCGACGCCGAGCCAGCCGTTGCTGGCGGCGGAGTTGTAGCCGACCAGGAGCTGGGGCTGCATGCCCAGGCGGCCGGTCGGAACCTCGATCGGGTAGCTGAGCCGGTTGTCGCCCTGGTTGTTGGGCTGCGGTGGGTTGATCAGGTTGATGCCGGTGGCGGGGTTGGCGGCCTGGATACCCTTGATCTGGTTCGGGTTGAACGACGTGCCCTCGGGATGTTCCGGCACCGTCACCGTCGCGTTGATCATTTCCGTGAAGTGATCGGTCAGCGAGGTGACGATGTGGTTGGTCTCGTCCACGGAGACCCGCTGCAGCGGCTGCCAGCACAACGCGACGTCGTCGTAGAAGTAGGTGTAGACATCCTGTGCCGTGAACTCCGGCGCGATCTGGTCCGGATCGTACGGCAGGCTGACCTCGACCGGCTCGGCAAACGTCTGCGGGTGCGGGGTGAACCGGTAACCGGCGCGCGGGCGGGCGGTCACGTTCGTCATGCCCGGGTCGAGTTTGGACAGCTTGCCGGGCGGCAGCGGGGTGACGCCGATGCCGGTGGGTGTGCGTACCGCGCCGGGCTTGAACACCAGCTTGGCACCGTCGTAGCTGACGACGTGCGGGGCGGTCTCACCCGGCGAGACGATCTCCTGGTACTCGGGGACCGTGCCCTTGGTGGACATGACGCTGCTCACCGCCGGCGTCGGCGCCGCGGAGGTGGCTGGTACGGGGTCGGAGACGCCGGTGCTGCCGTCGGAGGCGCCGTCGGTGCCACACAGGCCCATGGCGGCGGGCGCGAGGCGGGGACCGGCCTCGCGGTGCAGTGTGGCGCGCCAGGCGGGCAGGATCGCGGCCACGATCAGGAGGGCTACCAGCAGCGCGGTCGGACGGGTGAGGCGACGGAGGCGTCGCGGCAGGCGTCCACGGCGGGGGAAGGACGGCATCGGGCCTCAATTCGCTGAGTAATCAAGACATACGCACCGGGTAGTATTGATCGGCGTCCAACACCATTCCCAGGGCCGTAGGTCCAGTGAATTACCACCCATCACCGATTGACGATGTCTCACATCGTAGGTATGCGACCACGCTCCGCATCGGTCACGACACGGGCCCCGCGGCCAGCCGGGCCGGTCCGTGACCCGGCGATGAACGTGGCCGCCTGTCGACCGGTCGAGGACGCTCGACCGCGAATCGCGAGCCCCTCCGTGAGCACATGGGGCAAGGCGGCGGCGGTCGTCCATGGCCGCACGGACGGGTACGGCAGCGCGGTACAGTCCGACCGGGAAGGCGCGCACGCTGTTGGCGATGCTGCTGCTCGACCGGGACCGCATAGGCCCTGGTAGATGAATTTCAGATCCATGTCCAAGGACGGATGGCTCTCCACAGGCGCCCCCGCCACCGCGCACGCCGAGGATGAAGGAAGAGCTCGATGTCCTCCAGCGCGGTCATGGCGGCACCGCCGACATAAGGGGCCGACCGGTAATGGCGAAGGGCGGCAACTACCCGAGCTTCGTCCAACTGGCCGTAAACCCTCGCCAGATGGCCCAGACAGGTGGCGGCGAGGGCCTTCACCTGGCGATCCTCGTGATCGAGTAGCCAAAGATAGAGTTCCTGCAGCTCCTTCCAGTTCCCGTCGCCGTACAGCACGGCACCGACCATCGCATCCAGTGCGCTCGAAACCTCGCCGCGATCAAGCGCGTCAGGCATGCTGACGTGATGTCCAAGCAGCGGTACCTCGTTCTCCACGACTACGGGATGGGCGGCCTGTGGTGGTGGATCCACGCCCGGTCGACCCGCGAGGTGCTGGAAACCTTCGCCGAGGTCGAGGTCGTCGACGACCCGGCCGCCGTCGCACGGACCGAGGGCTGGGAGCTCGACGAGGTAGACATCGATGCGTCGACGCTTCCCGCTGGCCTGGACGAGCTGCGCGCCAAGCGCGACAGGCAGCGCACGCTACCTGGTTTCGGTGCGCTCGCCGACCGGCAGGTGGTGTTCCTGCGTCAGGCGTGGAACGGCGACGACCCGGCGACGTACCTGATGGAGGTCGGGCCTGACGGTCGCCGCATCCGGCAGGTGGAGGTAGCCGACGACGGGACCGCGATCAAGACGGACGCGGAGGACTGGCCGTTCAATCCGCCGGTGGTCGACCTCTTCGATCCACAACTGCCGGACCAGGAGATCGATCGCGACGAGTTCGAGCGGGCGTGGGCGGCCGCACGGTGGGAGGACGGCCGATAGGCGCCATCTGTGACGGGTCGCCCACGTCTCATGGATCCACGTGCTCGACGAACTCAGCGATGCGGCGCCTCTGCCAAGGAGGGGAATGCGGTGCGCGGCTGATGGCCCGCCCACCACAGCCCGATCGCAAGCGCCGCTGTGGCCTCCAGGTACGCCGCCCGCGCCAGCCCGCCGGACGGCGCTGGCGTGCAGCCGATCGAGCTGATCAGGGTTTCCGTCGCCGCGGCGGCCTCGGCGTGGTCGGCGCAGTAGGGCACGGCCAGCGGTACGCCCTCGAAGGTTGGCGGACGCAGGGTCCAGATGCTTACGTGACAGAGGTTGAACGCCTTGACCACGTGCGCGTCCGGTGCGGCGGCTGCCAGTTGCCGCGCCACAGAGGTGGTGCCACCAGTGTTGAGCATCAGCCCGTCGCTGGTCGGTACGAGGGAGTTGGTGCAGTCGATGACCGTCCGACCGGCGAGGCTCCCGGCGAGGCCGCCCACCAGTTGCGGTGCCTCTGCCGCCGGGACCGCGACGAGGACAACTTCGCCGCGGCCCGCCGCGTCCGCGAGGCTGCCATGCCCTGCGGCACCGATGCGCCCGGCGGTCTGCTCCGCCCGCTCCTGATTCCGGCCGCCGATCACCACGTCGTGCCCGGCCGCCGTCCATGCGCCGCCAAGCGCCGCCGCCATACCGCCCGTGCCGAGTATGCCGATGTTCATCCGCCTGCTCCTGCTCTCGCTCTGTGGCGGCTCGGTACAGACCGCCGTGCAGGACGATAAGCAGGTCGATGCATACCGTACGGTGTGTAATACATCGGGCAGGATGGGCGCATGGGTAACCCCGCTGACCAGCTCGACGACTACACCTCCGACTGCCGGGCCCGCGTGGCATTCGAGGTGCTCGCCAACCGCTGGGACAGCGTCGTGGTCTTCACGATCGCCGCATACGGTCCGATGCGCCCGGCGGTGCTCCTCACCCGGATCGGCGGGATCAGCCCCAAGGTACTCAACGACGCGTTGCGCCGGCTGGAGTACAACGGCCTGGTGGAGCGCCGGCCGTACCCGGAAGTGCCGCCCCGCGTGGACTACGCGCTCACGGAAGCGGGCAGCGCGTTGCTGGAGCCGATGCAGGCGATGGGTGCCTGGGCCACCCGGTACGCCGATGCGGTCCTTGACGCTCAGGAGCGGTTCGAGGCGCGGAAGACGTCCACCGGGACCGGATCCGCTCGGCGCCACCGCTGAAGCGTCCCACGATCTGGGAAACCGCCCGGCTCCCTTGGGCGGCGGCTCGTCGCCCAAGGGGACCTGGCGGTGATGGTCCGGGACCACCAACGGCCGGATCGGCCGCAGCACGTCCGGCAGCGTCCTGCTGCGCCCCCGGGCTCCGGTGCGGCCCGGGGGCCGTCCTCAGGACAGCCGCTGCGCCCGGTGCAGGATCCGCTGGGTGACCACCACCAGAGCGAGGAAGGCGCCGCTGACGACCTGCTGGAACGACGAGGTGAGCACGCCGATCTGGTTGATCAGGCTCTGGATGACCCCGAGCAGGAGCACACCCGCCATCGTTCCGGTGAGACCGCCGGAACCACCGGTGAGCAGCGTGCCGCCGATCACCACGGCGGCGATGACGTCGAGCTCCATGCCCGCGCCGAGGATGGTGACACCGGAGGACAGGCGGGCGGCGTTGAGGGCGCCCGCCAATCCGGCGAGCAGTCCGGAGATGAGATAGACGAGGACCTTGACCCGGGTGACCGGCACGCCCATGAGGATCGCGGCCTCCTCGCTGCCGCCGATGGCGTAGACGTTCTGACCGAAGCCGGTGCGTTGCAACAGCACGCCGCCCAGCAGGGCCAGACCCAGCGTGATCCAGACGGGCACGGTGAGGCCCAGGAAGGACGCCTGGCCCAGGGCGCTGAACGCGTCGTTCCGCACCAGGTAGGTGTTCGCCCCCTCGTCGGATACGGCGAGCATGAGGCCCCGCATGCCGAGCAGCCCGGCCAGGGTCACGATGAACGGCGCCATGCCGGTGCGTGCCACGATCAGCCCCTGCACCAGCCCGATCGCGCCGCACACGGTGAGCGGCAGCAGCAGCGCGACGAGCAGCCCGTACCGGGAGCCGTAGGCGGCCAGCACACCGGCGAGCACGAAGGACGAACCGACGGAGAGGTCGATGCCGCCGCTGATGATGACGAAGGTCATCCCGATCGCGACGATGGCCAGGAACGACGAGGACACCACGATGTTCGCGGCGTTCTGCGGGGTGGCGAACGAGTCGAAGGCGACGGCCCCGACCACGACGGTGACCGCCAGCACCATGAGCGCGCCGTGGTGCTGCAGCAGGTGGCCGATCCGTTCGCGGCGCAGCATGCCCGGCCCGCGCCGCGCGTCGGTGCCGGTATCCGCGTCCGCGGCGGTGGTCGTGGTGGTGGTCATGCGCGCCTCCCTCGGGCGGCGTAGACGGCGGCCAGGATGATGACCGCCTGGACCATCTGGGTCCAGGACTGCGGCAGGTTGTGCTTGATGAGCGTGGCCTGGAGGAGCTGGATGAGCAGGGCGCCCATCACGGTGCCGAGCACGCGGACCCGGCCGCCGGTGAGCGGGGTGCCCCCGACGACCACGGCGGTGATCGCGGACAGTTCCATGAGCAGGCCCAGCGAGGTGGGGTCGCTGGCCTGCAGCCGGGACGTGGCCAGCACGCCGGCCACCGCGGCGAGCAGGCCGGAGATGATGTAGACCGTGATCAGGACGCGTCGTACCGGCAGGCCGGACAGCCGGCTCGCGGCCCGGTTGCCGCCCACGGCGACCAGTTGCCGGCCGAAGGTGGTGCGCTTGATCAGGAACGCGACCAGCACGGTGAGCACCGCCGCGACGATGACCACGAGCGGCAGCCCCAGCATCGACCGGCTGCCGAGGGTGATCAGCGTGGGGTTACGAAACTCGGTCAGCTGCGGCACCAGCACGTTCGCCACGCCGCGCACGCCGACCAGCAGCGCCAGCGTCGCCACGATCGGCTGCACCCCCACGTACGCGACCAGTGCGCCGCCGGCGGCGCCGGCGGCCGCGCCGGCGATCAGGGCCGCGACGATCGCGACCGGAGCGCCGTAGCCGAGGTAGAGCACCACCATCGCCGAGGCGAGCGCCATGACGGCACCGACGGACAGGTCGATGCCCTCGGTGCCGATCACCAGCGCCATGCCGAGTGAGGTGATCACGACCGGCGCGACCTGGATGAGCTGCGTCCGGAAGTTCGCCACCTCCAGGAAGTGCGGCGTGAACACCACGTTGAAGAGCAGGAGCGCGAGCACCGACGCGTAGACGCCGTACTCCTGCAGCCACGTGAGCAGGCGTGCCCGCCCTCCCCACACGCGCGGCGCGGCCGCGAGCTCAGCCATCGGTCTCTCCCGTCGCGGCAATCGTTGCCATGATCGCTTCTTCCGTCACCTGGTCGCCGCTCAGCTCGCCCGCGACCGCGCCGTCCCGCAGGACCACGACCCGGTCCGCCCCTTCGACGAGCTCCTCCAGATCGGATGAGATCAGCAGCACGCCGAGCCCTTCGGCCGCGAGCTCGTCGATGAGCGCCTGCACCTCGGCCTTGGCGCCGACGTCGATGCCCCGGGTCGGTTCGTCGAGCAGCAGGACCTTGGCGCCGGTGGCCAGTGACCGGGCCAGCAGGACCTTCTGCTGGTTGCCGCCGGACAACTCGGAGACCTTCTGATGCGGCGAGGCGGCCTTGATGCGCAGCCGCCGCATGAAGCTGTCGACGATCCGGTCGACCCGGGCGTCGGACACCACTCCGGACCGGGACAGCTGGGGCAGGGCGGCCAGCGCGATGTTGTCCCGGACCGACAGGGTCGGCACGATCCCCTCGGCCTTGCGGTCCTCGGGGACGAGGCTGACGCCGGCCCGGATCGCCGCCGCCGGAGAGCCACGACGTACCTGTTGCCCGGCCACCGTCACCGTGCCGGCGTCGACCGGTAGGGCACCGGCGATCGCCTTGGCCGTCTCGCTCCGCCCGGCGCCCAGCAGCCCGCCCAGGCCCACCACCTCGCCGGGACGGACCTGCACGGACACGTCGCGCAGGACCGGCCGGCGGGACACCGAGCGGGCCTCGACGAGTGGCTCGCCGGCCGTGCTGAGGTGCTCGCCGGTGAACTTCGTCGCGCCCTCCCGCCGGATCTCGGCGGGGTCGCGGCCGAGCATCAGGGCGACCAGTTCCACCCGGGCCAGTTGGTCGAGCGGACCGCCGTGCGCGACCCGGCCGTCGCGCAGCACGGTGACCCGGTCACAGATCCGGTACAGCTCGTCAAGGCGGTGGCTCACGTAGATCACCGAGATGCCCTCGGATCGCAGGTCGGCGATGACACCGAAGAGGGTGTCCACCTCCCGCGGTTCCAGGGCCGAGGTCGGTTCGTCCATGATCACCACGCGGGCCTCGACCGAGACGGCGCGGGCAAGCGCAACCATCTGCTGGGTGCCCATGCCGAGCGAGCGCAGCGGGCGGCGCACGTCGGTGCGGATGCCGTACCGGGCCATCACCCGCTCGGCCTCGGCGTACAGCCGCGTCGTGTCGATCACCCCGAGCCGGCTGCGCGGTTCCCGCCCGAGCAGCAGGTTGTGCGCGAGACTCATCTGCGGGACCAGGTTGACCTCCTGGTAGATGGTCGAGATCCCGGCCCGCTGGGCGACGAGGGGGTTGTCGAAGGTGACCGGCTCGTCGCGCAGCAGCAGCGTCCCACGCTCCGGCCGGTACACGCCGGTGAGGACCTTGATCAGGGTGGACTTGCCGGCGCCGTTCTCGCCGACGAGGGCGTGGACCTGCCCCGCGTCCAGCCGGAAGGACACGTCGTCGAGGGCGAGGACGCCGGGGAATCCCTTCGAGATTCCCCGGGCCTCCAGAACCGCGGTCGCCATCAGTACGCGTTTCCCAGGCTCTCCTTGGCGTTCGCCGTGGTGTACTCCTGGTCGCTGATGATCACGGTGGCCGGGATCCCCTCCCCGTCGAGGAACTTCTGGGTGGTGGAGAAGGCGAGCGGGCCGAAGCGCGGGTTCGACTCGACGACCGCGGACAGCCAGCCGTCGACGATGCCCTGCACGGCGGCACGGGTGCCGTCCACCGACACGATCTTGACCTGGCCGGGCGACTTGCCGGCGCCCTTGAGCGCCGTCACCGCGCCGAGCGCCATCTCGTCGTTCTCGGCGTAGATGCCCTTGGTGCCGGGCCGGGACTGGATCAGCTGCTCGGTGACCTGCTGGCCCTTCTCCCGGGTGAATTCGCCGGTCTGCTCGAACGAGATGGTGATGCCGGGTGCCTTCTCCTGGATGCGGTCCTTGAAGCCCTTGGTCCGGTCGGTGGTCACGTTGTTGCCGGGCGCGCCGAGGAGGATGGCGACCTCACCCTGGCCGCCGAGGGCCTGGATCATCTGGTCGGCCGCCCGCTTGCCCTGCTCGTAGAAGTCCGAGCCGATGAAGGTGAGGTAGTCGGTGCACGGCTGAGCGTTGATCTTGCGGTCGATGGTGATGATCGGGATCTTCTTCTCCGCCGCCTGCTTCAGCACCGGTTCCCAGCCGTCGGAGTTCAACGGCGCGATAACCAGCAGCTTGGCACCCTGGGCGATGAGCTGCTGAACGTCCGAGATCTGCTTGGAGAACTGGGACTGGGCGTTGGTGACCCGCAGGTTGGCTATGCCGAGCTTGGCGGCCTCGTCCTTGATGGACTTGGTCTCGGCGATGCGGAACGGGTTGGCTTCCTTCTCCGACTGGGAGAAGCCGACCACGTCCTTCTTGAGGTCGAACTTCTGCCCGCCAAAGCTCTGCAGGGTGCAGGTGGGGCCGGTAGCGCCCGCGCTCTGCACGACCTGCTGGCCCGCGCTGCCGGCTGGGGCGGGCGTGTCACCGCTGTCCTCGCTCTTGGCGCACGCCGCGGTGGTCAACAGGGCGGCCAGCGCGACCGCCGCCAATCCGGATGTCCTGGACATGAGAGGTCCTTTCGGTGAGGGTTTCTTCATTCGGCGGGGGGATACAGCGCGCAGGTCTCGACCGCGCCCTTCGGCTGGCTCGGGCTCTGCCAGCGCAGGTGCAGATTCGAGCCGCCGTAGTGCTCGAAGTACTCGACCTTGATGTCGTAGCTGGTCCCCGCCCGCAGGGTGATCGGGGCGGCGGTCCGCTCGACGTCCCAGTTGTCCATCCAGTTGTCGATCAACAGTCGCCCGTCGACCCACAGCCGGAAGCCGTTGTCGCCGATCATCGAGAAGGTGTAGGTCTCCGAGTACCTGGGCACGATCGAGCCGGTCCACCGGACCGTGACGTCGTCGGACTGGCCGGTGCGCTGCCGCAGGACCGGTTCGAGATCGTCGAAGTCGAGGTCGGGGTCGACCACGGACGATTTCAGCGCACCGAAGTCGAAGGCCCCCGGTCCCGTACTCACGTGGTAGTCGCCGCGCAGGCCGCGCGGCTGCGCCGGGTCGTAGCCGACCTCGACGGTCGCCCGGGCGTGCGTCGACTGCCGCACCCCGCCCACGGTGTAGACGGCCTCGCCGGTCAGCGTCGCGTCGTCGCACGGCGCCACACCGTCCGCCGGGCGGACCGACCACCTGGTGGTGACCGTACCGGCCGGTGGCACACGCCGGGTGGGCACGGCGTCCAGGGGCGTCACCGTCCAGCCGCGCGGCGCCGCGAGGCTGACCGAGACGTCCTCGGCGGGCCGGTCGGACCGGTTGGTGAACGTGGTGGTCACGGTGGTGGGCTGGCCCGGCCGCACCGACACCGGGCCGCCGTCGCCGACGACGAATCCGGCGGCCGCGCTGGAGGCGCTCCACACCTGCAGTTCGTTGACGCCGACGAACGCCCCGGCGGGGTTGGTGAAGAGCAGCCGGAGCCGGTCGGTCGTCAGCGCCGGGAAGGTGATCCGGTTGAGGCCGTTCCCGATCGGCTGCTGGCTGGCACGGCGCTGCTGCGGGACGTCGACCCAGGCGCCGTCGGTCCAGTACTGCAACCGGTAGTCCGCCGCGGCCTGTACGCCGCCACCGTCGTCGTAGCCGTACCAGCGCACGTCCTCGACCCGGGTCGGGCCGCCGAAGTCGACGCCGTACCAGTCCTGCGCGTTGGGCGACCGGTAGTTGGTCCACCGGGTGTTCTGCGGCACCTCGTTGAACCACACCTTGCCGTCCAGCGCGTTCCACGGATTGTCGTACGGCGAGGTGTAGGACGCGATGGGCTTGGGGTAGCCGGTGCGCAGGGGATTTGCTGCGTCGTTGACCAGGCGTACGGTCTGCGGGGCCGGTTCGGTCGCGCCGACCGGCACGGTGAGCGGGCCGGGCTCGGCGGACACGGTGCGCAGCCCGCCGTCGACGTACACGCGCAGCCCGGCGCCCTGCCCGTAGTGGGAACCGTCCCGATCCCACAGCACCGTCACGTTGTGCCCGTGGTAGGGCACGTTCTCGATCGCGTAGTGGTCCCAGGCGCCCGGCACCAGCGGCTTCAGCTTCAGCGTGGCGCCGTCCTGTGGGCGCAGGCCGAGCAGACCCGAGATGACCAGGTCGGTGTACGACGAATGGAGGTAGTCCTCGCTGTGCGAGCGCCCGTCGTAGATCCAGCGTTCCTCGTCCGGGTGATGTGCCTCGGCGACGTACGGCCGGCCGTCGCGGTACTGGGTGAGCGCATAGCTCCGCAGCAGGGCGTAGTAGTCGTCGCGACCGATGTCGTCCTGCGCCGGCTGGTCGTCGAGCAGGTTCGCCAGGCCGGTCAGCGCCTGTGAGGTGCTGTACGGCCAGGACGGTCCGTCCCAGTGGCAGCACCCCTGGGCGGCCTCGCTCATGAAGTAGGGGCTGCGCCGTTCGACCGTCGTCGGCCCGTACGCCGAGGCGAAGCCCTGCGGGTCCAGCAGCTGCCGCCAGGCCACCGAGTCGGCCGGCTCGGCCAGGCCGAACTGCCACGGGATGAAGCCGACCTCGGTGCGGACCTGCTGCCGCTCGTGGGTCGGGTTGTTCTCGTCGACGATGTCCAGCCAGAACTTCGCCTCCGGGTCCCACAGCCACCGGTGCGCGTTGGCCTTGAGCGCCGCCGCACGCCCGGCGTACTCGGCGGCGACCTTCGCGTCGCCGTTGCGCCGGGCGATCGCGCTGATCGCCAGCGCGTCGCCGTACTGGTAGGCGTTGATGGACGGCCGGAAGGTGTGCACGCCGCCGAAGTGGTCGGTGGAGACGTAGCTCGCCGGGGACAGCTCCTTGGCGTCCCAGACCGGGCGCTGCCAGTAGAGTCCCAGCTCCGGATCGAAGTGGTTGTCCCAATCGCGGTACTGGGCGATCAGGGCGTCCTGCAGGCGCTGGAGGAAGGCGAAGTCGCCCGTCACCTGCGCGCGCTGGTAGGCGGCCGTCGCCGCCCAGAAGCTGTACTCGTGCGCCCAGTCGGGCGCCTCCGGATTGACCGTCTGCGACCGCTGCCCAGGGCCGGTGAGCCAGAAGGTCAGATAGTCGTTCAGGTAGGTCTCGTCGCGTACCCAACGGCCCTCGGCGACGTGGTGCCCGGCAGCGGCGTTGATGGCCTGGTACGGCGCGGCGTACCCGCAGCAGTCGAGGAACTCGGTCAGCACCCAGCCGTCGGTCGGGCCGGTGTAGCGCAGGTGCTCCTTCCACACCCGCCAGCGGTAGTAGTAGACGTCCTGGATCTGCTGGTCGGGCAGGTCCACGAAGGGGATGTTCGCCTCGTACCAGGCCGGCTCGGCGTACCCGCTGAGGTAGCGGCGGTGGTCGAGGAAGTGGGTACCCGCGCCGACGGTGGGGTACGGCGAGTCGGCAGCCGGCGGCGGGCTCTCCGGCGGTGCGGCGGCGCCGGGGGCGGCCGTCGTCGCCGCGGTCAACACCGCGGCGACGACGGCGACGAGGCGGACCTGCCTCACTTGCTGGCTCCCGCTGCGTAGAGCTGGGCGACCTCGGCGGCGGACAGGGCGCGGTCGTAGACCTGCACCTGGTCGATCGCACCGCGCCAGTAGTCGACCGGGCCGCCGTTGAACCTGGCCCGTCCGATGACGGTCGGTCCGCTGGACGCCTCGCCCAGGCAGGAGCTGGCCGTGCCGGCCCGCTGCCCGTCGATGTAGAGGGTCAGCGTGCCGGTGGCGGCGTCCCGCACGCCGACCAGGTGGTACCAGCGGCCGGTCTCCGGTGCGGTCGGCGCGAGCGCCCGGACCCCGGCGAAGCTGAACGCGAACCGGTTGTCCGCGCCCGAGTACTGCAGGAAGAAGGCGCTGTGGCTGCTGCCGTCCTGGCTCACCGCGGTGGCGAACCCGCCGAGGCTGTCCAGCTTCACCCAGGCGGACGCGGTGTAGTTGCCGGTGGTGTCGAGGATCGCGGCGCCGGTGTCGACGTACTGGTTCACACCGTTGAGCTGCACCGCGCTGCCGGAGTGGCCGGTGGTCCACGTCGCGCCGTTCACCAGCGTCCCGTCGTGGTCGCCGGCCTTGTCGTCGGTCACCGTGCCGGTGCCCTCGTCCAGCGGCCACCAGCCCACCCCGCTCAGCCCCGGCGTGCCCGGCGGCAGCTGCGGCGCGTTCGCGCCGGTGCCGTCGACCGAGCGGACGATGGCGTGGTTGACGTCCCGGACCCGGTCGAAGTCCATCTTCTGGATCTGGCGGTCGTAGGTGTAGAAGCCGTTGACCTCGTGCTCCACGTCGGTGGTCTGGGTGTAAACACCGCCGGAGAGCCCGCACCGGTTGGCCACGGTCAGCAGGTCGCGCTGGTTCTCCACGTAGCGCCGGGTGAGGGTGGCGCTGTCCGGCGTCATCTCGTAGCCGTGCCCGTCGCCGAACCACATGTGGCCGGGCACCTCCAACCCGAGGCCGCCGTGCTCGCCGTCCACCGCGACCCGGTCGCCGCTGGGAATCGGTGAGGCCGGGCCGAGGTACTGGTGGAAGTCGATGATGTCGCCGCGCCCCGAGTCGCCCTTGGAGGCACAGCAGTTCACGCCGCTGTGCGCGTTGACCATCCGGCTCGGGTCCTGGGCACGCAGCTCGTCGGCGATCCGGCCGGTAGCGGTGCGGTCCCACTCGCCCCAGCCCTCGTTGAACGGCACCCAGACCGTGATGGAGGTCCAGCTCTGGTGCTCGTCGACGATCTCCTTCAGCTGCCGCTCGAACTCCCGCTGCGCGTCGACCGGCGGGACACCCCCGGTACGCATGGCGGGCATGTCCTGCCACACCATGAGGCCCAGGCGGTCGGCCCAGTAGTACCACCGGTCCGGCTCCACCTTGATGTGCTTGCGGATCGTGTTGAAGCCGAGCCGCTTGGTCTCGGCGATGTCGAAGCGCAACGCCTCATCCGTCGGTGCGGTGTAGATGCCGTCCGGCCAGTAGCCCTGGTCGAGGGTGGACAAATTGAACAGGATCTTGCCGTTGAGGGCCAGGTGGAGCTTGCCGTCCGCGCCCTTGACCTTGGCCACCTCGCGCATGCCGAAGTAGGACTCGACCCGGTCGACCTCCTTCGGGCCGTCCAGCACCCGCACCGTCAGGTCATAGAGGTACGGCGAGTCGGGCGACCAGAGCTGCGGGTTCGGCACCGGGACGCGCAGCTCGGCGCCGGCCGGCCCCGACGCGCGGCCGACGACCTTGTTGCCGGCGTACGCGACGGCCTCGACCGTACGGCCGTCGCCCTCGGCGATCTGTGGGGTGAGGCGGAGGCTGGCGTCGTCCACGTCGGGCGTCATCCGCAGCCGGTCGACGTGGCTCGCCGGCACCGGCTCCATCCAGACGCTCTGCCAGATGCCGGACGACGAGGTGTAGAAGATTCCCCGGTCGGGCACGTTGCGCTGCTTGCCGATGGGCTGCCAGGTCTTGTCGGTGCGGTCTTCGACGCCGACCACCAGCTCCTGGGCGCCCCGACCGTGCAGGGCGTCGGTGACGTCGACGCTGAAGCTGTCGTAGCCGCCACGGTGGGTGGCGACCTGGACGCCGTTGACCCACACCGTGGCGTCGTAGTCGACGGCGCCGAAGTTGAGGCGCAGCCGCTCGTCGCCGCCGATCCGCCAGTCCGCCGGCACCTGGAAGGAGCGCCGGTACCACATGCGGTCCTCGTGCCGCTGAATGCCGGACAGCGCCGACTCGATCGGGTACGGCACGAGCACCCGCTCGCTGAGCTGCTCGCCGATCGGCGGGGCTTCGCCTTCCTGTGCCCCGGCGAACTGCCAGACCCCGTTCAGGCTCTCCCACCTCTTGCGGACCAGCTGCGGGCGGGGGTAGTCGGGAAGCGCGTTGTCGGGCGACACCTGGCCGGTCCACGGCGTGGCGATCGGTGGTGTGCCCGGATGCCAGGTCGCCTCGGCACGCGCGATCCCGGGCACGCCGCCGATCACGCAGGCCGCGGCGATCAGCGCGCTGGCTGCTCTTCTCATCGTTCAGGGCCCCTTTCTCACGAGCGTCGCGTGAGAGGGCAGGACGCAGCGCCCGGGCGCGGGCCGGCGGTGGGCCGGCCAGGCCGGGTGGAGGCCTGCCTGAAATCGTTGGGAAACAATCAATCACCGTCACGATCTCAAGTCAATACCATTCGATCAGATCCGATCAGAAACGATCCGGGAGCGCTCTCACCAGGCCCAAGAGGCGTGCAGAGTACGATCAGAACCAGACCGACCCGTTCACGAAGAGAGGACAACGTGGCTCCTGGCGACGACTCCCGGACGGCGACCGAGGGCCGGCGAACCATGTTCGCCGCCGAGCGCCGGCAACGCATCCTCGAACTGATGCACGCCAACGGCGCGGTCTCCCTGCGGGACATCGCCCAGGCCGTCCAGTCCTCAGAGGTCACCGTGCGGCGTGACCTGCGGGTCCTGGAGGCCGAAGGGCTGCTCAACCGCCACCACGGGGGCGCAACCCTGCCCGGCGCGCTGGCCACCCCGCCCGGCGCACTGTCCCGGGAACCCACCTACGCCCAGAAGGCCCAGGTCGCCGCCGCCGAGAAGGCCGCCATCGCCGAGCTCGCCGCCTCGCTCGTCGAGGACGGCGACGCCATCGTCATCGGCGCCGGCACCACCACCCAGCTCTTCGCCCAACAGCTCACCCGGTACGCCGAGCTCGCGGTCGTGACCAACTCGCTGCTGGTGGCCCAGGCGCTCGCCAACGCGCCGCGGGTCGAGGTCGTCCTCACCGGCGGCACGCTACGCGGCGCGATCCTCGCGCTGGTGGGCAGCGCGGCCGAGCGCTCGCTCGCCGGTCTACGGGTGCGCCGGGCCTTCATCTCGGGCAACGGTCTCACCCCCGAACGGGGCGTCTCCACGCCGAACATGCAGGTCGCCAGCGTCGACCGGGCGCTCGCCGCGGCCGCCGAGGAGATCGTCGTACTCGCCGACCACACCAAGATCGGAGTCGACACCATGGTGCAGACCATCCCGACCGACGAGATCGACCATCTCGTGACCGACGACGCGGCCCCCCGCGACGTGCTCGACGAACTGGCCAACCGGGCCGTCCGGCTGCACGTCGCCCGCCCCTGACGTCTTTACCTTTGCACCCGCCGTGCGCAATCATTCGCCTCAGCCGACTCGCCGGCCGCTACGAGGAGGCGCCGTGGCAGGCAGCAGCACCGTGATCGAAGCCGCGGGCGTGGTCCGCGACTTCCCCGGCACACGCGCCCTCGACCACGTCTCGTTCACGCTCCGGCGGGGCGAGGTGCACGCCATTCTCGGCGAGAACGGCGCCGGCAAGTCGACGCTGGTCAAGGTGCTCTGCGGCATCGACCGACCGGACGCCGGGGTGCTGCGGCTGCACGGTACGCCGGTACGGTTCTTCTCCCCCCGCGACGCCGAGCGCGCCGGGATAGGCGCGGTCCACCAGGAGGCCAATCTCGTCCCCCAGATGAGCGTCGCCCGCAACCTGTTCCTGGGCCGCGAACCGCGCCACCGGCTCGGCCTCATCAACGTCGCGCGGATGAACACCTGGGCGCGCGACATCATGGCCGACTGCGGCCTGCGGATCGACGTACGACAGCCTCTCGAGTCGTTCGACGCCGGAATCCAGCAGTTGGTCGCCGTGACCCGCGCCGTCGCCACCGGCACCTCGGTGATCGTCCTCGACGAGCCCACCGCCGGCCTGGACGACGACCAGGTCGAACGTCTGCTCACCATGCTCGACACGCTGCGTGACCAGGGCCGGTCGATCGTCTACGTCAGCCACCGTCTGACTGAGATCGAGCGGATCTGCGACCGGGCCACCGTGCTGCGCGACGGCCGGCTGGTGCACACCGGCCCGCTCGCCGGCCTCGACCGGATGCGACTCGTGTCGCTGATGCTCGGTCGCCGGGTGACGCTCGGGACGACCGCCCCCGGCGGCGCGTCAGCCGTCGAGCCCGCCGACCCGCCGATCCTGCAGGCCACCGGCCTCACCCGCCGCCACGTGCTCGGCGGCGTGTCGATCAACCTCCGACCGGGCGAGGTCGTCGGGCTCAGCGGCCTGCTGGGCGCCGGCCGGAGCGAGACGGCGAAGGCGATCGCCGGCGCCATGCCGCTGGACGCCGGGCAGGTGACCGTCTCCGGCGCCCGCCTGCGCCGGCGCTCGATCGCCGGCGCCGTGCGCGCCGGAGTGGGACTGCTGCCGCAGAACCGTACGACCGAGGGCATCATCGCCACGCTGTCGGTCCGCGACAACATCGCGCTCGCCGCACTCCCCCGGCTCTCCCGCGCCGGCATCGTCTCCGAGGTCCGGCTCGACCGGATCGTCGAGACCTTCATGCGGCGGCTACGGATCAAGGCGACCAGCCCGCACCAGCCGGTCGGGGAACTCTCCGGCGGCAACCAGCAGAAGGTGCTGCTGGCACGCTGGCTCGCCACCCACCCGCGGGTGCTGATGCTCGACGAGCCCACCCGCGGCATCGACATCGGCACCAAGTCCGAGGTGCAGGCCCTCATCGACGATCTCGCGGTGGACGGGCTGGCGGTCATGCTGATCTCCTCCGACCTGGAGGAACTCGTCGGTTCCTGCGATCGCGTTCTGGTGCTGCGCGACGGCGCCGTCGCCGGTCAGCTGACCGGCCCGAACGTCACCGAAAAGAACATCATGGCGCTGCTCGCGGCGACGTGACCGCCGCCGCATGCGGCGTCGGCCTCTCCGGTCACGACACGACCCGCGCCGCAGCCGGCGTTGTGATCTCGTGATCAGGTCGGGACTCCTGACAAATTCCAGCCGAATTTTGTCGGAAGGTTGACGGAATAATTCGCCGCTGTAACGGTCGTCACCGTGCCGACATCAAACGGAGTGCACGCCCTCGTGCGGCTCACGCACGAGGAGCGCGTGTTACGCACCCTGCGAGAGCAGGGAGCGCTGAGCCGGAGCCAGATCGCCCGCGCCGTCGGGCTCTCGCGCTCCACGCTCTCCGAGATCACCGCGAGCCTCCTGCAGCGCGGCGCCATCGTGGTGGTGGACACCGACGCGGCGAAGCGCGAGGGCAGCGGACGCCCGGCCGAACGGCTCGCCCTGGACCCCTCCTCCGGTCAGTTCATGGGGGTCGACTTCGGCCACCGGCGGGTCTGCGTTGCGGTTGCCGACGCCTCGCACGAGATCATCGCGTCCGGCTCCGAACGCTACGAGGACGACGCGCCGTGGCCGGAACGGCTGGACGCCGCCTTCCGGCTGATCGACCGGCTCACCGACGAGACGGACGTGCACTACGGCGCGCTTCAGGGCGTCGGGATCGGCGTGCCCGGACCGCATCCGGTACCGCCGGCCGCGCGCCCCGCACCACGGCAGGTCCCGGCACCGGGCCTGCTCGACACCGTGGAGGACGTCGGCGCCGCGTTCGCGAGCCGGTTCGACGCCTCGGTGCTGGTGGACAACAACACCCGTTTCGCCGCCCTCGCCGAGGCGATCAGCGGTAGCGGCACCGTCGACGACCTGATCTACGTACGGGTCTCCGACGGAGTGGGCGGGGGCCTGGTCGTCGGCGGCCGCCTCGTCACGGGATCGACCGGACTCGCCGGCGAGTTCGGCCACGTCCGGGTCAACGTGCACGGCGGGTCGTGCCGGTGCGGCAAGAACGGCTGCCTGGAGACCGTCGCGTCGGTACCGGCGATCCTGGCGAACTGCCGGACCCGCGGCGTCCCGGTCGACGACCTCGACGAGCTGCGCGCGGCGGTCGAACGGTCACACCCGATCGTCGAGCAGGTGTTGCGGGCGGCGGCCGCCGCCATCGGCCGGGTCGTCGGCACGGCGGCGATGGCGCTGAACCCCGCCGAGATCGTCATCGGCGGCGAGATCGTGCGCGTCGCTCCCGTCATCGTCCAGCAGGTCCGCGCCACCATCGCCTACGAGCTCCTGCCGGACGCGGCCAGCATCCCGCTCGTCCGTGCGGCGGAACTCTCGGACGACGACGGCGCACTGGGCGCCCTGGCCGCGCTGTTCCACAGTTCGCCGCTGCTGGCGGCCTACCCCGAGCCCCCCAAGGCAGGCGCCGCCGGCAGTGGGGGCGGCATCCGCGTCCCGCAGACCACGATCGAAAGGATGTCCCATGGCCGTCATCACTGAACCGGCCGCGCACACCGGACGTGACAACCGGCTCGCGTCACCGCAGACGCGCCGGGGCCGTCCACGCGGACTGCCGCTGGCGTTGAACGCCGTGTCCATAGCGCTCGGCATCGGCGTCTGGTGGGCCCTCGCGGCCCTCGGCGTGAAGGTGCCACAGCCGACCGAGGTCGTCTCGCGGGCCAGGGACCTGCTCGCCGACGGCACGCTGGAGAACGACATCCTGGTCAGTCTCGGTCGGGTGCTGGCCGGGTTCGTCCTCGGTACGGCGGCGGCCATCCCGATCGGATTCCTCATGGGGTGGTACGGCGTCGTGCGGGGCCTGGTCGAGCCGTGGATCCAGTTCTTCCGCACCATCCCGCCGCTGGCCATCATTCCGCTCGCGATCGTGCTGATGGGCATCGACGAGGCACCGAAGATCTTCGTCATCTTCCTGGCGGCCTTCCTGGCCTGCGTCATCTCCACGTTCCAGGGCGTGGTGAGCGTCGACCGGACGCTCATCAACGCGGCGCGGGTGCTCGGCACGCGGGACGCCGGAATCTTCGCCCGGGTGGTGGTGCCCGCCTCCACTCCGTTCATCCTCGTCGGCATGCGGGTCGGCCTCGGGTCGGCGTGGGCCACCCTGGTCGCCGCCGAGCTGATCGCCGCCCAACAGGGCCTGGGCTACCGCATGCAGAACGCCCAGCTCTACTACGACCTCCCGACGATCTTCGTCGGACTGATCTCGATCGGGATCCTCGGCCTGCTGATGGACCGCGTGCTGCTCGCGGCCGAACGCAGGCTCACCGGATGGCAGGAGCGCCGATGACCTCGAATTCGCCACGTCCCGGCACGCCGGCCGCCAAGATCTCGGTACAGGCGGTCACCAAGACGTTCTCGCTGGGCCGGCAGACGTTCACCGCACTCGACCAGGTGTCCCTCGACATCGCCGACAACGAGTTCGTCACCGTGGTCGGGCCGTCCGGTTGCGGCAAGAGCACCCTGCTCAACATCCTCGCCGGACTGGAGGAGCCGACCGAGGGCCGAGCGATCGTCGACGGGAAACCCGTCTCCGGACCAGGTCCCGAGCGCGGCGTCATCTTCCAGCAGTACGCGCTCTTCCCCTGGCTGACCGTACGCAAGAACGTGGAGTTCGGCCTGAAGACCGCCCGCGTGCCGAAGGCGCAGCGCCGTGAGCGGGCCGAGTACTTCATCCGGATGGTCGGCCTGGAGGATTTCGCCGACGCCCTGCCGAAGATGCTCTCCGGCGGCATGCGGCAGCGCTGTGCCATCGCCCGCGCCTACGCGGTGAACCCGTCGATCCTGTTGATGGATGAGCCCTTCGGCGCCCTCGACGCCCTCACCCGGGTCAAGCTCCAGGAACAACTGCTCGACACGTGGAGCAAGGAGCAACGCACGGTCATGTTCATCACGCACGACGTGGACGAGGCCGTGTTCCTCGCCAATCGCGTCGTCGTGATGGCGGCACGGCCCGGACGCATCTACGACGTCATCGACGTCGACCTTCCGTATCCCCGGTCGGAGGAGTTCCGCCTGAGTCCCGAGTTCGCCGCGCTCCGCAACCGGGTCTGGCACTCCGTCTACCACCAGGACGGCACCACCCCTTCGTCACCCCCCTCACCGTCACTCGCGACGGCCTGATCCGAAGGACGTTCTGATCATGAAAATCTCCCGCAAACTCCTTGCCGGCGCCGCCGCCGGTGCCATCGTCGCCGCACTGCTCTCCGGCTGTGGAAGTGACTCCGGCTCCGGCGGTCAGGCGGAGGAGGTCACGTTCGGTTACATCGGCGATTTCAACGGCACCAGCCTGCTCGCCATCGCCAATGACCAGAAGCTCTGGGCGAAGCACGGGCTCGAGGCCGACACCAAGGTGTTCACGAACGGCCCGCTACAGATCCAGGCCCTCGGCGCCGGCGACCTCGACTTCGGCTACATCGGGCCCGGGGCCATGTGGCTGCCCGCCTCCGGTCAGGCCAAGGTCGTCGCGATCAACACCCTGGGCAACGCCGACCGGGTCATCGCCCAGCCCGGCGTGACGTCCATCCAGCAGCTCAAGGGCAAGACCGTCGGCGTCCCGGAGGGCACGTCGGGCGACATGATCCTCACGCTGGCGTTGCGGAAGGCGGGCATGACGAAGCAGGACGTCAAGATCGTGCCGATGGACCCATCGACGATCGTGTCGGCGTTCTCGGCCAAGAAGATCGACGCCGCCGGCTTCTGGTACCCCGCCATCGCGACCATCAAGAAGCAGGTCCCGGACGTGGTCGAGCTGGCGAAGAACGACGACTTCGCCGCCGAGGTCTCCTTCCCCACCGCGTTCGTCGCGGGTAACCAGGTCGTCGCCAACGAGAAGGCGAAGACCGAGAAGGTGCTCGCCGTGCTGCGCGACGCGATGCGCTACCGCTCCGAGAACATGGACCGGAGCATCGCGTTGACCGCGAAGATGCTCAATGTCCCGGTGGACCAGGTCAAGGCCGACGCGGCCAACGTCAAGGTCCTCTCCGTCGACGAACTGGACACGATGACCAAGGACGGCACCATCGACAAGTGGCTCACCGGGATGAGCGACTACTTCGTCCAGGCGGGCAAGCTGAAGTCTCCGGCGGACCCGAAGAGCTACTACACCGGCGACCTGTTCATGGCGGCCGCCCAGTGACCCGACCGAAGAACATCCTCTTCCTGATGACCGACCAGCACAGGGCGGACACGCTGGGGGTGTACGGCAGCCCCCGGGCGACGCCGGTCCTGGACGAGTTGGCACGGACGGGAACGCGGTTCGACCGGTGGTACACGCCTACCGCGATCTGCACTCCGGCCAGGGCCAGCCTGCTCACCGGTCAGGCGCCCTTCCGCCACAAACTGCTCGCCAACAATGAACGCAACGTGGGCTACATCGAGGACCTGCCGGACGGGCAGTTCACCTTCTCGGCGGCCTTGCGGCAAGCGGGTTACAACTGCGGCCTCATCGGCAAGTGGCACGTGGGCACGGAGAAGACAGCGCGCGACTTCGGCTTCGACGGGCCGGCGCTGCCGGGCTGGCACAACCCCGTGGACCACCCCGACTACCTGGCCTATCTCGCCGAGCGGGGCCTCCCGCCCTACGAGATCTCCGACCGGATCCGCGGCACGCTGCCCAACGGCGGCCCCGGCAACCTGCTGGCCGCACGCCTGCACCAACCGGTGGAGGCGACCTTCGAGCACTACCTGGCCACCCGCACCATCGAACAGCTCGAACGGTACGCCGAGGCCGTCCGGGACCGCGACCAGCCGTTCTTCCTCGCCCTGCACTTCTTCGGCCCGCACCTGCCGTACATCCTCCCGGACGAGTACTTCGACCTGGTCGATCCCGCGGACGTCGAACTGCCCCGCTCGGTCGCCGAGACCTTCCACGGCAAGCCCCCGGTGCAGAAGAACTACAGCGCGCACTGGACCTTCGACACCATGCCGATCGAGACCACCCGCAAACTCATCGCCGTCTATCACGGTTACGTGGCGCTCATCGACCGGCAGATCGGGCGCGTGCTGGACGCCCTGCAACGCCTCGGTCTCGTCGACGACACCGCGGTGTTCTTCACCTGCGACCACGGAGAGTTCACCGGCGCGCACCGGCTGCACGACAAGGGGCCGGCGATGTACGAGGACATCTACCGCACCCCGGGCCTGCTCCGGGTGCCCGGCGAGCCGGGCGGTGTGGTCCGCACCGAGTTCGTCAGCCTGCTGGACTGCACGGCGACGATCCTCGAACTCGCCGGTCTCGACCCGAAGTCGGCGGTCGACTCGCGCAGCCTGCTGCCGCTGGTCGGCGGCGGTGAGGCGCGCTGGGAGGAGGACCTCGTGTGCGAGTTCCACGGCCACCACTTCCCGTATGCGCAGCGGATGCTGCGGACGGACCGCTACAAGCTCGTGGTCAACCCCGACTCGGTGAACGAACTGTACGACCTGCACCTCGACCCGGACGAGTTGCTCAACATCTACGAGCACCCCGAGATGGCGGAGATCCGGACGCGGATGATGCACCGGCTGTACCAGCTCCTGCAGGAACGGGGCGACAAGTTCTACCACTGGATGACGTCCATGTACGACGTCGGGGAGACCCGCTACGACCCGACGCTGAGCGGCCTGGACGAGGCGACCTACCAGGGGTCGAACTCGTGACCTCGGCTGCGCTGAACGGTCGACCCCGACGGCCCGACATCGTCATGATCCTCACCGACGATCACGCCGCGCACGCGGTCGGCGCCTACGGGTCGGCCGTCAACCGCACACCGCGGATCGACGAGATAGGCGAGCACGGGGTCCGCTTCGACAACTGCTTCGTCACCAACTCGCTGTGTTCGCCGAGTCGCGCCACGATACTCACCGGCACGTACAGCCACGTGAACGGGGTGAAGACCCTCGTCACGCCGATGGACGCGGCCCAGCCGACCTTCGTCTCCCAGCTCCGCGACGCCGGCTACCGTACCGCGATCGTCGGCAAGTGGCACCTGGGCGACGGCGCAGGGCACGACCCACAGAACTTCGACTACTGGGACGTGCTCATCGAACAGGGCGAGTACTTCGATCCGCGGTTCCGGTCCGCCGAGGGCGTGCGTACCGAGCGCGGCTACGCCACGGACCTCATCACGGACCTGTCCCTGCGGTGGCTCGACTCGCTGGACGGGGACGACCCCTGGTGCGTCCTGATCTGCCACAAGGCGCCGCACCGCTCGTGGGAGCCCGACGAGGCGCACGCCGGAATGTACGCGGGCCGCATCCCGGTGCCCGCCACCTTCGCCGACGACTACGCCACGCGCACCTCCTCGGCGCGACGGGCGGCGATGCGGATCGCGGACCACCTGACGGTGGAGGACCTCAAACAGCCGGTGCCCGACGGGATGTCGTACGAGGAACAGGCCCGGTGGAAGTACCAGCGGTACATGGAGGACTACCTGGCCTGCGTCGCCTCCGTCGACGACAACGTGGGCCGGGTCATCGACTGGCTCCGGGAGCGGGGCCGGTTCGACGACACCGTTCTGATCTACTCCTCCGATCAGGGCTTCTTCCTCGGCGAGCACGGGTGGTTCGACAAACGCTTCATGTATGAGCAGTCGCTGCGCATGCCCCTGCTGCTGAGCTGTCCACGGGCGGTCGCCGGCGGCCAAGTGCACGACGGGATCGTCACGAACGTCGACTTCGCGCAGTCGATCCTGGACGCCGCCGGCGTGCCGCACCACGAGCGGATGCAGGGCCGCAGTTTCTGGCCCGACCTCACCGGCGCCCGCGGCGAGCCCCCGGCGGAGGGGATGTACTACCGGTACTGGGAACACGACGACAGCAACCACCGGACACCGGCCCACTACGGATACCGTACCGCCCGCCACAAGCTCATCTACTTCTACAACGACGGCCTCGGCGTTCCCGGCAGCTCATCGCGCACCTATCCACCGGAGTGGGAGCTCTACGACCTGCTTGAGGATCCGGACGAGGTGCGCAACGTCTACGACGACCCCGCTTACGCCGAGGTACGTGAGGGCCTCAAGGCGCGGATGTGGCTGGCCCAGGCGGCCGTCGGCGACGAACCGCACCCGAGCCACCCGGTGCCCGAGCGCCTCCGCCCCGACCACCCGGTCCCGAGCTGATCGGTATGCCGATGAACCAACGGCGCGACGATCCGCGGGAGCACCGCTCCGCCTGCTGCGCACCCGGCATGCGAACCGTCCAGACGGCGCTCGGCCCCGGTGACCCCCCGGTCGCGGCCCCCGAGCCCGAGCCGGGCGTCACCGCCCTGTCCCCCGCCGCAACCGCGGCCGCACGGTTGGCCACCAGCCGGCACACCGCCGCAGAGGTGGACGTGCCGGGCGGCCGGTTCCGGATGGGGGACGCGAGCGGCGACGGCAACCCCGGTGACGGTGAGGGCCCCGTCCACCCGGTCGTCCTCTCGCCGTTCGCCATCGACCCCACGCCGGTCACCAACGCCGACTTCGCGCGCTTCGTGGACGCCACGGGCTACCGCACCGAGGCCGAGACGTACGGCTTCTCCGCCGTGTTCCACCTGGCCGTCCGGGCCGCCGTCCACGAGGTGATGGGCCCGGCGGCCGGCACCCCGTGGTGGCTCGGCGTGCACGGCGCCGACTGGCGGCATCCGCACGGCTCCCGCTCCGACCTTGAGGGGATGGACGACCATCCGGTCGTCCACGTGAGCTGGAACGACGCGATGGCCTACTGCCGGTGGGCCGGCCGCCGACTGCCCACCGAGGCCGAGTGGGAGTACGCCTCACGCGGCGGTCTTGACGGCGCCCGGTACCCGTGGGGAGATCGCCTCCTCGACGACGACGGCAAGTGGCGCTGCAACATCTGGCAGGGCCGCTTCCCGACCCGCAACGACCTTGACGACGGATACCTGACCACCGCACCGGTCCGCACGTTCGCACCGAACGCCTTCGGACTGTGGCAGACCGTCGGCAACGTCTGGGAATGGTGTTCCGACTGGTACGACCCCGGCTACTACGCGCACTCGCCGGAGCGTGACCCGCAGGGGCCGCCGTCCGGGAGCGCCCGGGTGCTGCGCGGGGGTTCCTATCTCTGCCACGACTCCTACTGCAACCGGTACCGCAACTCCGCCCGCTCGGCGAACACACCGGATTCGTCCATGGGCAACGCCGGCTTCCGCACGGTCGCCCTCGGACCGGTCACCTGACTGGCAGCCCTGGCGCGGAAAGGCCGGTACGCCACCTGGCGTACCGGCCTTTCCGGCTGCTGCCCGGTCAGCGGGAGACGAGCCCGTAGGTGCGCACGTAGTCGAAGCTGGCGACCGCCCCGGCGCCGCCCATCGAGACGAGCCCGATCCGCAGCTTGCCCCGCATCGGAAGCGACCAGGTGCCGCCCCACACCCAGTGCGTCCCGTCGGTGCTGGACGCCATCCGCACGTCATGCTCCTGGTGGGCGGCGTCGTAGTGGTAGGCCAGACGTAGCCAGGTCGTCCCGGCCGGCGGACCGCCGAACATCGGCCCGTTGAACACCGGCATCGGGGGCGTGGTGGTGGGCCGCTCACCCTCCTTGCCGAACTCGGTCTGGTGGGTCACCGCACCAGGAATGCGGTTGATCGGTAGCACCGAGTGGACCAGCTTGAGGTAGCGGTCGTCGTTCTCGTACAGGACGATGCCCGCCTGCTGGGCGGGGTTCGTGCCGGTGAAGTCCAGCTTCGTCTCCACCGCGAAGTCGCCCTCGGGCGCGTCGCGCAGCAGCACCGATGCCGTGTTGTTGGCGTTGTGCAGGTCGGCGCTCTGGGTGGACCACGTGAGGGCGCCACCACTCTCGCTGGCGGCGGCCGACGTCCCGCGGACCCAGCCCCACGACGGATCGGACGACTCGGGGCGGCCTGTTGCGTCGAACTCGTCCGAGTAGGCCGGCTTGAGACCGCCCAGCACCGGGTCGGCGACCCGTTCGGTGACCGGCTGGTAGAGAGGTGCCGCGCTGATGTTGTCCGCCTGCCCGGGCGCGTTGAGCGACGCCGCGCCGATACGGCCGGGTGCCGGGGTGTCCGGGAGCGAGGTGCGCACGACCGCCTGGGGGTCGCGCAGGCGGTCCGCCGAGACGTCGACGGTCAGGCTGGTGCCCCTGAGCTCGGCGGAAACCGTGTGCCAGCTGCTCAGGTCGAAGGACGCGGGCAGCGGAGCGCTGGTCTCGGTGACGTTCCCGCGGTCAGTCACCGTCACCACCAGTGCCCGCCGGCCGCGGTCGAGCCACGCGACGACGCGATTCTGCGGGCCACGGTCGGAGATCACCAGCCCGACCGAACCGGTGACACCCGCCTCTGGCAGGCGCAGGTCACCCTCGATCCGCCGGTCGTCGGAGACGGGGGCAGCCTGGACGAACAGCGACGGCTGCGTCGGGGAGCCGGCCTGGGACAGCACACCCTGCGCGTCGGGCACCTGCGTGACGGTCCACTCGCCGGCGCCGGCTCCCGCGGTAACCCACTCGGGCGGGAGCCCGTTGTTGAAATTGCTGCCGGCGGCGGACTGGGTGACCGGTGCCGACTGCGCACCGCTCGACGGCCCGGCCCCGGCGCGCAGCACCGGCCAGCCCCCGATCCAGTCGAGGCGGTCGATCATCAGTGGTCGCTTCGACAGCGCGGCCAACCGCCCGCCACCGCCGCTCACCGGCGGAAAGTCCGGATCCTCGGCCGGAATCGCGTGGTATACGAGCCAATCCTGGCCGGACAGGTCGGTCTGGATCGCGTTGTGTCCCGGCCCGACGAACCCGTTGCCGTTGGCGGCGGCGACGATGCCGCCCTTGCTCCGCCGGTCCATGAGGGACTGCCCCTCCTGGTTGACGAACGGCCCGCGCGGGTCGTCGGCCCGGCCCACCTTGACGGTGTATCCGCTGAACGCTCCGTCGCAACAGCCGGCGTCGGAGAAAAACAGGTAGTAATGGCCGTCGCGCTTGACGACGTAACCGCCCTCGGCACGCCGTCCCTGCGCCACCTGGGTCACCGGGCCGGTCAGCGCGGTCGCGTCCGGGGTCATCGCCGAGACGCAGATGGTGTCGTAGCTGCCCCAGTAGAGGTAGTGCGTGCCGTCGGAGTCGGTGAACATCGCCTGGTCGATGCTGCCCGTGGGGCAGCCACTGTTGCTCGCCGGGACGAGCAGGCCGTGGTCGGTCCACGGCCCGGTGGGATGGTCGCTGGTCAACAGTGCGACTCCGCCGCCGGAGAGGCTGTAGGTCAGGTGGTAGGTGCCGTCGACATATCTGATGTCCGGCGCCCAGGGTCGCGTCCCGGCCGGCCACCAGGTGGGGGTCGCGCCGGCGGCGATCGCGTCTCCCGCGTACTGCCACGAGACCATGTCGGTCGACCGCAGCATCGGCAGGATGTGCTCGCCCGCCTCGCCCTTGCTGTTGAAGATCGGGTTGGTGGTGCCGTAGGCGTACCACGCGCCGTCCTTGCCGCGAATCATGGTCGGATCGGGGAAGGTGTCGACAACGTTCCGGCTCACCGGATTCGCGTACGTACCGACCTGATCGGCGGTCGCCGGCGGAGGCGAGGCGGTCGCTGCGGAGCCCGCGTGGGGAAACGCGATGCCGGCGACGAGCAACGGCACCGCGAGGACCATGCCGACGAGCGGCCGAGGGGTGGAAAGAGCTGTCATCTACGCATCTCCTTCGTCGTTGCGGAAATCCACGGCACGACGAATCGGCGGAAGCGGCCCGCCGCGGCGTGCGATGGGCTGGCTTGGCCGGACACGGCCGTCGTCGTCCTCAGCTCGGGCTCTGTTCAGGAGCCAGCTGCAGGTCGCGGAAGTCGTCGATCCACGGGTAGCCCCGCCCGGCCAGCCCGTTGGGCGCCGACTGCACCGTGTACGGCGCGAACACGCTGTTGAGCAACCACGGCACCTTGTCCGGGCCGAAGTTCTGCACCATGAGGGTGTCCTGTCGGAAGCCGTAGCTGGCCATGGCCAACCGCCCGGTGGCCCGGAACGTCTCCATCTGGTCGCGCAGGTAGTGCTTCTGGCTCTCCAACCAGGGGCTGCTGGACAGGAAGTCGTCCCACTGCTGCTGCGGGAACGGGTGCGCGATGGCTGCCTGGATCACCTGCCAGATCTTCGCGTCGGCGGGGAATCCGTAACGCTCGGCGAAGCCGGCCGAGACCGGGTCGCCCATGTGCTCCTTCCAGTACCAGACAAGGGAGAACTCCGTGGCCAGGAACGTCTGGTCGGGTCGCAGCCGGGGAAGTACGTAGTCGATGAACGGCTGGGCCGCTTCCCGGCTCGGCACGTGCGGATGGATGTCGACGCCCTGGATGTCAGGTGTCTCCCGGACGAACCGCATCCAGCGTTCAGTGGCCGGTGTGCGGCGGTCCGGCAGGTCGAGGCGGTTGAGCGCGCCCATGTAGAGCCGGGTCTTGCAGGCCGGTGCGCAGTGCGCCCGGCGATAGGCGATGACCCGCTCGGCCACGGCCTCGTAGAAGTCGTTCAGGACGTCGGTGCGGTCCTGCGGGCGGCTCTCGATGAACGGCTCGTTCCCGATCACCAGGAGGTCCACCCGCCCCATGACGACCGGCAGAACCTTGTCCAGGCGGGCCAGCTCACCGGCCATCGCTCCGGTGCCCGCCGCCGGCATCTCCGTCTCGGCCAGGGGGAACTTCAGGCTGAGTGCGGTGCCGTAGCCGCGCCGCGAGGCGTCGAGCACGGTACGCAGCGTGGCCGTGTCCGCGGGGTCGCCGTGGTCCGCATCCGGCATGGTGAAGAATCCCCGGATCCAGGTGGCCCGGGCCGCCTGCAGTTCCCGGTAGTTGAGGCTCCCGAGATTCTGGTTGAAGTTGGCACCGAGAACACCGTCTGCGGCGTGTGCGCGGGTCATGGAACCGTCGGGCGTCGTATCGGGTGAGACACCGGCCTGCGCGCCCACGGCCCATGGCGTCGCACCCGACACGAGTCCCGCCGCCACAGCGATCACCGACAACAGTCGAGGTAGCATTCCATTCCTTCCGAGAGGCATTTCCATTGCGCTGCCGAGGTTAGGAAGGCCACATTGTTCCGGCAATGATCCGACACAATCCAATGTGGCGTGACTCTGGCCGGCCGGCACCTCGACACCCAGCGCTCTCACCGCGCGGTCGCCGCGGCAGGGGTGAACGTCGCCGCGGCTGGGGTGAACACGGTGCGGCGGCCGGTTTCCGAGCAGGAAAAACGGCCGCCGCACGGGTGCGTCAGGCGGTTGTCGTCCGGCCCGGGTTCCGGCGCTCGACGTACAGGCGGCCGCCCTCCGGGCCGGTCCATTCGACCCGCACGACACCGGGCACGGCGGAGTCGGCGATGCGCGACGGGTCGGACCAGTAGCCGAAGTTGGGATTACGGAAGAACGTCGCCCACAGTTGGCCGCTGCGATCCATGAAGAAGTTGTTGTGGCCGGCTCCGACACCCGCGGTCCACCGCTTGGAATACGGTCCCTCGAAATTGTCCGAGACCGCGACTATCGCGTTGTACTGATACTGCGTGCGACCCGGGCCGGGCGGGTCGTAGGCGTACCGCGTGCTGCCGTCGGGATTGATCGACGTGCGGTCCCACGCGGCTTGGAGGAGGTAGTACCTGCCCTCGTACTTGAACACGTACGCACCTTCGAGGTACGGCTCCGGCGAATAGGGCATCTGCTGGAACTTCGGGAGGTTTGTCGTCGGGACGATGTCCTCCATGTCGTCCCGGAACTTCGCGTACAGGTCGTTGTGCAGCACGAGCCACGCGTCGTCGCCCTCGGTGTAGAGGCTGCCGTCGATGTGATGGTAGGCGCCGGGCTGGATGAACCTGGGTCCACCGATGAAGGAGTCACCGAAGGGCTTCTCGAGGTTGCCCTCGATGAGCCGGTACGGGCCCTCGACCCCGCCCTCGCTGACGAGCAGGAAGGACCCGACCTTCCGGGAGTGGTCACCCATACAGGCGACGATGTACCACGTGCCGCGGAAGTAGTGCACCTCCGGCGCCCAGGCCTGGCCGCGCTTGCCGAACTGGTCGTCGTACCAGTACTCCTGCCAGGGAGCGACGACCGTGCGTCCCGGCCGGTTCTCGCCGACGAACTCGGGTGACCACACCTTGCCCCGCTCGGCGTCGGGCCGGATGCCGGTGGTGTCGGCCAACCTCCACGGTCCTTGCAGGGACGGGGACACCCACACGAAGATGCCGTCGTTCCACGGGCCGGCCGCCTCGAGCCCCGGCACCCGGGTGGTGCCCGTGGCGACGTAGACCGGACGACCGTCGACGACGAAGCAGTTGACGTAGGTGTCCCGCATCCAGACCTGGCCGCGCTCCTCGTCCCGGGGCCGTAGCTCGAGCGGGAGGATGAAGGAGTTGTCCTCACGCGGCCACAGGTCCAGCCGGTTGTCCGCGAGCCCGTACGGCTCGGGGTCGGGCCAGTTCGACGGGTACGGCCGCGTCGACGCGACCTCCGCCGGTGCCGCCTGCGCTGCGGTGGCGGGCAGTGCCGCCACTCCGAGGAAGCCAGCGACACCGGCCAACAAGGACCGCCGGTCGACGTGCAACCCGTTGTCGGAACTGCTCATCAGTCACGTCCTCCTAGTCATGCAGGGCGTCTGCCCTGCTTGCGAGGCAGGTTAGTGAGCCTGATTTCGACAGTGAATAGATGACAAAATGGTTTGTCAGCTTCTCGGCCCTGGAGGGGTCGAGCTTGCGGATCGTGGTCGGTGCTGGCTGCATCGGTCACGCCGCGTGCGGCAGGCTGACTGCTGCCCAGTCCGTCACACCGCGTGTCGCGATGTTACGGGCTGCGTTCACGTCGGCGTGCTCAGCGAAGCCACACGACGTGCATCGGAAGGTGGACTGGTTGGGGCGGTTGGCTTTGGCGATGTGCCCGCAGGCGGAGCAGCCCTGCGAGGTGTACGCCGGATCCACGTGAACGAGAGCTATCCCGGCCCGGGCCGCTTTGTAGGCGATGAACTGGCCGAGTTGGTGGAACGCCCACGAATGCAGAGTGACCCGCTGGGGCCGTCGGAGCCGTACCCGGTCGCGGATGCCCGTGAGGTTCTCCAGGGCGATACCGCAGCCGGTGCGTTCAGCCTCGGTCACGATCTGCTTGGCGATGCGATGGTTGATGTCGGCCGCGAACCGGGCTTCCTTACGCCGGCGGGCCTTCAGCAGCCGCTTGGCCGATTTGGTGCCGATCCGCTGAAGTTTGGCCCGCAGCCGCTGGTTACGGTGGCGCACCCGGTTCAAGCCCTTGCCGCTGTGTCGGGTGCCGTCGTTGGTGGTGGCGATGTTCGTGATGCCCAGGTCAACACCGAGGAACCCGTCAGGCTCTTTCACCTCGACATCCGGGATGTCGCACGTGGCGTACAGGAACCACTTGCCGTCGCGGCACACCAGGTCGGACTCGCCCCGCCGGTGCGCCGCCAGGGTGGCGTACTGCTGCTCTGAGCAGCCGAACCGAACTCGGGTCAACCGGCCACCGACGGCCCAGATCGACACCGTGCGGTCGGCGAGCTGCCAGGACAGGCACCTGTCATCGAACGGCTGCGCGGCGTCGCGGCGAAACACGATCGGCTTCGCCTCGGCCTTGCGGCGGCGTTTCGACCCGGGCTTGCCGAGGTTACCGGCGCGAATATTGGCCTTCAGGGTGGCGTACCCACCAGCGACCTTACGGGCGACATGGATCGCCGGCTGAGCCGACAACCCCATCGCCTTCAACCGCCCGTAGGTGCGCCGCTGCAACGCCTGCTTGCCGAACACCCGCGCCCGATAAGCCTCGCCAGAGACCACGTTCGCCGCCTCGTTGCACAGGCTCAGCGTGTCCCGCAACGCCGCCTCCTGGCCAGCATCAGGGAACAGGCGTACCTGCACGACGATCTTCACCGTCCACAGTCTACCGTCTCGTCTATGTCACCCCGATGGGCCCCAGACCCAGACGTTCGCCGTGGCCGCAGCGTTGTTTACGACCTGCACGTTCATCTTGTCTTCGTCACCAAGTACCGGCGGGACGTGCTCAACGACGCCATGCTCACCCGGTGTGGACAGATCATGGCCGACGTGTGCGACAAACTCGGCGCGCAACTGCGGGAGTTCAACGGCGAAGACGACCACGTCCACCTGCTCGTCCACTACCCACCGAAACTGCCGATCTCAACCCTGGTCAACCGACTCAAAGGCGTCTCCGCGCACTACCTGCGGCAGGAATTCACCGACCGGATCAACCCGCACATCATGCACGGCCACCTGTGGTCACCCTCATACTTCGCCGAATCCTGCGGCGGGGCACCCCTCACCGCCATCCGCGAATACATCGAAAACCAAAAACGTCCCAGCTCGTGACGCGATTCCTCCCGGCCCTAAAGGACGGCGACTCCTCGCTAAATCACATTGATGTGCGCCCACTGCGACCTGGCACCAACATCAGGGTTCCTCTCCCAGGCGTCGGCCAACTCCATGAACCGGTCGGTCCCGGCGTCCTCGGTCGCCGCAGGGTAGACCGGATTGAGCGCTTTGGCGATCTTGTCCCAATCCTGCTGGGCCGCGTGCCAGAACGGGTTGCGCAGCAGGCGCGCCATACACGTCTGCACGGTCGTGCGCGGCAGGCCGCGTCCACCGCCTCCGGCATGTCCTTCCTCGACCGGCCCGACGTCGCTGATCACGTCTCGGCCGGCTGCCGCTACGCGTGTATCCGCTGCCCCGAATGGAAGACCTCACTCTTGCCGAGATCTACTGGGCAAGGACCGCTCGATTCTCTCGATCAATATCCGCCAGATGCCGGCGGCGTCGATGCAGCTGGATCAGAAGGCACGATGCTGCCGCGTTCGATCGTCACCTTCTTGACGCCGTCGATACCCGGGCCGGTCTTCCCCAGCGCGGTGCCCGAGATCATCTCGCCAAGGATGATCGGCCTCGCCAGCGCCGACACCGCCGCCACGGGCCAGAACCATGCCAAGGCCAGCAAACCAACGAGAATCAGTAATGTTCCAATCCTGGGTCCTCGCAGGTCTAGATCGCGTGCCGAACACATTTACGAATTTGAGCGAACCCCGCTGGAAGGCGGGGCGCTGCCGCTCCTGCCGTTGGGCAGCTCCAACACAATAACCTCGTCGAGCAGCGTCTCGGCCGAGCCCATCACCAGTTTCGTACGCCCGATGGTCTCCCACTCGATGGTGAGGCCGCCGCTGTGCTCCAGCCAGATGCACCGCCCGCTTCCGAAGGTTTCGGATACTACTTCGGCATGATGGTGAGGTCAGTGCGAGGCGTGCAGTACAGCGAGCGCCACGCTGATACCGCCGGCGGCGGTGGCGAGGGCGACCGCCGCCAGCCAGGGGCCGGGCGCGCGGGCCGAGCTCAGCACGGCCGGAGCGGCAGAGGGCGGGAGACGGCGTCGCAGCGCCGCCGCCGCGACGATGATCACTGTCGCCGCGCCGCCGATGGCGGCCAGGAAGGCCCAGCCGCCGAGGTGCGGCAGGAGGAATCGGCCGGCCACGGCCGCCGCGACGACAAACGCGGTTGCGGTGCGGCGCCACGCCAGCACCGTCCGTTCAATCTGCAGCCCCTGATCAGCCGACGCGGCCGATCCCGGGAAGGGGCGTGAGGGCAGCGAGTGACCAGGGTCGGTCACAGGATGAGCCCCAGCAGGACCAGGATGCCGACGAGCAGGAGGCCCGCGCCGACCGGCACGGCCATCAGCGGCGGCGGGAGGCCCCTTCCCCGCCTCAGGGCGAGTTCGGTGCGGACCCAGCCGAACCAGGCCTGGGCCGGGGCGGCGGCGCCCAGCAGGATCAGCAGGATCGCTGACGCTCGGCGCAACCCGGGCACTATCGGCAGGTTCACCGCCTCCAACGCCACGCCTGCGGCGAAGAGCGCCAGAGAGGTTCGGATCCACGCCAGGAACGTGCGCTCGTTGGCGAGGCTGAACCGTGGATCCGGGTCGCTGCCCTGACCGAAGACGTGGCGGGGCCACCGGGTCGACGCGTCCGGAGGCGTCGGCCTGCCCGCGTGCGAGGCTGAGGAACGTCGTCTCACCACGCCGAAAGCCCCTTGGCGATCGCGATGACGCTCCCCGTGAGGGCGAGTCCCAGCACCCAGCGCCGGGTAGCCGTCTCCGGCAACCACCGCGCCAGCCAGTGCCCGCCACCGATCCCGACCAGCATCGCCACTCCGCAGGCCAGTAGCAGTCTCCACGACAGGACCGGAGGACCCTTCGCCGCGAGCGACAGCACGTTCGTCACCAGGCCGACCAGTTGCACGGTCGGGACGAAGCTTCGGTGCTCCCAGTCGGTGCTCACGGCGTAGACCGCGAGGGGCGGCCCACCCGTCCCCGCCGTGGTGTTGAAGAAGCCCGATGCGAACCCCGACGCCACCGCCCCACCCCACTGCCGGAGGAAGGACATGCTCTGGCCCACCGCCACCCAGGTCACTGATCCCGCCGTGATCAGGCCGATGCCGACGAGCAGGACCGGGCCCGGCAGTTCCCGGACCACCCAGACGCCCAGTGGCAGGGCCAGGATCACGCCGGCGATCATCTGGACGGCCACGCGGCGGCGCAGCGCCCGGGCGGTCACGGACAGCACGATCAGGTTGATCACCGCGGAGAGCAGGTTGGCCAGGGTCACGCCCGAGAAGGGCCCGAGGATCACGACCAGGAACGGGGCGGCCACCAGGGCGAAACCCAGGCCGGTTGCCCTCTGCATGGTGGCGCCGAGCGCGACCGCGCCGACCGCGAGCACGTCGCCGAGGGGCACCATCTCAGCGCGACACGGCGTCGTCGACCACGTCGGCGAGGCGTCGCAGCCGGTCGACCGAAGTCGTGCGCAGGTCGTCGGCCATGGTCGGGCTGCCGACCACCGAGGCCCAGACCGCGCGGCCGGCGAGGAAACCCGAAGCCCCGGCCCGGCAGGCGAGACGCACGGCTTCGGGGAAGAGCTCTGCGGGTACGCCGGAGGACAGCACCACCCACGGGCTGCTGATGACTGACGACAGCGCAGCGCACCCGGCGGTGATCTCGTCCGGGGTGCCCTTGCCGTGGGTCGGTACCTCCGACTTGTAGAGGTCGGCGCCGAGGGCGCCAAGTTCGCGGGCCGCCGCGTGGATTCCCGCTTCGTGGTCGTACGCGCTGCCGTCGCGCGGGCCGCGGGACACCGGTTCGATGATGCTGATCAGACCGGCCTCGCGGCAGCGGGCGACGAAGTCGGTGACCATGGCGATTCGCGGCTCCGGCGCCTCATCCGGGCGGTAGAGGACGAGCAGCTTGAGGGCCTTCGCACCCTCCTTCCGTACGGTCGCGGGGTCGACCTCGGGGTCGATCGCCACGTCCGCGACGAACTCGGTGGCGCTCGGGGTGAACGCGTCGGCCGCCGCGATCAGCGCGCAGGACGGGTCGACGGCGTTGTCGGCGATCACCGCGTCCCAGCCGAACTGCTTGTCGATGAGGATCGCGGACGCGTACGGGCTCAGCGCCCGTGCCGCGTCGACCTTGAAGGCGGTCAGCTGCGCGTCGGTCACCGGCTCCGGCTGGCGGGCGGCGAACATGGCGCGCAGCGCCTCGCGCTGGTCGACAGCGAGCATGGCGTAGCCGCCCGAGGGGCGGGCGAGGATCGAGGGGTCGACGGTCACTGTTTCCTCCAGCGCGGGAGCGGCTGGTCCGCCGCCGAGGTCGGCGACGTCCAAGCGCCGAGATCAAAGGATGTTCGAAAAATAACATCCGTTGGTGTGGGAAGAACAGAGGCTAGACTACCGACGTGTCAGTGGAAGCCATGCGCTACGACGGCGCCCCGCAGCGACGGACGCACATCATGGCCGCGCTGCGCCGGGCCGGCTTCCTCTCGGTCGCCGACATCAGCGCCCAGCTCGGCGTCTCTCAGATGACGATCCGCCGTGACCTGCGGCGTCTTGCCGAAAGTGGCGAGGTCCAGCTGGTCCACGGCGGGGTCAGTCTTCCACCGGGCGGCGTCGGGGCCCCCGGGTACGCGTCCCGCGCCCTCAGCCATGCCGGCGCCAAGCGAGCGATCGGCGCCGCGGCGGTCCGCCTGGTCCAGCCCGGCGACACGATCGGCATCGACAGCGGCACGACCGCGGCCGAGGTGGCCCACGCGCTGCCTGAGGACTTCGACGGCTGCGTGATCACCCACTCCGTCCCCGTGCTTGCCCACATGCTGTCCCGGCCCAGGTCAAGGGTCATCGGGATCGGCGGCGAGCTGCTGCACGACAACCAGGCGATGGTGGGTTTCGCCGCGTTGGATCTCGTCCGGCGCATGCGGGTGCGCCTGCTGTTCCTCGGCGCCAGCGCGGTCGACGAGCGGGGCGCGTACGTGCGCTCGGAGGTCGAGCTGAGCGCTAAGCACGCCCTCATGGACATCGCCGACGAGGTCGTGCTGATCGCCGACGCGAGCAAGCTGACGGCCACCGCTCCGGTTCAGGTGTGCGGCTTCGACCGCATCGACACCCTGGTCGTGGACGGTCCGCTGCCCGCACCGGTGGCCGCGGCCGCGCGCCGCACCGGCACCCGCGTGCTGACCGCCTCGCCCCGCTGAGCACCTGAACGCGGTGTAGATCGTCCGCAGTAGCGGCGAATTCCCCCGAGACGTCACGAGAAGGGGGATGCCAAGGCTCCGTCGCGCCCGTGATGAGGCATAAGCACCTTTCGCGCGATGCCAACTCGCCGCCTTTTCTTTGTTTCGTGCTCTTGACGTCTCGATGACATGCGTTCAACACTGCATGCAGATAGCGTCGACGTAAGAGAAGGCACATGGACCTCAAGGCCGCACCCTCAGCCACGGAGACCCGTGTGGTCACGTTGCCGGATGCCGCAGTGGTGGACGTGCGGTGCCGGGTCTTCCGGGCGCGCCCCACCGAGCCGATCGCCATGTCCTTCGCGCCGCTGAGCCACCGCGTGATGGTCCTGATCGAGGTCGAGCTGGCCGACGGTTCGGTCGGCGTCGGCGAGAGCTGGGCGAACTACCCGTCCTGGGCGTGGCGCGAGCGGATCGCCACGATCCACGACGGCGTCGCGCCGCTGATGAAGGGGCGCAGCTTCCCCGACCCGGCAACCGCCCAGCGCGCGCTGCTCGCGCGGCTGGCGCCGCTGGGCCGCCAGTGGGGTGCACCCGGCCCGGTCCACCAGGCGATCAGCGGCGTCGACATGGCGCTGTGGGACCTCGCCGCCCGCCATGCCGGGACCAGCCTGGCCCGGCTGCTCAGCGCGAACCCCCGCACCGAACTGCCGGTGTACGGCTCCAGCCTCGGACCCACCGGGGTCGCCGAGGTCGCCCACCGCTGCGCCGCGCTCGGACTCAACGCCGTGAAGGTCAAGGTCGGGTTCGGCGCGGACACCGACCTCGCCAACGTCGGGACCGCCCGGCGGATCCTCGGCGACCAGGTGCAGATCTTCGCCGACGCCAACCAGGCGTGGCGACTGACCGACGCGCTGGAGATGGTCCGCGCGCTGGCCGATCTCGGCGTGGCGTGGGTCGAGGAGCCGCTGGCCGGCGACCGTCCCGCCGAGCTGGCCGAGCTGAGCCGGCGCACCGGGATGCCGCTGGCGACCGGCGAGAACCTCTACGGCGCCGCGGCGTTCACGCCGTACCTGGACGTGGTCGAGATCCTGCAACCGGACCTCGGCAAGGTCGGCGGCGTCACCGAATACCTCGAGGTGCTGGCCGCCGCGACGGCAGCCGGGCGCACGGTCAACCCGCACCTCTACAACGGCGCGGTCGCCACCGCCACGACCGTTCAGGCCGGCGCGGTCTCGGCGGCTACCCGGCTCATCGAGTGGGACATCCGCTCCAACCCGCTGCGGCAGGCCGCCGACGGCCTGCTCACCGCCCACGGCACCGTCCGCGTACCGGACGGGCCCGGATTCGGCATCGAACTCGACCAGCACCAGCTCGACGCGTACGAGGAGCAGCTACCGTGACCGACCCCATCGTCAACGACATTCTCTCGGCCGCCACTGCCGTACGCGTGACCGGCCGGACGGCGGGCGGACCGCGGCTCGCGGTGCTCGACCCAGCCAGCGGCGAGCCGTTCACCGAGGTCAGCACGGGTAACGGTGCGGACGCGGCGGCGGCGCTCGGTCTCGCCCGGCAGGCCCTGCCGGTCTGGGCCGGTACGTCGCCGGCCGCGCGGTCGGCGGCGCTGCGGGCGATCGCCGCCGACGTCGAGGCGCTCGCCGGGCAGCCCGAGTGGCCCGCCCTGATCACCCGGGAGAGCGGCAAGCGGCTCGCCGAGTCGGTGGCCGAGCTAGGGCTGACGGTCGCCTACTTCCGGATCATGGCCGACCTGCTGGACCGGCAGGAGGCCGAGCGGCTGTCCGTCGTACCCGGGATCCGGCACCGGGTGACCACGCGGCCCGCCGGTGTCGCCGCCGTCCTGACTCCCTGGAACTTCCCGGTCTCCATCCCGGCTCGCAAGATCGCGCCGGCGCTGGCGGCGGGCTGCCCGGTGCTGTTCAAGCCCTCCGAGCTGACGCCGCTGTCGTCGATGGTGCTGGCCGCGGTCGTCGAACGGCACGTGCCCGCAGGGGTCCTGTCGACCGTGCTCGGCACCCCCGCCGACGTCGTCGACCCGTGGCTCGCCGACCGGAGCGTCGGCGTCGTGTCCTTCACCGGATCGACCCGGGTCGGGCGGCTGGTCGCGGCCGCCACGGCGCCGCGCTTCGTGCGTACCGTGATGGAGCTCGGTGGCTGCGCACCGTTCCTCGTGCTGCCGGACGCGGATCCGGAGGCGGCCGCGCAGACGCTGCTGGTGGCGAAGTACCGCAACAACGGCCAGTCCTGTATCGCGGCGAACCAGGTCCTCGTGGCCCGCGAGGTGGCGGCCGAGTTCACCGACGCGTTCGTCGCGGCGACTCAGAAGATGGTCGTCGGCCGCCCCACGGATCCGGCCACCGACCTCGGTCCCCTCGCTCCGGCCTCGGACCCGGCCCGGATGGCCTCGCTCGTCGAGGAGGCGGTCAGCAAGGGCGCGAGGAAGGTCACCAGTGGCGCCGTCCCGGAGAAGGGCCACTTCGCCCCGGCGACCGTGCTGCTGGACGCGCCCGTCGACAGCCGGGTGATGACCGAGGAGATCTTCGGGCCGATCGCGCCGATCCACGTCTACGACGACCTCGACGACGCGCTGGCCCTGCACCATGCCACCGGTTACGGCCTGGCCGGCTACGTCTGCAGCGCGGACCTCGACCGCGCCCACGCCGTCGCCGACCGGCTCTCCGCCGGGATCGTCGGCATCAACACCGGCACCCCGAACACGCCGTGGATCCCGTTCGGCGGCGTGCGGGACTCGGGCCTCGGGTACGAGGGCGGCCGCCCCGGCCTGGATGCCTTCCAGACCTTCCTGTCCGTCGGCGCGAAGGCGCAGGTGTGAGCATGCGCCTGCTCATCGGACAGACCGGCGCGCCGACCAGCGTCGTCAACGCCAGCCTCCGCGGTTTCCTCGAGGCAGCGGCGGATCACGACGTGCTGGCGCTGCGGGGCGGCCCGGACGGCCTCGTCGAGGGCCGGCTCACCCCGGTCACCATCGCCGACGTGCCCGCCGCCGCGACCCGGCACGGCGGATCCTGGCTCGGCGCCGGGCGGCGGGCGGTCACGGAAGCCGACCTCGACACCGCGCTCGACGTCCTGGCCGCCCACCGTGTGGACGGTGTGGCGCTGATCGGCGGCAACGGAACGATGGCGCTGCTGCACGCCCTCGCCGGGCGGGCCGCCGCGACCGGGCGCGAGCTGAGCGTCGTCGGTATCCCGAAGACCGTGGACAACGACCTGGTCGGCATCGACCACTGCCCCGGGTACGGCTCCGCCGCGCGCTACCTCACCAACGTCGTCCCGGACCTGGCCCGCGACCACGCGGCGATGTCCGGCATCGAACCGGTCCGCATCGTGGAGACCCTCGGCCGCTCGGTGGGCTGGCTGGCCCTCGCCGCGACCTGGCACCGCGACGATCCGGCGTACGCGCCGCACCTGGTCCTGATCCCGGAGCTCACCTTCGACCGGACGGCGTTCCTCACCGCCGTGCAGGATGCCCTCGGCGCCCACGGGCGGGCGTTCGTGGTCGTCAGCGAAGGCGCCGCGAGCGAGTTGACCGACGATCCGTTCGAGGCGGTCAACCACACCCGGATCATCCTCGGCGGCGTCTCCCGGGCGCTGGCCGGGCTGGTGAGCACCGAGCTGGGCGTCGCCGCCCGCGGCGAGGTGCTCGGCATGGTGCAGCGCAGCAGCGGCGCGCTCGCCAGCGACGTCGACCGGGCGGAGGCGGCGGAGGCGGGGCGGCACGCGGCGAAGCTGCTGGCCGACCGCGCCACCGGACTGATGGTCGGCCTGCACCGCAGCGCCGGCGAGACCGTGTACGACCCGGTGCCGCTCGTGGAGGTGGCCGGCCGGACCCGGCCCGTACCGCCGCAGTGGCGCAGTACCAACCCCGCCGACCTCGGCGACTTCCACGACTGGCTCTCCCCACTCCTCGGTCAGAACTGAAAGGCATACGAGATGCGAAACAAGTTCTTGAGCGCCGGATTCGCCCTGGCCCTCGTCGGCGGGCTCGCCGCCGGCTGCGGCGGCGGCGACTCGGGCGGCAGCGCCAACGAGATCTCGGTCGTCATGTCCAACCACCCGTGGCAGAAGGCCATCGAGCCGCTGATCCCGGAGTTCGAGAAGGCCTCGGGTGTCAAGGTGAAGGTGCAGACCTTCGCCGAGCAGCAGGCGCGCGACAAGATCTCGCTGAACCTGCAGTCGCGCAGCTCCTCCATGGACGTGTTCATGACGCTGCCGTCGCGCGAGGGCCTGCAGTTCGCCAAGGCCGGCTACTACGCTCCGCTCGACGACTACATGAGCAAGTCCGCCACGTACGACGCCGCCGATTTCCCGGCCGCGGTCAAGACCGGCATGACGATCCAGGACAAGATGATCGCCGCGCCGGTGAACGTCGAGGGTGTCGTCCTCTACTACCGGACGGACCTGTTCAAGCAGTACGGCATCACGCCGCCGAAGACCCTCGACGAGCTGCCCACGGTCGCCGCCGCGATCAAGCAGAAGTCCGGTGGCAAGGTCATCCCGATCGCGCTGCGCGGCCAGTCCGCCGCGCTGCCGTTCACCTTCGGCCCGTTCCTGCACTCCCAGGGCCTGGAGTGGACCAAGCCCGACGGCACCCCGAACTTCGACACGCCCGGCGCCGCTGACGCGATCAACCGGTACGCGACGCTCGCCAAGGAATACGGTCCGCCCGGCGTCGTCAACAACACCTTCACCCAGTCCTCGGCCCTGTTCGCGGCGGGGAACGCGGCGATGGAACTGGAGTCCAGCAACGAGATCAGCAGCATCAACGACCCGAAGACCTCCAAGGTGGTCGGCAAGATCGGCGTGCTGGACTTCCCGGCCGGCTCGGCGGGCTCGAAGTCGACCGTCCTGAACTGGGGCATCGCGATGTCCTCGTACTCGAAGCACAAGGACGCGGCCTGGAAGTTCATCGAGTGGGCGACCGGCAAGGCGACCCAGCTCAAGCTGACCGAGGGCGGCATCGCGCCGCCGCGGACCTCCGTCGCCCAGGACAAGGCGTACACCGACACGCTGGACACCGAGACGCTCACGCAGTGGAGCAAGGCGCTCGCCAACGTGCAGACGAACGGCTCCACCGAGGTCGGCCCGGTCGGCGTCGCCGCCCCCGAGATGCGCAAGGTCGTCGGGGACGCGGTCGGCAAGGTGATCCTCGGCCAGGCGGACGCCAACGCCGCGGCCAAGGAGATCCAGGACGGCCTGACCCCGCTGCTGGCGAAGAACGCTGGATAAGTCCGATGAGCGACCTGATGACGAAGTCGCCCGCCGCCTCCGGTTCCGCCAGCGCGGGGCCGGGGGCGGGGGCGCCGCCCCCACGCCGCCGCCGGGTCGACCCGACGGCCCGCGGCGTGTGGCCGTTCGCGCTGCCGGCCGTGCTGGTCACGGCCGTGCTCGTGCTGGTGCCGGTCGCGTACACGATCTGGCTCTCCGTCAGTGACCGGCAGTCCGACGGGACGAACTCGGGGTTCCTCGGGTTCGCCAACTACGCCGAGATGTTCGACAACCCACAGTTCTGGAACTCGCTGAAGGTCACGCTGTTCCTCTTCGTGGTCTGCCTGCTGGTGGAGACCGTCCTCGGGCTGGCCCTGGGCTACGTGATGAGCCTCGACGTGCCGGGCCGCCGGATCTTCCAGGGCATGATGCTGGTCCCGGCGATCACCGCGTCGGTCGCGGTCGGCCTGGTCTGGCTGCTGATCATGGACCCATCGCTCGGCGCGGCCAACCAGATCCTCGCCAAGGTCGGCGTCGACCCGGTGGTGTGGCTCGGCGACCCGGACATCGCGCCCTGGTCCATCGCCCTGGTCGACATCTGGCAGTGGACGCCGTTCATGGCGCTGATCATCTCGGCCGGGATCCGGTCGTTGCCCGAGGAGCCGTTCGAGGCCGCCGCGTTGGACGGGGCGAGCGGCTGGCGTACGGCGTGGAACGTCGGCCTTCCGCTGCTGCGCCCGGTGCTCACCGTGGCGATGCTGCTGCGCACCGTGGACCTCGTGCGCTTCTTCGACACGATCTACATCATGACCCAGGGGGGTCCGGTGAACTCCACGAACACCCTCAACGTGTACGGCTACAACGCCGGCTTCGTCGACCACGAGCCGAGCTACGCGGCCGCCCTGCAGATCGCCCTGCTCGTCCTGGTGATCGTGATCGCGGGCGGGTTCACCTGGTTCCGGCAGCGGGCCGCGCGATGACCAAGCGGCTCGGCGGCGTGTACGCCGCATACCTCGTCTTCGCGGTCATCTTCTTCGGCCCGGTGCTCTTCATGCTCTGGTCGTCGCTGCGCAACAACGTTGACATCACCGGCTCGCTGTTCAACATCGGGTCGCCGCTGACGCTGGAGAACTTCACCAACCTGTTCGAGCGCTTCGAGTTCGGCCGCTACATCGCCAACAGCTTCATCGTGGCCGGCGGGTCGACGATCCTCGGCCTCGTCCTGGGCGCGCCGGCCGCGTACGTGATCGTGCGCCGCAAGGTGGCCGCGCTGGGCTTCGTCACGCTGCTGGCCCGCATGGCGCCCGGCGTGCTGTTCGTGCTGCCGCTGTTCGTGCTCTCGATCCGCCTCGGGGGCCCGGACAGCGTGGCACTCAACTACGCGCTGCTGATCGCCGCGCACCTGATCATCACGCTGCCGCTGTGCATCTGGCTGCTGGTGCCGTTCTTCGAGGAGATCCCGATCAGCATCGAGGAGTCGACGCTGATCGACGGGGCGAACGCCTGGCAGCGGTTCCGTCGCATCGCGCTCCCGCTGGCCCTGCCCGGGCTGTCGGTCGCGCTGACCCTGAGCTTCATCTTCAGCTGGAACTACTTCCTCTTCGCGCTGGCCCTGGCGAACGAGCGGACGCTGCCGTTGACCGTCATCGCGTTCAACTTCATCGGCCAGGGATCCAACGACTTCGGCGGCCTGATGGCCGCGAGCACGCTCATCTCCGCGCCCGCCCTGCTGCTGACGGTCTTCGCGCAGCGCTGGCTGGTCCGCGGCATCACCGGAGGAGCCGTCAAGTGACGTCCATGCGGGCCCGCTTCCAGGGCAACGGCGAGATCACGTTCGAGAAGGTCGCCCTCGGCGACGTCGCCGAGGGCGACGTGCGGCTGCGGGTCGACGTCTGCGCGCTCTGCGGATCGGACAAGCGGCTGCTGCACAGCGGCGCGGCCGTCGTGCCCGGCCACGAGATCGGGGGCACGGTCGTCGGCGGAGCGTTGCCCGAGGGTACGCGGGGCATCGTCTACATCCCGGTCTTCTGCGGCACCTGCGTACGCTGCGCCGCCGGTCGGACGAACCAGTGCCTGAACCTGTCCCAGTTGATCGGCTGGCAGCGGGACGGCGGTTTCGCCGAGCACGTGGACGTGCCGGCGCGGTGCGTCCTGCCGGTACCGGACGACATCCCGCTGTCGGTCGCGGTCCTCGGGCTCGACACGGTCGGCACTGCCGCGCACGCCCTGCGGCTGGCGCTGCGGACCCAGGACTCGGTGGACCGCGCGCTGGTCGTCGGCGCCGGGCCACTCGGCCTCGGTGTCGTCGCGGTCGCCCAGGCCATGGGGATCGCCGTGGACGCCTTCGACCCCAACCCCACCCGCCTGGAGGCCGCGGCGGCACTCGGCGCCACGCCCGCCGGCGACCTGTCCGGCGAGAACCAGTACGACATGGTCGTCGAGGTCAGCGGCGCGAACGCGGCCCGGGAGACGGCACAGCGGGTGGTCCGGCCCGGCGGCACGGTCGTCGCGCTCGGCGAGTCGAACGAGCCGTACACGATGCCCGCGACGCCGCGCTGGCGGCGGAGCGACTGCTACACCGTCCGGTCCTTCTACTTCCCCGTCAACGAGGTCGAGGCGAACTGGGACCTGCTGCGCGTCATGGGCGCGTCGCTGCGCGACCTCATCGTCAAGCCCCTCACCCTGCCCGAACTGCCCGAGGCGTTCGCCCGCTTCGTGGCCGGCGACTACGTCAAGCCCTGCATCGTGTCGGCGGACGCCCATCTCGTGTCGGAGGCAACCCGATGAGTCTGTTGATCCTCGCCGTCGACCAGCGCCCCTGGCTCATCCAGGCCCTGTACGGCCACACCGCCACCGCCCTGCCCGCGGAGCGCGCGGCGATCACCGACGGCAAGCACATGGTCCTCGAAGGGCTGCTCGCCGCGCTCGAAGCCGAGCCGCGGCTGGCCGCGCACGCCGGCATCCTGGTCGACGAGCAACTCGGGGCGGGCGTACCCGAGCGGGCCCGGGCTCATCACGTCACGTTGAGTATGCCGGTCGAGCGTGGTGGCTGTGACGTGTACGAGACCGAACCGGCCGACCTGCCGGGCTTCCTCGCCCACTACCGCCCCGAGCTGCCCAAGGTGCTGGTCCGTTACAACGTCGAGGGGTCGGCGTCGGACAACCGCGAGCAGCGGTCCCGGCTGGCCAAGGTCTCGCAGGCCGTTCGCGACTCCGGCGGCCGGTTCCTCTTCGAGCTGCTCGTGCCGCCGACGCCCGAGCAGCGGAACATCCCGAGCGAGGTGTTCGACACCGAGGTGCGTCCCGGGCTCATCCACCGGGCGATGGCGGAGATCGTCGAGGAGGTACCCGTCGACGTCTGGAAGCTGGAGCACCTGGGCGCGCCGGAGCACTACCGGACCGCCGCCGAGCTCGCCGCGCAGACCGGCGGCGAATGCATCCTGCTGGGCGCGAACGCGCCCGCAGCCACAGTCGACGGTTGGCTCACCGACGCCGCCGCGAACGGGTTCACCGGCTTCGCCATCGGCCGTAGCATCTGGTGGGACTCGCTGCGCGGGCTGCTGGCCGGCGATCTGACCCGGCCCGAGGCGATCGCGGCGGTCGCTGCCAACTACCGCCACTTCGCAGGGACGTTCCTTCAGTGACCAGCTCTCTCCAGACCGACCCGCAGCGCGTCGGCGAAGTGCTCTACAAGACCCTGCGCGACCGGATCATCTCCGGTGAGCTGCGGCCGGGCACGCGGCTGAGCGTTCCGGCCCTCGCCGAGGAGTTCCGGGTCAGCCGCAGCCCGGTCCGGGACGCGGTGATCCGCCTCGTCCAGGAAAACCTCGCCGCCGAGACGATGAACCGCGGCGCGGAGGTCGCCCGCATCTCCCGCGCCGAGCTGGTCAGCCTCTACGAGGCCCGCGAGGTCCTGGAAGGAGCCGTGGCGCGGCTCGCCACGGAGAAGTACGACGCGGCGCTGCGACGCAGCCTGCTCGCGCTGCTCACCGAGCACCGCGTGGTTGCCGAGCAGGGCGACTTCGCCCGCCACATCGAACTGGACGCGGCGTTCCACCGGGAGATCCGGCAGGCGGCGAAGAGTCCCGTGCTGGCCCGGATGCTCGACGGCGTCCAGAGCCGCGTCCTGGTGGCGATGCGCTCCACCAGCCTGACCGGCGGCATGGTCCAGGCCGTGCACGACCACCAGGCCATCTTCGAGGCCATCGGCTCCGGTGACGCGTACGCCGCCGAGGAAGCCGCCCGCGCGCACATCCGCCGACTGAAGGAGTTGCTCCGTGCTGCTGACTGAGGCCCGTTTCTTCGGCGCTGGCGACGTACGGCTGCTCAAGTCCGAGCCGGCGCCGCTCGGCCCGGCGGAGGTGGCGATCGCGCCCCTCGCGGTCGGCGTCTGCGGCACCGACAGCCACATCGTCGCCGGCAGCTTCGCCGCCGCGCCGCAGGTCGTGCTCGGCCACGAGGTGTGCGGCCGGATCACCGAGGTGGGCGCGGCGGTCGACGGCCTCACCGTCGGTGACCTGGTCACCGTCGAACCGCACGACTACTGCACCCGGTGCACGTACTGCCGGCTCGGGCAGGAACACCTCTGCGACGGCAAGCGGGGGTACGGCGTGAAGCTCGACGGCGGCATGACCGAGCGGATGGTGGTGCCGGCGCGGATCGCGTACCGGCTACCCGACGCGACGCCGCCGTGGATCGGCGCGCTGACCGAGCCGCTCGCCTGCTGCCTGCACGGGATGGACCAGCTGAACCCGCGCTCGGGGCTGCCGATCCTCATCTTCGGCGCCGGACCGGCCGGGGCGATGATGGTCGCCCTCGCCAAGGCCCGGGGGCTCGCGCCGATCGTGGTGCTGGACCCGCGCGCCGACCGGCGCGAGGCCGCCCTGCGGATGGGCGCGGACGCGGCCCTCGACCCGGCGTCGCTCGACGAGGCCGTCGCGCTGACCGAGGGGCTGGGCTTCCCGCACGTGATCGACGCGGTCGGCTCCGGTCGGATCCTGGAGTCGGCGATCACCGTGTCCTCACGCGGCGGCCGGATCCTCGTCTTCGGAGTGGCCCGGCCCGACGACGAGGCCCGGGTACGCCCCAACGAGATCTTCGCGCGGGAGCTGACGCTGGTCGGCGCGGTGATCAACCCGTACACGCACCACCGCGCGGTGCAGATGCTGCCGACCCTGGGCCTGGACCGGCTGCGTCCGGCCTTCTACGGTCTGGACCAGCTGCCGGAGGCCCTCGAAGCGCAGCGGACCGGCACGGCCGACAAGGTGTTCATCGCCCCGCACGGCATCGCCGCCGCACGGGGCTGACGCATCCGGTGTCGGGACACGGGCCGGTCACCGCTGGCATGTGCAACGTCCGTCGCGGGGGGCGACACCGGTGACTGCCGGCGGACGGGTGCCGGGGTGGCCGCCCGGCCGACGGGGGCAGAATGGGCGGATGCTCGAGCCGCTCGGTGTCCGCCCCGAGGACGAGACGGTCTACCGCGAACTCCTGTCCCGCCCCGAGGCGTCCCAGCGCGACCTCGCCGTGGCACTCGACCGTGACGCGGCCGAGGTGGGCAGCTCGTTGAGCAGACTCGAGGAGCTGGGCCTGGTGCACCGGCTGCCCGGCCAGCCCGCCAGGATGCGGGCGGCCCGACCCGACGTCGCCGTCGACGCGCTGGTCGACCGACGCCGCGAGGAGCTGGCACGCACGCAGCTCGCCGCGCGCAACCTGCTCGCCGAGATGCCCGCCGAGGAGCGGTTCCGCCCGGAGGAGATCGTCGAGGTGCTGGTCGGTGGCGCAGCGATCGCTGCCCGGTTCGAGCACCTGCTCAGCACCACCCGGCACGAGCTCATGGTGCTCGATCGCCCGCCGTACGTCGCCGATCCCCGGCGGTCGGACAACTCGGTCCGCCGGCTCCTGCGGGCGAAGGTGCGGGTGCGCGGCATCTACGCCCCGGAGGCGCTGGAGCTGCCGGGGGCGCTCGAGGAGGTCCAGGACGCAGCCGGTGCGGGTGAGCAGTCCCGGGTGCACAGCGACCTTCCGATGAAGCTGGCGATCGGCGACCGCCGGCTGGCGATCCTGCCGCTCGGTGCGCAGAGCGCCGACGCTGCGGTCTGCATCCGACCTTCCACCCTCCTCGACGCGCTGGTTCAGCTCTTCGAGCTGCTCTGGGCGCAGGCGACGCCGATCGTCGCCCCGACGCAGGAGGGCAACTTCAGCGATCGCCAGCTCGCCGCGCTGCTCGCCTCAGGGGCGAAGGACGACGTGGTCGCCCGCCGGCTGGGCACCAGCACCCGCACGCTCAGCCGCCGGATCGCCGAGCTGATGGACCACCTGCACGTCCGCACGCGCTTTCAGGCGGGCGTGCAGGCGGTCCGACTCGGTTGGCTGGAGAGCTCAGCGCACGATGTCGAAGGCCCGGACGATGGTCTGGTCGACCGCTGAGCCGCCGGTGTCCGCCGCGTGCAGCCGCAGTGACACGAGGCCGCTGCCCGCCGGCAGCTCGACGCGCCAGCCGTCGGTACCGCGGGTGACGTCCGCCGGTCGCCAGGTCGCGCCGTCGTCGTACGACGCGGCGATGGTCGGGTCGCCGACCGGCGTGGGCGGTACGCCGTCAGCGCGCCGCAGCCGCAGGTCGAAGGCAACTCGGCCCTGGAGGTCGGCCCGGATCCGGTTGTGCAGGTCGACGCCGACGTCGTAGTCGGGCAGCAGCAGGGGCTGGGCCTCCGCCGCGCCCCCGGCGGTCGTCGTCGACGGGAAACTCCACGCGGTGTCGGTGTGTGTCGACAGCTCGTTCCACGCCTGCGGGTTGTCCGCGGTGAACGAGATCGAGACACGAGACTCGCCGGTCGGAAGCCGGACCGTGCCGGAGGGGAGGTTGTCCGTCTCCCCGATCAGGGCGCCGTCGGCCCTGATCTCGAGATGGGTGCGCACCCCACTCGGGTGGGTGTACTCCGTTCCGTGGTTTCCGTCCGCGTCGGTGAAGCCGTCAACGGCCACGCGCAGCTGATCACCGGAGCGCTGGACGGGCCGAGCGGGATTCGGGGCCGCGATGATCGGCGCCCGGCCGAAGGGTAGCTGGTCCTGTTCGCGCTCCGAGTACGCCTGGCGCCCCGGCATGGTCAGGTTCATCGGCAGCACCGGCGTCTTGGGAAACATCGCGTTGTAGGGGGACTCCGGGGCGAACACCGCGAAATTCCACGCCGTGTCGGGGTCGGGGATGCGGTATTCGGTGCGCGTACGCGGCCCGTTCTTCATGGGGAACACCGTCGAGACGACGAACGAGTTGCCGGGCTGCCACGGGTACGCCGCCTCGGAGAACGTCGAGGGAAGCGTCGGCTGCCCGTACACCTGACGCACCTGAGTGGCGAGCTGCCCGGGGAGGGCGACGTAGCTGGGGTCCTCGGGGATCCGGTCGTTCTCCTTCAGGTAGAGGTCGTAGACGTAGGGGCTGGCCGGCTCTCCCTCGACGGTCACCATGGCTCCCTCGGGAAGGTGGGCGAGCGCGAGACCCTCCGCCCGGTTCAGCCGGATCGTCGGCACCTGCAGCTTGACCCCGGTGCCGCCCGGGTCGCTGATGTCACCGGGGCCGTCGTTGCGGATCACGACCACGCCCGCGCCGTGCGCGGCGGCATTGTTGGACTGTTCCGCGATCGACATGTCGGCGGAGTGCGTGACCAGCGCCAGCGCGCCGTGCAGCTGCCGGCCGGCGAGATCGGCCGCCGTGGCGTGGCCGACCTCCACCACGGGGAGGCGGGACCGGCCGTCGACGACCGGGAAGTCCGAAGAGACGTCGGAGAACCAGGTCGGGTCGACGTACTCGGGGTGCAGGGTCGGCGCGGTCGGCGCGGACAGGGCGATGTCGGGCGCCTCCAGCCGGACCCGGGTGCGCGCCTGGAACGTCCCGATGGACACCTGCGGCGTCGGCTGCAGGTAGAAGTGCTGGTCGAGGAGGTATGCCGGGCGCATGTCCAGGTGGACTGCGGACCCGTCCGCGGCGGTGCGGTCGTAGCCGATGAGCATGGCACCCTGCGGCGGCACCTTGGTGCTGCGCCCCGGGGTCGTGATCGTGAGCTGCCGGGCGTCGCGGGCGTCGAACGCGAAGGTCCGCTCACCGCTCACCGTCGTCTCCGGCTCGCCCACGAGCGAGATGTTCTGGAAGGTGCGGCTGCTTCCGATGGTCGGCTTCTCGGCGGGCAGGGTGGTGACGAACGCCATCACGGAGTACTCGCCGGGCGGTACGAGCACACAGGTGGTCCGGGCGAAGGTGGCCTCGGAGCACTCGTTGCCCGGCGCCGGGTCGGTGGCCATCTGCCGGGTCCACGCCGCGCCGTGCTCGAGGTCGAACACCGTGATGTAGGCCTGGGCGGCCCGCCCGTCCCGGCCCACCGCGGAGAAGTGCAGCGGCACGGCGTCGGCAGCGCCGGCGTCCAGAAGGGCGGCGTGGCCCTCGATCACGGTCGGCGTGCTCGCCGCATCGGTCGTCTGGACGGTCGTGCCTGTCTTGCTCGTCGCGACGACGAGGCCCGGAGTCATACCGTCGGCGCCGGGCAGTGGGGCGAGCGAGGTGGCGCCGGTGCCTCCGAGCGGCGTCAGGGCGACCTCGGCTCCGCCGCCCAGGGAGACAACCCGCGCGGCCGGCGCTGGGGCGAGGCGGTCGGTGGAGGTCGCCGCGTCCGCCGCGGACCACGGCGCCGCGGTGAGCAGGCCGACCACGACGGCGAGCGAGGTGACGGCGGCGCTCGTCCGGTGCAGGGCCGAGTGTGGCTTGGTCATGGGACTCCCAGTGGTCAGAGATGCGTCCCTTTTTCATAGTCGAGCCGGGTCGGCGGTGGACAGCATGATCGCTGGCGACTACCGGACATGGCGATCGTCAGCCATCGGCTGGCCCGGCTCGACCTACGGTCCGGAGTGATCACGGTCCGGTCCGTAGCGGCCCCGCGGTACGCGGTCAAGCCCAGCTGATCCGCTGCCGCAGCAAGGACTGCTCGGCCGGATTGGCGGTCAGCTGCAGCGCCCGCCTGTCCGCATCCTGTGCCTCGTCCGGGCGGCCGAGGTCCCGGAGGAGTTCGGCCCGTGTGGCGTGCCAGAGGTAATAGCCGCCGAGGGCTTGGCGGAGGTCCTCGACTGCCGCCAGCGCCACATCGGGTCCGGCCACATATCGCAGGGCGACGGCCCGGTGCAGCTTGGTGACCGGCGACGGTGCCAGCCGGTCGAGCATGGTGTAGAGGATCAGGATCTGCTGCCAGTCGGTGTCCTCCCACCGGTCGGCCTCGGCGTGCACCGCCACGATCGCGGCCTGCAGCTGATGCGGACCGGGCTTGTTGAAGCCGGCGGCCTTGGCGATCAGCCGGATCGCGTCGGCGATGGCTTCCCGGTCCCACCGGTTCCGGTCCTGTTGGGGCAGCTGGATGATCTGGCCGGTGGGGCTGAAGCGCGCTGCCTCCCGGGCCCGGTGCAGCCGGATCAGCGCGAGCAGGCCGAGTACCTCTGGCTCGTTCGGCATCAGCCCGGCCAGCAGGGCAGCGAGAAACGCGGCGTCGTCAGCGAGGTGCCGCGCTTCGGCGTGCGGGCCGCTGGTCGGCAGGTATGCCTCGTTGAACAGCAGGTACACCACCGTCAGCACCTCGGCCAGACGTGCGCCGAGTTCGTCGGCGGCCGGGATCCGGTACGGGATGCCCGCGTCGCTGATCTTCCGCTTGGCACGGGTGATCCGCTGGGCCACCGTGGTCTCGGGGATGAGGAACGCTTTGGCGATCTGCGCGGTGGTCAGGCCGCAGACGACCCGGAGAGTGAGAGCGACCTGGGCGGTGCGGGGCAGCGCGGGGTGGCAGCAGGTGAAGATCAGCCGGAGCCGGTCGTCCGGCACCGGTTGCGGCGGCCACGCGGCCTGAGCGAGCTTGTCGCGGTAACGGGCGTGGCGCCGCAGCAGGTCCAGGCCACGACGGCGGGCGACGGTGTAGAGCCAGCCGTCGGGGTTGGCCGGAGTCCCCTCCGTCGGCCAGTGCTGCAGCGCTGCCTCGACCGCGTCCTGGACGAGGTCTTCCGCGGCGGAGAAGTCACCGATCAGCGACACGAGGGAGGCGGCGAGCCGGCCCGCGTGCTCGCGCACCACGCGGGCCAGCTCCGCCTCGGCATCCCGCCGGGTCGCCACCGCGGTCATCCGGCGATCGGGCGGATCTCCACCAGCGGGCACGCGGGCCAGGACTTGACCAGCCGCAGCGCCTCGTCCAGGTCGGCGACGTCGATCTCGGCGAACCCGGAGATCACCTCCTTGCCCTCTACGAAGGGTCCGTCGGTGATCACCGGCTCGGCCTGGTCGAGCCGGACCGTGGTGGCGGTGTGCGCGGGCATCAGATGCATGTGCGAGGTGATCTTGTCCGCGTTGTCGGTGAACCACTGCCGCACCCGTCCGTAGGCCCGCTCCCGCTCGGTCTCGTCCATCGCGGCGAGGTCGGCGGCGAACTGCTCGGTGTCGGCGAACATCAGCACGTATTTCACAGCTCTCACCTTCTCAGCTGTGGCCGGGCAGCGGGCAGTACAGATCGATGCCGTTGCCGTCCGGGTCCAGCACGGTGGCGTAGCGGTGCCCCCAGAACGCGTCCCATGGCTCCCGCGCCCCGGTGTATCCGGCGCCGGTCAGCTCGGCGTACGTGGCGTCGACATCAGCGGGGCTGTCGAACCGGAACGCCAGGAAGACCGGCGGGCTACCCGCGCCGCGGTGCCAACCGGGGCGGGCCAGCGCGGCTTCTCCTCGTCCAGCATCAGATGCAGCCCGTTGGGCAGGTCGCATCCGGCGTGCTCGGCGTAGTTCGGGTCGACCTGGAACTCCAGGCCCAGACACCGATAGAACGCCACCGAGGCGGCGACGTCGGCGACGACGATGTCCAGGGTGTCCATGACCGGTTTCATGATCTGCTCCTGTCGGTCTCGATGAGGTGCTGTCACCCCCTAGACGACCGGCGGAGCGTCGGATACGACACCACGTCAAGATTCTTTGTGCGGGTCGGCCGGATGCCACGGCCGGTCGGGCCGCGTCGGGGTGGCACAGCTCGCGAGGCGGATGGCGAAGGTGGCCGGGTCGCCCGGGACCGGTCCCAGGTAGTGATGGCCAGTCAGGTGACACCACGCGGGCAGGTCCAGAGGCGCGGCCGGATCCGTCGCGATGACATGCACGACCGTTCCCGCGGCCAGTGCGTCGATGAACCGGCGCAGCTCCAGCAGGAGCGAAGCGCACATCTTGCCGGCGCCGTCGAAGACACGTGGCGAGCCGAGGCTGCTCATGCGGTGTGCAGGGGCAATCCGGCCAGGCGCCACTCGGTGGTGCCGTCGATCAGGCGGACGGCAGGTCGTCCCCGCTCGTGGAGAAGCCGCACGGCGTCGTGGGCGAACACGCAGTACGGGCCTCGACAGTAGGCCACCACCTCCGCGTCCGGTGGCAGTTCGCTGATCCGCTCGGCGAGTTCCTCGACCGGGATGTTCACCGCTGCGGGCAGGTGCCCGGCCGCGTACTCGTTGGCCGGGCGCACATCCAGCACGGTCACCTGGCCGGCGTCGACCCGGCGCAGCAGCTCCTCACGGCCGATCGACTCCACCCTGTCGCCGCCGAGGTAGTCGTCGCGGGCCGCGACCACGTCCGGCAGATGGGCGGCGGCCACCTCGCGGGCGCGGACGAACAGGTCGGCCACGTCGTCCCCGGCGAGCCGGTAGAAGATCTTCGTACCTTCCCTGCGGGTGGCGACCAGCCCGGCCTGCTTGAGGGTCTGCAGGTGTGCCGAGGCGGTGGTCAGGTTCAGTCCCGCCGCGGTGGCCAGAGCGTCGACCGGACGCTCGGCCTGCGCGAGCAGATCCAGGAGTTCGAGGCGCTTTCCCGAGCCGAGGGCCTTGCCGACCCGGGCAAGCTGCTCGAACAACACGGTCTTGCGACCTGCGTCACCCATGACCACCATCCTCCAAGATTCCATGGAATAGTATCAGAAGCAGGTGACGAGAGATCGGGGCGGACGATGGGCAGAATCGACGACCAGCTGACCGTGCTGGTGGACGAGGGCCTGGGCAACAGCTGCTACCTCCTCGACCTCGACGACGGCCACGCCCTCGCCGTGGATCCGCCCAGGGACCTGCGCGCCGTGCGCCGAGCGGCCCGGCGGCGCGGCCTGACCGTCGCATACGCGGCGGACACTCATCTGCACGCCGACTTCCTTTCCGGTGCCGTACAGCTGGCCGCCGACGACGGCGCGACGGTCCTGGCTTCCGCCGCCGGGATGCGCGCTTTCGACCATCAGGGCCTGGTCGACGGGGACGAGGTCGACCTCGGCGGGCTCACCCTGCGCGCCCTCGCCACCCCCGGGCACACGGACGAGCACCTGTCGTTCCTGCTCCTGGACGGCAGCACGCCGGTCGGAGTGTTCAGTGGCGGGTCACTGATCGTCGGCGCCGCCGCCCGCACCGACCTGCTCGGTGCGGCGCGCACCGTGGAACTCGCTCACGTGCAGCACGCCTCGCTGCGACGGCTCGCGGCCCTGCCCGACGCCACTGCGCTGTGGCCGACCCACGGGGCGGGCTCGTTCTGCTCCGCGCCACCCGGCGCTGCCCGCACCTCCACCATCGGCGCCGAGAAGGCCACCAACCCGTTGCTGGCGGCGCCTGACGCGGAGACCTTCGCGCGCCGGTTGACCGGCAGCCTCAGCACCTACCCCACCTACTTCACCTGGCTCGCCGAGCTCAACCGCCAGGGTCCCGAGGTCATCGGCGGCGAACCACAGCTGCCGGGACTGGCCGTCGACGAGGTCCGGGCACACATGCGCGACGGCGCGGTCGTGGTGGACGTGCGCCCAGTCGCCGACGTCGCCGCCGGACACATCCCGGGCGCGGTGTCCATCGCGCTGCGGCCGGCATTCGCGACCTGGCTCGGCTGGGTCGTCGACCGCGCCACCCCGATCGTCATCGTCCGCAATGCCGACCAGCCCGCCGCCGACATCCTCTGGCCCGTCCTCAACATCGGCTACACCCGCATCGTCGGCGAGCTCGCCGGCGGCATGACCGCCTGGCGCACCGCAGGGCAGCCGGTGGCCACCACCGCGCTGGTCGCACCGGCGGAGACGGGCGGGCGCGTGCTCGACATCAGGCAGCGCGACGAGTACCGGGCCGGGCACCTGCCGAACGCGCTGCACATCGAACTCGGCTCCCTGGGCAGGCACACCGGCGACGTCGGAGCGGGTCCGGTGACCGTGATGTGCGGGCACGGCGAACGCGCCATGACCGCGGGGCGCGACGGCCACCGGGAAGTGTCGGTGCTCGACGGCGGCGCCGCCGACTGGGCCCGCGCCACGGGCGGCAACCTGGAGCAGGGCGCGTGAACAGCACCACGCCCCGTGTCGGCCCCATCCGGCTCGGGCTACGACCCAACCTGGCCCAGTTCACCCTCCTCGTGGGGGTCAACGCCCTCGTCGGCGGCATGATCGGCCAAGAACGCACCATCCTGCCACTGCTCGCCGACCGGGTGTTCGCCGTCGGCGCGTTCACCGCGTCGCTGACCTTCATCGTCGCGTTCGGCATCACCAAGGCCCTGGCCAACCTCGCCGCCGGCAACCTGTCCGACCGGTACGGGCGCAAACCCGTCCTCGTCGCCGGGTGGCTCATCGGACTGCCCGTGCCGCTCCTGCTGATCTGGGCACCGTCGTGGGGCTGGGTGATCGCCGCCAACGTCCTGCTCGGCATCAATCAGGGCCTGACCTGGTCCACCACCATCGTCATGAAGATCGACCTCGTCGGCCCAGCCCGACGCGGCCTCGCCATGGGCCTCAACGAGGCTTCCGGATACCTCGCGCTGGCGACCACCGCCCTCGCTACCGGGTGGCTGGCCGCCGAGCACGGCCTACGGCCGGTCCCGTTCTACCTCGGCCTCACCTTCGCCGCCCTCGGCCTCGGACTGTCCACAGCGTTCGTCCGCGAAACCCACGGCCACGCCCGACACGAAGCCGCCAACCACATCGCCCGCAACGCCGAGCACCACGACGAGCTGACCGGGCGGCAGATCTTCACGCTCACCAGCTTCCGCGAGAAGGCATTGTCGGCCGCAAGCCAGGCGGGCCTGGTCAACAACCTCAACGACGGCCTCGCCTGGGGCCTCTACCCGATCCTGTTCGCCACCTCCGGGCTCGGCGTCGCCCGCATCGGCGTCCTCGTCGCCCTCTACCCCGCCGTCTGGGGCCTTGGCCAGATGCTCACCGGTTGGCTGTCCGACCGCTGGGGCCGGAAATGGCTCATCACCGCCGGCATGCTCCTCCAGGCAGCGGGGATCGGCCTCGTCGCCGCCACCAACAGCTTCGCCCCGTGGGCGGTCGCCGCGGTCCTGATGGGCGCCGGCACCGCCCTCGTCTACCCCACCCTGCTCGCCGTCGTCGGCGACGTCGCCCACCCTGCCTGGCGCGCCCGCTCCGTCGGCGTCTACCGGCTCTGGCGCGACCTCGGATACGCCATCGGCGCACTTCTCGCCGGCATCACCGCGGACCTGTTCGGCATGCGTCCCGCGATCTGGGTCATCGCCGTCATCACCGCCGTCTCCGGTCTCATCGTCGCGCTCCGCATGTACGAAACCCGCCTCGCGACCGGTCACGCCGTCGCGCCGTCCTCGTGACGACTTCGGGTCGCCCAGGAGGTCGCCGTGTCGGAAGCCCGGACCAGCGTGGCCGGATCGGGAGCGGTCAGCCCGAAGCCGCCGCCCGAACGCCGTACCGTTCGGCGGCGCGCGCCTTCGCCTTCGCGGCCTCCACCTCTCGATCACGGGGAGTGGCCTTCGTCACGAGGCTGTCCAGCAGGGCTCGGGTGGCCGCGGTGACAGCGCGGACCGCCTCGTCGAACGCCTCCGCGTTGGCCGCGGACGGCCGGGGCATGCCGCTGACCTTGCGCACGTACTGGATGGCGGCCGCCTCAATCTCGTCGTCGGTCGCAGGCGGTTCGAAGTTGTGGAGCACGCGAATATTTCTGCACATGCCCTCTACCATGCCAGGCGACTGGACCGGGCGTGGGCCAGGTTGCTCCCTGGCCGCTTCCACCGGCTTCTGCACCGGCACCGGTGACCGCGCCTGAGCGGATGACGACTACGGCGGGTCACCCTTCGCGTGGCTGGCTCACGCCGAGAATGTTACCTTCGCTGTCCTTGAACCAGGCGCCGCGCAACGTCCCCAACTCTGCGACGCCGTTGACCGTCTTGAGACCAGGGAGGTCGTACTCTTCGAACGTCACGCCGCGCCGCCGGAGGTCCGCCATCTCGGCGTCGAGGTCGGCGACTATCCAGGCCGCCAGCGTGTGGGGGGCCTGCCCGGCGTTGGGGGTGGGATAGATGAAGAACGTCGTTCCACCGGACTCGAAATGGACGGCGTCCTCGGCCTCGCGCGAGATGGTCAGGCCCAGGGTGTCGCGATAGAAGCCTTTGGCCCGTTCCATGTCGCTCGCTGGTAGGGCCGCCTCCATCGGTGCGTGTGTCAACATGATGGCTCACCTCCTGCGGCAGCGTAACCAGCACTAGACCAACACGCTTCCGTTTTGTCCATCTTTGGCAGACCGCGAGCAGCCAAACCCGGGGCTCACACATCGCCAGGGCGGGCTTGGATGACGTGAGCAGGGTTCGGACTCGGTCAGGTCCAGGCACGATCGATGGCGAGCGCCAGCCGCCTGGTCCACTGCTCGGCGGTGCCCGGAACGCTCCCCGATCACATATGGACCGGGGAGCATCGCCCGGTGGCTGCGGGGTCAGCCCTGGCGGCGGTTCCAGGGGCCGGTGACGGCGTACGTGATGCCCGGGTTGTAGACGTTGAAGAACATGGTCCGGCCGTCGGCGGAGAACGTCGCTCCGGCCAGCTCGCCGTACTCCGGGTCTTCGGCGGTGCCGATGTTGACCCGGTTACGCGCGAAGACGAACACCTCGCCGTCGGCGGTCGTACCAAGGATGTGCTGGTCCCCGATCCCGTCCTCGCACATCATCAGGCCCCCGTACGGCGACATGCAGATGTTGTCCGGGGCGTCGAACTCGGGGTTCTCCGGCGCCGGCGTCGGTCGGGTGAAGATGGTCTCCAGCCGCAACGTGTTGGCTCGCGGGTCGTACCGCCAGACCTGGCCGTCGTGGTCGCGGGCCGAGCCCAGCTCACGCCGGGCGAACGACGAGACGAAGTAGGCGCAGCCGTCCTTCTCCCCCCACCAGGCGCCCTCGATCTTGTACCCACCGGTGATCGGCTTGGCGTAGTCCTGGGCACGGACCGACTCCGTTGTCGCCAGCGGGTCCGGCACGTCAAGCCACTCGACGCCGGAGAAGGCCGTGCCCGCCTCGGTCACCACTGACAGGTCCGGCAGGTCCGGGACGTGCAGAGCCTGCAGCACGCCGCCGGCCCGCAGGCTCCCGTGACCACCGAGCGGCCGGTTCGGCAGGAAACGGTAGAAGCTACCCAGCGGCGCCACGAACGCGTCCTCGGTCTCGTAGACGATGCCGGTGTGCGGGTCGACCGCGACCGCCTCGTGCTGGAACCGACCCATCGCGGTCAGCGGTGTCGGATCGGTGTTGCGAGCATCGTCGTACGGATCAACCTCGAAGATGAAGCCGTGGTCCTTTGTGTACCCGCGGGCACCCGCCTTGTCTTCGGTCTCCTCACAGGTCAGCCAGGTGTGCCACGGCGTCCGGCCACCGGAACAGTTGATGGCCGTGCCGCCCAGGCTGACGTGCTCAGAGACGGCGCGGTTCGACGCGTCGACGGCGAGCGTGCTGGTCCCGCCCGCGGCGGCCGGGTCGTACGTGCGTTCCGGCGGAGCCACGACCCTGATCTTCGCGGTCGGGGAGCACTCATGGTTGCGGACCAGGCGACTGCCGCGCGCCTCGTCTGCGAAGGCACCCATACCGTCGAACCGGCTCGGCACGCTGCCACCGTCCGGCCGGACGGTGCCTTCGCGAGACAGCACCGTGTAGCGGAAGCCCACCGGCAGGTCGAGCATGCCGGCCGGGTCAGGCACGAGCGGACCGTACCCGATCTCCGGGCCGGACACCCCCAGCGCGGGTGCCGCCGTGAACAGGGCGTCGACCGAACCGACCACGGCCACAGCAAGACCGGCTCCGGCAGAGCGGGACAGGAACTGGCGGCGAGACATAGACACGGACAAGCCTCCTAGACGTCACGGACGGCTGCGGGCCAGCCGATATCGACCCGAACCGCTCGATCCACTACGTCACAATCCGCCCCACCCGTCAAGACGCCGATCGATTTGATCCCGCCAACTGCGGCAGCCGACTTGGCTCAACCGGTCAAAACGGAGTATGCGCAGGGCAGGGCCGTAAGAAGGTGATCAGCGGAAGGCGTCGGCGTGTGCCTCCGCCCATTGACGGAACGTCCTCGCCGGCCGACCGAGGAGTTCGGAGATCGTCGGAAGCACGACGGCGTCGTCGTACGACCCGTCGACGAAGAAGTTGAAGAACGCGTCGACATATTCGGACGGCATGGTGGCGCCCAGTTCCACGCGGGCTTCGTCGTCGGTGAGTGGGTGCAGGTGCAGGTCTCGACCGAGAAGGTGGGCCAGGACGCGGAGGCGGTCGGCGGGCAGGATGGCCTCGGGGCCGGTGAGCCGGTAAACGGCGTGGTCGTGGCCTGGTGTGGTGAGAGCGACCGCGGCGACCGCGGCGATGTCGAAGGGGTCGATGCCGGCGACAGGCACGTTGGCGAACGGCTCTCTCACGACGTTTCCGGCACGTAGCTGCGGCAGCCAGCGGAGTGCGTTGGAGTGGAAACCGCTGGGACGCAGGATGGTCCACGGGAGGCCGGCGTCCTTGACGGCCGCCTCGGCGACGGCGTGGTAGCGAACGACCACGTTGGCGGGGTCGCCACCGTCGACGGCTCCCGATGACAGTAGGACGATGTGCCGGGCTCCGGCGTCGCGGATCTTCGTCAGCAGGCCGGGCATGTCGGCGTACCCACTGAGGAGAAAGACGCCGCGCACCCCGTTGAGCGCCGTGGTCAGGCCGGCGGGGTCGTTGAGATCGCCGGCCGCCCGTTCCACGTCGGGCGGCAGTGCCGAGTCCTGATCGGTGTGGGTGAGTGCGCGCACCGGCTCACCGGCCCGGCGCAGTGCGTGGACGAGTTCGCCACCGACGTTGCCGGTGGCTCCAGCTATGAGCAACATGCCGTCCTTCTCCTGAGTGGGTACGAGGCGTGGGGCTCACGGCGGGGCAGCCCGGCGGTCGCTTGCCCCGATCCCGCGGGGTGGCGCCGGCCTGCGTCCGCCGATCGGTGCTCCACGCCAGGGGCGTAGACAGTTCGACACGGTCCAGACGATCCATGCCCGAGCCTGTCAGCGCACCGACACCGCGCAGAAGACGAAGTGGCTGCAGGAACGCCTGCATGAACCTGCGCGGCCCGCTGGCGGTGAGGCACACGTACCGGCGGGTGGATCGTCAGGCGCCGGTACGGCCCGGGGGCGAGAGTGGGAGGTTGGCTGCCTGGACCGTGAGGGCCAGTTGGACGCGGTTCTGGGTCGCGGTCTTGCTGAGAATGGTGCTGATGTAGCCCTTGACGGTCGGGACGGTGAGGTTGAGGTCGGCGGCGATCTCGGCGTTCGACTTGCCATCGGCGACCGCGGTGGCGACCTGGATCTCCCGGGCGCTGAGCTGCTGGAGACGTTGTTGCGCCGCCTGTCGGTGGGTGCCGTGACCGGGGTCTGCCGCAAGCATGGTGATGACCCGGCGGGCGACCTCGGGCGACAGCATGCTGCCCCCGTCGCGGACCGATCGGACGGCCCGGACGATGTCTTCCGGTGGGGCGTGCTTGAGCAGATAGCCGACCGCGCCGGCCCGGACGGCCCTGGCGACCAGATCGTGGTCGTCGAACGTGGTCAGGACGACCACCGCGGGGCTGTCGCCGCGTTCCCGCAGGCGCTGGGTCGCGGTGATGCCGTCGATCGTCTTCATCCGTAGGTCCATCAGCACGACATGAGGGCGATGCCGGTCGACCATGCCGGGCACGTCGGAGCCGTCGGCCGCCTCGGCGACCACGCGGATGCCATGGACGCCGTCCAGCATGGCCCTCAGGCCCATCCGCACCAACGGGTCGTCGTCGACCAGCGCGACCCGGGTCATCGCCCGTGGTTCTTCCATGACTAGATCTCCCTCGGAAGCCGCGCCCGGACGACGAACTGGTCGCCGGCCCGTCCTGACCTGAAGCTGCCTCCCAGGAGTGAGACCCGTTCCCGGAGCCCGATCAACCCGGTTCCGGTGCCGGGGATGTCCGCCGCCGCCGTTGGCCCTGGGTCGAGGGACGTACTGACGGTGACGATGATCTCCCCCGTTTCGTGCGATTTGACCGTGATATGGACCGGTGACGTCGGTGCGTGCTTGCGGGCGTTCGTCATGCCCTCCTGGACGATCCGGTACGCGGTCGCGGCGACGTTTGGTGACATCGTCAGGTCGGCCTGGTCGACGCGCTGGTCGAGATGGACCTCCGTACCGCTGAGCCGGGACTCCTGCACGAGCCTGGTCAGGTCGTCCAGCGTGACCTGGGGCTGCAGCGCACTTGCCTCGCCGGCCTGCCCGTCGCGCAGGATCCCGATCACCTTGTGGAGGTCGCCGAGCGCGTCGTGGCTGGCCTGCCGGACGATGGTGGCCATGGAACGCGTCTGCTCCGGCGACAGGTCAGAACGGAAGGCGAGCGCCCCGGCGTGAACGCTGAGCAGCGACAGGCGGTGGGCCAGGGTGTCGTGCATCTCCCGGGCGATCCGACGCCGCTCCTGGTCGCGGATGTTCGCCGCGAGCAGTGCCTGCCCGGCCTCCAGATCGTGGGCGCGTTCCAGGACGGCGCGCAGGTACCCCCGCTGGGCGCGGATCATAAGGCCCCAGCCCACCACGGCCAGGTTCATCAGGCCGCCCATCGTGATCTGGGTGCGATAGCTGTAGCCGGCGGCTTGGGGATACAGCAGCGGAAAGCAGAAGGTGGCAGCCAGTTGCGCTGCGGTCAGCGCAGCGACGACCTTCGGGCGTACGCGAATGGCCGCGGTGAGCAGCGCGACCATGGAGGCGCCGGCGGCGGAAGCGGACACGGCTGACGCGGCGATGGTCAATCCCGCGACCGTCACCGGGCATCTTCGCCGCCATGCCAGCGATCCGCACGCGACGACGCCGAGCACGACGTCGGTGATCAGGCCGGCGCGCGTGTGGGCGCCGATGGTCGGGATCAGGATGAACCCACCGAAGCCGATCGCGGCGAGAACGAGGACGACGTCGACCAGAAGCTGGCGGCGGATCAGACCGAGGCGATCTCCTGAACCGGCGACGGTGGAGTAGACGAGCATATGCCAACGGCCGCGGGGCCGGGACGGCGGCGCAGCCGGCGGACCTGTCACGTTGTCCGAGGTTAGCCAGCCTGCCACGCCGCACCAACCTACTTTGGTAGGGCGCCGGACCCTTCGCTGGTCGGACGATTCGCCCTGCTTGAGGCGGTGTGGAAACCGGGTCACGGCTTCCAGACTCGAGCTGATCTTCGACCAACGGACCGATCGGATGGCAAGCTTGATCAGCTCGAATCTCACACGTGACGCCGCGCAGGACCCGTTGCGGGTCGTCGGGCTCACGAAGTCCTATGGGCCCTCCGGCAGCAAGGTGGCTGCCCTGGCCGGCGTCACGGCGTCCTTCGCGGCCGCCACGTTCACCGCGGTAATGGGGCCGTCCGGCTCCGGCAAGACCACGTTCCTGCAGTGCGCCTCGGGGCTTGACCGGCCCACCGCGGGCGCTGTCTTCGTCGACGGCCGCGAGTTCCCGTACGGCAGCGAGGCGCAGGCCACCCGCTTCCGGCGCACCCGGATCGGGTTCATCTTCCAGCAGTACAACCTGCTGCCGACGCTCACCGCGTTGCAGAACGTGATGCTGCCGATGCAGCTGGCCGGAAACCCCGCCCAGCGCCGGCGGTGCCTGGCCCTGCTCGATCAGGTCGGTCTGGGTGGCCACGCCGAACGCAGGCCGACGGAACTGTCCGGCGGCCAGCAGCAACGGGTCGCGATCGCCCGGGCGCTGGCGTCCAGACCGTCGATCGTGTTCGCCGACGAGCCGACCGGCGCGCTCGACAGCGCCAGCGCGTCCGCGGTGCTCACGCTGCTGCGCCGGGCCGTGGACGACCACGGCCAGACAGTTGTCATGGTGACGCACGATCCCATCGCGGCCGGGTTCGCCGACTCGGTCGTCTTCCTCGCCGACGGGCGGATCGTCGGCACCCTGCAGGCGCCCACCGCTGCCGCGGTATCGGAGCAGATGGTGCGGCTCGACGCCGGCCGCCGCAGTGGCGGTCTGCGATGACGACGCTCAGGCTCGCGTTCGGCTCACTGCGCTTCCGCCGAGGCGCCTTCATCGCGACGTTCATCAACGTGTTCGCCGGCGCAGCCGTGCTCATGGCGTTCGCCTCGCTGCTCGACACCGCCCAGGGGGATGCCGTCTCCGCGGCCGACGCGTCATCACTGCGGACGATCGCCGGCGCCGTCGGTGGGTGGGGCCTGGTCATCGTGGGGTTCGGCGTCGCCTCCACGACCAACCTGGCGGTACGGCAACGGCAGGCCGAACTCGCACTGCTCAAAGCCGTCGGTGCCACACCCCGCCAGATCAGCCGCCTGATCATCGGCGAAGGGGCGGTCGTCGCCGTCGTGGCCGCCGCCCTGGGCGTCCTCCCCGCTTTTCTGATCGGCCGCGCGGTGCTCGAGGCACTCAGCCGCACCGACCAGATCGGCCACGATGTCTCCTATCGGTTCGGGTCTCTCGCCCTCGCGGCCGGACTGTCGACAACCCTGCTCGCCACCCTTGGCGCCACCGCGGTCACCGCCCGCTCGGCCGGGCGGGTCAGTGCCCGGGAGGCGTTGAGCCAGGCCACCGCCGACAGCCGAGCGATCGGCACCGGACGGGTGATCGCGGGTGGCGTCCTGCTCGCCGCAGGGGTCGGCTGCGCCCTGACGATCGCGACCGTACTCAAGGACGAAGGCTTCACCACGCTGAGCGTCGCCGGTCAGGCCTGTATCGCCTCGGCGATCGGACTCGCGCTGCTCTCGCCGATCGTGCTGCGGGTGGTGGCCCTGCCGATCGAACTAGCGACGCGGCGGTCGGCGGCAGCGTCGGCGTACCTGGCGGTTTCGGCCGTACGCGAGCGCACAAGACAGATCGCGTCCGTCACCATGCCGGTGATCGTCCTGACCGGCTTGGCCGTTGGAACCCTCTACATCCAGCGGATTCACAACGACGCGAACGCCGCCGAAGGCATCGTGATCACGGTCGAGGACAGGAGCGTCCAGACGCTGAACCTGATCATCATCGGCATGATCAGCCTGTTCGCAGCGGTGGTGCTCGTCAACAACTGCGTCGCGAGCCTGCTGGCGCGACGGCAGGAGTTCGGCCTGACCCGCAAGATCGGCGCCACGCCCGGGCAGCTCCTGCGGGCGGTGGCCTGGGAGACGAGCATCGCGGCCACGTGCGGGCTGGCCCTGGGCACCGTCTCGGCCGCGATCGGCATCGCCGGATTCGCGTACGGGCGTACCGGCTCGGTGAATCTCGACCTCGACCGCACCCCGTACCTCGCCGTCGTCGCCCTCGTCATCGGCCTGACTTTCGTCGCGAGTCTCCCGGCCGCCCGCCGGTCGCTGACGGTGCCCATGATCGACGCCGCCGGGCCGACCCGCGGCTGACCGCGACCGGCACCCGACCCTTCGACATCCACACCTGCTAGCTAGGAGTCAAACAATGGCCAGGCATTCCCGGCGAGACATCCTGCGTTCGGCGGCAGCCCTGACGGGAGGGGCCATCGCAGCCGGATCCGGCGCACTCCCGCTGATCGGCAGCGCCGCTACGGCGCAGACCGCCCCGGCGTACGCCACCCCACCCGTCCGCCGGTCGGGCGGACACCCGTTCCTCGAGGGCGCGTTCGCGCCGGTCCGGGAGGAGGTCACGGCCTTCGACCTGCCCGTCACCGGCCGGATTCCCCGTGAGCTGAACGGGCGCTACCTGCGTATCGGCCCCAATGTCCTCGGGCTGGAAGACCCCCGGGCGCACCACTGGATGCTCGGCGAGGGCATGGTCCACGGCGTCCGGCTGCGCGACGGCCGCGCCGAGTGGTACCGGAACCGGTGGGTCCGCTCCGCCGCCGTTGCCGCGAAGCTCGGCGAACCGTACCCGTGGCCGGTGCCGGAGCAGGACTATGCCTGCAACACCCACGTCATCGCGCACAACGGCCGGATCCTGACCCTGCTGGAGAGCGGCCCCCTGCCGTACGAGCTCGACGGGGAGCTCAACACCCTCGGCCCGTACGACTTCGGCGGGACCTTGACCGGCGCGTTCACCGCGCACACCAAGCTCGACGCACAGGTGGGCGAGCTGCACGCCGTCACCTACAGCCCGACGTGGGACCACGTACGCCACCTCGTCGTGGACCCGGCCGGTCGCGTCGCCCGCACCACCACGATCCCGGTGGCCGGCAGTCCCATGATGCACGACTTCGCCCTCACCAAACGGCACGTGGTCCTGTTCGACGTGCCCGTGACCTTCGATCCGGAAGCGGCCGCAGCGGGCCACCCCGTGCCCTACATCTGGAACGACCGGCATCCCGCCCGGGTCGGCGTGCTGCCTCGGGCCGGCGGCGAGGTGCGCTGGTTCGACGCGCCGGCGGTGGTCGTGTACTCGCACACCCTCAACGCCTACGACCACGGGACGTCGATCGTGGTGGACCTGACCACATTCCCGGCGCCCTTCTACGCCGCAGGCCGCGGATCCGGCGGCCCGGGGGCCACCGGCACACCGTCGCTGGATCGATGGACGATCGACCTCGCCCGCGGCCAGGTCCGGATGAGCAGAATCGACGACCGGCCGCAGGAATACCCGCGGATCAACGATGCCCTGGTCTCCCGCCGCCACCGATTCGGCTACTCAGCCGCGGCGGCCGAGATGTTCCAGGCGTACCTGGCCGTCGACGGCGTTCCGCCGGACCGGGCGTTCCACAACGCGCTGATCAAGCACGACCTGCTGCGCGGCACCTCTGAAGTGCACCGCTTCCCCAAGGGCGCGGCAGCCAGCGAGCCGGTCTTCGTCGCAGCCCGCCACCCCGGTCACGGCCCGGCAGCCGGGGACCACCGGGCGGCCGAGGACGACGGTTACGCCCTGGCCTACGTGCACAACCCGGACCGTAACGCATCGGACCTGGTGATCCTGGCCGCTCAGGACTTCACCGGCGCCCCGGTCGCCCGGGTCCAGCTTCCGGCCCGGGTGCCCCTCGGCTTCCATGGCAGCTGGGTTCCCGACGCGTAACGGAACCACCCCCTTCCCGACCGCCTCCGATACAACGGCCATCGGCCTCGCCCGCGACGATGGTCTGGAGCCGGCGAGGACAACTCGGCACAGCCGGCCGCGGATTCCGTTCGCGACGGGCGGGCTTGTCGCAGGTGTGGCCCGTCGTCGCCGTGTCCGGCGAGGGGTCGCTGAGCAGCAGTCCGCCCTGCCAGCGCCCACTCGATGTTGTCGCCATCGAGTGGGCGCCGGCGCGGCCACCGAGGATCCGCGATTGCGAACCCCTGCGCCTGGTTGGCGGCCAGCCGGATCACGCGGGCGGCGCAACTGTTTCACCGTTTGCAGAATCCGGAGGTACCCGGTGAGTCTTGCCGGTCTCGGTGTCACCGCCGAACAGGAACGTGTCTACCGATACTTCTTGCGCCGCCCGCACGCGGACCTCGCGACGGCGGCCGCGGACCTCGACCGTCCCGGGCTGAGTGCGACAGTCGCCGAGCTGCGCACCCTCGGACTGATATCCGGCAGCCTGGTCGCGACCAAACCCGCGGTCGCCGTCGATCTGCTGGTACGCCGTCGCGTGGAACAGACGCAACGGCAGCTGACCGAGCTGACCACCGCGTGGGACGTGCTCACCGAACTCGCGGAGGAGCACCGCAGCGGCAAGGGGGTCCACCTGGTTGAGCACATTCCCGACGGTCCTGGCGTCACCCAGCGCATGAACGCGGTGATGGCCGGTGCCCCGGAGGACTTCATGTACATGAAGCCGCTCGCGACATACAGCAGTTCCTCCGGACGGCTCCACAAGCTGCTCGCCGCCGGGCTACGCTGCCGCACGTTGTTTTCGGCTCAGGCCTTGCGCGACCCACGGCAGGTCCGGCACGCGAGGCTCTGGCATGCTCGCGGAGACCTGCACCGGGTCACCTCCGAGCCGGTGCGGCATCTGGCCATCGTCAACCGCAGCGTGGCGTTCGTCCAGGCCGATCCGGCCGGGCCGGAGGCCGGCGCGCTGCAGATTCGCCAACCCGGACTCGTGGCCGTGCTCGTCGACGTGTACGAGGGCATGTGGAGCCGCGCCCGGGACGTTGACGACCGACCCCTGTCTCCCGTCGAGCATCAGGTCCTGGAGGCGCTGACCCGGTACGACACCGACGACGCCGCCGCCCGGGCCCTGAACATCTCGGTTCGCAAGTTCCGGGCCCACGTCGCCGACCTGATGGCCCGCCTGGGCGCCAGGACCCGCTTCCAAGCCGCTCTATACGCCAAGGACCGCGGCTGGCTATAGCCAGTGGAGGGTTGTGCCACTGCGCGGATCCCGCCCTGATTGATCGAAGGCACGCGACGCACGGAAGTTGCAGGATCCTGCAGGCGGCCTGCAGCGACTTCATCTGCCGTGATCGCCTGGCGGGCTGCGACGCTCGACGCATGGATCGTCTAGATGTCATTGACACCTGCACCCGCCTGGTCTGGCACACTGACCGGCGGGAATGGGACCGCCTCACCGAGGTGCTCGCCGAACAGGTGACGCTGGACTACACCAGCCTGAACGGCGGGGAACCGATCACGCTGACCCCGGCCGAGGTCGTGAACGCCTGGCAGAACACGCTCGGCGGCTTCGACGCCGCCCAGCACCTGCTGGCCAACCACCTGGTCACGGTCGAGGGCGACGCCGCCGTCTGCACGGCAGCATTTCAGGCCACCCATCGAAAGGCCAACCCTCATGGGGCAGCGCTGTGGACGCTCGGCGGCACCTACTCGTTCAGCCTGACCCGTGGCACGGGCGGCTGGCGGATCACCAGGGTGGTCATGACGGCCACGTGGGGCGACGGCAACCGGGGCCTGCTGCCATGAGAGCGCGCACGATCATCGCGGTGACAGCGGCCGTCGTCGTCGCGGGAGCCGCGATCGCAATGATCAGCAGCGAGCACATGCGGGCGGTCGCCGAGGACGCCGTCACGCCGCTGCCGATCCCGACCGGATCGCAGGGACCTCTCGATCCAGCCGCGCAACGCTACTTCGACGCGGTCTCCGCCAAAGACCCGGACGCTGTCGCGGCCGCGTTCGCAGCCGACGCGGTCGTCGTCGACGTCGGTCGCGAGATCCGTGGTCGCGACGCCATCCGCCGCTGGGCCGAGCGCGAGGTCATCGGCGGCGTCTACACGCTGCTCGGCCACACCCCACACCCAGACGGCGTCACCGTGCTGGTCCGCTTCCAGCCCGGCGGCATCGGCGGCTTCCGCGCCAACTACCGCCTCACCCTGACCGACGGCCTGATCAGCCGGGCCGCCCTGCAGTACGCCTGACGACCCGACCAGACCCAGGAGCAACACCATGAAGCACGAACGCGTCACCTTCGACAGCGACGGAGCCACTCTCGTCGGCAATCTCCACCTGCCCGACACGACCGCCGGGCCGGTGCCCGGGGTGGTCGTGGCCGGCACCTGGACCAGCGTCAAGGAACTGATGGCCGACCGATACGCCCAACGCCTGGCCGGTTACGGCTACGCGGCGCTGTCGTTCGACTTCAACGGCTTCGGCGAGTCCGAAGGCGAGCCCCGCGACGTGGAGAACCCCGCACGGAAGGTCACCGACATTCACCACGCGCTCACCTACCTCGCCGCACATCCGGCAGTCGACCGCGACCGGCTCGCCGAACTCGGCATCTGCGCCGCGGCCATGTACATGGCCGACAACGCCGCCCACGACCCGCGGGTCAAAGCTCTCGCCCTGGTCGCCCCATGGCTCCACGACGCGACGATCTGCGAAGCCGCCTACGGCGGAGCTGACGCCGTCGCCACCAAGATCAAAACGGGCCGGGAGGCCCGCGCCCGATACGACGAAACCGGCGAGGTCGACTACGTCCCGGTCGTCAGCACCACCGACCCGCGAGCGGCGATGCCCTACGACATCGACTTCTACCTCAACCCGGCCCGCGGGGGCGTCCCCGCCTGGCCCAACCGATTCGCCGTCATGGCCTGGCCGGACTGGCTCACCTACGACGCCATCAGCCTCGCGCCGCAGATCACCCAACCGACCGTCATCGTCCACAGCACGGATGCCGCCATCCCCGACGGCGCCAGCCGGTTCCACGCCAGCCTCGCCGGCCCCAAGGACATCCTCTGGAGCCAAGGCACCCAGTTCGACTTCTACGACCAAGAGCCACAGGTGACTACCGCCACCGACACCGTCGCGGCTCACCTGCGCCGGCACCTGCACCACTAGACCCCCACGTGCGGCCCCGGGCGCCACGCCCGGGGCCCGCTACCGTCCAGGAGCAACCGCTGACCACCGAACGATCACTGTCCATCGGGCCCCTGACATCCGCACCTCACGCCGAACGCGGTCGCCCGGACGTGCGGTCCGCGAGTCGGGGCCGTCGTGGCACGTCCCGCGGCCCAGAAGGTGCACGTTCACCGCGCGGCGACGAGCCGCCCATGCCCCTCAGCTGCTACGTCAACGCATCTGTCCGACCGTCCGGGACAGCGTCGGCCGCGCGCCTGCGGGCAGCGGGCCGGCGCGCACGCCGACGAGTTCCACTGACCGACAAGACCGGGATGTACGGACGAGCCGGCTGTCGACACGGCGCCCGGCACCCGTGGAGGGAACAATGACCGACGAAGCCAATGGCGCGGCCAACGAGGCGACGTTCATGTCCGCGCTGGTCACCGAGCACTTCGTGTTGCAATCGGCAGCCAGCACCACGGTCAGCGAGGCCGCCGGCCGCGCCTCGCTGTTCACGTTCACCCTCTCCAGCACCCTGGTCGCGCTGGGTTTCGTCGCCCAGTCCCGGACGCTGCTGGTGCCGTTCGTGGCCACGACCATTCCCGTCATCGTCATGCTCGGCGTCTTCACCGTCGTACGGTTGGTGGACACCGGCGTGCAGAACGTGCAGCTGCTGGCGAAGATCGCGAACATCCGGGCGTATTACCGGACACTCAGCCCCCAGGCCCCGGCGTTCTTCGCCCCGTGGAGCGCTACCGGCGCGGCCGGTGCCACCGAGGCCCTCGCTACGCTCGGGGTACGACGAAGCTGGCAGGCGGGCTTGTTCACCATGGCCAGCATGGTTGCCGCTGTCAACAGCCTCGTTGCCGGCGTCGGCGTGGCCCTGGCCTGGGTGTGGATCACAGGCAGGCCACAGACGGTGGTTGCGCTCCCGCTGGGGCTGCTGGCGGCGATCGCAGGCATGAGCGGGTTCCTGCGGTATCAGGACCGCCGCTACAAGGCGTTGGAGTCCGGGCTGTCATGAGCCACCGGACCGGGAGGGGAACGATGCGCGCCGTTGTGATCGAGCAGTTCGGTCCGCCCGAGTCGCTGCAGGTGCGTGACCTGCCGACTCCCACACCTGGCGAAGGTGAGGTGCTGGTCAGGGTGCACGCTGCCGGCGTCAACGCCATCGACTGGCTCACCCGCGCCGGCCAGGGCGTCGCCGTGTCGCGATTCCCGGCCGTGCTGGGCTGGGACGTCTCCGGCGTGGTCACCGCCGCCGGAACGGGGGTCGACGGACTGCCGGTGGGCAGCGAGGTCTTCGGCATGGGTGGCTTTCCCCGCCTGATCGGCGGGTACGCGCAGTACGCGGTCGTGGCCGCGGACGCGCTGGCCCGCAAGCCGGAAGTCATCGACCACGCCACCGCGGCTGCCACCCCGATGCCGGCGCTGACCGCTTGGCAGACCGTCGTCACCCACGCTCAGGTCACCGCCGGCCAGCGCGTGCTGGTCCACGGCGCCGCCGGCGGGGTCGGCCACCTGGCCGTGCAACTCGCCGCGGCAGCAGGCGCCCACGTCATCGGCACCGCCTCCGCCCGCAACCATGATCTGGTCAGCGCACTGGGCGCCAGCGAGGTCATCGACTACACCCGTCAACCGGTGGAGGCGGTCGTTCGTGACGCCGACGTGGTGGTCGACCCGATCGGCGGCGATGTCGCGGTCGGGCTGCTGGCCACGCTGCGTCCCGGCGGCCTCCTGGTCACCCTCAAGGGCCGTAACCCTCGGCTGGAATCCGTGGCGGCCCAGCGGGGCGTGCGGCTGGCCTTCACCTACGTGGCCCCGGACGGCGCCGCGATGGCCCAGGTGGCGCAACTGCTGGGCGACGGACGACTGCGGGTCGAGGTGCAACAGGTGTTCCCGTTTGAGCAGGCGGCCGCCGCACACGCCATCGGCGAGCGCGGCCATGTCCACGGCCGGCTCGTCCTGAACACCCTGGACGCTGCCTGACGACGCACCGATCGGCGACGGCCTGCGCCGCGGCGGCCCCTGTCGGGCGGTGCGGCTCGTTCATCGCCCGGTTCCTGTCCCGAGGACCAGTGCCGGTACGTCGGTCTACCAGGGCAGTGGTCGCCGATCCCGGTAGAAGCCGCCGGTCGGTCCGTTGTCGGGCAGGGTGGCGGCCCACACGATGCCGGCGGCCCCGTCAGCCACCGGACGGCCGCCCGGGCCGCCCATGTCGGTGGCGACCCAGCCGGGACAGACGGCGTTCACCAGGATGCCGTCGCCGCGCAGTTCGGCGGCGAGCATCCGGGTGAGCGCGTTCAGCCCGACCTTGGACAGCTTGTACGCGGGGAGGCCACCCCCCATGCCGGTCAGGGAGCCGGCCTCGCTCGAGACGTTGACGACACGGCCGTGACCGCTGGCGCGCAGCATCGGAAGCAGCGCCTGGGTGAGCGACCAGGCGCCGAACAGGTTGGTCTCCAGGGCGACGCGGACCGCGTCGAGATCGGCACTACTCGCCTCGGCCCAGGTGTCGTACGAGATGGCAGCGTTGTTGACCAGCACGTCAAGCCGTCCGTACCGGTCGCCGATGACGGCGGCGAGGGCGGCTGCGGCGGCGGGATCGGTCACGTCCAGCCGGTGCGGGACGACTGTGCCGCCCATGGCGGCCAGTTCGTCGGCGGCCGCAGCGGCCTTTTTCGCGTCCCGGGCGGTGAGCAGGACGGTGTCGCCACGGGCGGCGAGCTGGCGGGCCACCTCCTTGCCGATGCCCCGGTTGGCGCCGGTGACCACGGCAACCCGCTCGGCCACGGCGTTCCTCCTCATCCTCCGGTTCGGCGGCTCAGGACGATCGGCTCCTTGGCGGTCAGGGTTCGTGGTAGCCGGCCCAGGAGCCGCGGACGTGGCCGATGTGGCGCCGCATCAGCGCCGCCGCCCCCGGCGCATCGCCAGCCACCACCAGATCGACGATCTGCTCGTGCTCGGCGGCCGAACGCCCCAGCTCGCCACGCTCGGCGAGCCCCTGCAGGCCGTACAGCCGGCTGCGGGCCCGTAGGTTCCCGACCACGTCGATGAGATGCCGGTTGCCGGCGAGGGCGAGAAGCGAGAGATGGAAACGCCGATCGACCTCGACATAGCGGATGAGGTCGCCGGTTTCGGCGAGCCGCTCCACCTCCCTCGCCAGGGGACGCAGCTCCTCGACCGCCGCCCGGGTGGGCTCGTTGATGGTTCGGGCGATCTCGGCCACGGTGGGCACCTCGATCAGCGCGCGCAGCGAGGTGATCTCGTCGAGGTCCCGGTCACTCAGCTCCTTGACCCGGAAGCCCTTGTTCCGAACGATCGTGACCAGTTCCTCGTTGGCGAGGTCGAGCATCGCTTCGCGTACCGGCGTGGCGGAGACACCGAACTGCTCCGCGAGCGTCGGCACGGAGTACAGCACGCCGGCGCGCATCTGTCCCGTGATGACCGCGCCACGCAGGGCATGGGCGATCTCCTGCCGAAGGTTGGGCCGGCCCCCTAACTGCGGCAGAGAGAGCGCGTCCGGGGCCAGGCGCCCGGTGGCGTCCGTCACGGTGTCACTCCTTGTCCTCTTCATCGGAGCGTGAATCCGAATCCGACGGGATCGCCGGCCTCGAGGAAGAAATGGTGTTCACCAGTTCGGTAGGCCATCCCTCGCACCTCTGAGACGTAGGCCGGACGACCCTCTGCTTTCAGCTCCTGCACCACCCGGCCCAGGAACCGTGTTCCGACCACCGAGTCGTGCGTGAGCACCTGACCAGGGGCGAGTTGCCCCGATGATGCTAGCAGCGCGACCCGCGCGGAGGTGCCGGACCCACACGGCGACCGGTCGACCTCACCGTCGGCGAAGACGGTGATGTTGCGCTGGTGCGGACCGCCGGACAGCCGGCCGAGATCCTCGAACAGGATCGTGCCGTAGATACCGTCGAGCCGCGATTCGCTCGGATGCCGGGCCCATTCGGTCCCGTTGAGTTTCCATTTGACTTCCCGGCCGAGTGCCAGCAGGTCACCGTAGTGCTCCGGGCTGACCGACAGTCCGAGGGCCGAGGCGTCGACGGAGGCGTAGATCGCGCCCCCGTAGCTGACGTCCGCGCGCACCGGGCCCCGGCTGGTGTTCACGGCGATGTCCTGACCCAGTACGTACGCGGGCACGTTGCGGAAGCTGACCCCGCGGACCTCGCCGGCCACACAGGAGACTGTGGCCGTGACGCGACCCGACGGTACGTCGATCACCACGTCGGTTTCCCCGTCCGGGGCGGCGTCCACGAGCCCGCTCCGGACGGCCCACACACCCAGCGCGATGGTGCCGTGTCCGCACGCTGTCGAGTAGCCGTCCTTGTGCCAGAACAGCACCCCGAAGTGTGCGCCCTCGTCGTCGGGTGGCACGACGAAGCAGCCGTACATGTCGGCGTGGCCACGAGGTTCATTGACCAGGAGCCGGCGCACCGCGTCGACCTGTTCGTCGCGCTGGGCGTGCTCGCGCCGTTCCAGCACGGTGGTGCCGGGAATCTCCGGGGCGCCCTCGGTGACGATACGGAACGGCTCTCCCGCCGTGTGGTAGTCGGTGGCACGAATGTCCCGCATCGCCTCAGGCCCCCAGGTACGCCTCGACCACGCGGGAGTCGCGCGCGAGCTCGCCGGCCGCTCCCTGCAGGGTGATCACACCGTTCTCCACCACGTACGCGCGGTGAGCGATCTTGAGTGCGGCGCGGGCGTTCTGCTCGACGAGCAGCACCGACGTGCCGTCCGCGTTGATCCGGCGGATCAGATCCATGATCTGGGCCACCACGAGTGGTGCGAGCCCCATCGAGGGCTCGTCCAGCATCAGCAGTTTGGGCCCGGCGACCAGCGCGCGACCGACGGCGAGCATCTGCTGCTCGCCGCCGGACAGGTTCCCGCCCTGCTGGTTGCGCCGCTCGGCCAGCCGGGGCAGCAGGGAGTAGACCTCGTCGATCCGGCGGTTGACCGCGGCCGCGTCCTTCACCAGGTAGCCGCCGAGCTGGAGGTTCTCGTGAACGGTCAGCCGGGAGAAGATGCGGCGCCCCTCCGGTACGTGCACCAGCCCCGCGCCCACGATCTCCCAGGGCTTGGCCTTCGTGATGTCCGTGCCGAACGCGCGCACGGTGCCGCCGGTGGACCGCACCACCCCGGAAACCGTGGCGAGCGTACTGGTCTTGCCCGCGCCGTTGTTGCCGAGCAGCGTGACGATCTCGCCCTCGCCGACGGTCAGGGTCAGGCCCCGGATGGCGTGGACGCGGCCATAGTGGACGTCGAGAGCGTCGATTTCGAGTGCACAGCGGCCGGCGACATCAGTCATGGCTCATCTCCTCGCTCGTGGCTTCCTCCGCGTCGTCCTTGCCGAGGTACGCCTCGATCACGGCCGGGTTGCGGCGTACCTCCTCGGGAGTGCCGTCGGCGATCTCCCGGCCGAAGTTCAGCACGACAATCCGACGCGACACCTGCATGACGAGATCCATGTCGTGCTCGATGAGCACGATGGCGATGCCCAGCACACTGATGCGGTGCAGCAGATCGAGCAGTTCGTTCTTCTCACCGTAGTTGAGGCCCGCGGCGGGCTCGTCCAGCAGGACCACCTTGGGCCCGCGCGCGAGGGCGCGGGCGATCTCGACCCGCCGCTGCTCGCCGTACGGAAGGTTCCGCGCCAGGCCACCACGGTCACCGCGCAGGCCCACGAAGTCGAGCCAGCGGTTCGCCTCGTCGGTCGCCTCCCGTTCCGAGCGCCGGAACCGCGGCGTGTGCAGTAGCGCGTCCAGGGCGTTCTGCCGCAGCCGCAAGTGCATCCCGGCGCGGACGTTGTCGAGCACCGTCAGCTCACCGAACAGGCGCAGGTTCTGGAAGGTGCGCGACATCCCCCGGGCCGCGATCGCGGACGGCCGCAGGCCGGTGATGTTCGCGCCTTCCAGCGTGACCGAGCCACCGGTGGCCTTGTAGAAGCCCGTGATGCAGTTGAACGCGCTGGTCTTGCCGGCGCCGTTGGGTCCGACGAGCGAGAGGACGTCGCCCTCGTTGACCTGGAAGGTCAGCCCGTCAACGGCCTTCACACCGCCGAAGTCCAGGTGCAGGTCCTGCACCTGGAGCAGCGGTGCGGGTTCTCGCGTGCTCACGGCACCACCTCCTTGGCCTTGCCCATGTCATGCTCCTTGGCCTTGCGCATGTCACGCCGGGACTGCCGTTCCATGGCCCGCGCCGGCCACAGTCCCTGCCGACGGAAGATCATCACGACGATGAGCAGGACCCCGAATACGAAGTACCGGTAGTCGGCGGCCTGCCGGAGAAGCTCGGGCAGCACGCTGATGAAGATGGCGCCCAGCACGACACCGGGCGTCGAGCCCATGCCACCGAGCACGACGGCCATCAGGATGAGGGCCGACCACAGGAAGGTGAAGCTCGGTGGGGAGATGGCAGACAGCTGGGCGCCGAAGAGGATGCCGGCAAGGCCACCCCAGATGGCGCCGCCGATGTAGGCGGCGAGCTTCACGCGGTACGTGTTGATGCCCATCGCCTCGGCGGCGTCCTCGTCCTCGCGGATGAACCGCCAGGCGCGTCCGAGCCGGCTGCGTCCGAGCCGCGCCGCGCCGAGGACGGCCAGGGCGACGACGACCACACAGGTGTAATAGAGGCCGACCGGGCCGCTCAGGTCGAGCCCAGGCAGCGTGATGCCGGGGATCCCGTAGATGCCGGACGGCCCACCGGTGATGGTGAGGTTGTTCGCCGTGATCCGGATGATCTCCCCGAAGCCGAGTGTCACGATCGCCAGGTAGTCGCTGCGCAGCCGCAGGGTGGGCCCACCGATCACGATGCCCGCGACCACCGCCGCGACGATGACGACGGGCACCGTGGCCAGCAGCGGCCACCCGTACCTGGTGGCGAGGACACCGCTGACGTAGGCGCCGATGGCGAAGAACGCGGCGTACCCGAGGTCGAGCAGGCCGCAGTAGCCGACGACGATGTTGAGGCCGACCGCGAGCATCACGAAGAGCAGCGCGGAGGTCATGACCGACAGGGCGTAGTTGGTCGCGGTGATGAACGGCGCCAACAACGCGACGGCCAGTGCGATCAGGCCGAGGTAGCGGTTCTGCTGGATGCGCTCGAAGAGCGCGCGGGCGCCGGCGGACGACGGTGCGACATTGGTGGTCATCAGACACGCTCCGTAACGCGCTCGCCGAGGATGCCGGTCGGACGAAGCGTGAGGAAGACGATGAGGAAGCCGAAGGCGAAGACATCGCGCCACTGCCCGCCGATCCAGGCGGTGCCGAACGATTCGAGCATGCCGAGCGCCAGGCCGCCGAGCATCGCGCCCTTGATGTTGCCGATGCCGCCGATGACGGCCGCGGTGAACGCCTTGAGCCCGATGATGAACCCCATCAGGAAGTCGATCTTCCCGTAGTAACCGCCGGCCATCACGCCGGCGGCGCCGGCGAGGGCGGAGCCGATGAAGAAGGTGCGCGCGATGATGGCGTCGACGTTGATGCCCATGTACAGGGCCGCCGTCGGGTCCTGGGAGATGGCGCGCATGGCCCGCCCGGTCCCGGTCCCCATGACGAGCCACTGGAGGCCGGCCATCAGCAGGACCGCGATCAGGATGAGACTGGCCTGCTGGATGGTGATGCGGGCGCCGAGCAGGTTGATCGAGTCGCCCGCCAGCCGGACCGGGTAGACCTCCGGGTTGGGCCCGGCCACCAGGCGCATCCCGTACTCGAGCGCGAACGAGGCGCCCACCGCGGTGATCAGTACGGAGAGCCGGGGCGCGCCGCGCAGGGGACGGTAGGCGATCCGCTCGAGCAGGAGGCCGGCGGTTCCGGTCACCAGCATCGAGATGATCAGGACGATGAGCAGCGCCACGAAGCCGAGGCCGGTCGCCAGCCCGCCGGCGACGCTCAGAACGCCGAAACCGACGAACGCGCCGAGCATGTACAGGTCGCCGTGGGCGAAGTTGAGGAGCCTGATGATGCCGTACACCATGGTGTAGCCCAGCGCGACCAGGGCGTAGAACGATCCGACGAAGAGACCGTTCCAGATGAGTTGGGTCATGGGAGCCCTTCGAGGAACGCCCCGGCGGCGCGCTCGTGGGAGGGCGCCGCCGGGAGCAGACGGTCTACTGCAGGGTGTCCTTGAGGACGATCTTGCCGTTCTCCACCACGAGGATCTGGAAGCCACCGCTGGAGAGCGTGTGGTCGGGCGTGAACTTCAGCGGCCCGGAGAACAGCTGGAAACCGTCGATCCCCTCGAGCGCCTTGATGACCGCGCTGCCGTCGGTCGAGCCGGCCTGCTTGACCGCCTCGGCGGCCACCCGGACGGCGTCGTAGGCCTGGGTGGAGTACGGACCGGGGTCGGCGCCGAACTTGCTCTTGTAGTCGGCGATCCACTTGTCGGCGCCCTGGATCGTGTCCGGGGTCTGCGTCATGGTGGCGAAGACGCCCTCGGCGACCGCGGGGCCGGCGATGTCCACCAGCTTCTGGTCGACCGATCCGTCGGCGACCATGATCTTGCCGGTGTAGCCGGCCTGCCGCAGCTGGCGGATGATGAGGCCGCCCTCCTGGTAGTAGCCGGTCCAGTAGATGAAGTCCGGCTGGCTCTTCAGGATGGCGTGGACGTTGGCGCTGTAGTCGCTCTCACCCGCGGTGACCGACTCGCGTCCCGCGAGCGCCGGCGAACCCGTCAGCAGCTTGGCGGTGGTGTCCGCGATGTCCTTGGAGTAGCTGGTGTTGTCGTCCATGAGGGCGACCTTGGTGGCACCCACCTTCTTCATGAACTTGAGCGCCGCATCGGACTGCTGCACGCCGGTGCCATTGATCAGGAAGACGTTCTTCTTGTGCTGCTTGACCAGTTCGTTGGAGTTGGCGGCCGGGATGAGCATGGGCACGTCGGCCCTCTCGAAGATCGGCAGCGTCGGGAGCGTCGCCCCCGAGCAGTAGCCGCCGACCGAGATCTTCACACCCTCGGTGACCAGCTTGTTGGCGCCCGCCGTGGCGCTTTTGGCGTCGCACGCCTCGTCCTCGACCTTGAGCTCGAGCTTGCGCCCGTTGACGCCGCCCTTGCCGTTGATCTCGTCGACGGCGAGTTGCGCACCGTTCTTCATGTACGGGCCGATGGCCGAGCTGCTCCCCGACAGCGGAGTCAGCATTCCGAGGACGATCGGCCCGTCGTCCGACGACCCGCCCCCTCCCGAGGCGAGCCCGTTACCACATGCGGAGAGCATCATGGCCGCCACCGCCGCGCCGCCCACGAGGGCGACTCGCGACAGCCGGCGGGTCAGAAATGTGGTCATTGTCCAAAACCCACTTCCCTCAAGGACCGACACCCGGACGGCCCAAGTAGCGATCGGCAGCACTGCTGTGTGACGTAGCACAGCACTATGGCACAGAGCACATCGTCGCTCTAGAGGCGCATGTCGAGGTGTTACCGAAGCTTGACTTGAGCACGGCGAGCTGCTGTGTGATATTTTACTGACCGTCACGAAAGGGCTCTCTGACATGACTGTTTCCCCCGCTGCCCGTACCCGCCCCTGGCACGGCGTGCTCGTCGCGGCCGCCCTGCCCTACCGCGACGACCTGTCCGTGGACTTCGACGCCTACGCCGACCACGTGCGGTGGCTGGCCGAGAACGGCGCCCACGGGGTGACCCCGAACGGATCCCTGGGCGAGTACCAGGTGCTGACCAGGGAGGAGCGCGCGAAGGCTGTCGAGGTGGCGGTCCAGGCGGCACCCGAGGGCTTCGTCGTCATGCCGGGCGTGGGCGCCTACGGCGCCCTGGAGTCGCGGCGCTGGGCAGAGCAGGCGGCCGAGGCCGGCGCGCAGGCCGTCATGGCACTCCCCCCGAACGCGTACCGCACGGACGAGCGGGCCGTCCTGGAGCACTACCGCGAGATCAGCAAGGCCGGCCTGCCGGTGACCGCGTACAACAACCCGATCGACACCAAGACCGACCTGACGCCTCGGATCCTCGCCACGCTGTACAACGAGGGCCTCATCGTGGGCGTCAAGGAGTTCAGCGGCGACGTGCGTCGGGCCTACGAGATCTCGGAACTCGCGCCCGGACTGGACCTGATGATCGGCACCGACGACGTCGTCCTCGAGGTCGGCATCGCGGGCGCCAAGGGGTGGATCGCCGGATACACGAACGCCTTTCCGCAGTCGACCGTGGCGCTGTACGAGGCCTCCGTGGCAGGGGACCTGGAGACCGCGCTGCCGCTGTACCGGCTGCTGCACCCCCTGCTGCGCTGGGACTCGAAGACCGAGTTCGTACAGGCGATCAAGCTCTCCATGGACATCGTCGGCCGTAAGGGCGGCGTCTGCCGACCGCCGCGGCAGCCGCTGACCGCCGAGCAGGAGCAGTCGGTCCGCGCCGCGACCGAGGCGGCCCTCGAAGCCGGACTGGCCTGAGACATGCGCGCACGCCGACTGCTGCACGCCGTCGACTCGCACACCGAGGGCATGCCGACCAGGGTCATCACGGGCGGCGTGGCACCACTGCCCGGCGCCACGATGATGGAGCGCCGCCGCTGGTTCCTCGACAACAGCGACGACCTCCGCACCTTGCTGATGTACGAGCCACGCGGGCACTCCGCCATGTCCGGAGCGATCCTGCAGCCGCCGACGCGGCCCGACGCCGACTGGGGCGTGCTCTACATCGAGGTGTCCGGTTGCCTGCCGATGTGCGGACACGGCACCATCGGGGTCGCCACCGTGCTGGTGGAGACCGGCATGGTGGAGGTGACCGAGCCGGTCACCACGATCCGCCTGGACACGCCCGCCGGCCTCGTCGTCGCGGAGGTCGCCGTCTCCGACGGCGCGGCCAAGGCGGTCACGATTCGCAACGTGCCGTCCTACTCCCACCAGTTGGACGCGACGGTCGAGGTGCCCGGCTTCGGCACGGTCCGCTACGACCTCGCGTACGGCGGCAACTTCTACGCGATGGTCCACCTCGAGGACCTCGGCCTGCCGTTCGACCGGGGACACAAGCAGCGGCTGCTGGACGCCGGGCTGGCGATCATGGAAGCGATCAACGAACAGGACCGCCCGGTCCACGTCAACGACCCCGACATCAGCGGATGTCACCACGTACAGCTCATCGCTCCCGGCTCGGATGCCCGGCATTCGCGCCACGCGATGGCCATCCACCCGGGTTGGTTCGACCGGAGCCCGTGCGGTACCGGCACGAGCGCGCGCATGGCGCAGCTGCACGCGCGTGGCGAGCTGGCGTTGGACGTCGACTTCGTCAACGAGTCCTTCATCGGGACGCGCTTCATCGGCCGGCTCGTCGAGGAGACGCGGCTCGCCGGCGGCGTCACCGCAGTGGTACCGACCATCACCGGGCGCGCCTGGCTGACCGGCACGGCACAGTACTTCCTCGATCCGGACGACCCGTTCCCGGCGGGTTTCCTGCTTTGACCTGACCTCATCCCCACCCGGCCCACGTACCGACGCTGAGGGAGCCTTCGTGATCAAGAGCTACTCACCGCACGCACCCGGAGACCTCGTCGCCGAGGCGCCTGTGACCAGTGCCGACGAGGTGGCGAAGGCGTTCGCCCGCGCTCGCGCGGCCCAGGCCCAGTGGGGGCGCGGCCCCGCGGCCGCCCGGGCGCAGGCACTGTCCGACGCTGCCGACGCGGTGGCGGCAGCATCCGACGAACTGACCCGACTGGCGGTTCGCGAGGTCGGCAAACCACTCGGCGAAGCGCGCGGTGAGGTAGCTCGGGCGGTGGCCATCCTCCGCTACTACGCCCAGCAGGTGTACGACCCGGTGGGCGCGATGCACGAGCCGTCGGCCCTCGGTCTGCTCTTCACCCGGCGCCGACCGCTCGGCGTCGCCGGGCTCATCACCCCGTGGAACTTCCCGATCGCCATCCCGCTGTGGAAGGCCGCACCGGCATTGGCGTTCGGCAACGCCGTGGTGCTCAAGCCGTCGCCGGACGCGACGGCGACGGCGCTGCGGCTGGCCACCCTGCTCGACGAGGTGCTGCCCGAGGGGCTGTTCACGGTCCTTCCCGGTGACGGCGACACCGGTCGGGCGATCGTGGCCGAGGCCGACGTGGTGTCGTTCACCGGATCCACGGCGGTCGGTGGCGACGTGGTGCGCTCGGCCGCGGCCCGCGGGGTGCGGGTACAGGCGGAGATGGGCGGCCAGAACCCGGCGATCGTCCTGCCCGACGCCGACGTGGAGTCCACCGCCAGGCAGATCGCCGCGGCCGCGATGGGGTTCGCCGGCCAGAAGTGCACGGCGACCAAGCGGGTGATCGTCGTCGGGGACGTCGCGCCGTTGCGGGACGCGCTCGTCGCGGCGATCGAGGCGCTGGGGTTCGGCGACCCCGCGCAGGCGACGACCGCGGTGGGGCCGGTCATCAACGAAGCCGCCCGGGACAAGGTGTTGGCCGCCGCCGGCAGCGCGACCGCGGCCGGGGCCCGTCTCCTGGCCGGCGGCGTGGCGACCGACGACCCCGGCTGGTTCGTCCGTCCGACCCTGCTCGAGCATGTCCCCGCCGATCACCCGCTCTCGTGCGACGAGGTGTTCGGGCCGATCGCCACGCTGCACGCCGTGCCTACGCTCCAGGAAGCGGTGGCGGTGGCCAACGATGTTCCACAGGGACTCGCCGCCGGCGTGTACACGCGCGATCTCACCGCCGCCCTCGCCACGGCGGACGCGTTGGAGGCCGGCCTCGTGAAGGTCAACGCACCGACCACCGGGGTCGACTTCTACCTGCCGTTCGGCGGCGAGAAGGCATCCAGTGTGGGCGGCCGCGAGCAGGGCAAGGCCGCGCAGGACTTCTTCACCTCGCTGCACACTGTGACGCTGGCCCCCGGCGAAGGCGCCTGATGCCCGGCGCCGACGGCCCGGTCCTCACGGCCGAGGAACAGTCGATGCTGGCCGGAGAGCAGGGCCCGGCCGTCGCGATGTGCATGCGGCTGCTCGTCGGGGTCGCGCGCGCGAACGGGGCCGCACGACTGGTGCCGATCGAGTCAGCGCACGCCGACGGCTGCCTGTACCACGGCGTGGCGGGGCTGGAGTTCACTGAGCGGCTGGTCTCGCTCGGCGCCCGGGTGCGGGTGCGCACGACGCTCAACGTCGGCTCGCTCGACCTGCTGCATCCCGGACTGGTACGCGCCGACGCCGAGGTGGCCGAGAACGGCCGGCGCCTGATGGACGCGCACGTGGCCCTCGGCTGCGAGCCGATCTGGTCGTGCGCGCCGTACCAGTCCGGCCACCGCCCGGCAGAAGGCAGCCATGTGGCGTGGGCGGAGTCGAACGCCATCGCCTTCGTCAACTCGGTGCTCGGGGCGCGCACGGACCGGTACGGCGACTTCATCGACATCGCCGCCGGCGTTGCCGGCCGGGTCCCCTACTCGGGCCTGCACCTGAAGCGGAACCGCGCCGCCGCGCTGGTGCTCGACTTCTCGGCGGTCCCCGCCGCGCTGCTCGACGACGACGTCGCCTGGCCCGCGATCGGGGCGCTGCTCGGCGAGCTCGCCGGAACCCGGGTCGCGGCCCTCACCGGTCTGCCCGGCGACCTGAACGACGGCGGGGTCACAGAGGACCGGCTCAAGGCGCTCGGCGCGACCGCCGCGTCCGCCGGCGGCGTCGCGCTGTTCCACGTTGTGGGGGTGACCCCGGAGGCGCCGACGCTGGACGCGGTGCTCGGGCCTGAGGCCACCACGGTGCCGGTGACGGCACCCGACCTCAGCCGAGCGCGCGAGCGGCTGAGTAGCGCCGCTACGGAATCACTCGACGCCATCAGTCTCGGCACCCCGCACTTCTCGCTCTCCGAGTTCGCGGCGCTGGCGCTCGAGTTGCGGGGCGGAGCGGCGTTCAGCCCGTCGGTTGACGTGTTCGTGTCGACCAGCCGGGCCGTGCTGGCCGAGGCGGAGGCACGCGGGTACGCCGACGCGGTGCGCGACGCGGGTGGCCGCATCCTCACCGACACCTGCACGTACGTGACGCCCGTGCTGCGCGACGGGATCCGCACCGTGATGACGAACTCGGGCAAGTGGGCCTGGTACGCGCCGGCCAACCTCGGCATCGACACCGTATTGGGAAGCCTGGCCGATTGTGTCGCCTCGGCGAGAGCCGGGAGGGTGGTACGCGATGAGCGGCTGTGGGGATGACCCGGTGGTGCTGTCCGGCCGCTCCCTTCATCCGGGACAGGCGAACGGCGCCGTACTCGCGCTCGACGAGCCGCTCTCGTTCTGGGGCGGGGTCGACCCTTCCGGAGTGATCGTCGACGCCCACCACCCGCAACGCGGCGCCACGGTCGCCGGGCAGGTCCTCACAATGCAGGCCGGGCGCGGATCCAGCTCCTCCACCGCCGTGCTCGCGGAGCTGATCCGGTCCGGCCACGCGCCGGCCGCCCTGCTCCTGGCCGAGTGCGACGCGATCCTGGTGATCGGGGCCCTGGTCGCCGCCGAGATCTACGACACCGCACTGCCCATCGTGCAGCTCGCCCACGACGACCTGGCACGACTGCGCACCGGCACCCGAGCCGCCGTCCTTGCCCACTCCGCACCCCTTGCGGCGACCATCATGGTGAAGAGCCGATGACCGCGACACTGCCGTACCTCGACGAGGCCGACATCTTCGGCCTGGTGCCGTTCGCCGATGCCGTCACCGCACTGGCGAAGGCCCTTTCCGGCGGGCTCGATCCGCGGGCGTCACTGCAGCGCTCCATTCACGACGTGGCACACGGACAGCTGCTGCTGATGCCCGCCGAGACCGGAGCCGTCGTGGGCGTGAAGCTGAGCACGGTGGCTCCGGGCAACTCCGACCGCGGGCTCCCCCGCGTCCAGGCGCTCTACGTGCTGTACGACCGGGTCACGCTGACCCCGGTGGCGCTGCTGGACGGCACGGCCCTGACGACGTTGCGAACCCCTGCTGTCTCCGCGGTCGCGGTGGACCACCTCGCCGCGCCCGAGGCGCGGCACCTGGTCGTGCTCGGCTCCGGCCCGCAAGCGTGGGGGCATGTGGAGGCGCTGCGGGCCATTCGCCCCCTCGGCGACGTCACGGTCGTCGGCCGGGACCCCGACCGTGCGGCGGCCCTGGTCGCCCGGGTTCGGGGCAGCGGTCTGGACGCGCGCGTGGGCAGCCACGAGGACGTCGCGGTTGCGGACGTGGTGGTGTGCGCCACCACAGCCCGCCAGCCGCTTTTCGACGGCCGCCGGCTGCGCCCGGGAACCTGCGTCGTCGCGGTGGGCTCCCACGAGCCGGACGCCCGTGAACTCGACGACGCGACGATCAGCTCTGCCGAACGGGTGGTGGTCGAGTCCGCCGGCGTCGCCCTGCGCGAAGCGGGTGACATCATTCAGGCCGTACGCGCCGGCGTCGTCCGCGAGAACAGCCTCATCGAGCTTCGCGACGCGGTGCACCTGGCACCCACCACCGGGTCATCGGTCTTCAAGAGCGTCGGCATGGGCTGGCAGGACCTCGTGGTGGCCGATCTGGCCTACCAGCGCTGGACGGAGAAAAGGCATGCCTGATGTGGTCATCGTCGGAGCGGGCATCGTGGGGGCGGCCTGCGCCTACTATGCCGCGCGCGAGGGGCTGTCGGTGACGGTCCTCGAGCGGGGGACGGTGGCTGGCGGCACGACAAGCCGCGGTGAGGGCAACATCCTCGTCTCGGACAAGGAGCCCGGCCCCGAACTGAGCCTGGCTCTGGCGTCCCGTACGCGCTGGCTGGAACTGGCCGCCGAGCACGGCCCCGACCCGTTCGAACTCGAAGAGAAGGGTGGCCTGGTGGTGGCCACCTCGGATCCGGGTGCCACGGCCCTGACCCGGTTCGCCGAGGGGCAACGGGCCACCGGCGTGGAGACGGTCGCGGTGAGCGCGGACCAGCTCCACGACCACGAGCCGAACCTCGCCCCGGACCTGCCCGGAGGAGTCCTCTACCCCCAGGACATGCAGGTACAGCCGGTACTGGCGGCGGTGTCACTCCTCGCGGCGGCCCGCTCCCTCGGCGCCACGGTGGTCCGCGGCGAGGAGGTCGTGGCGGCCGAACGGGGCCCGGACGGACGCGTCACGGCGGTCCGGACGCGCACCGGCAGCTATCCCACCAACGCCGTGGTCAACGCCGCCGGCACCTGGGGTGGTCAGGTCGGCGAACGGCTCGGCGCGCCGATCCCGATCCTCCCCCGCCGCGGGTTCATCCTGGTGACCGAGCCGCTGCCCCGGGTGGTCCGGCACAAGGTGTACTCCGCCGACTACGTCGAGAACGTCGCGTCCGACGTCGCCGGGCTGGAGACGTCCACCGTGGTCGAAGGTACCCAGGGCGGTACCGTCCTCATCGGCGCGAGCCGGGAGCGGGTGGGGTTCGACGACACCGTGTCCGTGGCGGTGCTGCGGCGGCTGGCCTCGCTGGCGGTACGCATCTTCCCCTTCCTCGCCGACGTAAGGCTGATGCGGACCTATCGCGGGTTCCGCCCCTACTGCCCAGACCACCTGCCGGTCATCGGTCCAGACCCCCGGGTTCCCGGGCTGTTCCACGCCTGCGGGCACGAAGGCGCCGGCATCGGTCTCGCCCCGGCGACCGGCAAGCTGATCAGCCAGCTGCTGACCAACGGTCAGCCGGACATCGACCCCTCGGCGTTCTCGCCATCGAGGTTCGCGCAGGTGACCACATGAGCCAGCCACACTTCTCCTTCGACGGCAGCCAGATCCCCTTCCGGCCAGGGCAGAGCGTGGGCGCCGCGTTGACCGCGGCCGGGGTGCGGTCGTGGCGCAGCACCCGACGCGCCGGCCGGCCGCGGGGGTTGTTCTGCGGTATCGGCGTGTGCTTCGACTGCCTCGTCGTCGTCGACGGGCGCCCGAACGAACGTGCCTGCCTCCGCCTCGCCGAGCCGGGCATGGAGGTCAGCACGCAGGAAGGAACCGGTCACGGTGACCTCGAAGTCTGAGCGGATGTTCGACGTGCTGGTGGTCGGCGCCGGGCCGGCCGGGCTGGCCGCCGCGACCAGCGCCACCCGCGCCGGCGCCCGCACGGCCATCGTGGACGCCGGCGTGGCACCCGGGGGCCAGTACTGGCGCCACCCGGCGCCCAACGACGATGGCGTGTCCGCCGCCGAGGTGGCCCACCTCCATCACGACCTGGCGACATATCACCGTCTTGTGGCCGGACTCCGGGCCGTCGCCCAGTTCTCCCAGCACCACGTCTGGACGGTCACCCGCGACCGGGACGGCTTCGTCGTGCACGTGATCGACCGGACCGGTGGGGGCGAACGAGCGGCCGAGCTCCGCAGCCGTCGGCTCATCCTGGCCCCGGGGGCGTACGACCGTCAGATCCCGTTCCCCGGGTGGGATCTTCCGGGCGTGATGACGGCGGGGGGCGTGCAGGCCCTGCTCAAGGGTCACGCCGTCGTTGCCGGACAGCGGGTGCTGGTGGCCGGAACCGGCCCCTTCCTGCTTCCGGTCGCGGCCGGCCTGGCCGAGTCGGGAGCGAACGTCGTGGGCGTTCACGAGGCCGCCTCCCCGTTGGCGTGGCTGAGTGAGCTCGGCGCCGTGATCCGTAATGTGAACAAGCTCGGTGAGGGCGCCGGCTACGCCCGGGTGCTGGCGCGGCAGCGCATCCCGGTCCGTACCCGGTCCGTCGTGGTCTCCGCCCACGGCACCGACGCCCTGGAACGGGTCACCACCATGCGATTGGACCACAAGGGCCGGGTGGTACCCGGCAGTGAGCGCACGATCGCGGTGGATGTGCTGGCCGTGGGGTGGGGTTTCACCCCGCAACTGGAACTGCCGCTGGCGCTCGGCTGCGCGACGCGCGTGGATGTCGACGGGTCACTGGTGTGCGAGGTCGACGACGAGCAGCGCTCATCCGTCGAGGGCGTCTTTGTCGCCGGCGAAGCCTGCGGCGTCGGCGGCGCCGCGCTGGCGACGGTGGAGGGCGAGATCGCCGGTACCGTCGCGGCGGGCGCCTCGTCCGTCGCACCTCGACTGCGCCGCTCGCGGGCGGCGCTGCGCCGCTTCGCGCAGGCGATGCACCAGTCCCACCCGGTGCCCGCAGGATGGGTGGACCGGCTGTCCGACGACACGACCGTCTGCCGCTGCGAGGAGGTTCCTTTCGGGGCACTGCGGTCCATGCAACGGGACCTCGACGCGCACGACGGCCGGTCGGCGAAGATGCTCACCCGAGCCGGCATGGGTTACTGCCAGGCACGCACCTGCGGCTACGCCATCGGCTGCATCCTCGGTCAAGAGGCCTCCCCCACCTCCGGCTTCGCCGAACGCCCGGTCTCGTCTCCCCTCACCCTCGGCGCGTTGGCAACGTCTTCTCCGGCGGAGAACGACCCACCGCCAGCTGAGTGAGTAGGGCGGGGCGAGTTCGGCTGGTCCTCCCGATCTACACACTCGCGTTCGTCAGCTTCCGGCGAGCATCCAAGGCATGGCGCCGCCGTGTCATCGCCAGCTTCGCCTCCGCGCCGGTCATCCGCCGGCGTGAACGGCAGCCCCTTGTCGAGGACCGCCTCGTGGAAGCGCTGCCGTTGCGGCGGCCGTCGGCCGAGGGCCACCACTGCCGTGGTTTGCCCACCGACGCCTTGACCTGTTTTAGATATCACTACGTGCTTGACGAATCCGTCCCAGCACCTGCTTGACAGTGGGCCTAGGAAGCGTGCGCGTGGTCGGGGCCAGTGGGCGGCGACGTCAACGCTTGCCAGAGCCGTTGGTATTCGGCTGGTTCGCCGATCGCGGCCCGGTGCTGTCGGTGGTCGACGTAGTGCCGGATCGTGTCGGCGATGAACCACGGGTGGACGTTGTCGATACGCAGCTGCCGCCGGCCCAGGACGAGGATGCCGCGGCGGCGTACCAGGTCCGGTCTGGCGTACGTCAGGGCCAACGCGGAGGCGTTGACCGCTGGCCGGGCAGGACGGCCGGGTGCCAGGGCTTCCCACGGCACAGTCAAGGATCCGGCGAAGTCGCGTTGACAGACGCCGTCCGGTCGCAGCTCGACGGCAACCCCGCGCCAGCCGCCGGCAAGGTGGAGACCGACGGCGACGAGGAGGAGGAACGGCAGAACATTGATCAGGCCCATGCCCGCCAGGTGGCCAGTGCCCAGGAATAGCGAGGAAAAGAACGTGAGCCCCACGGCCATGCAGATCTGGAAGGCGCTCGGCTCAGTGGCGAACGCCCGAACCTCGGGCTTGACCAGTAAGGCCGCCGGACGTGGTCGCCGCGAGGCGAGCACGGCCAGCAACATCGCCAGCACACAGGCGAGGAAGGTCGCGTTGAGCAGGATCAGGTCCAGCCGGCTCGACGGTCGGCGGCCGACTGCCAGGACCACGGCCAGGACAAGCGCAATGGTGAGGATCAGCCGCCGGCGGCGGACCGTCACGGCGAAGACCGTGGTCAACATGCCAGGAGCGTAGTCGACCTCATCCAGGCCCCATGGCCCCTCAATTTCCGGATCTTGTCGCCTCCAAGCGTTAATCTGCCCGGCGTGTCCGACGCCGTGGTCGCGTACTACCGCCAATTCCTCGACGAGCGCTCCTGGTACGCCGAAGGGCTGAGCTGGACGGTGATCCAACCGGCGAGCGTGCCGGTTACGGAGGACATCGTCCTGCGACGGCTGCGCGGCAAGCGAGTCGACCTGACCGAGATCCACTTCCCGCACGTCAACGACTTCCGGCCCGGGATGCCCGATGAGGCGAAGGTGGCATACCTGACCCAGGTCGGCCCGGCCGTGGTGATGTTCCAGCCCAACGGCTTCGAGGGCGCCCGTCGGGAGGTCCTGCGCTGGCTCAGCGACGGCGCCCGCGTGCACAACATCGACTGGACCATCAACGGCAACGGCGGCATCAGTTACGCCGTCTACGGGAACGTCCTGGCGTGGGTGGACAAGAACGACCCCGGGCGGCGCCACGGTGAGCAGCCAGACGTTCTCGACAACGACCTGGACGGATTGCGCGAAGCCCGCCGCCGGTGGGACGCCGGCGACCTGGCAGGCGCCGACTTCAACGCTGAGGCGATGGCACTCGTCGAGCGGCGCACCGGCGTCCGGCTCGACGCCGGCTGGGTCGACGGCCTCGAGGAGCATGGCCAGGCGGTGATGATCGGGGACATCCCGAGGGACCCGACGCCGCCGGGCCAGCTCGGGTACAAGGACCCTGACCTGGACTCCCGGCTGCGGAGTGCGCCAGAGCCCACGCGCCGCGCCGCCCTCACGTTGGTCGCGCGGGCCCTTGCCGACCGATTCACCTTCAGTGACCCCGAGGCAGTGGCATCGACGGTGGAATCGATCGAGCGAGGCGTGCCGCTCGACCCAGAGATGCGTTCACGGATGTTCCGGTCGCAGGCCACTGGCGGCGATAACGCCCGGTCGGCTGTCCACGGACTCTACGCCGCGACCGCCGGGCCGGGCCCGCACGTGGACGAACCGCTCGACCTGCTCAACGCGGCCACGTACGCGATTCCCGACGAATGGCCCCGCCTGCGCCAGACAATCGACGGGCTGCTGCGCGGCTGACCGGACGCCTCGATCCGCTCCCACACCCGGGCCTGCACCGCCCGGACAGGCCTGCCTACGCCGATCACCAAAGCTGGAACCGATGGCTTGAAGTGGTCGTCACCGCGGGGCGCTCAGGTGTCGGTATCCGGGGTGCACGTGCGGAACGAGTCCCTGCTGGTCGGCGATCCGCTGGAGCAGGCTGGCGAGTTGGGACCGCTCGTCGGTGCTGAGGGCGGCGCAGAGGTCGTCTTCGTGGGCGGTGTCGATGGACCGCCGCCGCCATCCCGCTGGCCATCTACACCGCGACCGCGTCCGGGCGCCTGCACCAACTCGGCGTTCGGGCACCCGGCGCGACCATCGCGCTCATCGGCGGGACGCTCTCCGCCGGATTCCTCGCCCTCTGCGACCTGCTCGGTTGGGTCACCTCCCAACCCGAGGTGCTGGGCGAGCCCGGCCTCGTGCGCCCTCTGCAATACCTCACCTTCGCCACCGGCGGCGTCGGGCACGTGGTGCCGCTGGGTCTACTGATCGCCGGCGTGGCCGTGCCCGGCCTCCTCGCCCGGCTACTGCCACGCTGGCTTGCCTGGTCAGGCCTGTCATCGCCGCCGTCGCCGAAATCGCCACCCTGAGCCTGCTCATCGACAACGCGGCCATCCTCCTCCCGATCGCCCGCTTCACCGGCCTCGCCTGGCTGATCACCGCAGGCTTCCGCCTACCTCGGCAACGACCATCCAGAGCCGAGAACGTCAGGAACTGAGACTTGCCGGCTATCGAAAGGCCCGGCGGTGGTGAGCCTTACCGCCGTCGGCGCCTATCCACCCCGGCGGTGGGCCATGCCCGCATGCAGCCGTCATCCTGCTCCAGCCTGGTGTCGCGTGATCAGCGATCGGACGTCAGGCCATCCCACCAGTGGTCCGGCTGGGCGCCCCTTGACCTTTATGGGAGCCTCGGGGCGGCAGCAGCAGCGGGGGTTCAGGTCACGCTGTGCGCCGACGCATGCCGCGGCCGACTCGGACAGCGATCCAGATGCCGCCGGCCAAGAGACTCAGACCGGACAAGGCGGTGACGATCTCGTAGGCCCGATCAGAATCGCCGAGAGGCGGCCCGTCCGGCGGCAGACCATCCCAAGCGCTCCAGGAGCCGTAGACAAGCAGCACACCGACACCTGCCAACGCGAGCGCCACAAGCAGAGACGCGGCCCGCCCGATCCACATCAACATCGCAGCAGTATTGCAGCGAAAGCTGCCTCCGGCGGGGCTAGCCGATTCCAGGATGGAGTTGCCGAATGGCCGTAGGACACGCACTGCCGAAGCTATGGATTGGGCTTCCACCTGAGATGTGGACACCCTGGTACTGGACGCTGGTCCAGGGGAACGGGCCCCGTTGGGGCGCCCATCGACGTACCTGGAAGAGCTCCGGCAGAGCTTCCCCTGCGCCGCGCGTGGCCGCGCCGGTGGGTGGCTGCGTGCCGACCCGGGTGGGGCAGCACGCAGCCAGCACTCAGCGGAGGGTTCCGAGGTCGATGGCCTCAGCCATCGCACGGTAGCCCGCGTCCGACGGGTGCAGGTGGTCGCCCGAGTCGTACGACGGGTGGATCCGTTGCGGGTCGGCCGGGTCCCGCACCTCCGCGTCGAAGTCGACGACGGCGTCGAAGTCGTCACTCGTGCGGATGAACTCGTTCACGGCCTGCCGCACGGTGTCCCGTTCCTCGGTCCAGGAACGCCAGCCCTTCATCGGCGTGATGGTTCCGACGACGACCCGCAGGCCCTGTGCGTGTGCCTGGGCGGCGATCTGCCGCAGGGCGAGTTTCAGGGCTTCCGGGTCGGGGTGTGCGAGGTTGAGGATGTCGTTGACGCCCTCGAGCACGATGACCGTGCGCGCCTCGGACGTGGTCAGCATGTCGCGGGACAGGCGGGCGAAGGCGTTCGGGCCACCGATCCCGGTGCCGGTGCTGCTGTCCAGGATCCGGTTGCCGCTGATGCCGCTGTTGACCACGCCGAGCTTGGTCGGTCCGGGCTCGGCGGCGAGCCGGTCGGCGAGGACGTCGGGCCACCGCACGTTCGCGTTGATGGTCGACTTGTCGCCGTCGGTGATCGAGTCGCCGAAGGTCACCACCGTGCCGTGCGTGGAGCTGGACCGGACGTCCACGGCTGTCGCGTAGTACCAGGCCGTGGTCGGCTGGGTGAACGAGGTGCCCTGCTCGTCCGCGGCGTGGTCGCCGTCGGAGGAGATGAACGACGTCTGGTACGAGCGCGGGTGCTCGGTCACCGGGCCGGACGGCGCCGGGGTGTAGACGGTCACCAGCAGGTCCCCGTCCGCCGGCACGGCAAGGGAGACCGGGTCGCTGAGCACTTCGCCGCCGGCCGGGATGGTCACCGAAGGCACGCCGCCGAAGGTCAGCTCGCGCATCGTGCCGGCGACCGCGTCCGGTGCGTCGGGCCTGGCCGCCACCGCCAGCGTCGCTCGTCCCATCAGGACCGGTGCCGTGCCGAGCGCGTTGGACAGGCGCACCCGGGCCGCATCGCCACCCACGCTGGTGTGCACCACGTTGCGGATCGAGTGGTTCGGCATGCCCTGGTCGGCGCCGGGCGTCGTCCGGGCCATGGCCGTCTGCCAGGTGCCGACCCAGTGACCCGGCGGGCGGGTGTCGAGCTTGTCCAGGTCAACGACCGCCGCCATCGCCTGGTAGCCGGCGTCCTTCGGGTGCAGGTGGTCGCCGGAGTCGTACTCCGCCCGTAACCGGTTCGGTGCCGCGGGGTCCCGCAACGCGACGTCGAAGTCGGCCACCGCGTCGAACGCGCCGCCGTGGCGGATGAAGTCGTTGACCGACTGCCGCACGCCTTCCAGTTCCTCGGTGTAGTTGCTCGACCCGCCGAACGGCGTGAGCGTGCCACCGGTGACCCGCAGCCCCTTCGCCCTGACCTGAGCCGCTATCTGGCGCAGCGCCGCGATGATCTCCGACGGCTCGTGGTGCTGCGGCTGGCCGCCGATGTCGTTGATTCCCAGGAGCACGATCACCGAGCGCACGCGGGTCGCGGTCAGCACGTCGCGATCCAACCGGGACATCGCGTTGGGGTTCCAGGTGTTGGTGAGCAGGCGGTTCGAGCTGATGCCGGCGTTGAGCACGCCGAGCCGTGTCGGCCCGGGCTCGGCGATCAGCCGGTCGGCCAGGTAGTCCGGCCAGCGGTGATTCGCGTTCCGGGTCGAGTTGTTCCCGTCGGTGATCGAGTCGCCGAGCGTGACCACTGCGCCCTCGGCCTCTCCCAGGACGTCCACGCCGCTCACGTACGGCCAGAAGGTGATCTTCTCGGTGAACGCCGCACCGGACTCGTCGGCCGCGTGATCACCGTTCTGCGACAGGAACGAGGTCTGGTTGGCGACCTGGTGATAGGTCACCGGTCCGGACGGCACCGGGGTGTGCACGCTGACCAGGAGGCCGCCATCTTCCGGCACGGCAAGGGAGACCGGGTCGCTCAGCACCTCGCCGCCGGCGGGGATGGTCACCGACGGCGCGCCGCCGAAGGTGAGCGGTCGCATCGTGCCCGCGACCGCGTCCGGCGCGTCGGGCGCGGCGGCGACCGCGACCGTCACCGCGTCCATCCGCACCGCCACCGTGCCGAGGACGTTGGTCAGCGAGACCCGGACACCGGAACCACCGACGCTGGTGTGCACGACGTTGCGGATGGTCCGGTCCGCGTATCCGGTGGGGAGGTTGGGCACGGTGCCGGAAGCCGAGGTCGACCAGGTGCCGACCCAGGCATCCGGCGATGCCGTCGACTGGGCGTCCTGGCCCGCTGCGGCGGCCGGGCTTGTCAGGCCGAGCACCAGCGCGAGCACGGTGCCGGCGGTTTTCGTCATTCTTCGTACGTAGGACATGGGATCTCCTCCCGATCGTCAACGAGTTTGCTCCCCGCCCTTGCCGTGGTCAACCGCTGTCCGATCTTCTGTCCGATCGCGACTCGGCTCGCTGCAGGCGCGCCACGGGCGCGGCGCCGGATCGACGTAGGCAGATCGCCTCAACGGGCGACATGCAGGGAATAAAGACGTCATGGGCTTCGAGGCCGCCCTGGACGGTGATGTGAAACTGCCTCATACCGCGCTGGTCGACGAGCCTCGAAACGAACGCGTCGACGAGGCTGACCGGCAAGTCGCCCGGAGGGCTTGCGATGCCCGTCGTAGGACGTAGGATGTCCTGCAACTCTTCATCCGTGACGATCCACCTGCCGCTCGACACGATCCGCCCCGGCGGTGACCAGTGGAGGTATCGCTTTTCATGACGAGACAAAGACACAGCCACACCCGCCGTCGACTGCTGTCCACCATGGTGATCGCGGCGATGGCTGCCGCTCTGCTCACCAGCGGCACCGCCCACGCCGCCGAGCCGTACCACGAGGAACAGGCCGTCTACACCGCGAAAACCGACGGGTATTTCTGCTTCCGGATTCCGGCGATCGTGAAGGCCACCAACGGGGACCTGCTGGCGTTCGCCGAGGGTCGGATCAACAACTGTGACGACCGGGGCGACATCGACCTGGTGCTGAAGCGGTCCCACGACGGCGGCCGTACCTGGGGGCCGCTGCAGGTCGTGTCGCGCGGCAACGGCGACACGCACGGCAACCCGATGCCGATCGTGGACGAGAGGACCGGCCGGGTCGTGCTGTTCACCACCCACAACCCGGGCACCGGGAGCGGTGGCCGGGTGCCGTTCCTGCAGATCAGCGACGACCACGGAGGGACCTGGAGCGCGCCGCGGCAGATGACCGAGCTGACGCGGCCGGAGTGGACCGCCTGGTACGCAACCGGCCCGGTGCACGCCATCCAGCTCACCCGCGGTCCGCACGCCGGGCGGCTGGTGATGAGCGCCAACCACGAGTCCTTCGCAGCCGACGGGCGCCGCACCGCCGGCGTCCACCTCGGGTACAGCGACGACGGCGGCGACACCTGGCACCTCGGCGCCAGCGCCGGTGGCGCCACCGACGACATCTTCGTCAACGAGTCGACGCTGGTGGAGCTGACCGACGGGCGGATCTACGTCAACGTGCGGGAAGCGGGCACGGCTGAGGGCACCCGGGCGTACGCGATCTCCAGCGACGGCGGCGAGAGCTACGACGCGCCGTTCCAGATGGTGCCCGAGCTGACGATGCCGGTCGTGCAGGGGGCGCTGCTCCGCCTCACCGCCACCGACGAAGGTGACGCGCGGGACCGCATCCTGTTCTCCGGACCCGCCAATCCTGGAAAGCGCGAGGCCCTGACGATCCGGTCCTCCTACGACGAGGCCCGGACCTGGGAGCCCTGGGAGGAAGGAAAGGTCATCACCTGGGGTCCGGGCGGGTACTCCGACCTGGTCAAGATCGGGACCGACCCGGACGCGGGACCGGTCGCCGGCGTGCTGTACGAAGGCGGCGAGGCCGCCCTGTACGAGGTGATCGAGTTCGTCAGGTTCAACGAGGCGTACCTCGACACCCCGAACGGTTCGCCGCCGGACCTGCCACCGCCCCCGGCGCCGGGACCGACGACCCCGGACGCCTCGCCGCGCTACGACAACACCGCCTACGTGCGCGGCGGCGCGACGCTGGCCGAGGGGCGGTACGGCACGGGGCTCGCGCTCGACGGCGTCGACGACCACGTGGAGGTGCCGTACAACCCGGACGTCGACCTGGGGGACGACGAGTTCACGATCATGACGTGGTTCCGGTACAGCGAAACCAGCGGCAGCATCGTGATCTGGTGGTTCTACCAGGTGGGTACGGGAGCCGCGCAGATCTGGCTGCGGGCCGAACCGGCGAGCAACCGCATCCGGGGTGTTGTCGGCACCGGCCAGGGTGACGCGAACATCACCATCGCGGGCGCGTACAACGACGGGCTCTGGCACCACGTCGCCATGCAGCGCACGGCGACCCGGGTCCGGGTCCTCATCGACGGCGCCACCGTCGCCGACCTGGCCGCTCCCCGCGGCTCGGTGACCACCGGCAAGGAGTTCGGCATTCACAGCGTCTACCTCGGCCGACGCGTCGACGGCCTCAACAACCCGTTCCACGGCACCGTCGACGAGTTCCGCATCTACGGCCGCGCCCTCAGCGATGAGGAGCTGCGGGACATCCGGGAACACAACACCCCGATCGCCGGCCAGCTCCGGCTCCGCCTTCCGTTCACGACCATCGCGCCTCAGCAGTAGCCGCGGCGCCGGTGCCCCGCCAGCGCTCGCCTGGCGGGGCACCGCCACGTGTGCCGAATGGGTTCACCGGTCACGCGCCGACGGCCGCCAGGCACTCGGCGAGAGATGGGATGTCCAGCGGCGGATGACATGGCCACGTGTAGATTGCTCCTCAGCTGAGCGCGCTTTCCGGACGTAGGATGTCGGCAGCGGCGGAAGAGCCTGGAGGCACGGGATGGCCAGACGCAACGGCGAGACGGTTCAGGACCGCATCGTGGCCCTGATCCATGATCGTCAGCTCCAGCCCGGCGCTCCGATGCCGACCGAACCGCAGCTCATGGACCTGCTGGGGGCGAGTCGCAACAGCGTACGTGAGGCGGTCCGGGCGTTGCAGGCGCTGGGCATCGTCGAGATCCGCCACGGGTTCGGCACCTTCGTCGGTCGCGCCTCGCTGGATGTGCTCGGCCCGTCGTTGGAGTTCCGGATCCGCTCCGGCCCGCACGGCGTCCGCGCGCTCCATGACCTGGTGGAGGTGCGGGAGATGCTGGAGACCGCGCTCGTCGCGCGGGTCGCCGGCTCGACCAGTCCGAGCCGCCTGGCGGCGCTCGACGCCCTCGTGACCGCGATGCAGACCGATCTCGAAGCGGACCGGGCCTTCCACGCGCTGCTCTACGAATCCTGCGGCAACGAGCTCGTGCTGCAGCTGATCGACCTGTTCTGGCAGGTCTACCACCAGGTTGAGCCGCTGCTGGGAGCGCCGGACGAGCGCATGGACGTGACGGTGGGCAACCACCGGCGGATCGTCGACGCGCTGCGCGCCGGGGACGCGTCCGCCGCCCAGGAGGCGATGCAACGGCACTTCCGCGACGTCAAGGAGCGCATCGCCCGTGCCGAAGCGGCCCAGGCGGCGAAGCCGCTCGACGGCGAAGCGGCCTGAGTCGGGTCGGCCAGCCTCAACTCTCCTCTCGTCGACAGTCCACCACGGCAGTCGGGGCTGGTCAGTGTTGCCCGAGGCGGGCCAGCCGGGCGCGTACGCCGTCGAAGTGGGCGCGCATCGCCGTCGCGGCCGACGCGCGATCCCCCGTGATGACGGCCGTGTAGATGTCGCGATGCTTACGAGCCACGTCGGCGGGCGTCTCGTCGGGCGGGCCGAGGTCGTCGCTCAGCTGGTGATAGACCTCCCAGAACGCGCCGAGCAGCCGACCCACGAGCGGATTGCCCAAGGGACGGTAGAGCACGTCGTGGAAGAGGCGGTCGGTCTCGGGAGAGACCGGGCCCACCCGGGCCTCGCTCTCCATCTGCGCTATGACGTCGCGGGCCGGGGCGAGGTCGGGCGCGATGTCCCGATCGTCCTGCTGGTCGATCAGGCGTTGCACCAGCCCGCTCTCCAGGATCTCGCGGATCTCGATAAGGTGGCCGAGATGGTTGCGCTCGTCCTGCAGGGTGATGCGGCTGTGGAAGGCCAGTTCGTCGACCAGGCCGTTGAGGGACATGTGCCCGACGAACATCCCGAAACCGTGGCGGATGTCGACGATGCCGACGGCCTGCAGGACCTTCAGGGCTTCTCTGATCGAGTTGCGACCGACACCCAGTTCCTCCATCAGCTCGGACTCGGTCGGTAGCGGGTCCCCGGTGGTCAATCCGCGCTGCAGGATGATGCCCTTGACCGCCTCCTGCACCTCGACTGCGCGGCTGTGTCGACGGCGCGCACCGGTGGGAGCGGGGCGAATCCCGGACGGTCGACCGGACGAGTCGCGCTGACGATCGTGCTGAAACACCACGGACATCTCCTGGTCATTTGCTCTTGACCGGGACCGAGGTCGGCCCCTAGCCTCCACTCTACAGGACGTGGGACGTGGGACGTCCAATGTTGCGACCCCAATAGATCAGATAAGCCGGAACCACACCACCACAGGAGGCACCGTGAGCGCCCCGGTTTCTCGGCCAGTCTTCAGCCGCCGCGACTTCCTGCGCTACAGCGGGGCGGTGAGCGCCGCAGCGGCGATCTCCGCGACTCTGTCTGCCTGCAGCGGCCCCGCTTCGACCAGCTCCGCCGGAGCCGGCGGCGACAAGGACCTCGTCACCGCCGTCATCGGATACGGCAACAACCAGAGCTGGGACCCGACCATGACCGCGTCGGCCTTCTCCATGGCCGCCATCAACCACATCTACGAGGGACTGGTCGACACCGACCCGATCACCCGCGACCCCTATCCGGCCCTGGCCACCGCCCTGCCGGCCGACACCTCGGCGACCACGTGGAAGTTCACGCTGCGGCAGGGGGCCAAGTGGCACGACGGGCAGCCGGTCACGGTCGACGACGTGCTCTTCACCTTCCAGCGCATCCTCGACCCGGCCGCCCAGACGCTGACCTACTCCTTCTTCGGGACCTGGCTCAAGGAGGTGCGCAAGGTCGACGACACGAGCGTCGAACTGGTCTTCAACTTCCCGTTCCCCGATGCGTTGCAGCGCCTGACGATCGCCAAGATCATGCCGAAGCACGTCTTCGGCGCGCCCGGCGGCTGGGACGCGGCCAAGGGCGGCAAGGCGGTCGGCTCGGGCCCCTACAAGATGGTCGCGCACAACCCGAAGTCCAACACCGTGCTCGAAGCGTTCGCCGACTACAACGGCCCCCGCAAGCCCGCCATCAAGAAGATGAACTGGCTGTCCATCGTGGAAGCACCCGCCCGGGTCGCGAAGATCTCCGGCGCGAGTGCCGAGGCCCAGATCGCCGACAACATCCCGTACGCCAACATCGACCAGCTGCGCAGCGGTGGGCTGACCGTCGAGGGCGGCAAGGGCATGAACCACATGTTCCTCATGTTCAACACGGCCCAGAAGCCCTTCGACGACGTACGCGTGCGCCAGGCGCTCCTCTACGCGATCGACACCAAGAAGATGATCGACGTGGCGCTCAAGGGACACGGCACGCCGGCGACCAGCTTCCTCAACGAGCAGAACGCGTCGTACGCCAAGGCGAAAACCGTCTACAACTACGATCCCGCGAAGGCGAAGGCACTCCTGTCGGCCGCCGGCGTGACGAACCTGTCCGTCACGCTGATGGCGGTCAACGTCAGCTGGATCGCCGACTGCCTGCCCACCATCGCCAACTCCTGGGAAGCGGTCGGCATCAAGACCACGCTCGAACCGCAGGACACCGCCGCGCTGTTCACCAAGATGGACCAGTCGCAGTCCTACCAGGTGGTCGCCGCGGCATCGAACCCGAACCAGTTCGGCCTGGACGCGGACCTGATCCTCCGCTACAACTACACCTCCGGCGGCACCTGGATGAAGTACACCAAGTGGGACACCAGCCCGGACGCCAAGAACCTGTTCGCGCTGATGGACCGGGCCACCCGGGAGCCCGACCCGACGAAGAAGCTGGCGCTGCTGCACCAGTACCTCGACGTCATCGCGGAGCAGGCAGTGCTGTACCCCGTCCTGCACACGGAGCTGATGACCGCCTGGAATCCGAAGAAGCTCACCGGAGTCCGGCCGCAGGCGTACCCGGGCATCAATCTGCTGCAGGCGCAGCGTGTCTGACCCCTCGTGCGGCGCCGGGGACACCCGGCGCCGCACGCACCGCCCATCAGTCGCACCGCGTCAGGAGGTCAACCAGTGGCTGTCGTCGCCAGAATGCTGGTCCGCCGGGTCCTCATCCTGATCCCACTGCTGCTGGGCGTCATCCTGTTCGTGTTCATCATCATGCGGTTCTCCAACAACAAGCCGGAGTACGCCTACTTCCAGGGAGCCAACCCGACGCCGGAACAGATCCACCAGTTCCAGGTGGAGAACGGCCTGCTCGACCCGCTGCCGGTGCGCTATGTCCGCTTCGTCGGCGACCTGCTCCACGGCGACATGGGCACCAGCGTCCTCACCAAGGCGCCGGTGCTCGACTCGGTCGTCACCGCCCTGCCGCTCACGCTGCAACTGACCTTCCTCGGCCTGGCGATCGCCGTGGCCCTGGCCGTGATCTTCGGCGTCACCGCGGCGATCTTCCGGGACCGCTGGCCCGACCAGCTCATCCGGCTGGTGTCACTGATCGGGGTCGCTGCGCCGGCGTTCTGGCTGGCCCTGCTGATGATCCAGTGGCTGGCCGTCGACCGCGGCTGGTTCCCGACCAGCGGCTACATCAATCCCGCCGACTCGTTCAGCGGCTGGCTGCGGTCGATGACGCTGCCGGCGCTCTCGCTGTCGCTGCCCGTCGCCGCCCAGTTGATCCGGATCATCCGGACGTCGATGGTCGAGGAGTTGGACAAGGACTACGTCCGCACCGCGATCGGCAGCGGCCTGCCGCCGATCGTCGTGATCGGCCGCAACGTCCTGCGCAACGCGCTGATCAATCCACTGACGGTGCTGGGCCTGCGGATCGGCTACCTGCTCGGTGGGGCGGTGGTCATCGAGACCATCTACGCGCTGCCCGGCATGGGGCAGCTCATGATCAACGGCGTACGCGACGGGGACCCCGCCGTGGTGCAGGGCGTCGTGCTCACCATCGCCACCGGCTTCGTCGTGGTGAACCTCGCCGTCGACATCCTCTATCTGCTCGTGAACCCGCGCCTCAGGAGTGCCACGTGATGCGAAACGGACTCGCGCGAAGGCTCTCGCGGCCGGGCATCCAGTTCCGGCGGCTCGGCCCGCCCTCATGGATCTCCCTCGCCGTCCTCGCCGCTATCGCCCTCGCCGCGGTCCTCGCCCCCGTGCTCGCCCCGCACTCGCCCTACGTGCAGGAGCCGAGCGGCGGCGGCCCCACCGCCGCACACTGGATGGGGCTGGACAGCGCGAACCGGGACATCTTCACCCGGCTGCTCTACGGCGCCCGCTGGTCACTGATCATCGGCCTCGGCGCGACCGCCATCGCGTTGCTCTGCGGCGCGCTGATCGGCGCCATCGCCGCCACCGCGCGCAAGGCCGTCGACGAGGCCCTCATGCGAAGCCTCGACGTGGTCATGGCGTTCCCGGGAATCGCGCTCGCCGCCGTCCTGGTCGCCGTCTTCGGCGGCAGCATCCTCGTGCTGGTGCTGGCGATCGCCTTCCTCTACATGCCGTCCGTGGCCCGGGTGGTCCGGGCGAACGTGCTGGCCCAGTACGGCGAGGACTATGTCGCCGCCGAGCGCGTCATCGGCGCCCGCACTCCGCACATCCTGCTCAAGCACGTGGCCATCAACTGCGCCGCACCCATCCTGGTCTTCTGCACGGTGATGGTCGCCGACGCGATCGTCTTCGAGGCGTCACTGTCGTTCATCGGCGCCGGAGTGCGCCCGCCGGACCCATCGTGGGGCAGCGTCATCGCCGACGGCCGCAACATGGTGCTCCTCGGCGGCTGGTGGGCCACCGTCTTTCCCGGCCTGCTGATCCTGATCACGGTCCTGGCGCTCAACATCCTGGCCGAGGGCGTGTCCGACGCCTGGGCCGCGCCCGCCGCCCGCCCCGCCGACCCGGCCAAGAAGCAGAACGACGTCGACCCGCTGGAACAAGCCCTCCCCGGATCCGGCGAGATCACCCCACTGCCCGGGCTGGCGGAGGCGGCGCAGCGGCTGGCCCAGCGAGCACGCCCCCTGCCGCAGGGCGCGCCGATCCTGCGGGTGAGCAAGCTCGCGATCGGATTCGACGGCCGGCACGACGGCGTGGACATCGTCGACGGGATCTCCTTCGACGTGCGCCCCGGCGAGGTGCTCGGCCTGGTCGGCGAGTCCGGCTGCGGCAAATCGTTGACCGCACTGACCGTCATGGGTCTGCAGCCGCGGGGCGCCCGCGTCCGCGGCGAGATCCTCTTCGAGGGCAAGGACCTGCTGGCGCTCCCCCGGGCCGCCCGTCGCCGGCTGCTCGGCCACGACATGGCGATGATCTACCAGGACGCATTGTCCTCGCTCAACCCCGCGATGACCATCAACGCCCAGTTGAAGCAGGTGGTCCGCCGGGGCGGCCGGCGCAGCCCGACGGAGTTGCTGGAGCTCGTGGGCCTCGACGCCAGGCGTACCCTCCCGTCCTATCCGCACGAGCTCTCCGGCGGCCAGCGGCAGCGGGTCCTGATCGCGATGGCCCTCTCCCGCGACCCCAAGCTGATCATCGCGGACGAGCCGACCACGGCGCTGGACGTGACCGTGCAGGCGCAGGTGATCCAGCTGCTCCTGCGGCTGCGAGCGGAGTTGGGGTTCGCCCTGATCCTGGTCTCGCACGACCTTGCCCTGGTAGCGGACGTGACGGACCGCGTGGTGGTCATGTACGGCGGTCAGATCGTCGAAACGGGCGTGACGGCGACGGTCGTCGGCTCCCCCGCGCATCACTACGCCCGCGGGCTGCTCGGCTCCGTGCTGTCGCTGGAAACCGGCGCGGACCGGCTGACCCAGATCCGCGGCGTCGTACCGCCTCCGGCGCGCTTCCCGAGCGGCTGCCGCTTCGCCGACCGGTGCCCCATGGTCACCGAGACCTGCCGGGTGCGGACCCCGCGGCTGACCGGGCAGCGCCACCACGAAGTGGCCTGCCACCATCCGGCTCTCGACGTCGGGGCGTCCGTTCTCACCGGCGGCGCGGGCGCCGCACCGGCCACTCCAGCGGAGGCACGATGACTGCGACGCCACTTGTCGAACTCGCCGACGTGCACGTGGTGTACAAGGCACGCTCCGGCGGCCTCCTTCGGCGCGAACGGGTCCACGCGCTCACCGCCGCGGACCTCACCATCGAGCCCGGCGAGACGGTGGGTGTGGTCGGCGAGTCCGGCTGCGGCAAGTCGACGCTCGCGAGGATCCTGGTCGGGCTGGAGAAGCCGACCGACGGTACGGTGCTGTTCCGCGGCCAGAACCTCTGGTCCATGCCCCCCGCGGCACGCCGGGTGGCGATCGGTTCGAGCACCGGCATGGTCTTCCAGGACCCTTCGACCGCGCTCAACCGCCGGCTACCCATCCGGCAGGTGCTACGCGACCCGCTTGACGTGCACCGCGTCGGCACGCCGCGACAGCGCGAGGAGCGGGTACGCGAACTGCTCGACCTGGTGGGCCTGCCGGCGAGCGTCGCGGATCTGCTGCCCGGCCAGGTGTCCGGCGGGCAGCGCCAGCGGGTGGCCATCGCCCGCGCGCTGGCGCTGCAGCCGCGGCTGCTCATCGCCGACGAGCCGACGAGCGCGCTCGACGTCTCGGTGCGTGCGCAGATCCTGAACCTGCTTCTCGACCTGAAGGAGCAGCTCAACCTGGCGATGGTCTTCGTCTCGCACGACATCCAGACGGTGCGGCGAATGAGCGACCGGGTGGTGACGATGTATCTCGGGCGGATCGTCGAGCAGGCGCCGGCCGAGGCGGTGCCCGGCCGGACCCGCCACCCCTACACCCGGGCCCTCTTCTCGGCCACCCCCGGTCTGCTCTTCCCGATCGACCCGATCCCGCTGGCCGGGCCGGTTCCCTCCGCCACCCGGCCGCCCAGCGGATGCCCCTTCCGTACCCGCTGCTGGAAGGCCGACGACCGGTGCGCCCGGGAGATGCCCGCAGCGCAGACCGACACGGTCGTCCGGCCCGACGATCACCTGTTCCGCTGCCACCACCCGATCCGCGACGGCGCGGCCGACCTCGAACTGACCAGCCAAGCCCAGGAGAATGCATGACCACCCACGAGCTGTCGCCACCGCGATCGGCCGCACTGACCGGCGTCATCCCTCCGGTGTCCACCCCACTGACCCCGGACTACGAGGTCGACACCGCATCGCTGACCCGGTTGGTGGACCATCTGCTGGACGGTGGGGTGGACGGGCTGTTCGTCCTCGGCTCCACCTCTGAAGTGGCCTTCCTCCCGGACGGCCACCGCAAGATCGTGCTCGATACCGTGACGCGCCACGTCGCGGGCCAGGTTCCCGTGCTCGCCGGCGTGATCGACATGACCACCCTGCGCGTGCTGGACCATGTGCGAGTGGCCGTCGCGGCGGGGGTGGACGGACTCGTGGCTACCGCACCCTTCTACACCCGCACGCACCCCGCCGAGATCGAGCTGCACTTCCGTACCGTCGCGGCGCGGGCCGGGTTGCCGTTGTACGCCTACGACCTGCCGGTCTCGGTGCACAGCAAGCTCGGCGCCGACCTGCTGCTCGACCTCGCCGGCGACGGCGTGCTGGCCGGAGTCAAGGACTCCAGTGGTGACGAGGGCGCCCTGCGTGGGGTGATCCTCGGGCGACGGGACCGCCGGGACATCGGCACGTTCAGCGTGCTGACCGGCTCCGAACTCACCGTCGACTCCGCGCTGTGGATGGGCGCCGACGGCGTGGTGCCGGGCCTGGGCAACGTCGACCCGCACGGCTACGCCCGGCTGTTCCGCGCGGCATCGGACGGCGACTGGGAGGCCGCGCGCGCCGAACAGGAGCGGCTGCTGCGCCTCTTCGAACTCGTCAACGTCGGCAGACCGCGAATGGGTCTGGGTTCGTCCGCGCTGGGAGCGTTCAAGGCCGCGCTGTACCTGCGCGGGATCATCGATCACCCGACGACGGCGGTCCCGCAGATCCCGCTGAACGAGGACGAGATCGCCCGGGTCGGGAAGTACCTGAGCGCGGCCGGCCTGCTGTGAGAACCAGCGACGGCGGCTGCGGACAACGGGACACGCCGCAACGGACGAGTCACGAGACATGGCGCCGGCACTGACATCGGCGGACCTCCGCGGTACGTGGGGGACGCTGCTCCTGTCGTTGCACCCTGACGACACGATCGACTGGGGCCGGACGACGCACGCTCTCGATGTCCTCGTCGCCGCCGGGCTCGATGGCGTCTACGTGCACGGCACCGCGGGCGAGTTCCACACGCTCAGTGAGGACGAGTACGACCAGATCAACGAGCTTGTCGCCGACAGGTGCGCAGGCCACCGGATTCCGTTTCAGATCGGCGCCAGCCACATGAGCGCGCAGACCTGCCTGGCCCGAGTCCGTCGGGCGCGGGCGGTCGCGCCGAGCGCCGTGCAGGTGACGCTGCCGGACTGGCTGCCACTGTCGCGGACCGAGGTGATCCGGTTTCTGGTCCGGATCGCCTCGGCCGCCGACCCGGTCCCGCTCGTGCTGTACAACCCGCCGCACGCGAAGACCCTGGTTGCCGCCGACAGCTATGCCGCGGTACGGCGGGAGGTGCCGAGCCTCATCGGTATCAAGGTCGGCGGCGGCGACGCGGCGTGGTACGCAGCGATGCGGGAGTACGCGGGCGACCTGGCCATCTTCGTCCCGGGGCATGGCTTGGCGACCGGCCTTCGGCACGGCGCCGCGGGCTCCTACTCGAACGTCGCGGCCCTCAGTCCGGCCGGCGCCGTCGCCTGGCAGCGGATGATGGTCGAGGACCCCGAGGGTGGGCTCGATGTGGAGCGCCGGATCCAGAGTTTCCTGGCCGACCACGTCGACCCGCTCGCTCGGCAGGGCTTCGGGAACCCGGCGCTGGACAAGTTCCTCGCTCATCTGGGCAACTGGGCCGAGATCGGCACCCGGGTTCGGTGGCCTTACGACTCGATCGACGAATCCCTTGCCGAGCGGCTACGTCCCACCGTGCGCGCCTGCCTGCCGGAGCTGTTCCCGGCTGAGTGAACTCGGCCGACGGGTTCGGGCTCGGGGCCGGCCAGCACGTTCCGCAGCCATCTGATCTGCTCGGCACGCTGCCTGCCTGCGCCGCCTTCGTGCCCGTTGTACGGCCACACCGCGATGTCCTTGTCGCCCGAGGCGTAGTGGTTGTAGGCAGCGAAGACCGTTGATGGCGGACAGACGTCATCCATCAGCGCGACCGAGAAGAGCGCCGGAGCGCTGGCGCGAGTGGCGAAGTTGATCCCGTCGAAGTAGCTCAGCGTCGCGAACACCTGGGCGACGTCGCCGTGGTAGGTCTTCAGGTACGACACCAACTCCCCGTACGGGAGGGCGTTGGTGATCTCGGTGGCGCGCCGGAAGTGGCACAGGAATGGCACGTCGGGCATGGCGGCGGCGAGCCCGTCGACCAGGCCGGCGACGGCGAGGGTGATCCCGCCGCCCTGGCTGCCGCCGGTGACCACCACCCGGTCCGGGTCGACCCTGGGATGTGCCCGCGCCGCGTCGACCGCGCGGACACCGTCGGTGAAGACCCGGCGGTAGTAGTAGTGGTGCGGGTCGGCGATGCCGCGGGTCAGGAAGCCGGGCGCCTGGGGCAGGCCGACCGGGTCGGGGTCCGGGGTGTCGCCCACGAGCTTGCCGTTGCTGCCCTGCCCCCGGGTGTCCATGACGAGGTGGGCGTACCCGGCGGCACTCCAGGCGAGCCAGTCGTGCGGCAGACCGCGCCCGCCGCCGTACCCGATGTACTCGACCACGCAGGGCAGGCGGCCGGCCGCGTGCCGGGGCAGCAGGAACCAGCCACGCACCGGCTGGCCGGCGAATCCGGGGAAGGTGACGTCGTACACCTCCACGGTGGACAGGCCGGCGTCGTAGGGGACGAACCGGGCGGGCCAGTGCGCTTCCCGCGACTCCTTCAGGGTCGCGGCCCAGAAGTCGTCGAAGTCCGTCGGCTCGTCACGGGCGGGCAGGTGGTCGCGGAGACGGTCCAGTGGCCAGTCGACGAGCACGGAGTACTTCCCTTCCAGCTGCGGGCGTTACCGACCAACCAACGTGCCGTTCACGGGGTGCCCCTCGGTCACGGCCGTTGCCGGGTTTTCTCGGAAATGGCACCCACCGGAGGCCCGGTGGGCGCCACTCCCCGATGAGGGCTGCCGGTCAGCCGACGGTCTCCAGCGGCAGCCTGAGCCCGAGTTCGCCGCCGATCGGGAGGTTCCGCTCCTGAATCAGGGCCAGCTCGGTGGCGGACAGGGCACGCCGGTAGACGCGTACCTCGTCCAGCGTGCCGCGGAAGCGGTCCACGCCGTCCAGGCGCTGCCCGATGTGCAGACCCTGGATGCCGAACTCCTGGCCGAGGGTCACCGAGCCGGCCGGCGCCGCCGCCGACGAGACCTGGACGCCGTCCACCAGCAGCCTGAGCTGCCCGTGCGCCCGCTGGAGCACGACAAAGTGCCACTGCCCGTCGTTGTACGCGCTCGGCGACTGCACCGTGACGTTGTATCGGTCGACGGAGAGGATCGCCCGGATGCGACTGCTCGCCGGTTCGGCCCGCAGCCACAGCGCTGGCGGGTTGGTGCCCGAGTTCACCCGGTAGAACCAGAGGATCGAGTGTGCGCCGGCCTTCTCGGAGTACCGGATCCACGTGCTCAGCGTGAAGTCGTCCGCGCCGAGGTCGATCGACCGGTCGAACGGCACCTCCACCCGATCGTCCACGCGATCGAGTGCCAGCCCGTTGCCGAAGCGGCCGTCGGTGACCTGGGCGCCACCCCGGACGTAGGCGGCGTTGCCGTACGGTGACTCGTCGGGCGTCTGCGGCCCCGGCGCCGGCGGTGCGGGAATGCCGGGCGGGATGCCGTTCGGCGTATCGAGGTACGCCTCGTTGAACCGGGCGAACCGGATTGTCTCGTACGGGCTGACCGCGCCGGCCTCGTACATCAGCGCCGCCTCGTCACCGTCGAGGCGCAGCAGGTCGGAGTAGGCCGAGGGACCCCAGTAGAAGACCTTGCCCTCGTTCCAGGTCTCGAAGCTGCGCCCCTCGTTGTACGACGAGCGGACGCCCATCGCCTCGCGGGCGCTGGGGTGCAGGGGTGAGGAGAAGAGGATGCGGTCATCGCTGAATCGCAGCAGGGAGCCCTGGACGTCGGTCGTGGCCAGCTCCGGCATGGTGCGGAAGGATGCGTCCCACGTCTCGCCGGCGTCGCTGCTGATCGCGTACGCCCGGTTGCCCGGGTCGGTGCCGCGCTCGCGGGCCGACGCGTAGATGCGCCCGTCGGTGAGCTCGATGACGGTGACCTCCTGCGCGATGACCGCTCCGTCGTCGCGGAACGTCTCCGCACCGATGTGCCAGGTCACCCCGCTGTCGTCGCTGTAGAGCAGATGCGTGCCGTAGACGTGCCTGCCGACCCGGTCCCAGCTTTCGAAGCTCGCCCCGACCACCAGCCGGCCCGCGTGCGCGCCCCGCTGAAGCTGGATCCCGTGCATCGGGCCGGTGGCGTACCAGAAGTTCCACTCCGGCCGCTTGCCCTCGGTCATCTCGCGGGCGGCCGACCAGGTTGCCCCGTTGTCGTCGCTGAACTGCACCCATGGGTCGCGGTCACAGCCGTTGGGACACGGCTGCGGACCGTTGTGCGTGGTCACCACCACGACGCGCCCGGTGGTCCGGTCGACGATCGGCACCGGGTTGCCGTGGGTCTCGCCGTTGCCCTCGGAGACCACCTGCAGTGGTCCCCAGGTCCGGCCGCCGTCGGCGGAGCGGCGCAGCACGAGGTCGATGTCCTCGTCATCGCCGCAGTCCTTCACCCGCCCCTCAGCGAAGGCCAGAATCATCCCGTTCTGCGCGCGCACCACCGCCGGAATGCGGAAGCAGGCGTATCCGAAGTCGCCTCGCTGGTAGAGCACCTGCTCGTCGACGTACGGCTCGCTGGTCTGGCTTTCGCCGGCCGCCGTGCTCGGACCCGTCGAGGCGGGCTCCGCGCTCGCGGGGCCGCCGAGCATGCTGAAGACGACGCCGGCCAGGATCAGCACCGCCCCGAAGCCACGGTAGCGGCGGCCTGAGCCGGTCGGACCTTCCGGCGGATACCCATCGTTCATGTCGTCGCACCCTCCGTGAGAGTCGTGCGCCCCTTGTCCACACGGGATGGCTCCGGGCGACCGGATGCATCAGCCGAGTCGGATACGTAGGACGTGGGATGTCATCTGGCGGATGACAATACGCGCATCGATGACGCGAGGACAAGGTCGCTTGACGCGGCCTGCAGGTCGCCATACTGTCCCGGCAGCGCGGGACATCCCATGTCCTGGTCGTGGTCGGGTGCGAGCGGCCGACCGAACTCAGCGAGAGGAAGTGCGGCATGACCATGCCGAAGATCATGTTCGGTGGGGACTACAACCCCGAGCAGTGGTCCGAGGACGTCTGGGTCGAGGACATGAAGCTCATGGTCGATGCCGGAGTGTCGCTCGTATCCGTCGGCATCTTCTCCTGGGCAAGTGTGGAGCCACGTCCCGGCACCTACGAGTTCGGCTGGTTCGACCGGGTGATGGACAACCTTGCCGAGGCCGGTATCGGAGCCAGCCTCGCCACCATGACCGCTTCCCCACCGCCCTGGCTGTCCCGGCACCACCCCGAGGTGCTGCCGGAACGCGTCGACGGGGTGCGGCTGTGGCCCGGCGGGCGGCAGCAGTACTGCCCGTCCAGCCCGGTGTACCGGGAGTACGCCGGGCGGCTGGTCGAGCACCTCGCCCGTCGCTACGCCGGGCATCCGGCGCTGAAGCTGTGGCACATCGGCAACGAATACGGCTGCCACGTGCGGGCCTGCTACTGCGACGTGTCGGCCGAGGACTTCCGGCGCTGGCTGCGCGAGCGGTACGGCGACATCGGCGCGCTCAACGAGGCGTGGTCGACGACGTTCTGGTCGCAGCGTTACGACGACTGGGCGGACATCCTGCCGCCGCGCACCGCGCCGACCTTCGCCAACCCCGCCCAGAAGCTGGACTTCGCCCGGTTCAGCAACGACGCGATCCTCGCCTGCTATCTCGCCGAGCGGGACATCGTGCGCCGGTTCGCCCCGGACGTGCCGGTGACGACGAACTTCATCGGCCTGGTCCACAAGCCGATCGACTCCTACCGGTGGGCCGCCGAGCAGGATGTCGTCAGCCTCGACAGCTATCCCGACCCGTACGATCCGCGGGCTCACGTGGAGGCCGCGTTCGGCTACGACCTGATCCGCTCGGCGCGTCGCGGTCAGCCCTGGCTGCTGATGGAGCAGGCGCCCAGCGCGGTCAACTGGCGTGAGCGCAACGCGCCGAAGCCGCCGGGGCTCATGCGGTTGTGGAGTTGGCAGGCGGTGGCGCAGGGCGCGGACGCCGTGCTCTTCTTCCAGTGGCGCCAGGCCGTCGGCGGCGCCGAGAAGTTCCACTCGGCGATGGTGCCGCACGGCGGTACCGGAACCCGCGCCCATCGCGAGATCCGGGCGCTCGGGCAGGAGATCGCGGGGGTCGCCGAACTGGCCGGCACGCGGGTACGCGCCGACGTCGCGCTGCTGCACGACTGGGCCAACTGGTGGGCGCTGGAGTCGGACGCCCACCCGGCCGTGCTCGACCTGCTGGAAACCCACCGGGCGCACTACGCGCCGCTGTTCGACGCCCACGTCACCTGCGACGTCGTACCGCCGACCGCGGATCTGTCCGGCTACCGGCTCGTCGTCGTGCCGAACCTGTACCTCATGTCCGCCGAGGTGGCCGCCCGCCTGCGTCGCTACGTCGAGGGCGGCGGGCACCTGGTGGTGTCGTTCTTCTCCGGCATCGTGGACGAGTCCGACCGCGCGTACCTGGGCGGATACCCGGCGCCGTTGCGAGACGTGCTGGGGCTGCGCATCGACGAGTTCTGGCCGGTGCCGGCGGGCGGCACGATCGAGCTGGACATCGCGGGAGAGCGGCACAGCGGCACCGTGTGGTCGGAATGGATCGAGACCGAGGGAGCCGAGGTGGTGGCCACCTTCGCCGGCGGCGAGCTGGCCGGCCGGGCGGCGGTCACCCGCCACTCGTACGGCGCCGGTGTGGCCTGGTACCTGGCCACCCGGCCGGAGCCGGCGACGATGCGCGCGCTGTTCGACCGCATCCGTGGCGGAGCGGGCGTGGAGCCGGTGCTGCCCGGCCTGCCCGCAGGGCTGCAGGCGGTCGTCCGGCACGGCCCGGACCGGTCGTACCTCCTGCTCCTCAACCACGGCGCCGAGTCGGTCACGGTCGCGCTGCCGGCGCCGGCGGTCGATCTGCTCGGCAACCGGGAGCGTGCGGTCGAGGCCGTGTCGCTCGCTCCCCGCGGCGTCGCGGTGCTCCGGAGGTGACGGAGGCGGTTCCCGGCCGTTTCGCGGGGCGAGTCGCCGCCGTCACCGGCGCTGCCCGCGGGATCGGCGCCGCGAGCGCGCGCCGGCTGGCCGCCGAGGGAGCATCCGTGCTGCTGCTCGACGTCGCTGATGAGCATGGCGCCCGCGTCGCCGCGCAGATCCGCGAAGCGGGCGGCGCCGCCCGCTACGTCCACTGCGACGTGGCCGCCGAGTCGGACTGGCGGGCCGCCCGAGAGGTGGTCCGTACCGAGTTCGGCGGGCTGGACATCCTGCACAGCAACGCCTTCGTGCAGCACGCGGGCGCGGCGCACGAGCTCGACCCGGCGGCCTGGGACCGGGTGCTCGCGGTCAACCTCACCGCGCTCTATCTCGGCGTCCGGGCCTTCGCAGACGACCTGCGGGAACGTCGCGGTTGCGTCGTCGTGACGTCGAGCGTGCACGCCCTGTTCGGGCTTCCAGGCAGCCCCGCGTACGCCGCCAGCAAGGGCGGGCTGGCGGCCCTGACCCGGCAGCTCGCCGCGGAGTACGGCCCTGACGTGCGGGTGAACGCCGTGCTGCCCGGGCCGGTGGACACCGACGCCTGGCGCGGGCTGGGCGCGCAGGCGCGGGAGCGAGCCGCGGCGGCGACGGTCCTCGGCCGCCTCGGCGACCCGGCGGAGGTGGCCGCCGCGGTGGCCTTCCTAGCCAGCGCCGACGCGTCGTACGTGACGGGGGCGAGTCTTCTGGTGGACGGCGGCTGGAGCATCACGAAGGATTCGCCGTGACGCCGGCGCGCGGGTGCCGCCGCGCAAGGCGGCGGCACCCGTGCCGGGATCACCGGCTGCGCCGGTCCAATGATGGAGGTTCGCGACCGGTGGTCACGGTCGAAGCTGAGCGATCGGGACCCGCCGGAAGGTGATCGTCTCGTTCGCCCCGAAGTTGCCCGTCTCGTAGAGCACGCCAACCGTGTGGGGATCGAGCTGGACCAGGTCCGAGTAGGCGGCGGGGAGACCGGACAGTGCCAGCGCCGGCCGCCAGGTCGCGCCGTGGTCGGTACTCACCCGCAGGGTCAGCGCCGCGCGGCTGGTCGGGTCCGCGGGGCCGGAGAAGAGCAGCTGGTTGCTTGCCCCGGTCAGCTGCAGGACGCTGCCCTGCACGACCGGCGCCACGAGCGTGGCCTGGGGACGGTGCGGCAGCTCCAGGGTCTGGCCGCCGTCGCGGCTGTATGCGTCTGCGCGGTTGCCCGGCGCGCTGCCGTTGTGCTCGCGGGTGTTGACGTAGAGGCGACCGTCGGGCAGTTCAGCCACCGTGGACTCATTGACGTTGACGTACCCGTTCGGGTTGTCGTCGACCGAACCGATGCGCCAGCTCTCCCCTGCGTCGTCGCTGTAGAGCAGGTGCCCGCCGTAGTACTTGGCCTCCGTGCCGGTGTCGGCGGAGCCGGCCGGTGGTGCGATCGAATGGTTGGCCGGGACCACGAGCCGGTCCTGGTGCGCGCCGATGGCCAGCCGGATCGCGTGGCCGGGACCCGTGGCGTACCAACGCCAGTTCTCCGCCTTGGCCTGCGCGGTGATCTCGCGCGGAGTGGACCAACTCGCCCCGTCGTCGTCGCTGTGCTGGACGAAGACCCGCCGGCTCTGCTCGGCCGGCACCTCGCCGCGCATGATCGCCGCCTCGGACGCGGTCCCGCCGTTGTACGTCGACAGCAGCACGACCCGCCCGGTCGCGGTCACCACGGGGGCGGGGTTGCCCGCGGTGTTGGGGCCGCTGTCGTGTACCACCTGCAGGGGTCCCCAGGTGCATCCGCCGTCGGTCGACCGCCTGAGCACGAGATCGATGTTGCCGGCGTCGCTGAGTGAGGCCAGTCGCCCTTCGGCGAAGGCCAGCAGCGTGCCGGACCGGGTGGCGACGATCGCGGGAATGCGGAAGGCGTTGTATCCCTCGGTTCCGGCGGTGAAGGGCACCGATCCTTCGCACTGTGCGCCCTGATCGGTCTGTGCCCGCGCCGCCAGGGCTGATGGGACGCTGGCGCCGGCCAGGCTTGCGACCAGGGCGGCGCAACCGACGACGATCGCCGTCCGGGGCGCGCGGGCCTTGTGGGTGGTACTGGACACTGCCACCTTCTTTCGCTGGATGGGACGTGCGGACGGTGAGGGAGGACCAGCGGCACCGCCGGTGTCTCGGACGCCGTTGAGTAGTCACGGCTGGAGCACTCGGAGGTCCACCGCGGCGGCCATGGCCTGGCGGCCCGCATCCTTGGCGGTGCAGGTGGTCCCCGGAGTCGTAGGCCGGCCGCATCGCCTTCGGCTGCCCGGGTCGCGCAGGACCGGCCACCAAGGCGCGGATGGCCGTCACCGCCGGGCGTGGACGTCGTCCGAGCAGACAACTGTTCGGCGCATCGGTCTCCCTCCTGGATCGGCAACCGAGCTATCGACATCGGACATAGGACGTCCTATCTGACGCTATGGCCGGCCCAGCGGCTAAGGCCAGGTGCCACGCGACGAGCGGTCGATCTGCTGCGGCCAACGGTCGATACCAGCGGATGGCATCCCATCTCTGCCAGCACCTGATACAACGGCGCGTCACAACCTGGCCGGAGCGGGACGCGAGAGACTCGCCATGACCACGGCGGCCGGCAGCCTCGGGGCAGCGGCCAGTAACACCGTGTCCGGCAGGTACGACGGGCGGGGCCCGTCAGCGACCGGACCCGCCGTCACGCATCTCGACGGCGGCGCACCACATCGCCCGGGGCGCGGGAGCCCGTCAACGCGGACCACTCGTGACGGAAATGGCCCCGAGCATGCACGGCGTGGCGCAGCCACGCGTTGAGGCTGGTTAGTCCCGCGTCATTGAACGTTGATCGTGTAATCCGTTGGTCCTGAGCGTGTCGAGACACCGCTTAGCCTTCGCGAATGCTCTCGTTCCTGCTCGAATAGGGCGTGGACCACACCGCCTTGAGCATCCTAGGAGGATGCGGGTCCGAAGAGATCACTGCCACCTTCCCTCAGGGCTCTCTCGACCGCTCCAGCCGGTCCTGCGGCACGATGTTCAAGGCCGCTCCCCCGCCGTCCACACGATGCGACGGACCCGCAGCTCAAGCTGGTCGATCAATGGCGCGCGTGGAGGATATTCCGCCTGCGCCGACCGTCCGGGGTTGTCCCGGTTGGGTGTGTGGTCGGCCCGCGACAGGCGGCCCGACCACACGTTGACCTGCTCGGCTGGCGGTAGCTTGGCCGCCGTGTCGGTGCTCGGGGGAACCCCGTGCCGGTACAGCTCAAGGTGATCATTGAGCCGCGCGTTTTCCGCTTGCAGGTTCGCCATCTGCGTGGCCAGGCATGAGGACGCCCCTTCCGGCTCTCGCGGCGAGAATTCAGCGAGCCGGACCTGGCACGGCTGCGCCATCGAGACGCGGGATAGCTGTAGGCGGCGGAGACCTCGTTGAGGAAGGGATCGCGGTGAGGCAGAGTTCTTCAAGCGCGGGTCACGCGACTGCGAGCGCAGTGCTCCCCGAGCCTCAGCTCCACAGCAGCCTGCAGCCGCGCTGCTACCGTGCGGCATACACGGTGTCGCTCGGGAAGCTGTCCTCACCGGGGATTCGCCTCCAGCGCCAGCAGGCCCTGCGCCTGCACGACAGACACCGACAGGGTCTTGTAGCCGACATCGTCGAAGAGCACCGTCATGCGGTCCTTCTCGTACCCGAGGACCATGCCTGATCCCCATTTGGGGTGCCGCACGATGCTGTGAAGCGGGTACGGGCCGTCGACGGGGAGTGCCTCCGAGGTGCCGCCCTGGCAGTTGTCGCAGTGGCCGCAGGGTCGGCTCAGCTGCTCTCCGAAGTAGCCGAGCAGCGACTGCATCCGGCAGCCACGGCTTTCGGCGAAGCGGCGCATCATGTCGGTGCGGGAGCGCTGCCCGGCCTGGTAGCGGCCGTACTCGGCCAGCGCCTCCCGCGCCGCCTGGTCGGGCAGTGGGGCATACGGGCCGCTCCTCAGTTCGCCTCTCGGCCCCGTCGTCATCGCCCCAACCTGCTCGAGCAAGCTGATGTGGCTTGCGACCTTGCGCGGGCTCAGGCCCGTGGCCTTGGCCAGCGTGGTGCGTGTCACCGGGCCGTCATGCAGGATGGCGGCGACCGTTCGCAGCTCGTCCAGGTCAGGTGCGCCACCGTTGAAGAAGCGTTGGAGGGCAACGTCCTCGGCTCGGTGGAGCAGCAACGCCCGGGCCGGTTCACCGTCGCGCCCGGCCCGTCCGATCTCCTGGAGATAGCTGTCCGGTGAATCGGGCAGCGCCACATGTGCCACCCAGCGGATGTTTCGCTTGTCGATGCCCATCCCGAACGCCGACGTGGCGACCATGATCGGCACCCGGTCGGCGAGGAAGTCTTCGTGGCGGCTCCGACGTAGTCCGGCTGCCATGCCGCCGTGGTAGGCCTGTGCGGGATAACCCGCGTCGGACAGCCGTTGCGCGAGGTCCTCGGCGGCACGCCGGGTCGGTACGTACACGATGCCGGGAGGGTCGGCCTCCTTGAGCAGGGTGAGCAACCTGCGCCAGCGGTAGTCCTCGCTGGGACAGTGCGTCGCCGCCACGAAGAGGTTCGGGCGATCCAGCCCGGACAAGACCAGCCGCGGCTTGCGCATGCCGAGCCGCATGGTGATGTCATCCCGCACCGGCGGCGACGCCGTGGCCGTCAGTGCCACGACGGGCGGTCTGCCCAGGCCGCGGATGAGGTGACCGATGGCAAGGTAGTCGGGGCGGAAGTCGTGGCCCCACGACGAGATGCAATGCGCCTCGTCAACCGCCACCAGCGCTGGGCGCAGCGCGCGGACCTGGGCCAGCCGTTCCGGCGCGCTGAGCTGCTCAGGCGTGATGAACAGGAACCTCGCGGCACCCGAGCGCAGCTCGGCCAGCGCGGCCTCCTGCTTGCTCTGGCTCTCCGCACTGCTGATCCGAACCGCCCGCAACACCGGATCGTCGCGCTCGTTGAGGTTGCTGATCTGGTCTTGCTGTAAGGCCAGTAGCGGTGAGATCACCACCGTCGGGCCGCGCAGCAGCGTGGCGGGAACCTGGTACACCGCAGACTTCCCGCCCCCGGTCGGCAGGACGACCAGCGCGTCATGGCCCGCGAGCAGGGCACGCATCGCGCGCATCTGCGTGTCGCGCAGCCTCTGCCAGCCGAAGTGTCGACGGGCGGCGCGGCGTAACCGCCAGGAGCGAAAGATCGTCATCATCGCCGGGCATGCTAACCAACCGCACCGACGTACCCAAGATCCTCCCAAAGGACCTTCTACGCCTCGTCCTCGGTCACACGCGCCGGATCAGACGAGGCTCCTGGGCGTCAGCAGGCACCGGAGCGACCAGAGGCAGTCCGGCACCACCGCCCCGAGCACCCCGGCGAAGTCCGGCGACGTCGAACAGGGGGACAGCTGCCTCGCCGACGAAAGCGGCACCGCTGCCGACGGGCGGGGCGCCACGACAAGACGGATCGATCCCTCTACCTCGACCACGTACTCGTAGATCAGGCGTTGAGGATCTTCGGTCAGCGCCGGCCGGCCTCGGCCGACTGGGTGTTCGACCGACGCCGGGCGGTCTCCGGGCCCGGTCGCGGGTCCGCGTCGTCCCGCCGACGCTGCCGAGGTCGCGACGCTGATCGTTGCTCGGTGGACCCTTCTACGGCGTCGGGGACCACGACGGGTGGTGTGGTACGGCTGGCCGCAGCGTCTACCAGGTCCGGCAGGTCCCGCCCGGCCACCAGGGGCAACTCTCGTGTGGCTGCCGCGATCGGCTCGTCCGCCGAGTCGTCGCTTCGAGCCACACGTGCCCGTCCCGTCGCAGTTCGCGGCGTCGGTGCCGCGCTGCGGGTCGTTGCCGACGGTCCGGTGGCGCCCGGCTCCGCGGCGGAGCCTGGCGCGTCCGTGGTCGCCGGTGCCTCCGCCCTGCTGGCGGCCGACCGGTCTGGTGTGTTACGCGGCGTTCGGCGCGGTGCGGCTGCGGGCAGGAGCGGGGCGAGTTCCGCGTGCAGCGCCGCCCAGTCGGAGGTCCGGGGCGCGTCGGATTGCTCTGTGGTCGAGGTCGGCTGGCCCGTGTCGGATCGCTCCACCTTGCGGCCGGTACCGTCCGGCGTCGCCGCCCGAGATCGCTCCGACCCCGGTCGCTCGACAACGTCTCCCGCCTGCTCAGTGGCGTTCACCTCTGGAACGACGTCCCCGGCAGCCGGCCGCGCTGAGCCGCCGGACGCTGTGCCCGCCGCAGGGGCTTCGGGGGCCGTGCCCGCCGGGGCTGCGTCCGGCGGGGCCGCGACGGTGAAAGATTCGGGAGCGTGGGTGAGCAGCCGCGCGGCCGAGGCTAGTGCGACCGGGTCAGGTTGACCGGCCCGACGCCACCGCCGGCGACGGCCGCCCGACGGCAGGTTCCCGGCCAGCACGCGAGCAGGTGCCAGATCCGCGGCGATCAGCGCGGTGAGCCCGTCGTAGTCCGCCTGCTCGGCCAGCCGCCGGGCGATCTCGTCGAGGTCATACACCCCCACAGCGATGTTCGCGGTGGTGGCGTCCAGCGCTCGGCGGATCTTGCGGTGCAACACCTTACTGAGCGCCGTCTGCCGCCGCTCGGCGCGAATCTGCGCGCGGGCCGCGTCGAGCGAGCCGTACAGCCCGAGACCGGGGTCGGCCTTGGCCAGCGAGCGGGCACGGCGAGTCAGCCACGGGTGTCGCAACCAGTGCCCGACCGGTTCGTACGCCGGCGTCGTGGGTGGCAGCTGCTGCCTGGCGCGCAGCCGGTCCCGCCGCTGGTTCTCGGTGTTCATCAACCACACCAGATAACCGAGCAGGGACATGCCCGCGTAGAAACCGCCTTCGAGGTGGTTGCGATGAGCCAGCCAGTTGAAGGCGACCGCAGCGGCGGCGATGCCGGCCGACAGCACCCGGGACAGGATCGCCCGTTCGCCTAGTCGACGGCGTACGTCGGCGTTCGCCAGCACCACGACGCCGCCCAGCTCCAACGCCCCAACGGCGGGAAGGGCCACGTACCACGGCATGCCGAGCCGTTCCATCGCCCCGGAAACCTGGCCGCCGAGCGCGATCAGCAGCACGACAACGTAGAATCCGGTGCGCAATACGGCGACGTGCCGCACGGCCTTGGCCAGCTCCGCGTCCCATGCCTCCGGCGGGTCAGCGCCTGGCACCCGGCCCGCGGCACCTTGCGCCCCGCCAACTAAGTTTCCGCCGGTCATCCTGGTCCGGTCCGGTTCCTGGAACACGCCGAGCAGGTTCCTCTCTCACTCCGGCCCCGGCCTGACCGGCGCCGTGGCCGCCCGACCCGGCAGTGCCCGCCGAGTCATGCCAGAGCCGCGCTCCGGCTGCCGCCCGTCGTCCGCCGCATGCTACAAGACTGCCGGCCGAATTGGAGATCTCAGATACCACGCCGGGTGCATCGCCTCGCCGAGGGTGACCTGGCCGGTGCTGTCGGAGACATCATCCTCCAGCGCGGTGGTCGTCGCCGTCGCGGTCACGGTCGCGATGTCACCCGGCGGCGCGGGCGACCGTGGCGGTCAGTTGCATCGGGTCGGGGGTATACCGGGCCACGATGTAGGAGGCCGCGCAGTCCCAGACCGGTTGGCCGGAGGAGGGAGGCGCCGTGGCCGGCGACAGGTAGAAGGACATGGTTGGGCCTTCGGGCGATGAGCAGAGGTTTCGTCACCGGTGCTCGTACCGAAGGCCCTTCCTCATGTCACGACACCGCGCCTACTGATGTCAAGACGGTGCTTTCCAAGCTCCGACGAACAACGCGATAGTCGACGAGCAGATAGCCAGTCGGTGAGGTCTCGCTTCGGATCGACTCGAGCCGAAGCGGGGGCAAGCCGTCGAGGAGTCGTCGTCCGCGGCCGGCGATACACGGCGCTATCACGAGCCTAAGTTCGTCGACAACGTCGGCGGCGAGCAGCGCCTGCGCGACCGAGATACTTGCGTGGACACCGATATCGCCTCCGCGCTGCTGCTTGAGATCCCGAACGAATTCGACCAGCTCGCCGTCGATCACCGTCGTATTGGCCCAATCTCGGTCAAGGGGCGTCGATGTCGCGACATACTTCGCAACCCCGTTGATGAATGTCGCGAATGGCTCGATCTGGCTGCTCGGCCAGAACTGCGCCCACTCGGTGTAGCTACGGCGGCCGAGGATGACGGCGTCCTGTGTCGCGATCGCACGGGGAATGTTGGCGTCCACCACGTCGTCCCAGGCGGTGAAGAAACTATCTGGGGCCTCGGCAACCCCGTCGAGGGACAAGAACTCGGTCACGACGATCTTTCGCACGACCTACACCTCCGGTTGGTCTCGATGCGACTGGTTGACTGGTCAAGCCGCCGAAACTCATCGCTGCCAGGTGAAGTCGAGCCGCAGTCTCGGGGCGCTGGCCTCCCGCGGCCAGGCTGGGCGCTGCGACGACCGGCGATGCGGGCAGCACCGCGGTCACCAACGACACGAGTAAGCCCAGCTGAGCGCCGGGGCAAAACGACGACGCGGATGAGAGACGGAAGACATCGCCCCATCGTCTTGACCGGCGCCGCCACGACGGCGGCCAGGTGACGGAGACCAGCCGCCAGCCGCCGATGGGGCCGTGACGCGCACGATCCGCGTCCACCGCGGCCGCTGAGCCCGCACTCCGCTCGACTAACGGATGGTGGTGGTGGCTTGTTGTCGGACCGGCAGGACGAGCCGGGTAGCGGAGAGGTCGAGCGTCGCGGTCACCGCCGTGTTCGGTGGCCGGTAGGTCGGCTGGTCGACCTGAGCGAGGTCCAGCCGGATTCGGTGACCGGCGGGGAAGGTCCAATGGTTGCCGTACAGCGGCACCTGGACGATGCCGGTGCGGGCGTCGTAGCTGGTGAAGTCGAACCGGTAGACGCCTCGACTGACCAGCAGCACGGCGCCGTCAGGGGACACGTCCCACACCCGTGCGGCCAGCACCGCGGTGGTGGCGCCCGGCGTCGCGGCGCACCGGGCCTCAGCACGGCCGATCCCGACGAGAGTCTGCTCCGCCGGTAGCGGTTGCGAAATGGCGGTGTAGCCATCGCTCGGGGAGGTGACCAGCCGGGCGGATCTGCGGCAGCCGCCGCTGGTGGAGGTGATGGCGCCGCCAGCGACGGCGTCGGTGGCGGCTGCGTCCGCATCGGTGGCCCCTGACGTAGGCGGCAGGAGGACCGAACCGTTGTAGTCGATGACGAGGGTGCCCTTGGCGAGGGCGGCAGGGCTGCTCGCGCTGATCTCGTCCGCCGCGGTCGCCGCGTCCCCGCACCGCGTGGGGTAGCTGGACACCGTGGTGCGCGCGGGTCGGCTGCCGGTGATGTTCGCCTGCAGGAACCGCCACGCCTGTTCGTTGATCGCCTGCCAGACACCCGGCGGGTTCTGCGCCCGCGCGTGCCCGATGTCGCCCACCACGACGGCGACCGGCCAGTCTCGGTCCAGGCTCTTGAGGTAGGTGAACATGCGGAACGACTCCACGGGCGGGAAGAGGTCATCGGTCCAGCCGGAGACCGAGAGGATCGCGGGGGTGCGGCCGGCGTCGCGGCCGGTGCGCCAGCCGGGCTGGTAGTACGCGGAGTGCCAGCCGCTGAACGCCGTTCTGACCTGCGCCATCGTCGGGTCGTCCACCCGGCCCGCCGCGCTGTAGGGCTCCCCCGCGTCGACCCTGCCCAGCCAGGCGGTGAACGGCTCCGGACCGTTGCTCTGCGGGCTCGGGGAACCCTCGTCGAAGGCGCCGTTGGCGGTGCCGAGGCTGTAGAGCCCACCGACGTAGCTGGACTTGGCGACGCCGATGGGGTTGCCGACGCCGAGGGTGTCGGGTGCCCCCTGTGCGGACGAGTACAGGTCGCTGCCCCGGTACGGCTCACCGGCGGGCGCCTGGGAAGGTCCACCGGGGTGGCCGTTGGGCATCAGCGCGTAGGCCAGGTCGGTCCATGGGTACTTGGGCACGGCAACCTGCAGCCGCAGGCGGGGCAGGCCGGGCCATTCGCTCCAGTACTCGCTGCCCGCCTGCGCGGCGGCCTGCAGCCAGCTCTCCCCACCGCCGTAGGAGCCGCCGCTGACCGCGACCTGGTCCCGGTCGATGTCGGGATAGGCGAGCGCGGTCAGCGCGGCCAGCCACTGGGTGTCCCGGATCTCGACGTCCTTGTTCTTCACCCGGATGGTGCCCGCCGGTGGACACGCCGAGCCGCCGGGCGGCAGGCAGGTCGGCGCGACGCCCGCCGGCGTCGCCGGCTGGTAGCTGGCCCGCGGGCCGTTGTCGCGGAAGCCGCGGGCGGTGTAGGTGAGCACGTAGTAGCCGTGTGCGGCGAACCAGTGGCTGTTCCAGTGGTATTTGTCCGCCCCGTCGGCGGCATCTGAGGTGGATTCCCACTCGTGCTTGTCGTTGCCGAAGCCGTGCAGCAGGACGATCAACGGATGGGTGTCGCCGGTGCCGGGCAGGGGCCGTGTGATGTCCACGTCGAGGGGCGCGCCGTCGAAGCTGGGCACCTGCGCCGAGCAGATCGTCGCGCCACCCGGGTACCCCGCGCAGTTCGCGCTCAGCGCCCCCGCATCCGGCGAACCGCCGTCCGCGGGGCCTGACCCGGCGGCAGCCACCGGGTGTGGCGTCGCGGACAGGACCGCCAGCGTCACGAGTACGCCGCCGAGGGCCGGCCCGCCCCACCTCGTACGTGTTCCGGTCACAGCCTTCCCCTCCTTGGATCTCGTCGAGCGACCCCCGCTGGCCGCGTTGGGGTGGTGGCGTTTCGCTGTCCGGCGGCCACCACCCCGCAGCGGTTTGACCTGTGGTCAGGTCATCTGGTGTCGGTCGCGGTGAGGGTGAACGGCACCGCGGTGCCCAGCCACAGCTGGCTGAGGACGTACCGGGTGCCGCTGGGGATCGTGCCGGACTCGTCGGCGGCGGAGGAGGCCGCCGAGCCGAGCAGGGTGCACGACTCGTCGTAGAAGTACAGGTCGAAGTCGTACGGGGTGGCGGTGTCGCTGTGTACGTAGGCCTCGTGGGCGCCGTCGCCGAAGCTGTCCGGCAGCTTGGTGACCCAGCCGTCCGCGCCCTGCGCCGGCGCCACGGGCACCGCGCAGGCGGTCTTGAAGGCGGTGGCGGTCACGCCCGTGGCGTCGTCGGCCGTGCCGGTGGACGGGTTGCCCGTGATGATCAGTCCGGTCTCGGTCACCGGCGCGTCCGGCGGTGACGGCGGCAGCGGCTCGACCCCGGTGGCGGTCTGCGAGAACACCTGCAGCTCGGCGGTTTGCACGTCCGTCTTGGTTTCGCCGAGCGCACTGTCGGTCCAGAACCGCACGTACTGCGCCTGCACCGGCTTGGGCAGGGTGAACTGCTTGTAGTGCAGGTCGGGCGCGGTGGGTCGGGGCGTCTGGTAGCCGAACCCGTCGGCCTTGGTCAGGACGGTCTGCCAGTTCGTCCCGTCGGTGGAGGTCTGCAGGGTGAACCCGCGCAGTCCCTCGAATCGGGCGGTGGCGAAGGCGCTGACCTGGACCGACGTGATCTGCGCCGGGGCGGCCAGTTTGATCACCGCGTTCCCGGTTCCCGCGCTGGCCTTCCAGCTGCTGGCCTCGGTGTCGTCGATCAGTCGCCCGGCGCCGGTCGCGGTGGCGGAGACGACGGTGGCGCCGTTGGCGGCCGAGGCCAGGTTGGGCGGCAGGGCGAACCGCAACGCCGAGGTCTTGCCGGCGGTGACCTTGACACCCGGGAAGGTCCGGGCGCCGAACCCGTCAGCCGCGATCGTCACCGGATAGGTGCCGGCGGTGACGGGTGCGGAGAAGCCGCCGTCCGCGGACGAGGTCCGCAGCGGCGTGACCCGCGCTTCGAACACGCCGAGCATGATCCTCGCGCCGGGGATCGGCTTGCCGGTGGCGGCGTTGACGACGGTGCCGGTCAGGGTGCCGTTACCGGCCGGGTTCACCTGCTCGTACGAGGGGGTGGGGTCGGTGTCGTCGCCGCCGTCGCTGGCGGCGTGCAGGCCCAGGCCCCGCTTGGCGAACGCGCCGAAGACGACGTCCACGAGCGCGGCGTAGTCGGAGCGGCTGTGGTAGCGGTTGTCCAGGGCGGTGCGGATGGCGTCGCGCATGTCGATGAAGGACGGGTCCGCCGGGGACAGCGGCATCGCGTCGGTGATCATCCGGGCGGCCATCTCACCGCCGGTGGTCTCGCCGTAGCGGGCGACGAGGGCCTTGCGCATGTCCCACAGGGTGGCGGTCCAGATCTCTCCGTCGGAGTGGACCTCGGGGCCGCCCAGGTCGTATCCGAGGTCGCCGTAGCCGGTGGGGTTCTGGTCGTAGCTCCAGTTGCGGATGCCGCGTTCGGTGTTGCCGGTGGCGTACTGGCCGACCACGGCGGTGGTGGCGAGCTTGCTGCCGTAGAGATGGTTCAGCGCGTACCAGTCGCCCCAGCCCTCCCCCATGGAGCCGGACTGGTGGGTGTTGAGGGCGTTGTCCTCGCCGCTGACGTACCGGTTGGACAGCCCATGCGCGTACTCGTGCTCGATGACGGAAGCGTCGAAGTTGCCGTCCGCGTACGGTCCTTCAAAGCTGTCGTTGATCGGCTCCCACAGGAACATCCCGCTCCAGGCGGGGATGCCGTCGGGCAGGGTGAGCATGTAGGCGTTGTCCCGGCCGGTGTAGGTGGGTGCGCCCCCGGTGGCCGCGCCGGCGTGGACCAGCCCCAGGACCGGGTCGCCGCCCTGCCCGCCGTTGCCGCCGTTGTCGACCTGGAAGTTGCCGGCGGACTCGGTGAAGCCCAACGCGCGGAACTCGTCGTGGATGCGGTTGTGGTGCCAGAACAGGTTGGTCGCCGCCGGGTTGAGATCGAGGGCGTAGGACGGCGGCACGGACTGGCCCTTGCTGCGCGCCCAGTTCGCCTCGTAGGGGTAGTTGAACTGGGCCGTCGGGCTCACCGGCCGGGGCCCCTGGTCGGCGGGAACCAGGAAGTTCGAGTAGTTGGCGTACGTGTTCGCGTTGTTGCCGAACGTCGTCGGGCCCGCCAGGCCCGTCAGCCCGGTCGGGTCGACGTACCCGGAGGGAGACTGGGCGGTCGGCCCGAAGGATTTGATGACCGGGCTGCCGCCGGCCGGGGCTCCCGGGTAGTTCTCGTAGACGGCGCCCTCGGCGTCGTGCGCGACCAGCGACGCCTGGTACAGCGTCTCGCCGGTCGCCGCGTCAACAACCGTGTCCCAGGCCTCGTCGAGGGCCTTGATGAACAGCACCCGGTAGGCGGGCCGGGCGCCATCGCGGGTGGGGAACGCCGACTTCTGGACATAGGACTCGGCGGCGAAGGGGCCCTTGGCGAACACCTGGAAGCCGGCCCGGTCACCAACCGGCTGAGCCGTGTAGACCAGACCGGGGGCCAGCTTGCCGGCCAGACCTTCCAGCACCTGGGCCGCGGAAAGCGTGTGTGTCGCGAGCAACGCCCCGCCGCGCGCGGAATTGCCGGCGTAGGAGAGGACCCGCCCATCGCTGGCCACGGCCACGCCGAGACGCCCGCCGCGCACGGCGGGCAGGCCCGCGTAGGTCTGCGCGAAGTTCACCACATGTGTGCCGGTACCGACCAGCTCGTGGTCCCGCACGACAGTCAGCGACGCGACATCCGCCGCGGTGAGGCCGAACGCATCGCGGTTGGCGTCGATGAAGGCCCGGGCCACTGACACGGAATCTCCCGGGCGCGGCCCGGTGAGCCAGCCACCGTCCTTGCGGATCGTGCGAGGCGTACCGAACCGGCCGTCCCAGCTGACCCGCGTGCCGGCGCCGGCGCCGGCAACCAGCTCGCGCACCGCCGCCAACTGACTGTCGGTGGGCCGCACGGGTTGTGTCGTACGGCGGGTATCAACCCGGTCGATCCCCGGCGAGCCGACGTCAACGACGGCCGAGGCGACCGAAGGACTGACTGCGAGAACCAAGGCCACCGCCGTCCCGAGCGCGAGCGGTCGACGAATACCCATCGAGACTCCTTATCGGGTCTGTTCCTGCCTGCGCCCGTGCCGGTGCTGGCTACTGTCGTTACAGACATCGACGAAGAGGGCTCGATCGCAACATGAGCGGCGTGCGGGGGCCCGACACAGGCGGACGGCGTCCGGACGGTCGACGAGCGGACATCGGTGGCGCGACGTGCCGCGACCTGCACTAACCCAGCGTGTCGTTGGATGGCTTCGAAGTCCCGGCGGCGGGGTACGTGCGATTCATGGGAGTGGGCGACTACCGGCCGAGGCGGGCTTCCCTCCCTCTGTCAGCTTCTCGGCCCTGAAGGGGCCGAGCTTGCAGATCGTGGTCGGTGCTGGCTGCATCGGTCACGCCGCGTGCGGCAGGCTGACTGCTGCCCAGTCCGTAGCACCGCGTGTGGCGATGTTGCGGGCTGCGTTCACGTCGGCGTGCTCAGCGAAGCCGCAGGACGTGCATCGGAAGGTGGTTTGGTTGGGGCGGTTGGCTTTGGCGATGTGCCCGCAGGCGGAGCAGCCCTGCGAGGTGTACCCCGGGTCCACGTGAACGAGAGCTATCCCGGACCGGGTCGCTTTGTAGGCGATGAACTGGCCGAGTTGGTGGAACGCCCACGAGTGCAGAGTGACCCGCTGGGGCCGTCGGAGCCGTACCCGGTCGCGGATGCCCGTGAGGTTCTCCAGGGCGATACCGCAGCCGGTGCGTTCAGCCTCGGTCACGATCTGCTTGGCGATGCGATGGTTCGTATCGGCCGCGAACCGGGCTTCCTTACGCCGGCGGGCCTTCAGCAGCCGCTTGGCCGATTTGGTGCCGACGCGCTGAAGTTTGGCCCGCAGCCGCTGGTTACGGTGGCGCACCCGGTTCAAGCCCTTGCCGCTGTGTCGGGTGCCGTCGTTGGTGGTGGCGATGTTCGCGATGCCCAGGTCAACACCGAGGAACCCGTCAGGCTCTTTCACCTCGACATCCGGGATGTCGCACGTGGCGTACAGGAACCACTTGCCGTCGCGGCACACCAGGTCGGACTCGCCCCGCCGGTGCGCCACCAGGGTTGCATACTGCTGCTCTGAGCAGCCGAAGCGGATGCCGGCTTGTCGGCCCGCCGTGGTCCAGATGGAGATTGTGCGGGTCTGCATCTGCCAGGACAGGCAGCGGTCGTCGAACGGTTGCGCGGCGTCGCGGCGGAACCCGATCGGCTTCGACTCGGCCTTGCGGCGGCGTTTCGACCCCGCCTGGCCGAGATTGCCGGCACGGATGTTGGCTTTCAGGGTGGCGTACGCACCGGCAACCTTGCGGGCAACGTGGATCGCCGGCTGGGCCGACAGGCCCATCGCCTTCAGGCGGCCGTAGGTGAGTCGCTGAAGCGCTTGCTTCGCGTAGACCCGTCGCTGGAATGCCTCAGCCGAGGCAAGGTTCGCGGCCTCGTTGCACATGTCCAGCGTCGCCCGAAGCGCCGCCTCCTGGGCGACGTCCGGGTACAGCCGAACCTGCACCACGATCTTCACGTCCACAGTGTACCATCTCGTCTATGTCACCACGATGGACTCCAGACCCGGACGTTCGCCGTGGTCGTAGTCTCGTCTACAACCTGCACGTTCATCTTGTCTTCGTCACCAAGTACCGGCGGGACGTGTTCAACGACGCCATGCTCACCCGGTGCGGGCAGATCATGGCCGACGTGTGCGACAAACTCGGCGCGCAACTGCGGGAATTCAACGGCGAAGACGACCACGTCCACCTGCTCGTCCACTACCCGCCGAAACTGCCGATCTCGACCCTGGTCAACCGACTCAAGGGCGTGTCCGCGCACTACCTGCGGCAGGAGTTCACCGGCCGGATCAACCGGCACATCATGCACGGCCACCTGTGGTCACCGTCGTACTTCGCCGGATCATGCGGCGGAGCGCCCCTCACCGTCATCCGCGAATACATCGAAAGCCAAAAACGTCCAGGCGCGTGACGCGATTCCTCCCGGCCCTGAAGGACCGGGATTCCTCGCTAGATCACGTTGAGGCCCTGGCCGGCAGCGGGGATGAATTCACATCCATCGCGCGGGACACGCCGTTCGTTCACGCCGGACGCCCGGTGACCCGGTGCGGGACGAGCAGATGGTTCCAGGCCCGGACCTGGGCGTGATGGTCCGACCAGGCGTCCCACACCGAGCGAGCCCACTCTGCGGCCAGGGCCGCGTACTGGCTGGGTGGCGCTTCGAGCAGGTGCCGGTGTGTCAGGACTCCATCGAGATCCGGTGTCGCCAGGGGGGTGAAGATGTTCGGACGGGTCCGCATCATCTCCTGGTGCATGATCGACCCCTCCGAGACCGGCTGCCCGCACTCCAGGTAGAGGTCCATGGTCATCAGGCAGAGCGCGGTGGTCTGCACCCCGATCCGGGTGCTCGGGTCGGCATGCAGGCACGCGTACGCATCGACGACATATTGCCTGCAGCCCAGCAGGTCCGGTGCGTAGAACGCGGCCTGCACCACCCCGGCCTCGGCCGCGCACTCCCCCGTCGCCGCCCGGTCGGGCGCAGCCGGCAGGCCTCGGTCGGTGTGGGCCAGGCCGCATCCAGGGCAGATGATCAGGCTCATGTGGCCTCCAAGGCAACGCGTCGAGGGGTCGACGATGGTCTGGACGTACGGTGGCCCGTCCACTGCCTGCCGGACCTTGGCGGACCCGGCGGGGCCGCGGCGACGGACCTGTGAGGACCGGTATTCCATGGAGCGCGGCCGGGCGCCCAATATCACCCGGCGTCCAACAGGGCGTCGGTCCACACCCGGACTGTGCCGTGTTGGTGCTCCCAGGCGGACCAGACGCAGCCCGGCCAGTCCGCGAGGCTCGGGACAAACTCGTCGTCAGGCAGGTTCCGCAGCACCGGGACGGTCAGTTCCCCGTAGTGATCAGGCGGCGTGAGCAGGGGCCAGTCGTCCATGCCGAGTATGGGCAGGACGCTGGCGCTGACGCGCTGGCGCAATCGCTGCACCTGTCCGGCGGGGATGCCGCGCTCGATGCGCGCACACAGCGCCACCAGGTGCACCGCGATCGAGGAACGCTGCCGCCGGTCGCTGTCGGCGCCTCCCGTGTGCTGGGTCGCGAAGCAATCGACGTGGGACGGTTGCGCTGCGGCCGGGGTTGCGTCCACTGGAGTGGTGTACGACTTGCCCGTGATGGGCGTGTTGCGTAGATAGGAGGCGGCCATCGCGTGATCCTTCGAGACGACCAAGT